>JAFZIY010000025.1 GCA_017554105.1 Prevotella sp. | reverse complement strand
ATTAATATAGTATATATATACTTACAATCTATAACCTATTTCAGTACAAGACACATATATGAAATTGCTTAATGTTACATTGTTACAAAGTTACATTGTTGCATTTCCTATTTCATGCTCTTCCAGGAGTCGAAACGGGGGAAATAGTTTTTTCGCAAGAATTATTCCTCCAAAAGGAGTGTTTTTCAGATTTTTATGTTTATCTTTGTCGTGTCATTGATGTTTTTGCTTGTCTTGATTTGCAGCACTAAGGCAAGTGGAATCTCGGACGTGGCGAAATCCCGGGCCGTCGGGCTCTGCCGCTTGTTATAGCAAGAACCCTTTTGCCGCCCAGGTGCTTGTAAAGGAAGTTAAACTGAAGTGCTGCGGAATTTAGGATTGGTATGAGAAAATTTGTTTTGACAACCCTGATTATGGTTTTTTCCATGTCGGTGTATGCCCAGACTGGTGCAAGTGCTTATATTTATGACACAAGCGGTACTCCCACCAATGTGCGTAATGCGCCTAATGGACAGGTGGTGCAGACTCTTCCTGACGTTGATGGCGGTCATGTGGTGGAGCTGCTCGAAGTGAAAAACAACTGGTGGAAGATAGACCCTGTTGTTGAAGTTTACGGCTACGAAGAGGATGAGAGTGTGCAGCTTAAAGGTTCGACGACAGGTTATTGGGTGCATAACTCGGTGTTGCGGTTCCATATCAGTGGCAGTTATGATAATGTGTTGCGTGTAACCCCATCGGCAAAGGGCAAGCCCCTTAAAATAGGTACTTCCTATTTGATGGAAGTGGGACTGCGTCCTATTGAGATTCGGGGTGAATGGATCAAGGTGGAGACTTCAGACAAACGCTATACAGGGTGGATGCCTATCGACAAAATTTGCAGCAATCCGATCACCACTTGTCCATGAATAATAGCATAAAGGTAAGTCCTACATAAAGAAAAAGAGAGTTATCGTCGTGATAACTCTCTTTGTTGCTTTTCGTGACTCCCGCAAAATTGCATATCCCTTCGGTTGCACCAGCCGTCCAACAAAAAGAAAAAACCAAGACTGAAAGTAAACTCTCGTCTTGGCTTATCCCTTTTGTGACTCCCGCGGGATTCAAACCCACAACCTTCTGATCCGTAGTCAGATGCTCTATTCAGTTGAGCTAGGGAGCCTCCTTCTTGAATTGCGAGTGCAAAGGTACATAGTTTTTTGCTAACGGCAAAATATTTCGCGTGTTTTTTTGAGAAAAAGTGGCAAAAAGTGGTTGTGAGGCCTATTTTTCGATATCTTCCGCCTTCAGATGTGGCAGACTGATGTGATATTTCACGGCAAGGACACGCATGGCGACAATACTGATGAAGCATACTACAGCACACGCCGCATGACCTGCACCGAGCCACGACAGCAGATGGAAGATGAGTCCTCCGATGATGCTTGCAAGCGCATAGACCTCCTTGCGGAATATCAAAGGCTCCTCGTTTATCAGGACATCACGCACCACTCCACCTGCCGCTCCCGTGATGCATCCCATAATGATGGCCACCCAGAAGGGGAAGCCGTACATCAGCGTCTTCTGTATGCCGGCGACGGTGAAGAACGCCAGTCCCAGCGTGTCGAAGATAAACCACGTGTTATTGAGCCTTACAAGGTATTTCTTGAAGATGATGACAACGACAAGTGCTATTCCGGTACATATTATATATACGCTCTTGGTCATCCAGAAGGGTGTGGCGTTGATCATCAGGTCGCGGAGCGTTCCGCCGCCGATGGCCGTAGCAAGACCGACGACATAGCCCCCGAACCAGTCGAACTGCTTGGCAGCGGCAAGTCGGATGCCTGATATCGCGGCGGCAAAGGTTCCTAAAAACTCTATTATGAATATGAATGACTCCATAGTATTGTCTTACATGCTATTTCCTGAAGCGCTCTCCCCAGCACTGTATCATGCGCTGGTATAGTTTTTCCTCCGACGGGGAGTGCTGGGCGTGCCAGAATCGCTCGTCCTTCAGTTCATCGGGAAGGAACTGCTGTACGACGAAGTTGCCCGGATAGTCGTGGGCATACTTATATCCGTCGCTATAGCCTAACTCAGCCATCAGTTTCGTCGGTGCATTGCGCAGATGCAGGGGCACGGGTTGGTTGCCGGTCTCCTTGACCACCTCGAGTGCCTTGCCGATGCCCATATATGCGGAATTGCTCTTTGGCGACGTGGCAAGATAGACGGCACACTCTGCAAGCGGTATCCTGCCCTCGGGCCATCCTATCTTCATAACGGCATCGAAGGCGGCATTGGCCAGCAAAAGGGCATTGGGATTGGCAAGTCCGATGTCCTCGGCAGCGCTGATAACCATACGGCGGGCAATGAACTGCGGGTCTTCCCCACCCTCTATCATGCGTGCCATCCAGTAAAGGGCGGCGTCGGGGTCGCTGCCGCGAATGCTTTTTATGAATGCGGAGATAATGTCGTAGTGCATCTCCCCGTCCTTGTCGTATGCCAGAGGGTTCTGCTGGAGGCGGTTGACCACTATCTCATCGGTGACTACGACATCCTCTCCCTCGGGCGATGCCTCGACCACCAGTTCAAGGATATTGAGAAGTTTGCGCGCATCACCACCGCTATAGCGCAGCATTGCCGAGGTCTCGCGCAACTCTATCTTGCGTTTCTTGAGTTCCACATCCTCCTCTATAGCACGGTGGAGCAACTGCAACAGGTCGTCCTTGTCGAGGGATTTCAGCACATATAACTGACAGCGCGACAGCAGAGGACGGATGACCTCGAACGAGGGGTTCTCGGTCGTGGCCCCGATGAGTGTCACCACACCCTTCTCCACGGCTCCGAGGAGCGAGTCCTGCTGGCTCTTGCTGAAGCGGTGTATCTCGTCGATGAAGAGTATAGGACTGGCGGAGTTGAAGAACCGTCCGTTCCTAGCCCTCTCTATGACGTCGCGCACGTCCTTCACTCCACTTGTTACGGCACTCAGGGTATAGAAAGGAGTCTTCAACTTGTTGGCTATTATCTGGGCGAGTGTGGTCTTCCCCACTCCCGGAGGTCCCCATAATATAAAAGAGGTGATGTGCCCAGCGTCAATCATACGACGCAGGACAGCACCCTCACCCACAAGATGCTTCTGCCCGATATAGTCCTCGAGCGTGTGAGGTCGCATCCTTTCCGCTAATGGTTCGGCCATAATACATGTGCAAAAGTAAAAATTTAAAATGTAAAAATGCAAGGTGTGTGAGTTTTTTTTCAATGTTAGCATTTTTTTTCATAGAAAAACTTGCAAATAAGATTTTATATAGTATTTTTGCAAACGATTTGTACTTAGAACATAGAACTTTGAACTTTTAAATCATTATGAAAGAAACAGCAGGAAAAACCTTAACGCTGAAGACACTGAACAAGAGCAACGTATGGGACATTCAGGAGAATGACATCTTCCGCATGATAGAATCTGCGCAGAAGGATGCCGACCTGAAGGAGAACATGCGCCATTATCTAGATATCATCAAAAGCGCTTTCGACATCGAAGAGGTAAAGATTGACAAGCCGGAAGTGATAAAGAAATACGAGGCAAGAGGATTCAAGGTCGCACAGATAAAGGGCGAGGACAACGAGAAGGTGAAATGGGCCGTGAAGAAACACCCTATCACACGCGTCACTGACCTCACCTACGAGAACATCGGGCATATCTCTGCCGCGAAACTCATCGAGGTGCTCGACCGTAACTTCGGAGGAGGATGGGACTCCCTGTCTCAGAGCATCCAGGACATCATACAGCACGGCTTCGACATAAGCACCACCACCCTTCCGGCCGACAGGCTGCACAAGAAAGGCGGTATGTATGAGAAGAAAATAGAGGACGGCTACGAGGTACTGGAGATACCGAAGGGCACCTGGGTGGAGGCTATCTTCGCGAAGGAGAAACCGAAGGTGGAGCGTCAGCGCACTAAGTTCGACATCGATGATGACGACGATGCTATCAATGAGGATAATGCCGACGAGGATGTGGAAATCGTTGACAACTACAATGCAGACGATGACGATGACGACTTCGACGAGGACAAGCTGACGGAAGAGAGTTACCGCACCACAATAGAGGAAGACCCCGACTCACTGTCGCTCGAGGCAGCAGATATAGTGGAAGACGAAGAATACTAACTCACCTCGTCGTGATGTGGAAACAACTTTGTTTCACTTCGTATTTGACATAGCAACGCTCACTCTCACGCATATCACGTAATACTTCACTGAGAACCCATTTCAACTGATCGTCACGCACGGGAGTTGAAATGGGATTATATCTTGTATATGATATGTCGAACGTGGTGCCGTACATGTGACAACTGTTCTCCGTCGCATTTCTGTTGTGACGGCGCAGGATGGCCACGTCCTCACGCGTTCTGGTGGCACTGGTGACGATGAAACGGTTGATGGGCAGTCCCTTTACCTGAAGACTGTCGAAGAAAGCCCTTCCGATGTCGTTAAGAAGCGTTGCGGCACGGGGTACGAGATATGGTATGCTGCGCGTCATAGGGTCGGTGTCATAGTAAGGATTGGCACCTATATACACGAGTCCTGTCTTGTTGTTCTCCACGTCGGCACGGTACTCCATAGGCGGTACGCCATACTTCTGTGCAGCAACCATCTGCAAGTCGTTGGTGTCGGGAAAAGCCTCTTTGTAATTATTCACGCTGAGGATTTTGTTCTTGATGATGTTGCCTGCGGAATCAAAGAATCGGGAAGGCTTTATCTCAAGAGGTTTAGAGTCGGGCTCTTTCTTTTCAGGGACATCGGTGGCGGCACGCTGCTGGTCAACTTGCACACTGTCAAACTCCGCTCCCTCCTGCACAGAGACTTTCTGCTCTGCCACAGAAGGAAAGAAGCATCGTACGAGAGCGAGTATCACCACTACAATCCCGAACCCTTCCAGATATCTGTTTTTTGTGACTTTAAACTTCATAAGAGTGTTTCAAGCGACAAAGGTACTGTTTTTTCCTGACATTTGACTCATTTTCGACCAAAAGATGAAAGTTTAACATAAAATAGAAAGAAAGGAGATGTTATGTCGAATTAATTTTGTAATTTTGCACGTGATTTTTTAACAAAGAGAATTCATTATTATTATCTGTAAGCAAAAGTATAAAGGGAAACGTGACAGAGAAGCATATAGTACTTGAAGATATTGACCCCGTAGTGTTCTACGGGGTCGGAAACAACCACCTTCAGATGATTAAGGCGCTCTTCCCGAAGTTGCGCATTGTGGCCCGCGACAATGTGTTGCGTGTCATTGGTGACAGCGACCAGATGCTTCACTTTGAGAATTGCATCGAGGCGATGCGGAAGCACGTCTTGAAATACAACTCCATCTCAGAGGAGGACATCCTGGACATCGCCAACGGGAGGAAGACGAAGGACGATGCCGCGAAGGATGTTGTGGTGTACAGCATCTCGGGACGTCCCATCAAGGCACGAAGCGAGAATCAGCAGAAGATTATCGATGCGTTTGAGAAGGACGACATGATTTTTGCCGTTGGACCGGCGGGAACGGGAAAGACGTATCTCAGCATAGCACTTGCGGTGAAGTCACTGAAGGAGAAACAGGCAAAGAAGATTATCCTCTCAAGACCGGCGGTGGAGGCAGGTGAGAAACTGGGGTTCCTGCCCGGCGACATGAAGGATAAGATAGACCCGTATCTGCAACCTCTCTATGACGCGCTTGAGGACATGATACCTGCAGTGAAACTACAGGACATGATGGACAAGCATATCATTCAGATAGCACCACTTGCCTTCATGCGAGGACGCACACTGAGCGATGCCGTAGTAATTCTCGACGAGGCACAGAACACCACAACGGCTCAACTGAAGATGTTCCTCACCCGCATGGGATGGAACACGAAGATGATTATCACCGGCGACATGACTCAGGTTGACTTGCCACACGAAATCAACAGCGGACTGCGAACGGCAATGAGGATACTGAAGGGTGTGGAAGGTATCTCGTTCATTGAGATGAACAAGACAGACATAGTGCGCCATAAACTCGTTACAAGGATTGTCAACGCCTACGAGTCCTACGACAAGGAGAAGGAGCAGAGCTATGCAAAAAGAAGACATTCGGAAAGTGAACAAACAGATTAAAAAGATATAGGAATGAAAGCTTTAACAAAAACAGATTTTCACTTCGAAGGACAAAAGAGTGTTTATCACGGTAAGGTGCGCGATGTATATGACATCAACGACGACCTTCTGGTAATGGTTGCAACCGACAGAATATCGGCATTTGACGTGGTTCTGCCTAAGGGAATACCTTTCAAGGGACAGGTACTGAACCAGATTGCCGCAAAGTTTCTTGACACCACGACCGACATCTGCCCTAACTGGAAACTAGCAACGCCCGACCCTATGGTGACCGTAGGACTGAAATGCGAGGGATTCCGCGTGGAGATGATTATCCGCTCTATCCTCACAGGCTCTGCATGGCGCGAGTATAAGAACGGTTGCCGCGAACTGTGCGGTGTGAAACTGCCCGATGGAATGCGTGAGAACGAACGGTTCCCGGAACCTATAATCACACCTACGACAAAGGCCGACGAGGGACACGACATGAATATCTCGAAGGAAGAGATTATCGCACAGGGCATCGTGTCAAAGGAAGACTACGAGGTGATGGAGGACTACACCCGTAAGATTTTCGCACGTGGACAGGAGATTGCTGCAAAGCAAGGACTTATCCTCGTTGACACAAAATATGAGTTCGGAAAGCGTGACGGCAAGGTGTATCTCATTGACGAGATTCACACTCCCGACTCCAGCCGCTACTTCTATGCTGAAGGCTACGAGGAGAAACTGGCCAAGGGCGAGCCTCAGCGACAACTCTCAAAGGAGTTCGTGAGACAGTGGCTCATTGAGCATAACTTCATGAACGAGCCGGGACAGGTGATGCCTGAGATTACCGACGAATATGCCGAGAGCGTGAGTGAGCGCTACATCGAACTCTACGAGCATATCACGGGCGAGAAGTTTGACCGTGCCGAAGCAGAGGATGATATCGCCGCACGCATAGAGAAGAATGTAAGAGAATATCTTGCATCCTGTGCTAAGTAAAGCCTGACAATGTACAAGCAAGAGACGATAAAGCCCTACGACAAGGGGGAGGAAAAGACGAAACAGGTGGAGGAGATGTTCGACAACATCGCCCCAAGCTATGACACCCTCAACCATCGTCTCTCGTGGGACATAGACAAGGGATGGCGACGCAAGGCAATAGAACAACTCAGGGAGTATAAGCCTAAGGTGATGCTCGACATCGCCACAGGCACCGGAGACTTTGCCATCTTGTCTGCCCAACTGCTGAAGCCTACGAATCTCATTGGTGCCGACATCTCTGAAGGCATGATGGAGATAGGAAGAAAGAAAGTGGAACAGGCAGGGCTTGCCGACATCATATCCTTCAGGAAGGAGGATTGTCTGAACCTTACGTTCGAAGACAATACGTTTGACGCTGTAACGGCAGCATTCGGCATACGTAACTTCGGAAGTCTCGACAGAGGACTCAGCGAGATGTGCCGTGTGCTCAAGCCCGGAGGACACCTCAGTGTGGTGGAACTAACACGACCTGTCAGTTTCCCCATGAGGCAACTGTTCTGGGTTTACAGCCACACCTTCCTACCGATATACGGGAAACTCGTCTCAAAGGACAAGAGCGCATATAAGTATCTCACCGCCACAATCGAGGCATTCCCTCAAGGAGAGGCAATGATGGACATCCTGCAGAAGGCGGGATTCAGCAAGTCGAGATTCAAACGTCTCACCTTTGGCATCTGCACGCTTTACATAGCAACAAAATAGGCAAAGAATCTTTATAACATTATAATTATGGACAAGTACGGACTGATTGGTTACCCATTGGGGCACTCGTTCTCTATTAGTTACTTCAATGAGAAGTTCTCGAACGAGAACATCGACGCTCGGTACATAAACTTCGAGATAGCCTCCATAGACATGCTTCCAGAGGTTCTGGCAAGGAATCCAGAACTTCGGGGACTGAACGTCACTATACCGTATAAGGAGAAGGTGATGGAGTATCTCGACTATATCAGTCCTGAAGCAAGGGCTATCGGAGCAGTCAACGTGATAAGGGTTGAGCACAAGGGCGCTGATTTCGTACTTAAAGGATTCAACAGCGATGTCATCGGTTTTACGCGCAGCATAGAGCCGATGATTGAGAGTTGCCATAAGAAGGCACTGATACTGGGTACTGGCGGAGCATCAAAGGCCATCGACTTCGGATTACGCTCACTGGGACTGGAGACGGTTTTCGTCAGCAGATATGAAAGGCCCGGAACATTGCAGTATGACAAGATTACGCCTGACGTGGTGAAGGAGTACAATGTGATTGTGAACTGCACTCCATGCGGTATGTACCCACACACCGACGAGTGTCCCAAACTGCCCTACGAGGCAATGGACGAGCATAACATACTATACGACCTCATATACAACCCCGACGAGACGCTGTTCCTTGAAAAGGGAAGGCAGAAAGGTGCGACGGTAAAGAACGGACTTGAGATGCTTCTCCTGCAGGCATTCGCCTCATGGGAGTTCTGGCATGGGGAGAGATGAGGTTTGAGTCATTTCACTAAACAACAAACACAACATGATGGATAAATCAAATAGATATATGATGCGCGGAGTGAGTGCGGCAAAGGAAGATGTCCACAACGCCATCAAGAACATTGACAAGGGTATTTTCCCACAAGCGTTTTGCAAGATTATTCCAGACATTCTGGGAGGCGACCCGGAGTATTGCAACATAATGCATGCCGATGGTGCCGGAACGAAATCGAGCCTCGCGTATATGTACTGGAAGGAGACCGGAGACCTCTCTGTGTGGAAAGGCATAGCGCAGGATGCTATCGTGATGAACACCGACGACCTGCTTTGTGTCGGAGCGGTGGACAACATTCTCGTGTCGAGTACCATAGGGCGCAATAAGATGCTCATTCCCGGCGAGGTGATTTCAGCCATTATCAACGAAACCGACGAACTGCTCGCCGAACTTCGTGATATGGGAATAGGCATATACCCCACCGGTGGAGAGACAGCCGACGTGGGCGACCTTGTACGCACCATCATAGTTGACTCTACCGTCACATGCCGCATGAAGCGAAGCGATGTCATAGATAACGCGAACATACGTCCCGGTGATGTCATCGTGGGACTCTCATCCACTGGTCAGGCAACATACGAGAAGCGTTATAACGGAGGAATGGGAAGCAACGGACTGACATCGGCACGTCATGATGTATTCGGTAAGTATCTGGCAGAGAAATACCCCGAGAGTTACGACCACAATGTGCCTGAGGAACTGGTATATAGCGGGAAATATAAACTAACCGACCTGCTACAATCCCTTGGGGAGAAAGTGGATGTGGGGCAACTCGTACTGTCGCCCACTCGCACCTATGCCCCAGTCATCAAGCGTGTGCTCGATGAGATACGTCCGGAGATTCACGGAATGGTTCACTGTACTGGCGGAGCGCAGACCAAGGTGCTTCACTTCGTGGGTGACAACTGCCGCGTGATTAAGGACAACATGTTCCCCGTTCCCCCACTCTTCCAGATCATCAAGGAGCAAAGCGGCACCGACTGGCGCGAGATGTACCAGGTGTTCAACATGGGACATCGAATGGAAATCTATGTGCGTCCTGAAGTGGCAGACAAGGTTATTGAAATAAGCAAGTCGTTCAACATTGATGCGCAGTTGGTGGGACGCGTGGAGGAAGGCAAGAAGAGCCTCACCATCAAGAGCGAATTTGGCGTATTCGATTATTAAAGTACTCAACTTTTGCAAGTAAGTTATGGACAACAACAGCATACTACAGAAACTTGACGGACTGGAGGCACGCTACGAGGAGGTAACGACTCTGATTACCGACCCCAGCGTGATTGCCGACCAGCAGAGATTTGTGAAACTAACCAAGGAGTATAAGGACCTTGGGGACATCATGGATGCGCGAAAGCGATACATAGCATGTCTGAACGGAATAAAGGAAGCAAAGGATATCCTCGCTAACGAAAGCGACCCTGAGATGAGGGAGATGGCACGCGAGGAACTTGCCACTAACGAGGAACTGCAGCCGCGTCTGGAGGAAGAGATTAAGATTGCTCTCATTCCTAAGGACCCTGAGGATGCCAAGAACGTGCAGATGGAGATACGAGCAGGTACAGGTGGCGACGAGGCGTGCCTTTTTGCTGGCGACCTGTTCCAGATGTACAAGCGTTTCTGTGAGTCGAAGGGATGGCAATTGTCGGTAACCGACTTCAACGAGGGTGCCGTAGGTGGCTACAAGGAGATTGATTTCGCCGTTAGCGGAGCCGATGTCTATGGTACATTGAAATATGAGTCGGGTGTCCATCGCGTGCAGAGAGTACCTGTTACAGAGTCAAACGGACGAATGCAGACCTCTGCCGCTACGGTAGCAGTATTGCCTGAGGCAGACAAGTTCGAGGTACATGTGAACGAAGGAGAGATAAAATGGGACACTTTCCGCTCGTCTGGTGCTGGAGGACAGAACGTGAACAAGGTGGAATCTGGTGTTCGTCTGCGTTACATGTGGAAGAACCCCAACACCGGTGAGACGGAAGAGATACTCATTGAATGTACCGAAACGCGTGACCAGCCAAAGAACAAGGAGCGTGCGCTCTCACGACTATACACCTTTATCTATGACAAGGAGCATCAGAAGTATGTCGATGATATAGCAAACCGCCGCAAGAGTCTTGTTTCCACGGGTGACAGAAGTGCCAAGATACGCACCTACAACTTCCCGCAAGGACGAGTTACCGACCACCGTATCGGTTTCACGACACACGACCTGCAAGGTTTCCTGGGAGGTGACATACAGCCTATGATTGATGCACTCACAGTGGCAGAGAACGCTGAGCGAATGAAAGAAGCAGAACTCTAAACAAAACTAATCACATAAGACATGAACCGCAAAGAACTGACTCAACAGATATTCTCAAAGAAATCCTTCCTTTGTGTGGGACTCGACACAGACTTGAAGAAGATACCTCAGCATCTGCTTGATGACGAGGATCCTATTTTCAGTTTCAACAAGAAGATTATCGATGCGACAGCCCCTTACTGTGTCTCGTACAAGCCGAATCTTGCATTCTACGAGGCTGCCGGCATAAAGGGAATAATTGCATTTGAAAAAACTGTGAGATACCTCAAACAGCACTACCCTTCACACTTCATAATAGCCGATGCCAAGCGCGGCGACATAGGGAACACAAGTGCAATGTATGCCAGAACGTTCTTCGAAGAGTATGACGTTGATGCCCTCACCGTAGCGCCATACATGGGCGATGACTCCATAATGCCATTCCTCGAATATAATGGAAAATGGGTTATCCTCTTGGCACTTACGAGCAACAAGGGAAGTTACGACTTCCAGCTAACAGAGGACAAGAATGGTGAGAAACTTTTCGAGAAAGTCATACGCAAGTCACAAAAGTGGGGAGACGAACAAAACCTGATGTTCGTAGTAGGTGCCACACAAGGACGAATGTTCGAAGACGTGAGGCGCATAGCACCGAACAGTTTCCTGCTTGTTCCCGGCATAGGAGCACAGGGCGGCTCACTTGAAGAAGTATGTCGCTTTGGTCTAATCAAGGATTGCGGACTGCTCGTAAATTCCTCACGCGGAATAATTTACGCTTCATCTGATAAAGATTTTGCTGAAGTGGCCGCTCAAAAGGCAAGCGAGCTCCAGCAACAAATGGAGAAGGTACTTTCTAGCATATGTTAGTGAAGCATACATCCGTAGCACAGTACTATGAATGATGCAAAGATTATAAACGACCCCGTTTTCGGGTTTATAAAGATACCACAAGGGACGCTTCTCTCCGTTGTGAAGCATCCTCTTATGCAACGACTTACGAGAATCAAGCAGTTGGGACTCGCCAATGCCGTATATCCCGCGGCCCAACATACTCGTTTCCAACATTCCATAGGTGCTTTTCATCTGATGAGCGAGGCAATAACGAGTCTCACTCAGAAAGGCATCTTTATCTTCGATTCTGAAGCAGAGGCGGTGGAAGCAGCCATCTTGATGCACGACATCGGGCATGGTCCGTTCTCGCATGTTCTTGAGGACACACTCATCACAGGCATTTCCCACGAGGAAATATCACTTATGATGATGGAACAGATAAACAACGACCTGAATGGTGCGCTTAACCTTGCAATAAAGGTCTTTAAGGATGAGTATCCCAAGCGCTTCCTGCACCAGCTTATCAGTTCACAACTGGATATGGACAGGCTCGACTACCTGCGTCGCGACTGTTTCTTCACTGGGGTGAACGAGGGCAACATCGGTTCGGCTCGTATCATAAAGATGCTCAATGTGGTTGACGACAGACTGGTCGTGGAGTCTAAGGGCATATACTCTATTGAGAACTATCTCACCTCAAGAAGACTTATGTACTGGCAGGTATATCTGCACAAGACAGCAGTAGCTTATGAGAAGGTGTTGGTGAACACTCTGTTACGTGCCAAGCATCTCTCATCAGAAGGGAAACAAGTATTCGCCCCACCCTGCCTGAGATACTTCCTCGAGAACAATGTTGATGGAGAGACACTAAGAAACAACCCTGAGGCTCTTCACTACTATGGGCTACTTGACGACAACGATATTTGGAGCGCAATGAAAGTGTGGGCATATAGCGACGACAAGATTCTCTCACTACTCGCCAACGATATGCTCAACAGAAACATCTTCAAAGTGGAGGTGACCAACGAACCTATAACCGAGGAGCGAAAGGACATGCTTCTGAACCAACTCTCCGAGGCTTTTGGAGTCAGCAAGGAGGAAGCAAATTACCTGATGAGCGTCAACATCGTACAGAAAGACATGTATGACGTTAATGACGACCGCATTACGATACTCTTCAAAGACGGCTCGACAAAAGACATCTCAGAATCGTCGGAAATTCTTAATGTCAGTCTTCTTTCAAAAAAAATTCGTAAATATTATCTCTGTTATCAACGTTTTTAAAGAAAAATAATTATCTTTGCAAAGTTTTATGCATAAAATGACTAATCATGGAATTTACAGCGAAACAGATTGCTGAATTTGTTCAGGGCAGAATAGAAGGTGACGAGAACACTACAATAAACTCCTTTGCCAAGATAGAAGAAGGCAAGAAGGGGTCTATCTCGTTTCTGTCAAATCCAAAATACACCCACTTTCTTTATGAAACGGAATCGAGCATTGTGCTTGTGAACAACGACCTTGTACTTGAGCATCCTGTAAAGACGACGCTTATAAGGGTGGACAATGCCTATGAGTGTGTGGCCAGGCTTCTGCAACTATACCAGCAGATGCAACCAGGACGCACCGGAATCGATGAAAAGGCAAGCATCTCAGAAACTGCCAAAATTGGCGAGGGATGCTATATTGGTCCGTTTGTTGTTATCGAAGATGGCGTGGAGATTGGCAACGGAACACAAATCTATCCTAATACCGTTATCTGCAAAGGAACAAAGATTGATAGCCAATGCCTGATATACCCCAATGTCACGATTTATCACGATTGCCGGCTTGGCAACAATGTTACCATTCACGCAGGAAGTGTAATAGGAGCCGACGGCTTCGGTTTCGCACCAAATAGTGATGGATATGACAAGATTCCACAAATAGGTATAGTTACCATTGAGGATAACGTGGAAATCGGAGCAAACACATGCATCGACCGTTCAACTATGGGCAGTACGATTATCCATAAGGGAGTGAAACTCGACAACCTCGTACAAATCGCACATAACGTTGAGGTCGGCGAGAATACAGTGATGTCTGCACAGGTAGGACTTGCAGGAAGCACCAAGGTTGGCAAGTGGTGTATGTTTGGAGGACAGGCAGGTGCTTCCGGACACATAACCATTGCCGACAAGACATTCGTTGGAGCGCAATGTGGCGTCATCAGCGATACAAAAGGTAACGGCGAGAGTCTTATCGGAAGTCCGCACACTGATCCAAAAGAGTACTTCCGTGCTTTTGCAGTATATAAGAAGTTGCCTCAGATATACAGACAGATTGCACAAATGCAACGAGAGATTGAGCAACTTAAATCCAAGAATAATGATTAAACATAAACATATATGCTTAAACAAACAACCTTAAAAGGCAGTTTCGCACTCTGCGGAAAGGGACTACATACTGGACTCAGCCTTACAGTAACATTCAATCCCGCACCCGAGAATACTGGTTACAAAATACAAAGAATAGACATTGATGACCAGCCAATCATTGATGCCGTTGCAGAGAATGTGGTAGAGACCACAAGAGGAACTGTTCTCGGAAAAGGCGACGTTAAGGTTTCTACTGTAGAGCACGCTTTATCAGCGCTTTACGCTATGGGAATAGACAATTGCTTGATGCAAGTTAATGGTCCGGAATTCCCAATCCTCGACGGTTCTGCCATAATGTACGTCAACAAGATTAACGAGATTGGTGTTGAGGAACAAAATGCGCCTAAAGACTATTACATCATACGTCACAAGCATGAGGTGAAGGATGAAGAAAGCGGTTCTGTAATCACTATTCTTCCTGACGAGGAGTTCTCAATAACCACAATGTGCTCTTTCGAGTCGAAGTTCATAAACAGTCAGTTCGCCTCACTCGACAACATGGAGGATTATGCCAAGGAGATTGCTGCTGCACGCACCTTCGTCTTCGTTAGAGACATCGAGCCGTTGCTTAATGCAAATCTTATCAAGGGTGGCGACCTGGACAATGCTATTGTGATTTATGAGCGACAGACGACTCAGGAGCGTCTTGACAAACTCGCCGACTTGCTCGGAGTATCTCATATGGACGCAAACAATATTGGATACATACAGCACAAGCCTCTTGTGTGGGAGAATGAATGTACCCGACACAAGCTGCTTGACATCATTGGTGATATGGCATTGATAGGGAAGCCTATCAAGGGACGTATTATTGCGACACGTCCAGGACACACCATTAACAATAAGTTTGCCCGCCTGATGAGGAAGATAATTCGTAAACATGAGATACAAGCTCCGTTTTACGACCCTAACGAGACTCCGGTAATGGATGTCAACCGTATCAGGGAACTGCTTCCACACCGATATCCTATGCAGTTGGTGGATAAGGTAATATCATTAGGACCTACAAGTATTGTCGGACTTAAGAACATCACTTCTAATGAGCCGTTCTTCCAAGGACACTTCCCACAGGAACCGGTAATGCCTGGAGTACTTCAGATAGAGGCAATGGCACAATGTGGTGGTCTTCTCGTACTCAACACCGTCGAGGAACCAGAAAAATGGAGTACTTACTTCCTGAAAATTGACGACGTGAAATTCCGTCAGAAAGTTGTTCCTGGCGATACTCTACTGTTCAAGGTTGATTTGCTGGCTCCTGTTCGTCACGGTATATCTACGATGAAAGGATACATGTTCGTGGGCGATCAGGTGGTGAGCGAAGCTACATTCACCGCTCAGATTATTAAGAACAAATAGTCTGAAGGTGTTTTCATTTACAATATTAAATTTACACTTATGGCAAACCAAATTAGTCCAATGGCTTATGTTCATCCTGAGGCACAACTCGGTGATGGCAACATTATAGGACCTTTCTGCTACATAGACAAGAACACCGTTATAGGAGACAATAACGTAATGCAAAACAGTGTTACCATTAACTATGGAGCACGTATCGGGTCGGGGAACGAGTTCTTTCCTGGAGCAAGCATTTCCACTAAGCCACAAGACCTGAAGTTCAGGGGGGAGGATACTCTCTGCGAAATTGGCGACAACAACTCCATACGTGAGAATGTCACTATTTCAAGAGGCACGGCAAGCAAAGGCAAGACTGTAGTTGGAAACAATAACCTTCTAATGGAGAATATGCACATCGCACACGATTGTGTTGTAGGTTCTGGTTGTATCATTGGAAACTCTACGAAGTTTGCCGGAGAGGTTATTGTTGACGACAATGCCATCATCTCTGCAACAGTTCTTATACATCAGTTCTGCCGCATTGGAGGATATGTTATGATTCAAGGTGGAAGTCGCACTTCTCAGGATATTCCTCCTTTTATCATTGCAGGCAAGGAACCTATTCGATACGCTGGAATAAACCTTATCGGACTAAGACGTCGAGGTTATAGTAACGAACTGATTGACCAGATACACACTGCCTACAGACTACTCTACTCCAAGGGCGTGCTTGCCGAAGGCATTGAGGAAATCAAGAAAAACATACCTCTTTCTCCCGAAATACAATACATCATTGACTTCGTAGAAAACTCGCAAAGAGGTATTATAAGGTAATGGAGGAGCATTTCCTTATCGTTATACTTGGACCTACGGGCGTTGGAAAAACGGAACTTTGTCTCTCGGTAGCTGAGCATTTTCATATTCCTATTATCAATGCCGACTCAAGACAGATTTTCCGTGAGATTCCTATAGGAACTGCGGCTCCTACAGAAGAACAGCAGGCAAGGGTAAAGCATTATTTTGTGGGTAGCCATAGCATATGCGACTATTATAGTGCTGCATCTTACGAACACGATGCGTTAAAGGTTATCAACAGCGAATTGTCTAAAAGTGGTATCGCCCTAATCTCCGGCGGGAGCATGATGTATATTGATGCCGTATGCAATGGTATCGACGACATTCCTACCATTCGCGAAGATATTCGCAGTGAGATGAAACGAAGATATAACGAAGAGGGACTTGACGCTCTCGTTGAGGAATTACGTATTCTAGACCCAGAACATTACGAAGTTGTTGACAAGAAAAACTATCGACGTGTTATCCATGCTCTCGAGATATGCCATCAGACAGGCAATACATACACTTCGTTCAGAAAGAACGTAATAAAGGAACGACCGTTCAACATCATTAAGATTGGATTATCAAGACCACGTGAAGAGCTATACCAACGTATCAACCGCCGCGTTGATCAGATGATGGCTGACGGATTGTTAGAAGAGGTGCGTGCGGTGCTGCCATACAGGACAGTCAATGCCCTGAACACCGTTGGATACAAGGAACTGTTCACTTATCTTGATGGCACCTGGACACTCGAGGAAGCTACAGAAAGAATCAAGGGAAACACGCGCAGATATTGTCGCAAACAACTTACATGGTTCAAACGTGATGAAAAAATAAAGTGGTTTTCACCCGACGACATTGAGATAATAACTGATTACATAGAAAGTGTTATAAAGTGAAGCACAAACATTCCCTTATAGAAGAGATATATTACTCATACTGGTGGTGCAGAGATAAATTGTCTGATGCAATTTATTGGTATAAGCATCTATTCATAAAACGACCTTGGTATGTTAAGACCTTGGCTGCATTTGCGACATGTATTGTCGCATTGATTCTTTATCTGGGTGCTGTTGATACCAACTTCCTATGGTTATTTGGAAAGTCTCCTGGTTTTGCACAGATTAAGAATCCTGACACAAGCGAAGCATCTGAGATTTATAGCGCAGACGGTGTGCTCATTGGAAAATATTATAATGAGAACCGAACACCTGTGAAATATAATGATGTGAACCCAGTGTTCTGGAAAGCACTCATCGATACTGAGGACGAACGTTTTTATCATCATTTGGGTGTTGACCCAATAGGATTCTTCGCTGTCATAAAGGATATCATCACTGGCGGCGATGCGCGAGGAGCATCAACGATAACACAGCAGTTGGCTAAGAATATGTTCCGCGTAAGAACACAGTATAGCACCGGACTATTAGGAAACATTCCTGGCATAAGAATGATAATAATGAAGAGCAAGGAATGGATTATCGCGTCAAAACTGGAGTTCCTATATTCTAAAGACGAAATCCTAACAATGTATGCTAACACTGTGGACTTCGGAGCCAACTCATTCGGCATTAAGACGGCCTGCAAGACATACTTCAATACTACGCCGAAAGACATGACGACTGAACAGGCGGCAACACTCGTGGGTATGCTCAAGGCTACAACGACATACAATCCCATATCTCACCCAGAGAACAGCAAGGAACGTAGAAACGTGGTACTTGATAATATGGTGAGACTTGGCGACCTGACACAGGAACAAGACGATTCTTTGTCTATGATTCCTATAATTCTTGACGTGAAAGTCGACAACCCATATGACGGACAGGCGTCTTATTTCCGCGAGGCAGTAGCAAAGCATCTCGATGAATGGTGTGATTACAACGGGTACGACCTGTATTCCAGCGGACTTAAGATTTATACCTCTATCGACACAAGACTTCAGAAATATGCTGAGGAAGCTGCTATACAGCAGATGAAACAGGTACAGCAGAACTTCAACAACCACTGGCAAGGGGCTGAGCCTTGGCGTGACGAAAACCAGCAGGTGATACCAGACTTCATAGAGAAAATTGCACAGAAACTGCCGCTATACCAGAGCCTCAAAGAGAAGTTCCCTAATGAGCCCGACTCCATAAAGTACTATCTCAACAAACCGCACCCCGTAAGATTGTTCGACTATCAAAACGGACATATCACGAAAGAGATGTCAACGCTCGACTCCATACGCTACATGGTGTCTTTCATGCACTGTGGATTCGTTGCTATGGAACCACAGACAGGACATGTAAAAGCATGGGTGGGAGACATCGATTTCCAATCATGGCAGTACGATAAGGTGGAGGCAATGCGCCAGCCAGGTTCTACATTCAAACTCTTCGTATATACCGAAGCATTCAACCAAGGTTTGACACCATGCGACAAAAGGCGCGACGAGTATATCAGGATGAGCGTCTATGATAAAGCGACGCATCAAACCAACGTATGGACTCCACATAATGCAGACGGACGGATTTCTGGCGACAGCATCCCTCTCAAGGCAGCATTCGCAAGGAGCATTAACACCATTGCAGTAAGGCTCGGACAAGAGATGGGCATCAAGAATATCATCGCCACCGCTGAAAAGATGGGCATTAAAAGCCCACTCGACAATCAGCCATCACTTCCGCTCGGGTCAAGCGATGTGACTTTACTTGAAATGGTTAATGCTTATTCTTCCATAGCAAATAATGGTATTCATGTTGAGCCAGTACTCGTTACACGCATCGTAGACAGAAATGGCGATGAAGTCTATATCGCACCTTCTGATGGGTTCGAGGCAGTACCCAGAAAAACAGCAGCACTCGTCCAGCAACTTCTTATGGGTGGCATGCGCGAACCTGGAGGAACATCAATGGCATTATGGCAATATGTCGGCAATTTCAACGATACCGACTTTGGCGGAAAAACAGGAACATCCAACAACCATTCCGATGCCTGGTTCATGGCCGTATCGCCAAAACTCGTAGTAGGTGCATGGGTGGGAGGAGAATACCGTAGCATTCACTTCCGCACAGGTGCATTGGGACAAGGCTCGCGAACGGCATTGCCCATATGCGGTCTGTTCCTCCAGAAGGCATTGGCTAATCCTGCATTCAAGCAGTATAGGGCACGTTTTGTATCCCCATCGGCGCTCGGGATATCACAAGACATGTACAACTGCAATGGATGGATACCAGCACAGGAAGAGGTGAATGACAGCATTCCTGACGATGAAGACGACATCGAATACGATGAAAATGGATACCCCTTATTGCCACCAAATAATGACGAGGATTATGAAAACCCTGAAGGCACGGATGATGGTTCACAAGTAATTCTTGACAATTTGTAAAAATATCTATTTTATTTAGAGCAGGCAATGGGTATCGACACGAATAATCCTGAGTTTCAACAGGCTTTGCAGATAGTTAACTATACGCAACGCTCGCTTTTTCTCACCGGCAAGGCTGGTACAGGAAAAAGCACATTCCTGCGATATATCTGCGAAAATACGAAGAAGAAACATGTTGTGTTGGCACCAACTGGTATTTCTGCTATTAATGCAGGAGGTGTGACATTGCATAGTTTCTTCAAACTGCCATTTCACCCGTTGCTACCAAATGACACTCGTTATTCTGCAAGAAACATACGTGAGACACTCAAATACAACAGCGAAAAGATAAAGATATTAAAGGAAATCGAACTTATTATCATTGACGAGATTTCAATGGTAAGGGCGGACATTATTGATTTTATCGACCGAATACTTCGCATTTACTGCCGTAATATGAGACAACCTTTCGGCGGCAAGCAACTGCTTCTGGTTGGTGACATATACCAACTTGAGCCTGTTGTTAGGGAGGAAGACCGTCAGCTATTACAGCCCTTCTACCCCTCGGCTTTCTTTTTCCATGCACGAGTGTTCCGTGAGTTTTCACTTCTTAGTATAGAACTGAAAAAGGTATATAGACAGAATGATCCAATATTCATAAGCATTCTCGATCACATCCGCACTTCTCACGCATCACAAGCAGACCTCAGCCTATTGAATAAAAGAGTTTGCAAATCATCACCAAACAATAACGGCGAACAACCTGTAATAACACTTTCTGCCAGACGTGACACTGTTGACCACATTAATCAAGTAGAACTCGACAAACTGGCAGGCGAACCAACGTTATTCATGGGACAGGTGATGGGCGAATTCCCAGAAACAAGTCTTCCTACACCAGTGGAATTGAGTGTCAAGGTTGGTGCCCAGATAATTTTCATCAAGAACGACATGGAAAAAAGATGGGTGAACGGTACCATTGGCATCATAGAGGCTATCGACGAGGAAGCGGGCATCATCTATGTCATCACAGATGACGGACAAGAACAGCAGGTAGAGCGAGAGCGATGGAGCAATGTTCACTATACCTTTAATGAAGAGGAAAAGAAAATTGAGGAGGAGGAAATAGGAGTATATATTCAGTTCCCTATCCGATTAGCATGGGCTATCACTATACATAAGAGTCAAGGACTTACTTTCAAGCGTGTCAATATCGATTTTACAGGTGGGGTTTTTGCTGGTGGCCAGGCTTATGTGGCGCTAAGCCGTTGTTCATCACTTGAAGGACTTACTATGCAACAACCTCTGCGTCTTGACCAGATTTTCGTACGTGCAGAGGTGCAACAATTCGCACGACATTTCAATAACCAGCAACTACTAAATACAGCACTATCCGAATCAAAAGCCGATGCAGAGTATAATGCTGCATGCCAATGCCTTAAAGAAGGAAACATAAAGGAATGCCTTAATCATTTCTTTGTAGCCATTCATGCCCGATATGACATTGAAAAACCTGGACCACGACGTCTTTTACAACAGAAACTGAGTGAGATAGTGACTCTGAGAAACGAGGTGAAGGAACTCAAGAAAGAACGCGAAGAACAAAAGGTATTTCTCAGAAAACTGGCCACAGAGTATGTTATCATGGGCAAGGAGTGCGAGCATGAACATCTTACCGATGCCGCTATCGCCAACTATCGCAAGGCACTTAAGATTTGTCCAGAGCATACAGAGGCAAAACGCAGACTAGCAAAGTTAGATGTTAATAGCAAGCAAAGTTCCGCAAAACGTCAATAAAAGATACTTTTACAATTGAGTGTTAAAAAAGCACTATTTTGCTTGCAATGTTAAGGTTTTTACATTACCTTTGCTACCCTAATAGTAAATATGGAGAATATTATTCATCTGAGTGCAGTAAACAAGACCTATATGGGGGCACAGCCGCTGCATGTACTTAAGGGGATTGACCTCGACATTTCAAAAGGAGAATTCGTAAGCATCATGGGAGCTTCTGGGTCTGGGAAATCCACTCTACTTAATATTATCGGCATTCTTGACAACTACGACACTGGTGAGTATCTGCTGGGAGGTACACTTATAAAGGACCTTAGCGAACGAAAGGCAGCGGAATACAGAAATAGAATGATTGGGTTTATATTCCAGTCGTTCAACCTCATCTCATTCAAGACTGCCGTTGAGAACGTAGAACTTCCCCTATTCTATCAGGGCGTGGGGCGACGCAAAAGGCATCTTATGGCGATGGAGTATCTCGACAAACTAGGACTGAAAGAATGGGCAACACACTACCCCAACGAACTTTCTGGAGGACAGAAACAGCGCGTGGCAACAGCAAGAGCCCTGATAACTAATCCTCAGATAATTCTTGCAGATGAACCAACAGGTGCTCTCGACTCCAAGACAAGCGTGGAAGTGATGCAACTACTGAAAGACCTTAACCGCAAGGATGGAATGACGATGATTATCGTGACTCATGACCCTGTAGTAGCGGAACAAACAGATAGAATAATAAGGATAAAGGATGGTATAATTGTTTGAGTTACATCTCTCCAAGGGCATTATAAGACGTTATCAAAGCAAAGCGTAGAAATAACCATAATGAACGATATTATCGATGAGATATTGGCTACTGCCAAAAGAAATAAATTGCGCACGGCACTGACTGGATTCTCAGTGGCGTGGGGTATTTTTATGATTATTTTTCTTTTGGGAGCTGGTAATGGTCTTATTAACGCACAGATGGAACAAAGTGCACGATTCATGGACAACTCCATGATGGTGGGCGGTGGCACTACAACCAAGGCCTATCAAGGAATGCAAGAAGGCAGAGATATTCAACTTAATGACAAGGACATCAATGTGACGACAAACGAATATCATGACATAATAGACGAAGTAGGAGCCACTATACAACAGGGTGGAAACATCGTCAGCCTTGGAGAGAATTACATAAGCACACAGATGCAGGGAGTTTATCCGAACGAGATACGTATCAATAAGAAGGAGATGCTGTGCGGGCGATTCATAAACGACATTGACATCCAAGAGAGACGTAAGGTTATTGTTATGGGAAGTGACGACGCAAAAGAACTCTGGAACAAGGAAATGAGTGATTTTGTGGGACAGCATGTGAACGTCGGGAAAATGGCTTTTCAGGTTGTGGGAATTTACAAGTCAGACAAGAGCGGAAGGAATGCCAGCATCTACACCCCATTCACCACCTTCCGAACCATATATAATAAAGGAGACAAGACCGACCGCATTGCGTTCTCATTCCACGGACTGGCAACAGAAAAAGCAAACGAGGATTTCGAGAGTAATTACCGCGCACGAGTAAATGGTAACCATCATGCCGATCCCGACGACGAGGGTGCATTATGGATATGGAACCGTTTCACACAGAGCATGCAGATGAACACAGGAATAGGCATCATACAGACGGCTCTGTGGATAATAGGTCTATTTACACTACTCAGTGGCATAGTTGGGGTATCTAACATTATGCTGATTACCGTGAAGGAGCGTACACGCGAATTTGGAATACGAAAAGCAATAGGAGCCACCCCGTGGTCTATCCTAAAGCTTATAATAATAGAGAGTGTCATCATTACGACATTTTTTGGATATGTGGGAATGCTACTCGGTGTGGCAGCAAATGAGTATATGGATGCCACAATCGGACACACCACCGTTAACTCTGGTGTCTTCGAGGCGACGATGTTCCTAAACCCCACTGTGGGTATTGACGTCTGCATAGAAGCAACACTGGTAATGATAATTGCTGGAACGTTAGCAGGATTAATACCAGCAAGAAAGGCTGCAAAGATAAGACCTATTGAGGCTTTAAGGGCTGAATAACCAAAGATTCCGAGGGACGTTAGAAGATGCTACTATTCGATATTGACCGACATAGAGAGATTCTCGACACTATAACGAGAAACAAGAGCCGCTCGCTACTCACTGGCTTTGGCGTGTTCTGGGGTATCTTTATGCTCGTAGCACTTCTTGGTGGAGGAAACGGACTGAGGGAACTTCTGGCAAGAAACTTCGACGGGTTTGCTACAAACTCCGCTATGATATGGGCACAGTCGACTACAAAGCCATACAACGGGCTACGCAAAGGCAGGTGGTGGAGCATGAACCATAACGACGTGATAAGACTTAAGCAGCAAGTACCCGAACTGGAAGAGGTACAGCCGCTTATATCTGAATGGGGACGAATAGTTACCGTGGGAGATAATAAAAGCACAGCAACCGTAAAAGGGCTACTCGCAGGCTATCAGTACGTCGAACAGCCCAGAATATTCTACGGCAGGTATCTCAATGAAATGGATATTAACCAGAACCGAAAAGTATGTGTCATAGGGAAAAAGATATACAAAGAACTATTCCCCGGCGGTGGTGACCCATGTGGTAAACGCATCTGCATCGACAAGATATACTATAGTGTAGTAGGTGTGGATTATTCCAGCGGCAACATAAACATCAACGGAAGTGCCGACGAGTCAGTTTCCATACCACTCTCAATGATGCAACAGGCATATAACAAGGGTGACACGGTGCACCTGATAGCAGTAACAGCAAAGAGAGGAGTAGCGATGAGCGACATCACTGACAAGATGCGTACAGTCATAGCCAGTGCTCACCACATCGACCCTACTGACGAGAAAGCCATAAGCATCTTCAACTCAGAAGTGATGTTTGGAATGCTTGACAACCTCTTCTCGGGAGTCAATTTCCTCATCATGCTCGTAGGAATTGGCACATTGCTTGCAGGAGCAATCGGAGTAAGTAACATAATGATGGTGACTGTAAAAGAGCGCACCACAGAGATTGGTATTCGGCGGGCTATAGGAGCAACGCCATCAAACATACTCTCACAGATAATCACTGAAAGCATACTCCTCACTATAGTAGCAGGTATGATGGGTATCCTTTTCGCAGTGTTTGTTCTTGAGATGCTTGAATTGGCAAATACAACTGATGGCATCCTCACCGCCAGGTTCCAGATAAGCATCTGGGCTGCAATAGCGGCCCTTATATTGCTTAGTATTCTCGGAGTACTAGCAGGACTAGCACCAGCACTTCGGGCAATGAGCATTAAGCCCGTTGATGCAATGCGAGACGAATAATTAAAAACAGGAAATTATCAATTTACGATATGAGAAAATATACAAAGTTTATAGTGGCTGCCTTGATTGCTCTCGTTTTTCTCGGTACATTTGTGTTCCTATACATAAAGTCATTACCGAAAGAGGAAGTGTACGAGGAGTTCCAGCCAAAGGTGATGGATATTAGCAAAACTACGGTTATCACTGGAAAGATAGAACCGCGCGACGAGGTGAATGTGAAACCTCAGATTAGCGGTATCATAACCGAGATATACAAGGTGGCTGGTGAGAATGTCAATGCCGGAGAAGTAATTGCGAAGGTAAAGGTAATTCCTGATATGGGACAACTGAGTTCTGCACAGAGCCGACTACGACTTGCCAATGTCAACCTCAAACAGGCCCAAGTAGATCACGAGCGCGAGAAAATGCTATTCGACAAAGGACTGGTGAGTGCCGACGAATATGATAAGGTACATCAAGCATTGAAACAGGCACAAGAAGAGAAAAAGGCTGCAACCGACAACCTACAGGTGGTGCGCGACGGTGTGTCAGCAAGCAATGCCAGCGCCAGCAGTACCCTTATACGCTCAACCATCAGCGGAGTGATTCTTGACGTTCCTGTGAAGGTGGGAAACTCTGTTATACTGAGCAACACCTTCAACGATGGTACGACTATAGCAAGTGTTGCTGACATGCGTGACCTTATCTTCCGTGGAAATATAGACGAAACGGAAGTGGGACAGTTGCATGAGGGAATGCTAATGAAAATAACTATCGGTGCATTGCAGGACCTCCACTTCGACGCCCGACTTGAGTATATCTCACCTAAGGCAACTGAGACTAATGGAGCAAATCAGTTCGAGGTGAAAGCGGCAGTAAGCGTTCCTACAGGAAGTAACCTACGTTCAGGATATAGTGCGAATGCTGAAATCGTGCTACAAAGTGCAAAGGGAGTAATTTGCGTTCCTGAGAGTGCTATAGAATTCGAAGGTGAAGACACCTACGTCTATGTTATCAAAGGCGAGGGTAAGAACAAAACATACAACCGCAAGAAAGTGGTGACAGGACTCAGTGACGGAGTAAACATAGAAATACGCTCTGGATTACAGAAAACCGATAAGGTTAGAGGCCCGAAAGTAGTGGAAGATAATAAAGAATAAAAGAATATGAAAACAAGAATACTATTATTGGCATTACTTGCCATAATGACAACGGCATCAGCACAGAATCTGATGACCAAGCCCGTGCGCTTCAAAGTAGAAAAGAAAGAAGTAAACAAAAACACCTTCGATGTGTTGTTTACTGCCACCATCGATAAGGGATGGCATGTTTACAGTACTTCACTGCCTGCCGGCGGTCCCATCTCTGCTGCAATAGCCATTGACAAGAGCGAAGGAATAGTCGCAGAAGGCCCCCTGAAGGCAATAGGCAAAGAGAAGAATGTTTACGACGACCTTTTCGAGATGAACGTGCGTTACTTTGAGGATGCCGTGACCTTCTCTCAGCGCTTCCGTACCACAGGAGGGAAATACGATGTGAAAGGCAGCCTCGTCTATGGAGCATGCAACGACCAGATGTGCCTTCCTCCTACTTCCGTAGATTTCAATTACAATGGTGAGGCACCCAAGAATACAGATGCCGATTCCAAACAGCAGCAATCTGAAGAATCAAAGGAAACACTAAAGGCTACCGATACTAACCCACTAAATTCAGAAGAGAGCGAAGCGGAGAAAGGACAAACTACCCTATCCCAAGATACTCTTTCCGGGCAAGAGGTTGAAAAACATGATTCAATAGGGCTTTTTAAAAGCAATGTGGATATTAATCAGTTATCTCCGACCAATTCCAAAAGTCTGTGGTATATATTCCTAATGGGTCTTCTCGGAGGATTCATAGCACTCCTCACACCCTGCGTGTGGCCGATAATCCCTATGACCGTGAGTTTCTTCCTCAAGCGTGCGAAGGACAACAAGCGGAAGGCTGTGACAGACGCTATGACTTATGGGCTATCGATTATCATTATTTATCTTACCCTTGGATTAGTTGTCACCGCCATATATGGAGCCCAGAAACTCAATGAACTAGCAACAAATGCCTACGTCAACATTTTCTTCTTCCTACTGCTTGTGGTCTTTGCGCTCTCCTTTTTCGGATGGTTTGAGATTTCTCTCCCTTCATCATGGAGCAACAAATTAGATAGTAAGGCAGGGAAAACAGGAGGACTGCTCGGGATATTCCTAATGGCCTTTACGCTTGCGATAGTATCATTCTCATGCACTGGTCCTATTATAGGATTCCTGCTCGTAGACTTCTCCACATCGGGCAACGTCGTTGCTCCCGCAATAGGCATGTTCGGGTTTGCACTTGCCCTCGCACTACCATTCACACTCTTTGCCCTTTTCCCCGCATGGCTTAAACAGGCACCCAAGAGCGGCTCATGGATGAACATCCTGAAGGTGACGTTGGGATTCATCGAACTGGCTTTTGCCCTGAAGTTCTTCTCAGTTGCCGACCTCGCATACGGATGGCACCTGCTCGACCGTGAGGTATTCCTCTGCTTGTGGATAGCAATATTCCTTCTGCTCGGACTATATCTATGCGGCATCTTCCATTTCCAAAGCGACACCGAGGCGGATGGCACAATAAAGCCCAAGCCTGTTGTTGCCATTATGGGAGGACTAATCTCTATTGCTTTCGCCATATATATGATACCAGGACTATGGGGCGCTCCGTGCAAGGCAATAAGTGCATTCACGCCACCAATTAGCACACAGGACTTCAATCTCAACAGAAATGAGGTGAAAGCAGCATTCCTTGATTATGATGAGGGTATAGCAGAATCGGTACGGACAGGGAAACCTGTACTATTAGACTTCACCGGTTACGGATGTGTCAACTGCCGTAAGATGGAGGCTGCTGTGTGGACAGACCCACAAGTGGCAGAGACTCTTAACAACAATTACATCCTCGTTTCACTATATGTGGACGACAAGACCCCACTGGACAAAAATATTGAGGTGACAATGCCAAATGGCGACAAGAAGACACTGCGTACTATAGGAGATAAATGGAGTTACCTGCAAGAAACCAAGTATGGTTATCTCGCACAACCTTTCTACGTACCAGTAAATGCAAAGGGCGAGCCTCTCGCAGAACCTTTCGCATACAAAGAGGACCCACATGCCTACCTGCAGTTCCTCCAAAAGGGACTTGGCAAGACTGGAAAATGAGAAAGGCAATTTTAGATTATAAAAAGAAAACGGAACTTCCCAAAAAGAAGTCCCGTTTTTTGTTCTGTTGAAAAAGGAATGATTAAGCCTCAGCAGGTGCTTCCTCAGCAGGAGCCTCAGCCTGAGCCTCTTCTTCAGTAGCAGTAACTTCTGCCTCTGCTTTGGCAGCAGCCTCAGCGGCCTTCTTGTCTGCCAACTTCTTTGCTATTGCCTCATTAACCTTCTTCTCTGCATCCAGTTCCTTAGCCGCAGCCTCTTTCTTTGCCTTAGCCTCATTCTCACGGATAGCATCGAAGCCCTTTTCTTTCGCACTCTTCCAAGCGTCGAACTTGCTCTGTGCAGCAGCCTCGTCGAAAGCGCCTTTCTTCACTCCACCACGGAGGTGCTTCATCAGATACACGCCCTCATTCTTAAGAATGTTACGAACGGTGTCTGTTGGTTGTGCTCCAACCTCAACCCAATAGAGGGCGCGGTCGAAATTCAAATCCACTGTGGCTGGATTGGTGTTAGGGTTGTAAGTACCAATCTTCTCAGTAAATCTACCATCACGTGGTGCTCTTGCGTCAGCGATAACGATGCGATAGAACGCATATCCTTTGTGACCGCCGCGCTGCAATCTGATTTTTGTTGCCATTTTTGTTTAAATTATTAATTTGGTTTGAATTTTATACTACCATCTCGTGGTAGCGGGCGCAAAGGTACAACTTTTCTTTGAAATACAACTAAGGTACACCATAATTATCATAATTATAGTTGATTATTAACTTTTTTTAGTTTGGTAGATAGTGGTTTTTCATCAATTTGCGATGCTTTTCAGGAAAAAATACAAGATTCTTGAAATTTCTCACTACCTTTGCACCTCTGAAACAGAAAGACAATGAATCAAGAAATAGAAAGAAGAAGAACGTTCGCCATAATCAGTCACCCTGATGCTGGTAAAACTACGCTTACAGAAAAGTTCCTGCTTTTTGGAGGACAGATACAAGTGGCTGGAGCAGTCAAGAACAACAAAATAAAGAAGACCGCAACCAGCGACTGGATGGACATCGAGAAGCAACGCGGTATCTCGGTTTCAACCTCTGTGATGGAGTTTGACTACTCTCCCAACCCAGACTCACCTGACAGCATAGTTTACAAGGTGAATATACTTGACACTCCAGGTCACCAGGACTTTGCGGAGGACACATATCGTACGCTCACCGCCGTTGACTCGGCAATCATTGTGGTAGATGGAGCGAAGGGTGTGGAAACACAGACGCGAAAACTGATGAATGTCTGCCGTATGAGAAACACTCCGGTGATAATATTCATCAACAAGATGGACCGTGAAGGACGTGACCCGTTTGACTTGCTTGATGAACTTGAGCAGGAACTTCAGATAAAGGTGCGCCCCCTTACATGGCCAATAAACCAAGGAGCGAAGTTCAAGGGCGTATATAACATATATGAAGAAAAACTCGACCTCTTCACTCCTGACAAGCAGCGCGTTACGGAGAAAGTGGAGGTTGACATCAACTCTGCCGACCTTGAATCCTTTATTGGCGAACAGGATGCCGAGAAACTGCGTGACGACCTTGAACTCATCGATGGAGTATATCCCGAATTCGACGTGGAGACATATCTTTCTGGCGAGGTTGCACCAGTGTTCTTTGGATCTGCGCTCAACAATTTTGGCGTTCAGGAACTGCTTAACTGTTTCGTGGAAATTGCTCCGAGCCCCAAAGATACAAAAGCAGAGGAACGAATAGTAAAGCCGGAAGAGCAAAAGTTCACTGGATTTATCTTCAAGATAACGGCAAACATCGACCCGAACCACCGCTCATGTATCGCTTTTTGCAAGGTATGCAGCGGTAAGTTCCAAAGGAATCAGCCTTACCTTCATGTGCGACAGGGGAAGACATTGAGATTCTCTTCCCCCACACAGTTCATGGCCCAGCGTAAAAGCACCATCGACGAGGCTTGGCCAGGAGACATTGTAGGCCTTCCAGACAACGGGATATTCAAGATTGGCGACACGCTGACAGAGGGTGAGCAGTTGCATTTCCGCGGACTGCCATCATTCTCTCCTGAGATGTTCAAGTATATAGAGAACGACGACCCTATGAAATCAAAGCAACTGGCAAAGGGTATCGACCAGTTGATGGACGAGGGTGTCGCACAGCTTTTCGTTAACCAGTTCAACGGAAGAAAGATTATCGGCACTGTTGGACAACTGCAGTTTGAGGTCATTCAGTATCGACTTGAGAACGAGTATAACGCGAAATGCCGTTGGGAACCCGTGCATTTGTACAAGGCCTGTTGGATAGAGAGCGACGATGACCAGGAGTTTGAGAACTTCAAGAAACGCAAGTATCAGTATATGGCACTTGACAAAGAAGGACGCGATGTCTTCCTCGCCGACAGCGAATATGTCCTGCAGATGGCTCAAGAAGACTTCAAGCATATAAAGTTCCACTTTACGAGCGAGTTCTAACAAACAAAAGGCCAATGCTTTTGTATCATAAAAAATGCTTTTTTGTATTTTGAGTTAAGAAAACATTATACATTGTTTGGCGGTTTTAATAAAAAGGTGTATATTTGCAAACAAACATGACCACGAAGTTATAATGTATTAATACATCAGATATATGTTTGGACTAAAAACAGGAGAGATTATTCTCATCGTTCTCGTCATTCTGCTCTTGTTCGGAGGAAAGAAAATTCCCGAGCTGATGAAAGGAATGGGACGTGGAGTAAAGAGTTTTAAGGACGGAATGTCCGAAGAAGTGAAGGAAGAGAAAGAGGAAACTATCGAGAAGAAAGAAGAGGAGTGACATTCTGGGAGCATCTCGATGAATTGCGCGGCAGTCTGATACGCATGGCCATTGCTGCAGTGGCAATGGGTTTAATTGCCTTTGCATTCAAGGAAACTCTTTTTGATATTGTTCTCGCACCGAGCAAGTCCGACTTCTTCCTGTACCGTTTAATCGGAACAGGACCTTTTGACATAAGACTGATAAACACAGGATTGGCAGAGCAGTTCACCATACACATGAAAGTGGCACTAACCGTTGGACTCCTCGTTGCATCGCCATACATACTATACTTATTATTCCATTTCATCTCTCCCGCACTCTATGAAAACGAAAGGAGATACTCGGTAACCATTACATTGAGTGCTTACATCATGTTCATCGTTGGTGTAGCACTGAACTATTTCCTCGTTTTCCCCCTGACAGTCAGGTTTCTCGGAACCTATAGTGTCAGTTCTGAGGTAGAGAACATGCTGTCGTTAAGCAGTTATGTGGATAGTCTGCTGATGATGAGCCTCTGGTTTGGAATAATATTTGAGTTGCCTGTTATATGCTGGATATTAGGAAGGTTAGGATTGTTGAAATCAGAATGGATGACGCATTACCGCCGTCACGCCATTGTAGCGATTCTCATCATTGCCGCAATCATCACACCTACGGGTGATATCTTTACCCTGTTGGTTGTCTCCCTACCTATATACATACTATATGAGGCAAGTGTCTTTTTAGTGAGACGATAGCCTTTTATTCTTAGAACAACCGTAAACAATATAATAATACAAAGATGTTAAGGAAAATAAGAATCACTTTAGCAACAATCGTGTTCGCACTGATAACACTGTTGTTCCTCGATTTCACTGGCACATTCCACAGATGGTTCGGATGGATGGCAAAGATACAGTTCCTGCCGGCAGTGCTTGCGATGCACATGATAATCGTGGTGCTATTAATCTTGCTGACTTTGCTATTAGGCAGGATTTACTGTTCTGTCGTGTGTCCTCTCGGCATAATGCAAGATATCATAGCGTGGTTCCGAAAGAAGAAAAACCGCTATAGTTTCTCTAAGGAAAGAAAATGGCTGAGATACCCTGTACTTGCGGTATTCGTTGTCGCACTTGTTGCAGGAATTGGCTCTTTCGTCGCCCTTCTCGCTCCATATAGCAGTTACGGAAGGATTGCCGAGAATCTTCTGCGTCCCATATATCTCTTTGGCAACAATATACTTGCCTCAATAGCAGAGCACTTTGACAGTTATGCTTTCTATCATACAGATGTATGGATTAAGTCACTTCCCACCTTCATTATCGCAGCAGTTACCTTTATCGTCATCGCTTACCTTGCTTGGCGAAGTGGAAGAACCTACTGTAACACCATCTGTCCGGTAGGCACAATACTGAGTTTCTTCGCCCGCATCTCGCTTTTCAAGGTCTATTTCGATGAGGACAAGTGCCGCAAGTGCTCCAAGTGTTCCAAGAACTGCAAGGCCTCGTGCATCGACTATAAGAACATGACCGTTGACTATAGCCGTTGCGTGACGTGTGGCAACTGCCTTGAAGAATGTAGTTTCGACGCTCTGCATTACGGAATGAGAAGGAAGAAGCAAGAGGTGAGAGATAAGAAGCAAGAGGTGAGAGGTGAGAAGCAAGAGGTAGATGAGGGAAAACGTGCGTTTCTTGTCGGTGCAGCACTTGCAACAACAACGGCTGCTCTGGCACAGGTAAAGAAAAAGACCGACGGAGGACTGGCTGTCATTGAAGACAAGGAAGCACCGGAGCGTAAGACCCCTATCACTCCTCCAGGCTCTTTCTCTGCAAAGAACATGTCGCAGCACTGCACCGCATGCCAGTTATGCGTGTCGGAATGTCCCAATGACGTGCTGAGACCATCTACAGACCTGATGACGCTGATGCAGCCCACGATGAGTTATGAGAGGGGATATTGCCGTCCGGAGTGCCATCGCTGCTCCGAAGTGTGTCCCACAGGTGCAATAAAACCCATAAGACGAGAGGAGAAGACGAGCATACAGATAGGTCACGCCGTATGGATTAAGGACCAGTGTATACCCGTCATTACCGATGCTGACAAGGACCAGGAGGCTGTGGAGTGCGGAAACTGTGCCCGTCACTGTCCTACTGGCGCAATACTTATGGTTCCTCTGAGAGAAGACGACGAGAACGCGCCATTGGTACCAGCCGTGAACACTCAAAAGTGCATCGGTTGCGGTGCGTGCGAGAACCTCTGCCCCGCCCGACCATTCCCTGCAATATATGTAGAAGGACACGAAATGCATAGAATAATTTAAAAAGAATTGCCATCATGAAAAAAGATATCAACAGACGAGACTTCCTGAAACTGCTCGGCGGCGGAGCAATAGCTTCTTCCGCACTGCTGGCAGCATGCAAGGGAGAGAAGGAGAACAATAACGGACGTGGAGAGCCTCCAAAGGGAAAGATGACCATGAGGGTGAATCCCAACACCGGCGACAAGGTGTCACTTCTCGGATATGGAATGATGAGGCTGCCAATGGAAGGAGGCAGTGATATGAAAGAGAACAAAGATGCTCCCATCGACCAGGAGATGGTGAACAGAGAGGTGGACTATGCCATCGAACACGGTGTGAACTACTTCGACACCTCACCAGTGTACTGCAGGGGACTGTCAGAGGAGGCGACAGGAATCGCACTCAGCAGACACAAACGCTCAGAGTATTTTATCGCGACAAAACTGTCCAACTTCAGTCCCGAGGCAATGGGGGCCAAGGAGTCACAGGCTATGTTTGAGGAGTCACTCAAGAAACTGCAGGTGGGCTACATCGACTATCTGTTGCTTCATGGCATCGGCGGCGGCAATGATGCCTTAGAGACCTTCAACGCCCGTTTCATGGACAACGGAATACTCGATTGGCTCGTTGAGCAAAAGAAGAAAGGAAGGATTCGCAACCTCGGATTCTCATATCATGGAGACATCGCCATTTACGACATGCTGCTTAAGTGGCACGACGAGGGACGCTATCATTGGGACTTCGTACAGATAGAACTCAACTATCTCGACTGGAACTTCGCAGACGAGATAAACCCACGCAACACCGATGCCGTCTATCTCTATGGCGAACTGCACAAGAGAGGAATACCGGCGGTCATAATGGAACCCCTGCTTGGTGGACGTCTCGCCAATGTGCCCGACCCAATTGTTGAGAAGATGAAGGCCAAGAGACATGAGGACAGCGTCGCATCATGGGCTTTCCGCTTTGCCGGAACACCCGAGGGCGTGCTGACGGTATTGAGCGGTATGACGTACATGGAGCACCTGCAGGAGAACATCTGGACCTACTCTCCGCTGGAACCCATATCGAAAGAGGAAGACGACTTCCTGATGGAGATAGCAAAGGACATCTACGACCTCAAGACAATACCCTGCAACGAGTGCAACTATTGCATGCCTTGTCCGTATGGCATAAACATCCCGGCCATTTTCTCGCATTACAACAAATGCATCAAGGAAGGCAACATGCCAAGACACAGGGAGGACTCGGAATATGCAAAACAACGGCGTGCCTTCCTCATCGGGTATGACCGCAGCGTGCCAAAACTAAGGCAGGCAAACCATTGCATCGGGTGCGGCCAGTGTGTTGAGCACTGCCCACAACGCATTGACATTCCAAAGGAGATGAGAAAGATTGACGAGTTTGTGGAAGGAATGAAAGATGCGAACCAGACAATAAAGAAAGCCCAGGAATCGATAGACAACGCATAAATGCAAGTATCAATACAAAGAATAGCGAGGCCTCACGGACTCGCTATTCTCACTAAAAAACTTATATAATAATACACGTTAGTTAATAAAACTCTACCCTACACGACAACATGGCGCATAGCACCACGTGAAACGCATTACTTTTCTGAAACCATTGCCTGCGCCCCTTGCATCGAGAGAGGCAGACCTCTATAGCATAAGGCAGGTCTTCTGACTACGTCCCATACTGATGCTCCTTCCCGCCCGGGATAAAACGAAGGGGCAGTGGATTTTCTTGCTTCAGTACTATAAAGGGACTCACAGCTGCGAGACAGTCGGGGAATCACACCCCGTTCCCTATTAATCACTCTGAAAAGTGAACCTTAGCGCTTGCAAAATTACATTTTTTTGTGTTTTCTACAAACTTTTTGTCACTTTTTTATAAAAAAATTTGTTTGATTAAACTATTCTACATATCTTTGCAGCCAAGAATTGCAATGATTGCATCCTATCAACGCATGTCTTAGTATTCATTTTTATTAATAACTAAAAACAAAAGGTTGCCTATAGATATATATCTTTACTTCGAAATATTAAATATATAGAAGATGAAAGATTTGCATGATATGACCGACGAAGAGTTGGCATTATCTTATGTTAATGGGAACAACCGTGCTTTCGACTTGCTTCTTGGACGTACACAGGATAGATTGTTTCAATATATCCTCTTTGTTGTGCGCGACAAGGACACGGCAGAAGACATTTTCCAAGAGACCTTCCTGAAGGCCATTGCCAAACTCAACCACGGGCATTACCGTCCATGTGGCAAGTTCCTGGGTTGGATGATGCGCATCGCACATAACGCCGTAATGGACTGGTTCCGTGACCAGAAGGCACAGAATATTATCGAGCCTACTCAGGACAACGACCTGAGCAACCTTAATCCAAAGGATATTCTTGATGGTTTCGTAGAGGCTGACTATGTGAATGAGCAGATACTGCGTGATGTAAGACGCATCATGGAGAACCTGCCTCCCTCACAGCGTGAAGTGGTTTTCATGCGCTACTATCAGGAACTGTCGTTCAAGGAGATAGCAGAGACCACAGGCGTAAGCATAAACACGGCCCTCGGCCGCATGCGCTATGCCATCATCAACATGAGACGCATGGCCAAGGAGCACAACGTGGCTCTCAACATGATTTAACCTCCCCCTTGGGGGAGCCGGAGGGGCTTTTTAAAGCGCCTTCAGTTGTCTAATCGTTTCATGAGGATCTGAGGCACGGAAGACATAACTTCCGCTGACAAGCACGTCAACACCTGCGGCAACAAGACGGGGTGCAGTCTCACCCTGCACTCCCCCATCGACCTCAATCAACGCATTAGAGCCCGACTCCTTAATGAGTTTTCTCAGGCGCTGAGCCTTGTTTATTGTGTTCTCAATAAACTTCTGCCCGCCGAATCCAGGGTTGACGCTCATCAGCAATACCATATCGACATCGGCAATCACGTCCTCAAGACACGAGACGGGTGTCGAGGGATTCAGTGTTACGCCAGCCTTCATTCCGGCATCGTGAATCTCCTGTATGGTACGGTTCAGATGCGTACACGCCTCATAGTGCACGTTCATCATCATTGCACCTATCTTTGCCGTCTGGGCGATATATTGCTCAGGGTGAACAATCATGAAATGCACGTCAAGGGGTTTCTTGCATATCTTCGACACCGCCTCCAGTACGGGGAATCCGAATGAGATGTTGGGAACGAAGACACCGTCCATGATGTCCATGTGAAGCCAATCGGCCTCACTGCTGTTAATCATTTCGATGTCCGACTGTAGGTCAAGGAAATTAGCGGCAAGCAAAGAGGGTGAGACAAGTGCCATTTTTCTTCAGTTTAGTTCAAGCAATATGCCTGCGGTTTGCCACTGTTCTTGAACACCCTGTAGGTGTATGCTATCTGACGAATGAGATTGAGCGTCTGCTCAGATGGTTTCATTTCCTCTGGTGTAAAATACTTCATAGGCAACATTTACATTTACTTGATTCTATTTGTTTTATTCTCTTTATCATTATAACGCACACCTATATATGTTTATTACACAAAAAGCAAAAAATATTTTCAAGCGGATTTACCACCACCTAAAGTTCCCCTCTAACCTCCCCTCAAAGTATCCCTCACCCCTTGGAGAGAGGCTTGGGGTCGGGGGTGAGGCTAGGAGACACAAGTGACCTACCTAGAAGCCATAAGTGAGAGGGTCAGGAGCCACTCCTTACATGCGGAAGTGACGCGTGTGTCGAGTTATATTGCAATATTGCATATTGCATTCAAAAATTTTTCAAGCGAGGAGTAGAGAGTTAAAGTATTTGTATAATAAATATTATATAAATAATTAATAATCAATATATTACATAATATAATTATACTTTATTAACTATAATTTCTCTTCTCTTCAAAAAAAACGAATGCAATATGCAATCTTGCAATCTAGCGTTCTTTTTTTTCGACAATACAACATTTTCAAAAATAAATTGTATTTTTGCACTTGTTATTTTTATCAAGCGAAAAAAGTCTATGAAAACAGATAAGCAGAATTAGGGTTCTTGTAGTCCTTAAAGTCCTTAAGGTCCTTAAGGTCGTTAAAGTCTAACCATTAAAAGAACAGTAAGCACTATGCCGGAAAAACTGATTAAGCGAACAGGCAACTATCGCAAGCTTCTGTCCTATCAGAAGACGGACGTCATCTATCAGATGACCTTCTACTTCTGTCAGAAGTACTTGCAGAAAGGCGACCGCACCATTGACCAGATGGTACAGGCTGCTCGTTCCGGCAAACAGAATATCATAGAGGGATGTGCTGCTTCAGCCACTTCTGCTAAGACTGAAATCAAGCTGGTGAATGTGGCGAAGGCAAGCCTGCAAGAACTGCTTGAGGACTATATCGACTATCTGAACACCCGCAATCATCGTCAGTGGGAAGAGGGCTCGGCAGAATGGACGGCAATGCGCGAACTGGGCAGAAAGCATAATGATGCGGCTTTCTTCATGAGCCTCTGTGAAACACGTCCGCCAGAGACGATAGCCAACATGGCAATCATCTTGATAAACCAAGCCGACTACCTGCTGTTTAAGCAACTGGAGCGTCTGGAGAATGATTTCGCCAACCAAGGGGGCTTCTCTGAGCGCATGATGAGGGTTAGAAAAGAAAATAGAGGTTTTTGAATATGGTCAGTGTCGACGATTATAAAAAAAGTAAAAAAATGGAAGAATTTGAAATTAAAGACGGAGTGGGAATCATCCCCGAAGGAACAACAGAAATAGGCGAATAACTCCTAAAATTGACAATAGAGCAAAAAAAGTAACGAAAAAGTTTGCGATTTATCAGAAAATATGTAACTTTGCATCCGAATTAAAAGATAAAGCATTAATTATGAATAAGAGTGTATTTACAGCATGGTGGTGGCGCTGCTCAAGATTTAACAAGTCGTGAGACGTTAGCCGTGTGGATACATCCAGATACACAAAAGGGCCTGCCGTACTTGCGACAGGTCCTTTTTTAGTTAAGAAACAAAATATAAAAGTAAAATAAAAACATTCAGCATTATGGAGATGAAGGAAATACTGAACAGAATGCTCAACCACGAGGAACTGACCCGTGAGGAAACAAAGGACATTCTGGTGGGAATAACCAAGAGTGAGTTCCCCACAGAGCAGATTACCGCACTGCTCACCGGCATACAGATGAGAGGCATCACGGTGGACGAACTGCTGGGATTCCGCGACGGAATACTTGAGACAGGCGTGCCCGTACCCCTCGATTGCGACAGATACATTGACGTGGTGGGAACAGGTGGCGACCGCAAGAACACGTTCAACATAAGCACCACGTCGTGTTTCGTGATTGCAGGTGCAGGATACAAGGTGGCAAAACACGGCAACTATGCTGCCACAAGCGTCAGTGGTGCATCTAATGTGATTGCGCATCACGGTGTGAAATTCACCGACGACATCGATATCCTCAACCGAAGCATCAACGAGGCAGGCATCGTTTATCTGCACGCTCAGTTGTTTGCAAGGGCCATGAAGTTTGTGGGACCGATAAGAAAGGCACTACCCTTCCCCACTCTCTTCAACCTTCTGGGTCCTATAGTGAATCCCAGTCAGCCACAGTGCCAGTTGCTCGGCGTGGCTAATCTCGACCAGATGAGACTATATAATAATGTATATCAGAAGATTGGTATCGACTATGGAATTATAAACAGCATCGACGGCTACGACGAGATATCTCTGACGGGCGACTTCAAGGTTTCCACCAACGACTATGAACGTGTGTTCCACCCGAAGGATCTCGGTTTTGATATCGCAAAGCCTGAGGAACTGGTAGGTGGCGCAACAGAGGAAGAGGCAGCCCAGATATTTGATACGGTATTGAAGAACGAGGCACTGCCCGCACAGAAGAACATCGTATTGGCTAATGCGGCATTCGGTATTCAGGTGCTGGAAAAGGGCAAGAAGAGCATCGAGGAGTGTATCGAGATAGCACGTGAGTCGATAGACAGCGGCAAGGCTCTTGCCACATTCAAGAAATTTGCAGAGATTAACTCGTAATGAAAGATATATTACAGGATATAATAGCATGGAAACGTGTCGAGGTGGAGGCTGCAAAGAAAGCGCTGCCTGAACATGAGATACATGCAATCGTTGAGAAGATGATTGCCGAGGGGAGTACGGTTGCTTCTATGTCACAGGCACTAAGACGCTCGGAAACAGGCATAATTGCTGAGTTCAAGCGCAAGAGTCCTTCTAAGGGATGGATTAAGGAGACTGGCAAGGCTGACATCATACCCCTTGACTATCAGACAAACGGAGCATCGGCGATTAGCATCCTCACCGACGAGAAGTTTTTTGGAGGCAAGGATGAGTTCATCGTAGCGGCAAGAAAGTCGGGAGTTACAATCCCCGTGCTGTACAAGAATTTCGTTATCGATGAGTATCAGGTGTTCCAGGCACGGCAATGCGGAGCATCAGCGGTGTTGCTTATCGCCGCCAATCTTGAAAAGAGCCAGTGTCGTCAACTTGCCCGCACTGCCCATGAACTGGGACTTGAGGTGTTGCTCGAGACACATAGTGAGAACGAGATTGAGTATGGAGTGGCTGAGCCTGACATGTGGGGAGTGAACAACCGTAACCTTGGGACCTTCATCACCGACGTCAACAACTCGTTCCGCATGGCAGAACTGCTCCCGAAGGATGCTTGCAAGGTAAGCGAGAGCGGAATCAGCAATCCTGACACGATAAAAGACCTGAAACAGGCGGGCTACAACGGGTTCCTAATCGGAGAGTGTTTCATGAAGGAAGACAATCCCGGCAAGGCACTTGATAGAATTATTAAAATGATAAAATTATAAAATTATAAATATGTTGATAAAAGTATGCGGTATGCGCGATGCCGAGAATATTCGCGAGGTGTCTGACTTGGGCATTGACATGATAGGGTTTATCTTCTATCCGGAGAGTCCCCGGTATGTGCAGATGATTTCCGCTCGGGCAGGTATCATTCCCGACTATAGTAAGGAAAGACTTGACAAGGCTCGCGGAAAAATAGTCAACGAAGCCCCAAAGGCTAAACCTTCGCGCGTTGGGGTGTTTGTTGACGAGATGCCGCAAACTATTATCACCCGCATATATAACTACGACCTCGACTATGTTCAGTTGCACGGCGATGAGAGCAGCGTTATGATTGACAACCTGAGAAACAGCGTTGACCCGGACATTCACCCGGGACTGAAGATTATCAAGGCCCTGAGCATAAGCGGAAAGGCCGACATTGAGCGATGGCGCGAATACGAAGGACATGCCGACATGTTGCTTTTCGATACAAGATGTAAAAGCGTCGGGGGAAGCGGAGAGCACTTCGACTGGAGCATTATCGAAGCATACGACGGCAATATCCCGTTCATTCTCAGTGGCGGAATCGGTCCGGAGGACGCTGAAAGGATAAAGCAGATACATCATCCGATGTTTGCGGGCATCGACCTTAACAGCCGATTCGAGACAGAGCCGGGAATGAAGGACGTGGAGAAGTTGCGCGACTTCATTGAGAAAGTTCGCCAATGAATTAACATAAGGTAAAAACATTTAGAATATAGAGTATATACATGAACAAGATAAATAAATTATTTGAAGAGCAGAAACAATCAGGGCGCAAACTGCTCTCCCTGTATTTCTGTGCCGGATGTCCTACGCTCGAAGGTACGGGCAACGTCATAAAGACATTGCAGAGAAGGGGCATCGACATGATAGAGGTCGGCATTCCGTTCAGCGACCCTCTTGCTGACGGTCCTGTGATACAGACCGCAGGTACCATAGCACTGAAGAACGGGATGACACTTACCAGACTTTTTGAACAACTTCGTGAGATAAAGGACGAGGTGAGCATACCACTTGTAATGATGGGTTATCTCAATGTGATAATGCACTACGGCATTGAGAGATTCTGCCAGAGTTGTGTGGAGTGTGGTGTTTCGGGTGCTATCATCCCAGACCTTCCGTTCAAGGACTATCTCGAGATAGTGAAACCCATCGCGGACAAATACGACTTACGCATCATAATGATGATAACTCCGGAGACAAGCGAGGAACGCATACGATTCATTGACGACCACACCGACGGCTTCATATACATGGTGAGTTCGGCAAGCATCACCGGAGCGCAAAAGAGTTTTGATGAAGCAAAGCAGGAATACTTCCGTCACATAAACTCGATGAACCTACGTAATCCTCGTATGATTGGTTTCGGCATAAGCAACAAGCAGACTCTGGAGAGTGCACAGCAGAATGCTGCGGGTGCAATCATAGGTTCCAAGTTCGTCACTCTGCTTAGTGAGGCAGAGGGTGATGCCGACAAGGCGATGGATAATCTTTATGAGGCATTGAAAGGGTAAAAGGTAAAAAGACAAAAAAGAAAAGAAACTATGGCTAAGGAATCATATTTCGTTGATGAGAACGGGTTCTACGGAGAATTTGGTGGAGCCTACGTTCCTGAGATACTTTATAAATGTGTGGAAGATTTGCGCGAGGCGTACCTTCCGATAATAGAGAGTGAGGAGTTCAAGAAGGAATACCACGCCCTGCTGAAAGACTATGTAGGTCGTCCGTCGCCTCTTTATTATGCACGGAGAATGAGCGAACAGTATGGTTGTCAACTTTATTTGAAGCGTGAAGACCTGAATCACACTGGTGCTCATAAGATAAACAACACCATCGGACAGATACTTATGGCAAAAAAGATGGGCAAGACACGTATCATTGCCGAGACTGGAGCCGGACAGCATGGAGTGGCAACAGCAACGGTATGCGCGCTGATGAACATGAAGTGCGAGGTGTTTATGGGTGCCACCGACGTGGAGCGACAACATACTAACGTGGAACGCATGAAGATGCTTGGTGCAAAAGTGAATCCTGTCCGCACAGGCAACATGACACTGAGCGATGCTTGCTCGGAGGCAATACGCGACTGGTGCTGTCATCCGCAAGACACCTTCTACATCGTTGGTTCCACAATGGGACCTCATCCCTACCCTGACATCGTGGCACGGATGCAAAGCATTATCTCGGAAGAACTGAAATGGCAACTCGAAGAGAAGGTCGGACGCGACTATCCTGACTATCTCATAGCATGCATTGGCGGTGGAAGCAATGCAGCAGGAACGATTTACCACTATCTTGACGACGAACGAGTGAAGATAGTACTTGCAGAGGCTGGTGGTCACGGCGTTGATACCAACTACACGGCAGCCACTATCCATCGTGGAACGACAGGTATCCTGCATGGTTCCAAGATGCTTGTAATGCAGACTCCTGACGGTCAGATAGAGGAAGCATTCACTATCTCGGCAGGACTTGACTATCCTGGAGTAGGCCCTATGCACTGCAATATGGCAAAGAAGGGACGTTCGACTGTACTTGCAATTAATGACGACGAGGCCATTGCTGGCGGTTATGAGCTAACACGAATGGAAGGTATAATCCCCGCAATAGAAAGTGCACACGCCGTTGCCGCCCTGAAGAAACTCACTTTCAAGAAAGACGATGTGGTAGTGCTTACAGTAAGCGGTCGTGGTGACAAGGATATTGAGACTTATCTAAAGTATCTAAGTTGACATATTAATAATATTGAATAATATGAAATACAATTATACAACCGTCTCTCGTACAATTCTCGCTGATCTATACACACCAGTTGGCGTGTATATGCGACTAAGGGACTTATATCCACAGAGTTCACTGATGGAGAGTAGCGACTATCACGACTCCAATAACTCACGTTCATTTATCGGCATTCACCCGATAGCCTCTGTGGCTATAGCTCATGGGAAGAGCATCTGCTCATTCCCCGACGGAGAAGTAATAGAACATGAGGTGAACAAGGAGTATCGCTCCGACCATGCTATCAATGAGTTCCTATCACACTTCAATATCTCTGGCGACTCATCAAACTACTGCGGTCTCTATGGTTATACCGCTTTCGATGCCGTTCGCTATTTCGAGGACATTCCCGTAAAGGATGTCACAATGGAGAAGAACGATGCTCCTGACATGTATTATATACTATATCGTGATATCATAGTCTTTGACCACTATAACAGCAAGGTGACTATTGTGACAATGATGAACGAAGATGAGATGTCGGAAGCAGATGCTCGCATTGACGATTTGCTAATGAAAATCAATCGCACGAACGTGAAGCCCTATCAGTTCCATCCCGTTGGCGACACCTCGTCACCACTTACCGATGAGGAACACAAGGCAAATATAAGACGTGGCATTCAGCACTGTCTTAGGGGAGATGTCTTCCAGATAGTTATTTCGCGACGCTTCGTACAACGATATGAGGGCGACGACTTCAAACTATACCGTGCATTGCGTAGCATCAATCCTTCTCCATATCTGTTCTATTTCGACTTTGGAGGTTTCAGGATATTCGGCTCTTCACCAGAGACGCACTGCAGGATAGAGTCAGACAATACAAATGGAGGCTTCCGTGCATATATTGACCCTATTGCAGGTACGACAAAACGTACTGGAGATGCAGAGAAAGACCGTCAGGGTGCAGAGTTCCTACGCAACGACCCTAAGGAGAATGCCGAACACGTGATGCTCGTTGACCTTGCACGCAACGACCTCTCGCGCAACTGCCACGATGTAAAAGTGGACTTCTACAAAGACTTACAGTACTATTCTCACGTCATTCACCTCGTAAGCCGCGTGAGTGGAACACTCGACAAGAGTGCTGATCCGGTGAAAACATTCATCGACACCTTCCCTGCCGGCACACTCTCAGGTGCCCCGAAAGTAAGGGCGATGCAACTGATATCTGAATATGAGCCGCACAATCGTGGTGCATACGGAGGATGCATCGGTTATATCGGATTCAACGGAAACCTTAACCAGGCAATCACAATACGTACTTTCGTTAGTCGTAACGGAGAACTTTGGTTCCAGGCTGGCGGTGGCATCGTTGCAAAGAGCGATGAGGAATACGAACTACAGGAAGTGAACAACAAACTCGGTGCTCTCCGTCGAGCAATACTTATGGCAGAAAGTATGTAATTTAAACCTCCTAAATCATGAAGAAAATAGTAATCATAGACAACTACGATAGTTTCACATACAACCTCTCACACCTTTTAAAAGTGCTGGGGGCAGACGTAACAGTTGTTCGCAATGACCAGTTTGCACTTGAAGAACTGGAACAATACGACAAGATTGTTTTATCACCAGGACCAGGCATCCCTTCTGAAGCAGGACTTTTGCTTGATGTGATAAAATATTATTCAGGAAAGAAACCCATCTTTGGAGTTTGTCTTGGTCATCAGGCCATTGGTGAAGTGTTTGGGGCCAAACTGACAAACCTTTCAGATGTCTTCCACGGTGTGGCAACAGAAGGTACCATAATTTCCGATGACTATATCTTTGAAGGATGTCCGAAACGCATTGTCATGGGCCGATATCATTCGTGGGTGGTGTCTCGAGAGGGATTCCCGGAATGCCTTGAAGTGACGGCTGAGAGCGATGAAGGACAGATAATGGCACTGCGTCATCGTGAATATGACATACACGGAATACAATTCCATCCCGAAAGTGTGCTTACTCCTGACGGAAAACGTATCATTTCCAACTGGCTTTCGGCATAAAGTATGCCTGATGAAACTTTTTTCGAAAAAAGTGAGGGAAATGTTTGGCTGTTACGAAAAAAGGCAGTACCTTTGCACTCGCAATTCGAAAACCAGTCTTTCTGGTAATAAATGGATGCGCTTGTAGCTCAGTTGGTAGAGCACCTGACTCTTAATCAGGGTGTCCAGGGTTCGAACCCCTGCAGGCGTACTTAAAGAGGGAAACAATGAATGTATTGTTTCCCTCTTATTTATTTCTATATCTTCTTTCTTTAGAACACAAAACGCAGACAGGCGTATAATTGAGCGGCGAGAATATATATAATGAATATCGGAAACAGATTCTTAATCTCGCTATAGAGACACATGAATGCCGTTTCAGCATTATTAATGGTACCGCTGACTAATCCGTAAAGGAGAGAGAGAATGGTAACTGTTCCCGCAATGATAGGTATTATGCTCCTGCTGAACGGCGAAGGAAATATGCTTCCGACGGGACTTAGCAATACCGCATGCGGAGTGAACACCAATAGAGAGACTATAGCAATTATCGCTATCAATGCGATGATTGTCACACGTAAGGCAAGACGTTGTTTGAACATCAGCTTATCGCCCATGAATCGTTTGCTTAGGGCATCTGACAGTCCGCTTTGTCGAAAGCAACTATATGCTATTGCCAAAAGCAGTAACCAAGCAAGTACCGGCGTGGCAATTATGTCAACATAGTTGCCCAAGAACCATCTAAGTCCTTCACTACTAATTAACGAACGTATGTCGGTATTTCCCATAGCACTGATAATCCATGAGAGCAACACTACCAACAGGTTCGCAATTAGTAGTAACTTACATATTATGAGAGCGATGCGTTTAGTCTTCTCCATTTATCTTATGTCGTGTATTGCCGTTATTCGTCGTCGGGCAATAGATTATCGAGATCGATAATTCTCAGTTCAAGTGCCCTAACAACAAGCCTTGTTGCATTTACTCCTGCTCCTCCTCTACCTCCATTGGGGAATAATTTCTGTACAAGCTCATTTTGTCTTTTCTCAAGGCTTTTCACTCCGAATGGCATTCCCCTGAGGTTTGTTATCTGCTCCTTTGTGTATCCAAGCGCGAGATGACGAAGGAATCGTTCATCATACTCATCAATCTCATAATCCACGAGAGCCTCTTGCCGCATCAACTGTGTGCTAACGCTATGCTTGAAACGTTCGAGTATTTTTTCAAGTATTGGCTGGTTGAACACCATTTTCTTTCCTGTCATAACGCTGACAACATCGTCACGCGTCAGCAGTTCACCACTCTTCAGGCAAATACCATCACATCCGGCATCAAGCACATCTACCCAAAGTTTCTCGTTAAGTATTTCGCCAGTGAAGATGAGTATCTTTATTGCAGGATACATCTCTTTTGTCTGGCGACATATCTCAACGCCAACAGTGGTTGAGCCTCCGAGTCCAAGGTCAAGAAGCACCATGTCTGGCTTTTGCTGCTTCATGAGTCTCCAATAGGAAACCTCGCTTTCTGCGGTTCCTATTATCTCTGCTTCAGGGATATCATTGCGGAATATTCCTTCTGTGCCTTTCAATTCTAATGGCACATCCTCTACGATGATTACTTTGAAGTTTTCCATTCTTATATGTTTTACGTTTTCAATTTACGGTTAGAACTTTTTTGATAATATCTTTTTTGCGGGTGCGGCAAGAGTGACTGTGACAAGTGTGCCTCGTTCTTCTAATGGCTGTGCCACAATTCCACATCCTCGCTGATTGGTACTTTCACTATTCTCCCTCACTATCTGGCGACATATCATGAAAGGTATGTTTTCCATCGATGGAACGAAGATGTCTCTATAATCCAATTTGTCCATCTCAAGCATAAAATCAACATATCCTCCTCTCTCTTTCGCTCCTACACTAGCGAATGCCCCTCCGTTTTGTTTCTGTAAGATGTCAAAGAGATGCTTAAGCATTAATGGGTCGCCCATTACATTTACATCCTCAACATTAGACTGTATTATATCGTTGGAACTCACTTGCACGCACTTATTCTTCACCACATTTACCTGCCTCATTGCCTGTGCGCTTAGTATTGAGTAAAGCTCCTTGTAATATGACAACAGCTCATCTATTGCCTGAAGCTTTTGCGGGTCTTCTGTAGTGTTGTCGTTATTTACCTCATCAACTATTTGACGAATGCGAGAAGGATAGTACATCGTCTCATGCTTCAATGTGCTAAGACAGTTGTCTAACACATTGTTACTAACGTGTAGCTTGTCATCCTCAAACTCTGCACGCCTACGCTCATCCTCAGCCAATTCTATAACATCACGTTTCTCCTTGGAGTTCCTTACTGACGACTCCAATGCCTGCTTAACCTTGTCAACAATATCACTTAGCGGCTCAGGGTATTTGCTTGTGGATATTGGTGAAATCAGCGCAAGTTTTTCCTCATCATCCTTTTCACTCAGTAGAATATCGTTAATATATCCCACCTGTTCCATGCAATATTCATAGTTGATGCGGTGTCGATAATAGAGGAAATAGTACGCTACAAGAATTATCAGGAAAAGCAAGAAAAGCATAGCAATTGCTATCATCTTGTTCGATTCCGACGTTTGCATCTTTCTACAATACGCGGCAAGATTCTTGTCTGCCGACCTCTCCTTGAAAAGCATTGTATAGATGCGGTTGTTGTAGCGGTATAGTGACCAGTTGTGTAAGGCAAGAGCGGCTACAGCACTCTCATTGCGTATGTCGAGAATAATGTTATAGTCAATATCGAGACTGTCATGAAACCATGCTATCTCTGCCGGCTCTGACTTGACATTGCCTTCACGTTCCATTAGCGCATTACCATTAGGAACCAAATGCTTATATCTTATATTGATATACTTCCTAACACTGTCCGCGAATTGCAATGTCTGTTCATATCTGCCATTGATGTTTGAGAAATATGCGCTATCAGCATATTTGGCTGCCATCTTCAGCGAAGTGTCAGCAGCATTTATGCCACAGGCAGACATCATCAGAACAAATGCAATGATGGTTCTCACAATACCATGAGGCAAGCGGAAGAAGAATCGGCTACCCTTGCCCTCTTCACTCTCCGCCGACAGCCGGCACACATTGAAAATCTGACTTATCTTACGGTATTTCTCAATAATACCCTTGCAATTCATAAGTCCAAACCCATGTCCGTTATATACCTTATGGTCAAAAATGCCTGACAACTGGTCAGCAGACATTCCTTTGCCGGTATCACGAACAGATATCTCAACATAGTCGTCGGTAGATGTTGAGGATATTGTTACGGTGCCACCCTCGGGGGTAAACTTGCGCGCATTATCGGCAAGTGTGTTAAGCATAAAGAGCGTAAGCACCTTGTCAGCCTTTACACTAAAGTCTGTAGGCTCCACTATGAGGTTTATACCCTTAAGCTGGAACGACATCCTTCCCTTGCGCACCACTCCGAAGGTATCTTCGAGCGGGAAACTCTCGATATGCATATTCAAGTCACCCTGCCGTAACTGTATCCATTGTGTGAGTACGTTGTTATAGTCGTTTATCTTGTCTGTTAACTCCGCCACGTAGTTATACCTCTCAGTCCTCACCTCCGCTGGCTCATTATATCCCTTTAACCTATTAACCTCGTTAATCATGCGGTCAATGAGCGGCATTATACTGTTAACTAAGAATATCTTAGCACGATTCTCAAGATTACGCTTCTTGTTGTTTGCTATGTGTATAACATTGAGTGCGTATGCCTCATTTATCTCCTCATACCGCTCATCTAATGCATTATTGGCTATAAGGTTGTCTGACTGCCACTGCTCCAATGGATGAAGAAGAGAGTCGAGAGAATTCTTCTTCTGTTTCTTACGGCGTAGATAGTCAAAGAAGAACATCATAGCCACAGCAATGACAATGGTGACGAGAACAGCCACAATCATTATGTTTAGTTGTCTCGACGAACGATCAAGTTGTTCTGCACGCGCCTCCAGATGACGGTCTTGTCGTGTCATATCCTGGAGGTCCAGATAAATGTTACGATTGTCGTCGCTGGCTGGTTTGTCGTCCATTGCAGAATTGACGAGCGACATCTGTTCACGAATACTTGCCACAAGGTCTGGTGCCTGCTCTATACGTTTATCCTTACCTAATGCGTCCTCAAGACAAATCAAAGCGGAGGGGAAATCACCCACTCCCCAGAAACATGAGGCAAGGGTTCGATAGGATCCTGCTGTCTGATATACATCACCAAGACCGAGAAACAAATTTAGCGACCTCTGTGCAAAATAGCCTGCAAGTAGGCTGTCAGGCATATTGTCTACATTGATGTAATTTATGTCAGAAAGGTTATCGACAATTATCTTCTCACGGCTACTCTTATCCAGGAGATGCTCGCTCATCGATTGCAGAGAGTTTGCTTCCCAATAAACACTTCCGCTCTGCACAGCAAGAAAATAGCAGCGCATCAGGTAATACCACTCAGCCTGATTAATCTCTGCCTGCGTCCCTTCGGTGATTATTCCTCCCGCTCCTATCTGGTAAAGATAGTTCATAAGCTGTGCGGAGTCTTTCTGTATCTCTCCGTTGGCATCAATAGCCATTAACGCATCTTGTGATTCTTTCTCAAGTCCAACATAATAATAATACGTAGATGTGACTATTGCCAACTCACTCTCAGCATATACCATACGCGAGAGTTGTCTGTTGCTGAGCATATCTCGCGATTCATTGATGCGCTTCAAGCACTTCGTCGCTTTCTCAAGATAGTCATAAAACTCCTTGTTGTGCGATTCGCGCTGGCACAGTCGCATTTGTTGTATGTGTGCTATGAGAAGCTCTACCTGATTGCTTGTAATAACCTCTATGCTGTCAAGTTGTTTGTAAGCATCAAGATAGTTCATCCTTGCAATACTTGCAAAGGCTATATTATTCAGAGCCTCAGCCCTACCATCATTATAGTTGTCTGACAGTCTATATGCTTCCCTCGCATAGTGGATGGTGGAGTCTATGTTTTTGTAGTGGTATGCATAAGAAATAGAGTTCAACCTGTCCACCTCTGCCCTATTGGGATTATTCTGACAAGCTGAAAAACACAAAAGACCCAATATGACGATGAGCCATATCGAGTCCTTTGCAACGTATTTATCACTTGCGCGCTTCAGCAACGTAACCTAAAGCCTCCTTACATTTATCAGTAACATACTGCCAGTCGCCTGCTGCCACTTTTTCTTTGGGGAAGAGCTTTGAACCCATTCCCACACAGAAGACGCCAGCCTTGAACCACGCCTCGAGATTCTCCTTTTCAGGAGCCACACCACCAGTTACCATGATCTTCGACCACTTCATCGGTGCCATAAGTCCCTTCACCATCTTGGGTGTATAGACATCGCCCGGGAAAAGTTTCGTCAGGTCGCAACCAAGTTCCTGAGCCTTTCCTATTTCAGAAGGTGTTCCGCAACCAGGACAATAAGGAACAAGGCGACGGTTGCATACAGGTGCTATGTCTGGATTGAACAGAGGTCCTACAACGAAGTTTGCACCCAACTGAATGTAGAGCGCAGCAGTAGGAGCATCTACGACACTGCCAATACCGAGTGCGAGTTCTGGACATTCCTTGTCTGCCCACTTCACCAGCTCACCAAACACCTCTTGAGCGAAGTCTCCGCGATTAGTAAACTCAAAAGCGCGAACTCCACCCTCATAGCAAGCCTTCACCACGTTCTTGCATATCTCAAGGTCTTTATTATAGAACACAGGAACCATTCCCGTATCGCCTATTTTCTTTAAGACGGCTATTTTATCAAACTTTGCCATGATTTTATTATACAATTATACTATTTTACGATTTTACTATTTGTCCAATCGTCAAATTAATCTATCTCTGAACACGACCGTTGGCATTGCCACCTGCAAGCGACTCCACCTCGTCAACAGAAACAAGATTGAAGTCTCCATTGATGGTATGCTTAAGAGCAGAGGCCGCAACAGCAAACTCAAGTGCCTCACCCTGATTATTCTTTGTGAGCAATCCATGTATAAGACCACCAGAGAATGAGTCACCACCACCAACACGGTCGATAATAGGATTTATCTCATAGCGCTTGCTCTGATAGAACTCCTCTCCATTATATATCAAAGCCTTCCAACCATTGAAGGTTGCAGAGAACGACTCACGAAGTGTTGATACCACATACTTGAAGCCGAATTCCTCTTTCATCTGCTTAAATATCTTCTCATAGCCACTTGCGTCTGTCTTACCTCCCTCAACATCAGCGTCTGGCTTGAAGCCGAGACAGAGTTCTGCATCTTCCTCATTTCCTATGCACACGTCAACATACTTCATCAGCGGACGCATGATGGATATTGCCTTCTCGCTTGTCCATAACTTCTTGCGGAAGTTCAGGTCCACGCTGACAGTCACACCGTGACGCTTTGCTGCCTCACATGCAAGACGTGTAAGCTCAGCAGCCTTGTCGGAGATTGCCGGTGTAATGCCCGACCAGTGGAACCACTGTGCACCCTCCATAATAGCATCGAAGTCAAAGTCTGATGGCTCTGCTTCTGATATAGAACTGTGAGCACGGTCATAGATAACCTTTGAAGGGCGCATGCTGGCACCTGTCTCCGCATAGTAGAGACCTACACGGTCGCCACCGCGAGCAATATACTCCGTGTTAACACCATAACGGCGGAGAGCATTTACTGCTATCTGGCCAATCTCATGCTTTGGCAATTTGGATACAAAATAAGCATCATGACCATAGTTGGCTACAGAGATTGCCACATTAGCCTCACCGCCACCAGGAATGATACGAAAACTCTCACTCTGAATGAAACGGTCATTACCCTGTGGAGATAGGCGAAGCATTATCTCACCCAATGTTACAATTTTTGCCATAATTGTTTTGTTTTTGATTTGTTTGTAGATTTTAATTATAATATTATTGTTTGCGAGCACAAAATTAAGATATTATAGGGAAATAAGCAAATAAATAACTAAAAAAATAAGTGAAAAGAAAAAAAAACAGCTGTGCATTCGCACAATTAACTTTTTATTTGTACTTTTGCAACAAAATTTTGCACTTGTGTGCGCAAACATCTTGCTTAAGATTATATTTTTAACATTAACAAACTACAAATCAAATGTCTCAAAAGGTAAGAATAAAAGACATTGCAGAGAAGGCTGGAGTATCCGTCGGAACGGTTGACAGAATTATTCATAACCGCCCTAATGTGTCGGCAGTTGCCAGAGCGAAAGTTGAGAAAGTTCTCAAAGAAATAAACTATCAGCCTAACATGTATGCCAGCGCATTGGCATACAACAAGTCCTACACTTTCCATCTCATAATTCCCAAGCACGAGAGCGAGGCCTACTGGCAGGAGATTGAAGAGGGAGCGTCAAAGGCATGTGAGTTTCGGCGCGACTTCCATGTAGAGGTGAAGTTTAACTACTACATGCGTTTCGACGAAGAGTCATTCTCCGGTGTCTTTGAGGAGGTGCTTGAAAGCGAACCTAATGGAGTTATAGTGATTCCGAGTGACCTTGAGACAACAAAGAAATATACTGACCAGTTGCATGAAAGAAATATTCCTTTCGTACTCCTCGACTCATTCATGCCAGACCTGAAGCCTCTGAGTTTTTACGGGCAAGACTCTTTCAGAAGTGGCTATTTTGCGGCACGTATGCTGATGCTCATAGCCAAAGAGGAGAAAAGCATCATGCTGATGCGACTCACCAAGAACGGCAAAGTGGCAAGCAAGCAACAAGAGAACCGCGAAGTAGGATTCCGCCACTATATGGGTGAGCACTTCCCGTCGATAAAGATTAAAAGCCTTGAGCTTCCTATGGGAAAGGACAAGAAAGAATATGATATAATTCTCGACAAGTACTTCAACGAGAATACAGACGTGCACCATTGCATAACGATGTGTTCAAAGGCCCACATCGTAGGCGAGTACCTCTTGCGGAACAACCGTCGCAATGTTCAGATAATGGGATATGATATGGTAAACAAGAATGCAAAGTGTCTGAAAGAAGGCTCCATATCTTTCCTCATTGCACAACATGCCTTCCAACAAGGATACAGTTGTATCGACACCCTCTTCCGGGCCATAGTACTGAAACAATCCGTGGAAACAGTCAACTACATGCCGATAGAACTGCTTACGAAAGAAAACGTTGATTTTTACCACCGGGAAATGATATAACTACTAAAATAACAAAACTACTGAACTAACTAATAAAACAAATCCATGGAACAGTCATCATTCATCAAAATCAACAACCTCGACACCGTGGTGGTATGCCTTCGCGCCATCGCAAAAGGCGAGTCCTTCAGTATCGACGGAAAGAACATCGAAGTGAAGCAGGACACTCCTGCGGGGCACAAGATTCTCATCGACGATGCTAAAAAAGGACAGGACATCATAAAGTATGGCTACCCTATTGGGCACGCTATGGTTGACCTGAAAAGCGGGGAATGGGTGAACGAGAACAATATCAAGACTAATCTCGCAGGAACTCTCAACTATGAGTATAACCCTGTTGACGATTCACTCTACATCCCTAAAGACAACCGAACATTCAATGGATATGTGAGGAAAAACGGCGAGGTGGGAGTACGCAACGAGGTATGGATAGTCCCCACCGTAGGATGTGTCAACGGAATTGCTGAGCGACTTGCTTCACGCCTCGAGAAAGAAACATCCCTTGAAGGCATCGACGCTGTTCACGCATGGCATCACAACTACGGATGCTCCCAACTGTCAGGCGACCACGAGAACACCCGAAAGGTATTGCGCGACATCGTGCTTCATCCCAACGCTGGTGCAGTACTCATTCTGAGCCTGGGATGCGAGAACAACCAGCCCGAGCAGTTCGAGCAGTTACTGGGTGACTACGACCACGACCGCATAAAGTTCCTAATCACCCAGAAAGTAGTGGGCGACGAAGTAGAGGAAGGAATGAAGATTCTTAGGGAACTATACGCTATAGCACGCAAAGACAAGCGTACCGAATGTCCTCTGAGCAAACTACGCATAGGACTGAAATGTGGCGGCAGTGACGGTTTCAGTGGTATCACGGCAAATCCTCTCGTAGGAGAATTCTCCGATTATCTTGTGGCACAAGGTGGAACGACAATCCTCACTGAAGTGCCTGAGATGTTTGGTGCCGAGACCATCCTCATGAACCGCTGCAAGACACCTGAACTGTTCCAGCAGACCGTGAGCCTTATAAACAATTTCAAGGAGTATTTCCTCAGCCACGGAGAACCCGTTGGCGAGAATCCTTCGCCAGGAAACAAGGCTGGTGGCATCTCCACCCTCGAGGACAAGGCACTGGGATGCACGCAAAAGTGCGGTCGTGCACTGGTTAGCGGTGTACTCGAATATGGCGACCGTCTCCAGACAAACGGCCTTAACCTCCTCTCTGCTCCCGGCAACGATCTCGTGGCTGCAACGGCACTCGCCTCAGCAGGATGCCAGATAGTGCTCTTCACCACTGGAAGGGGAACACCATTCGGCACCTTCATACCAACGATGAAGATTTCCACTAACAGCACCCTTGCCAAGAACAAGCCTAACTGGATTGACTTCAACGCCGGGGAACTCGTGGAAGGCACAAGTATGCAAGACCTGCTGCCACGTTTCATCGATAAGATTCTGGCTGTCGCCAACGGTGAGAAAGCACGCAATGAGGAGAATGGATATAGCGAGATATCTATTTTCAAGAACGGCGTTACTCTATAAACACTATAACAACGAAAAAAGTGGGGAAAGCAAAGGAAAAGAGAATAAGCAAGAAACGCGGCATGCTGGCATTGTCGCCGCTTATAGTCTTTGTGCTCATCTATCTTGTCACCAGCCTTGTGGCAATGGACTTCTACAAGGTACCTATCACAGTGGCATTCATGATAGCGAGCATCTATGCCGTCGCTGTGCTTCATGGCTTCCCCCTTAAACGCCGCATCGAGGTATTCTCGCGAGGTGCAAGCACCGGCAACCTCATCCTTATGCTCTGGATTTTCGTGCTTGCAGGAGCCTTCGCCAACTCTGCAAAGACTATAGGCAGCATCGATGCCACAGTGAATCTTACTCTGAGCATACTGCCGGGAAACATGATTCTGGCAGGACTTTTCATTGCCTCGTGCTTCATTTCGCTCTCCATAGGAACGAGTGTCGGTACTATCGTGGCTCTCGTTCCCATTGCTGCGGGAGTAGCACAGCAGACAGGAACCGATGCCGCCATGATAACGGCAGTGGTTGTGGGTGGTTCGTTCTTTGGCGACAACCTCTCTTTCATCTCTGATACCACAATAGTAGCGACACAGACGCAGGGATGCAAGATGAACGACAAGTTCAAGGTAAACTCCTTTATCGTCGTTCCCGCTGCCATAGTGATTCTTATAATCTACTTCTTCATTGGCGCCGGAATAGAGAAACCTACCGAGGTGGGCGAAGTAAGCGTCCTGAAGGTGCTGCCATACCTCGCAGTCCTCATTACCGCCATATTGGGACTTAACGTGATGGCAGTGCTCACCATAGGAATCATTCTCACAGGAGTGATAGGCATGTGTCTCGGCTCCTACGACCTCTATGGATGGTTCGGTTCCATGGGTGAGGGAATAGTAGGAATGGGCGAACTGATTATCATCACGATGATGGCTGGCGGCCTTTTAGAAATAGTTAAAGAAAATGGAGGTATCGATTTCATTATCAGTCGTTTAACAAAGAGGATTAGAGGAAAGCGTGGCGGCGAGATGTCCATCGCCGCATTGGTAAGCATCATAGACATCTGCACTGCCAACAACACCGTTGCGATACTCACCGTGGGAGGTATCTCGAAGAAGATTGCCGAGCGCTTCGGCATCGACCCCCGCAAGAGTGCCTCGATACTCGATGTGTTCTCATGCTCTATACAAGGTCTCATACCTTACGGTGCACAACTGCTGATGGCAGCAGGACTGGCAAGTCTCAACCCCATACAGATAGTGCCGCGTCTTTACTACCCTATGGCCATATTTGTCGCAGGACTCCTCTCCATCATCTTCAGATACCCCAGAAGATACAGCGTTAAAAAGTAAAAAAGTAAAAAGGTAAAAAAAAGTAAAAAGGTGCTCTATATTTTGATTTTTGCATAACATGCATTATCTTTGCACCTATGAAACGACATTACATATCAAAATATATACTTTCGACAGTAGTTTTCCTCACGTTATTCACCGTAAAGGCACAAGCCCAATATGGCTACGATGTGATGTGCGAAGACACCTGCTCACACATTCACGGCATCGACATCAGCCACTATCAGGGTGACATATTCTGGGAGGCCGTGGGAGAAAACAGCAAGATGACCTTCGTTTACATCAAGGCAACCGAAGGCGACACAAGAATCGACCAGAGATACAAGGAAAACATCGACATGGCCCATCGCTATGGGCTGAAGGTGGGGTCATACCACTTCTACAGGGCACGGGCACCACAGCAGCAACAACTTGAGAACTTCATGGTGCAATGCAGGCCTGGCGACCAGGACCTCATACCTATGATTGACGTGGAGAACAACGCCGGCATGGGACCTGAAGAACTGTGCGACTCACTTCTCAAGTTCCTCTACCTCGTCGAAAGAGCATACAAGCAGAAACCCATCGTCTATACATATACCAACTTCTACAACAGATATCTTGTCGGAGAACTGAACGACTACAAACTGTGGATTGCCCAGTACTCCGAGAGAGAGCCCGTGCTTGCCGACGAACGCGACTACGTCTTGTGGCAGTACACCGGAAAAGGGCATATCAACGGAGTGAACGGATATGTTGACAAGGACCGCTTTATGGGACTTCACAGCATGAGGGAGATAAGATTCCGTCACAGGTGACGTCACAATCGAAAAAAGCATTGACTCTAAACACTAATCACGCATCACTAAACACAAATAAATGGCAATAATTAAATGTCCCGAATGTGGGCACCAAGTAAGTGACAGGGCTCCGCTATGTCCAAGTTGCGGAGTGGAGATAGCAGGAAACATCAAGAAATGCGCAAAATGTGGTGAGGTGTTCTTCCGTGACGAGCACTTCTGCCCTAATTGTCATTACTCTGCCGATACTCCGTTAACAGAAGAAACGGCTTCCGCAAAAGAAGAAATAGTGACCGAAGAGGTACACACCGACAACGTAGCGGCTGAAGAAGACTACAACGCTGGAAAAGCACAGACCGCAAGTCCTAAGGACAACGAGACGGCAGCAAAGCATACCGGCACAAGAGAAGCAGCAGGCGCAGCAGCCATTGCACACGCGTCACAGGCAGCGGCGAAACAAGCGAAGCCGTCTGACGACACAACGCCGGAGAAGAAGACCAACAAGAAGAAAAACCTCACTGCACTCATAATATCGTTTATCCTTGCCGTACTTGCATGCGGAGTGCTCATCTACACTTACGGGAACTCAAAGGAAAGGACAGAGAACAACGAGTATGCCTTCGCAATGAAGAGCAACGACCCCACAGTACTGCAGCAGTACCTCGATAACTTCCTCGATGCTCCTCAGGCACACCGCGACAGCATCATGGCACATCTCAACAAGTTCAAGAAGATAGACGAGGCATACGCAAAGATTGCGAAGAGTACCAACAAGGAAGAGATACTGAAATACCTTGAGGAAAACCCGAACAGTCCTAACAAGACAGAACTCACCCACCGCATCGACTCCCTCGACTGGGATGCTGCGTCAAAGGAGAACACCCAGGCAGCCTACCAGAGATACATCGACGAGCACGCAACAGGTGAGCATTACGATGAGGCACAGTTGGCACTCAACAAGCAGAAGGCAAAAGAACTGAGCCCTGAGGACAGGCAGATGGTAAGCAACGTTTTCCACCGCTTCTTCGTAAGCATCAACTCCAAGAACGAAGGAGGCCTTACCTCTACGGTCTCTGATGTGATGTCCAACTTCCTCGGAAGAGAGAATGCCTCAAAGGGAGATGTCATAGACTATATGAACCGTTCATACAAGGACGGGGTGTCAGCCATAGTATGGCGGTTAAAGAACGACTACCGCATTACAAAACGTGAGGTGGGCGACGGTAAATTCGAATACACCGTGAAGTTCACCGCCGATCAGGATGTGATACGTAGCGAGTCGGCAAGCGAAAAGAACAGTTACAGCATTACTGCAAGAGTTAGTCCCGACGGCCTGATTTCTGAGATGAACATGTCGAAGTTCGCAAGGGAAGACAAAGCCGAAGAGAAGAAGGAACAGCCCGCTGCAGAGAAGAAACCGGCAAGTAACGAATAATAGAATTCCCGAAAAGGGCAAATGTTGACTTTGTTGACTGTTGACTTTGTTGACTTTGTTGACGATTCATATAAAAAGCACCGCCTTATGGCAGTGCTTTTTTTGTTTTAGATTACCTCATACTGGTCTTTGTGCAGATACCGCGCTTCGTTGATTTCTATAACGGAAAGCGCCCCCACTACAGCATCGGACTGCAGACGCCCAACGACGTCCACGGACAGAGCGGTGAGCAGAAAAAGATGTGGAAGGACAAGATTTATCGAGGAATGAGCAGAGTTTGCAGATTAATCCATAACTTTGCAGACGACAGTTTTCGATGTTGTCAACTCTTTCAGGAAAAAGTCAACCTTTTCAGTAAAGGCGTCAACGATTCCAGTAAAGTGTCCGCTCGGCTCTGCCGCTTTGCATGCAAAGAACATTTGCCCTTCTCGGTATCACATATTGAAAAGTCAACAAAGTCAACAAAGTCAACAGTCAACAAAAGTCCTTTTCGGGAATGCTAAGGGAAAGTTGCAGATACTGAATAATAGCATAGAAGTAAGTCCTATATAAAGACAAAGAGAGCTATCGCATGATAACTCTCTTTGTTGTTTTCGTGATTCCGTTGGGGTTCGAACCCAAGACCCACAGCTTAGAAGGCTGTTGCTCTAATCCAACTGAGCTACGGAACCATCATAAATGCGGGTGCAAAGGTAGGCATTTTTACGCGCACAGCCAAATTTTTTAAATAAAAATCGGTATCGAGGTGTTTTTTATTTTGAATTGTGTTTCCTTTGCACTCGCTCGACAGAGTTAAACCTTTGCTTACGCCGTTCCCTTATCAAGGGAACTCAAATGTATTGTCTTCGGTTTGCAAAAACTCTGCTTACAGCGAACTTAGGCTGCACCTCAACAATAAAAATAAATATATTTATTTTGTATTGTCTTCGGTTTGCACTAACTTTGCAGCATGAAACAAATAAGATGGGGCTTTATAGGATGTGGCGAGGTGACCGAGTTGAAGTCGGGACCTGCCTTCAGGGACGTCGAGGGCTCTGACATCGTCGCCGTGATGGGGCGCAATGCCCTGAGGACACGTATGTATGCCGAAAGGCACAGGATTCCCAAATGGTACACCGACGCCTCGGAACTTATCGAGGATCCTGACGTCAACGCGGTGTATGTCGCTACTCCACCCTCCAGTCATGCCACCTATGCCATTATGTCGATGAGGGCAGGAAAGCCGGTGTACGTGGAGAAACCACTGGCATCGAGCTATGACGACTGCGCACGCATCAACAGGGTGTGCGAGCAGACGGGAGTGCCCTGCTTCGTGGCTTATTACAGACGTTACCTACCCTACTTCATGAAGGTAATGGACATCGTGAAGTCGGGCAAGATAGGCAAGATTATGAACGTGGAGATTAGTTTCTCCTGTCCTCCCCGCGAGCATGACTACTCGTCTAAGGGAAACCTGCCGTGGCGTCTTCAACCGGAGATTTCAGGCGGAGGATATTTCTATGACCTCGCTCCCCATCAGCTTGACTTGCTGCAACACATGTTCGGCGTGATAGTGAGGGCCGAGGGCATCTGCAGCAACCGTGCCGGACTGTACAAGCCTGAGGACAACATCAGCGCGTGCTTCCAGTTTGAGTCGGGCGTTGCCGGCAGCGGGTCATGGTGCTTCGTGGGTCATGAGTCGTCACGCGACGACAGCATAAAGGTCATCGGTGACGCGGGAATGGTGTCTTTCTCGGTGTACGACTATACGCCCATAGAACTTACTACGAGCGAGGGGCACACCAGCATCGACGTTCCCAACCCTCCTTACGTGCAGTTGCCTATAATAAAGAGTGTCATAGAGCATCTTCAGGGTCTGGACGTATGTGAGTGCACCAGCGTCTCGGGAACTCCCGTGAACTGGGTTATGGATAGAATACTTGGGAAGTTCTGACGGAAGAAGAAAGGTATGGAGAACGACAAGTGCCGGCTATATCTTGTAGGATGCCTGACGATGTTACTGCTCATAGCCTCGCCTGCGGCAGCAGTAGAGAGTATTGTCACTGACGACAGCGTGACGGTGACAACGCAGGAGAAGGCGGTCAAGGCAAAGAAGAGGAACAGGCTGTATGAGTTTGTCAAGAAGTTCAATCGCATAGACACCACCTACATTGAACCGCAGCACTACAACTACACCATGATGTTGCAGAACACCACGACATACGAGGTGTATTATCTCTCGAGCAAGTCAGGACAGGAGGTTACGTTTGCGCCCCGGCCGTCGTTCAAGGTAGGACCTTACTTCGGATGGCGATGGGTGTTCCTGGGATATACGTTCGACATCAACCATCTCTCCAACAGCAACAGACGTAAGGAGATAGACATCAGCCTTTACAGTTCGCAGATAGGCATCGACCTTTTCTACCGTAACACGGGCGACGACTATAGGATACGCTCCGTAGTCTATGGCAACGAGAAGGTACGGCCTAAGGACTTGTCGTTCTCGGGCATCGAGGTAGGCATCAAGGGCGTGAACATATATTATATCTTTAATCACCATAAGTTCTCCTACCCCGCTGCCTTCAGCCAGAGCACGATACAGAAGAAGAGCTGCGGCTCGCCACTTCTCGGCATAGGATATACCAACCACTCCCTGAAACTTGACTACGACAAGTTCAGGGACGTTATCTCCGAGGTAGCAAAAGACTATGACAAGGAGAAGGTGGACTCGGGACTGATGTTCAACCGCGTCGACTATGACGACTATTCCATCTCCGGAGGCTATGCGTACAACTTTGTATTTGCGCGCAACTGGCTGCTTGCCGCGTCGCTATCGATAGCCGTGGCCTACAAGAAGTCGGTGGGAGAGATGGAAAGCAGGAAACTGCGCCTGCGCGACTTCGAGTTCTCGAACTTCAACTTCGATGCCATAGGACGTTTCGGCATCGTATATAACAATATGAAATGGTACTGTGGAGCAAACGTGGTATTGCATGGCTACAGCTATCGCAAGACGCAGTTCTCTACAAATAATGTCTTTGGTTCACTAAACATCTATCTCGGAATGAATTTCGGCAAGATGAAAAGATACAGGAGGAAGAAAAATGAGAATGGTTAGGTATTTTGTTATTGTTCTTTTCTGTCTGGTGTGGGCCTCGTCGGAGGCTGATGCCGCAACACGCGTCACATATACCAAGGAGGACAGCGTGAAGGTGGTGGAACTGCTCACCGAGGCGAAGTCGCTGTCGGCAGATGCCAACAGGGTGCTGTTCTTCGCGCGTAAGTTCATGGGTATTCCCTACGTCGCGCACACCCTGGAGGTGAACAGCAAGGAACAGCTGGTGGTGAACCTTCGTGAACTCGACTGCACCACCTACGTCGAGACGGTGCTGGCACTGGCGCTCACGTCCAGCGAGGGCAAGGTGTCCTTCGCCGACTATTGCGACAACCTCAAGAAGATAAGATACCGTCACGGCGTGCTGGAAGACTATGCCTCGCGCCTGCACTATTTCACGATGTGGATAGAGGACAACACCGAGATGGGCATCGTGGAGGAGATTTCCGACGAGACGCTGTTCAATGCCACCCAGACGGTGAAGGCAACGTACATGACCACCTACAGCGACAAATACAAAATGCTTGCAGGCGACACGGCAATGATAAAGAAGATTGCGCTCATGGAACAGCACATCAACGGCAAGAAGCACCGCTACCTGCCCAACGCCAACATTCGCAACACATGGAGGCTGCGCAAGGTGGTGCACGACGGTGACGTGATAGCCATAGTGACAAGCAAGAGCGGACTCGAGATCTCGCACCTGGGATTTGCCGTGTGGCGCTGGGACGGTCTTCACCTGATAGATGCCTCGTCCATTCACCATAAGGTGATAGAGGAGCCTGCAACACTGAGGAAATATCTCATAGGAAGGAAAACGGCACTCGGAGTGAGGGTGCTAAGACTTTGCGACTGAAAGGAAAGGAGGTAACAAAAAAATAGGAAGTCCGAAGACTTCCTATGCGGTGCGTACGGGACTCGCGCTCGGCTCTGCCGCTTTCATAAAGCGAAGCGACTGAAAGAACCCTGACCGACGAGGTCACAAGGTGAGAGAACCATACGCATAACAAGAAAGCCACCCCGAAGGATGGCTTTTGCGGTGCGTACGGGACTCGAACCCGTGACCTCCTGCGTGACAGGCAGGCATTCTAACCAGGCTGAACTAACGCACCAGCGTTAGGGTTGCAAGTGATGAGGGAATCGTGGCGGTGCGTACGGGACTCGAACCCGTGACCTCCTGCGTGACAGGCAGGCATTCTAACCAGGCTGAACTAACGCACCAAGCGTATGCCCTCTTCTGATTGCGGGTGCAAAGGTAGAGTTTTTTTTTGTATCTACCAAAACAATCACGCTATTTTTTTATTTTTTTTTGTAACAATACGGCATCCTGATATCCGCCCTTTTCATGCAGCCAATGCCTGAGTGTTGCGGTGGCCTCGTATCCCTGTGACTTGAAAAGATGCAGCGAGTGGTCATTGGTTGCCGCCACCACAGCATATAGCTGGTAGATGTCGAGCACGTCGGCGGCATAGCGGTGAAGCTCATCCAGCGCTGCCTTTGCCATTCCCTGATTGCGGTATTCCGCCTTTATCACGACGCCCACCTCAGCACGGTTGTGAAGCGGCTCGTAGTTGTAGAGGTCGATGATACCTGCCAGTCTGCCGTCCTCCGTCTGTATGATGAGGCGCAGCTGACGGTCGGCAAAGATATCATTGTTCGTGGATGCGATGTACTGGTGGAGGGCATATCGGGAATAAGGCACGTTGGTCGTTCCCACATCCCATAGTCCGCGGTCGTTCTCTATCTCATAGAGCTCATCAAGGTCCTCGGGCTCCATTGCTCTCAGCGTGATGCTCTTCTGTGTCATGCCAGTACCTCGTCCTTGGTTATTATCTTGTTGTTCCTCATGTCGAATGTTCCGATGCTGAGGTACTTCTGAGGATTGGCACTGAAGATGTCCAGTATCTCCTCGTAGGTGTAGGCATCGATGTCATACACGACATATGTGGGAGTGGTTATCTCGCACACGTCGCGAATAGCGTTGTGTCCCTCGGGATTGGTACTGCTGTCGGCGGTGAAGAACCGTGCATTGAGACCCAGTTTCCGTGATATGCGGCGGCAGTTCTTTATGGCGCACTCCCTGCCTATGAACACATAGTCGGGATAGCGGTCGCGTGACTTGTAGTAGAAACCGAGCATCTTGCGCAGTCGTCCCCATGCGAGTGCCGAAGCAGCCACAGTGGCCTTGAAGAGTATCGCCAGCCTTATAGGCACGCTGAGGAGTATTGACATGCTGCCGTAGTGCTTGCGGAAGAATATAAACATCGCCTCGTAGAAGACGTGTACATAGCGGAAACTACTCTTCTGCGTGCTCTCGCCCTTGTAGTGCAGTATGCTGGCGGGATAGTACCAGTTGTGCATCCCTGCCTTCAGCAGACGGTAGCTGAGGTCGATGTCCTCACCGTACATGAAGAAGTCCTCGTCGAGCAGTCCCACCTTCTCGAGCGCAGCACGGCGCACGAGGCAGAAGGCACCGCTGACCACCTCTATCTCCACCGCCTTGTCCCACGGCAGGTAACCCATGTAGTACTTTCCGAAGCGCCTGTTCTTGGGATAGCGCTTGCACAGTCCTATCATCTTGTAGAATGACGTCATTGGAGTGGGCAGACCACGCCTGCTCTCCGGCGACGCCTTGCCGTTGCTGTCTATCATGCGCACGCCGAGTGCTCCGGCATCGGGATGCTCCTCCATGAACGCAAGGCACTCTGATATGACGTTCTCGCCCACGAAGGTGTCGGGGTTCAGCAGCAGCACATATTCGCCCTCCGACTGCTTTATGGCAATGTTGTTGGCACGCGAGAATCCCAGGTTATGGTTACTCGCCACGATATTGATGTCGGGAAAGTAACGTGTCAGCTTCTCCACGGTGTTGTCCTTGGAGTGGTTGTCCACGACATATATCTCCGCCTCTATGCCGCTGAGGGCACGGGAGAGACTGTTGAGACACTGCTCCACGTAATGTCTTACATTATAGCTTACGATGATTACCGTGAGTTTCATTCTTCTGTTGCTGTTTCACTTTTCATTCGCGACTCCGTGGGATATACGAAGACCATAGAGATGAGCACTATGATGGCCATGTAACCGAATGCCACGTTCATATAGACATAATATAATAAGGTGTTGCAAACGAGCAGCAGCGCGAGTATCGAGAGTCGCAGGAAAGCCCACTTGGCGTAGTGGCCGTCGCGTATCTCGCTGCGTATCTTCCTGAAGCGGAACAGTCGCACGGCGAGGGGTATGGCACAGATGGTGAGCAGCTCGGTGATGGTAACCACCACGAACTGTCCGCTCACGTCATCGGCAAGCGCGCCTGCCAACAATATGTCGGTCTCGAAGAGCAGCACCATGATCAGCGATACTGCCACAGCCGACCAGAATAGTATCTTCAGTCTTGCTATCATATTCTCATTGCTTGCGGGGAGTGAGGACCGTGGCCCGCTGTCTCCCTCTACGACTTCTCGTATGGCACCCTGTTCACGATGCTCCGTCCGAGTGTTACCTCGTCGGTGTATTCCAGCTCGTTGCCCACGCTGATGCCCCGTGCTATGACGCTCTGCCTTATGTTATATCCTTCCAGTTTACGGAAGATATAGAACGCCGTGGTGTCACCCTCCATAGTGCTGCTGAGTGCCATGATGACCTCGGCCACCCCACCCTCTGCCACGCGCCTCACCAGCGACTCCACCTCGATGTCACTGGGTCCTATGCCGTCGATGGGCGATATTATGCCTCCCAGCACATGGTATAGTCCGTGATACTGCTGCGTGTTCTCTATCGCCATGACGTCCTGTATGTTCTCCACCACGCAGATGGTGGTGCTGTCGCGGCGACTGTCAGAGCAGATGGGACACACCTCGCTGTCGCTGATGTTATGGCACACCTTGCAGTGCTGCACCTCATGCTTCAGCCTGCTCAGCGCGGTGGTCAGCTCGTCAACGGTACCATCCTCCTGTCTCAGCAGGTGTAGCACGAGCCTCAGGGCCGTTTTCCTGCCTATTCCCGGAAGCTTTGACACTTCGCCGACTGCCTTCTCAAGGAGCAAAGAGGGGTATTGTTGGGTCATCTTGTCTTTTTTTCGCCTGCAAAGTTACGAAAAGTCGAGGGCAATACAAAACAAATGTTTGTTTTTATTGCCGAGACGAAGTAACTTCACGGTTTTTAAACCGTAGAGTTACGAAATTTATCCCTATTTCATAACCCATAATTGCAAATAATTCGTACCTTTGCAGAAAAAAGGAGAAGATATGAAAATAACGAAATCAGAATTCAGCGTAAGCAGCGCCACAGTGAGCCAGTGCCCCAAGGACACCAAGCCCGAGTACGCCTTCATAGGACGCAGCAACGTGGGGAAATCGAGCCTCATAAACATGCTCTGCAACCACAAGGGACTTGCAAAGACTTCGGCAACACCGGGAAAGACACTGCTCATCAACCACTTCATCATCAACAACGAGTGGTACCTCGTCGACCTCCCCGGCTACGGCTATGCCAAGCGCTCAAAGACACAGCGCGACAAACTGCAACAGATGATATCGTCGTACATGCTGCAGCGCAGACAACTCACCAATGTCTTCATTCTTATAGACATCCGACTCGAGCCGCAGCAGATAGACCGGGAGTTCATCGACTGGCTCGGAAAGAGTCAGGTACCCTTCGCACTGGTGTTCACGAAGGCCGACAAACTGGCTCCTACGAAGATGAAACAGGCGGCAGAGGCATACATGGAGAAACTCGAGGACACCTGGGAGATACTGCCACCCTACTTCATCACAAGTGCCGAGAAAGGATACGGACGCGATGAGATACTCGACTACATCGAGCAGATAAACAAGGAAATCAGTCAGGAGGGATGACGCCATACCTTGACATTCAGAACCTCACAAAGTCATTCGGCGAGCTGCTGCTCTTCGAAAACCTCAACATGAGCATTGCCGAGGGACAGCGCGTGGGACTGATAGCCAAGAACGGAACAGGAAAGAGCACACTGCTCTCCATCATCAACGGCGACGAGGGATACGACGGAGGAGACATCATATTCCGACGCGACCTCAGGGTGGGATACCTCCGACAGTCGCCACACTACGACCCCGACGAGAGCGTACTCAGCGCATGCTTCCGCACAGCACTCGAGGACGGCAGCCACGCCGAGCGCGAGGAGAAACAACTCAAGGCGAAGCAGATACTCACGAAACTGAAGATAAAAGACCTCGACCAGCCCATGCGAGAACTGAGCGGAGGACAGCAGAAACGCGTGGCACTCGCCAACGTGCTGATAACAGAGCCCGACCTCCTGATACTCGACGAGCCGACAAACCACCTCGACCTCGAGATGATAGAGTGGCTCGAGGGATTCCTCAGCCGCGGCAACAAGACTCTGCTCATGGTGACACACGACCGCTTCTTCCTCGACCGCGTGTGCAACATCATCATGGAACTCGACGACCAGACCATATACACCTACCGCGGCAACTACGCCTACTACCTCGAGAAACGGCAGGAGCGCATAGACAACCGCAGGGCGGAGATAGCACGGGCAAACAACCTCTACCGACGAGAACTGGAGTGGATGCGTCGACAGCCACAAGCACGAGGTCATAAGGCACGCTACCGCGAGGAGGCCTTCGCCGACCTTGAGCGCATAGCGAAGCAGCGCATCGAGGAACGTCAGATGCGGCTGCGACGCTCCAACGTGTATATCGGGAGCAAGATATTCGAGTGCCAGTATGTGTCGAAGACCTTCGGCGACCAGGTAACCATACTGCGCGACTTCTACTATAACTTCGCACGGTACGAGAAGATGGGCATCGTGGGCAACAACGGCACGGGGAAGAGCACCTTCATAAAACTGCTACTGGGCATCGAGCGACCCGACAGCGGGAAGTTCGACATCGGCGAGACGGTGCGCTTCGGCTATTTCTCACAGGAGGGACTGACGTTCAACGACCAGCAGAAAGTAATCGACGTGGTGCGCGACATAGCAGAGTACATCGACCTCGGCAGCGGACGGCACCTCACGGCATCGCAGTTCCTGCAGCACTTCCTCTTCACACCCGAGCAGCAGCACAACTACGTGTATAAACTTTCCGGAGGCGAGAAGCGCAAACTGTACCTCTGCACCGTGCTCATGCGCAACCCTAACTTCCTCGTACTCGACGAGCCTACCAACGACCTCGACATACAGACACTGCAGATACTCGAGGAATACCTGCAGGACTTCCCCGGCTGCGTCATCGTGGTGAGCCACGACCGTTACTTCATGGACAAGGTGGTGGACCACCTCCTCGTGTTCCAGGGCGAGGGAGTGATAAACGACTTCCCCGGCAACTACACTCAGTACCGCCAGTGGACCGCCCTGCAAAGCAAGGACGAGGAGAAGACGCCGAAGAAGAAAACCGCCACACCAGCACCCGAGAAGAGCAACGGCACACGGCAGCGACGCCTCACGTTCAAGGAGAAACGCGAGATGGAACAACTGGAACACGAGATAGAGGCACTCGAGAAGGAACAGCAGACACTGGAGGAAGAACTGTGCAGCGGGAAACTGAGCGTGGAGGAACTCACCGCCAAAAGCATACGACTGCCAAAACTCAAGGAAGAACTCGACGAGAAGAGCATGCGCTGGCTAGAACTGTCGGAGATTCCTTAGCCCTTAGCCCCCTGAGTCAGGGGGTTGGGGGTCTGAACAAGATATATGACCCACCCCCATCCCCTATTCGTTAATTTTCTTTAATTTCCCCTGCTCCCCATCACAAAATATCGCAACTCCTGCGGAAATAAGAAAAAAGTTTGTACCTTTGCACCGATTTTATGAAACACCCCCATGTTTCCGTTCGTGAAACACAAAATCAACGTTTTCGTTAAGCCATAAGAGCAGACCCCATTCATTTGGGTTATGCCTTGGCGAGAAAATGTCGAATGTAACTCAATCTTTAATTTGCATATAACTTTTAGTATGTACACAATAGACGAACTATCATCTAAAGATATTTCCGAACTGGTAAATATCGCAAAAGAAATGGGCGCCGACACTCCTGAGGGAGCCGATCAGCAGAGCCTCGTATACGCTATCCTCGACAAACAAGCCGTGGTGGAGAGTGAGAAAAATCCTCTCGGCACAAAGCGCCGCAGGACAAGAATACAGAAGAAAGACTCCGACAGGGTTTATTCCGTGAACGGAAAGGACGGCGAGAACTTCGACACCAAGAAGCAGAAAGCAGCCGAGCCACAGCAACTGTTCAAGGAGATTCCAGCAAAACCTGCCGAGGAAGAGAAACCCGTAGTGCCAGCACCTGAGGAGAAACCCGCAGAGCCAGTGGCCGAGGAGCCAGCACCAGAGGAGCCGGTGAAGACTCCCAAGAAACGTGGAAGGAAGTCCAAGGCTGAACTCGCTGCTCTCGAGGCAGAGGCAAAGGCACTCCAGGAACAGCAGAAGGCAGCCGAGGAGAACAATGCAACCGACGTTGAGGAGACTCCTGCCGACAACGGCGGCGAGGACTTCATCCCTGAGGCGGCATTCGCCGAGGGCAACGGCGGCGAGAGCGACGAGGAGTCAGCAAACCTCATAGAGCAACTGCAGGCAAAGGTAAACGCACACAACGAGAACGAGGAAGGACGACGCGAGATACTCGAGGACAGCGTGTGGGAAGGTGACCCCGGCGACGGCACCGACTTCATCATATCCATCGACCTCCCCATCGAGGACCAGTCGGCTATGCCCGTCTTCGACATGTTCGACAACCCCACCACACCGGTCATGACACCAGTGCCACAGGTGGCTGCAATGCCCAATGAGACAATAAGCGGCGAGGAGTACGACTTCTCCGACATCATAAAAGCCAACGGAGTACTCGAGATAATGCCCGACGGCTACGGCTTCATACGCTCCAGCGACTACAACTACCTCTCCTCACCCGACGACGTGTATGTCTCGGTGGCTCAGGTGAAGCGCTACGGACTGAAGACCGGCGACGTGCTGCAGTGCAATGTGCGTCCGCCACGCGAGGGCGAGAAATACTTCCCACTGACAAGCATCGACAAGATCAACGGACGCGAGCCGTCAGAGGTGCGCGACCGCGTCGCCTTCGAACACCTCACACCACTCTTCCCCGACGAGAAGTACACCCTGTGCGGCGACCCGAAGACCACCAACCTCAGCACACGCATCGTCGACCTCTTCGCACCAATAGGAAAAGGACAGCGCGCACTCATCGTGGCACAGCCAAAGACAGGTAAGACAATCCTCATGAAGGACATCGCCAACGCCATAGCAGCCAACCATCCCGAGGCATACCTCATGATGCTGCTCATCGACGAGCGACCAGAGGAGGTCACCGACATGGCACGCACCGTGAACGCCGAGGTCATAGCATCCACCTTCGACGAACCGGCAGAGCGCCACGTCAAGATCGCCGGCATCGTACTCGAGAAAGCCAAGAGAATGGTAGAGTGCGGACACGACGTAGTCATCTTCCTCGACTCCATCACCCGACTGGCACGCGCCTACAACACCGTGGCACCCGCCAGCGGCAAGGTGCTCACCGGAGGTGTCGACGCCAACGCCCTGCAGAAGCCCAAGCGCTTCTTCGGAGCAGCACGCAACATCGAGGGAGGAGGCTCACTCACCATCATCGCCACCGCACTCATCGACACCGGCTCCAAGATGGACGAGGTCATCTTCGAGGAGTTCAAGGGAACGGGAAACATGGAACTGCAACTCGACCGCTCACTGAGCAACAAGCGCATCTTCCCAGCCGTCAACCTCGTAGCATCAAGCACGCGCCGCGACGACCTGCTGCAGGACAAGACCATCCTCGACCGCATGTGGATACTCAGGAAGTACATCGCCGACATGACATCCATGGAAGCCATGAACACCATACACGACCACATGGAGAAGACCAGGAACAACGAGGAGTTCCTCCTTTCCATGAACTCATAACAGGAAACCACCGCAGGAGGGAAAGACATCAGTCACCATACACCCTCCAGCCGACAGGCTTCTTTATTCCTTTTACTTTTAGGTAAACGCATTGCTCTCCATAGAAAGCGATGCGTTTGCCGTAGTTCTCGGGGTGGTCCACGAGATTCAGTTCCCTTCGTGCCTTCGACCCGCTGGGCAGACCTATGGTGATTACTCTTTCCTTGTCCGTCTCACCGTAGGTGTCGGCGAGGAGCAGTGCCTGGGGATCCTCAAAGGGCGGCTCGAAGTCCGCATTGTTTATAGTCTTGGTACAGGCGCCCACGACATATCCTACCACCCATTGCTGCCCGCTCAGCGTCATCTCCATGAACTGCGCAACGGAAAGCATCTCTTCATCAGAATCCGTTCCCTCTCCCTGAGAACCGCCAGAGGCCCCACCATCACCATTATCCGCAGTGCCCTCTGTGCCCTCCTCACCCTCTGTGCCCTCCGTCGTCTCTGTGTTCTCTGTGCCTTCTTCCAGAAGGTAATAACCTTTCTCGCATGATGTCGTCAACACCAGTGCGAGAATGAAATACGAAACTATGCTACAAACCGTCTTTTTCATTTCCCAACATTAACATAATCTTACACGTAATGCAAAATTAATGCTTATTTCCTAACAATACAAGTCTTTTAACTAAAAAGTTGAAGAACGGAATGTGGGACCCGTGACAATGAAGTCGGCGGGTCCCACATCCCTACATGTAAGAAAAAGCAGGAACCTCGATGAGATTCCCGCTTTCAATTATCAACTGTTATCTATCAATTGTCCGCTCTACCCGTAGGGGCGCTTTCACAAAGCGAAGCGACTGAAAGAATTGTCCATTATCAATTAAATCGTCGCTGCGAATATCCAGTTGTAAACGCAGGAGAAGATGCCGAAGAGCAGGATGCCTGCGGTGCACAGGAAGAGGGCTACCTTGGTACCCATGTCGGTACTGAACGTAGGGAGCGGATTCTCTGCCTGACGGATATACATCGCCTTGACGATGAGCAGATAGTAGTAGAGTGACACCACGGTGTTGACCAACGCGATGAACACCACTGCGTATGCCCATGTGGAGCCTTGCTGGGCGGCTGCCATGAAGACGAAGAACTTGGAGAACATTCCGGCAAACGGAGGGATTCCCGCAAGCGAGAAGAGGGCTACCGTCATGAGGAACGCCAACTTGGGATTGCGGCTGTAGAAACCGTCGTAGGCGCGTATATCGGTGCGGCCGCCGTTGTTATGCTCCACGGCATTGATTACCGAGAAGACAGCGAGGTTGGCTGCCACATATACGAGCACATAGTAGCTCAACGCTGCCACGCCGTACTGACTGGCACCCACCACGGCAAGCATGATGTAGCCTGCCTGTGAGATGGAACTGTATGCCATGAATCGCTTGAGTTCCTTCTGACGGATGGCGAAGAGGTTGGCGATGGTGATGCTGAGCACGATGACGATGTAGAGGATGTACTCCCAGTACTCTATCATCGGGGCGAACACCTTGATGAGGATGGTGCAGAGCGCAAAGGCTGCGGCACCCTTGGAAACGACGCTCAGGTAACCGGTCACTGGTGTGGGCGCTCCCTCGTAGGTGTCGGCGGTCCAGAAGTGGAACGGCACGAGACTGATCTTGAAACCGAGTCCACTGAAGAAGAACACGAGACCGACGATGCAAAGCGTCAGGTGCTGGGTGTTGGCCACCGAGAGGGCTGCGGTGAAGTCGTCGAAGTAGAGATGTCCTGTGGCGCCATAGAGCATCGAGATGCCATAGAGCATGATGCCGCTTGAGAAGGTCGCCGTGAGGATGTACTTGGCGGCTGCCTCTGCCGACTTCTTCTTGTACTTGTCGAGGGCAACAAGGCATGCCATTGGCACGCTTGCCATCTCAAGACCGAGGAAGAACATGAGGAAATGACCGCTGGAAATCATGACGAACATTCCGAGCAGGGTGGAGATAAGGAGCATATAGAACTCGCCTTCGTTCTTCACGTTCACGGCATTCGACTCTACCCACGGCTGTGCCATGAGCACCACGATGAACGTGCCGGCGGCGAGGATTACCTTCATTACGTTGGCTGCCGCCGTGGTGACATACATACCGCCAAAGGCCTCGGAGGGCTCGGCGATGACGCTGACTGCCGTCACTACCGCCAGAAGTCCGAGGGTGAGACACGCCAGGGTGCTGCCCTTCACCTTCACGTTGGTGATGATGAAGTCGGCGATGAACACAAGTATCAAAGCGAGGACCAGGAAGGCCTCGGGTATCATGTTTAGAAATTGACTATATCCCATATTTGTAAAATTCAATGTTCAAAGTTCAATGTTCAAAATCCTACATGCCTGACATGCCTGCGGCAAGTATGTTAGACAATATGCTGCCTACCCCACTGTCGATGACGTGGCTTGCCCACATTGGGAAGCAGCCAAGACCTGCCACACATGCGATGAGGCAGATGACAGCGACGCGCTCGTCCCATGTGGCATCGGTGAGCTTGACACTCTCCATGTGCGGGTATTGCAACTTTTGGAACAGTATCTTACCTACAACACGGAGGATATAGACCGCGGTCACAACGATGGAGCAGCATGCTATGATGGTGCATACGCGACGGAAGGTGTCGGCATTCTCGAAAGAACCCACGAAGATGGTCATCTCGGCAATGAATCCTGAGAAGCCCGGCAAGCCGAGGTTGGCGAGACCGGCGATGACATAGCCTACGGCGAGGAACGGCATCACCTTCATCAAGCCGCCAAGGAAACGCACGTCACGGGTGTGGGCGCGTCCGTAAATCATACCGATGAGGGCGAAGAAGAGTGCCGTCATCAGACCGTGTGAGAGCATCTGAAGGATGGCTCCCGTGCATGAGGTCTGAGTCATCATGAGAAGGGCGAAGAGCACCAGACCACAGTGGGACACCGACGAATAGGCGTTGATGTACTTGAGGTCGGTCTGCACGCATGCCGAGAGGGCTCCATAGACCACCGAGATGGTGGTGAGAATAAGGAATATCCAAGCCAACTCACGGGCTGCGTCGGGAAGGAGATACATGGCAACGCGGAAGCAGCCATAGCCTCCCAGTTTCATAAGCACTCCGGCATGGAGCATTGACACGGCGGTAGGCGCCGAGGCATGACCGTCGGGACTCCATGTGTGGAACGGGAAGAGTGCGCCGAGGACTCCGAAACCGATGAAGATGAACGGGAAGAATATCTTCTGTATGTTCTCTGGGATGTTGTGCAGGGCTGCTATCTCGTTGACATTCATCGTGGTGGCACCGCTGAAGAAGTAGATGCCGAGAATGCCGAGGATAAGCAGCGCCGAGCCTCCCATAAGCATCAGGGTAAGCTTCATAGCGGAGTACTCCTTGTTACCACTACCCCACACTCCGATGAGGAGGTACATGGGGATGAGCGCCACCTCGTAGAACATGAACATGGTGAACATGTCAACAGAGATGAAGAAGCCGAAGACACCCGTTGAGAGGAGGGTGAACCAAAGGAAATACTCCTTCTTCATCGGCTGGAGCTGCCATGAGGCGAAGGTTCCGGTGAACACGATGATGCTCGAGAGGAGCAGCATGACCACCGAGATACCATCGACACCGACGGCATACTGTATGTTCAGAGGCTTGAACCAGTCGATGGCGTAGGTGTGGAGCATCTCGCTGGTGTCACCTCCGGCACGCGCCTGGATGAAGTCTATTGTGAGCCATATCGACAGAGCCAGCAAGCACGAGGCACCGGCTACCATCACACCGCGCACCTGATTGTCGTTGCGGGCTATCCAGAGTCCGAGCAACATCAAGGCGGGAATAACTACGAATAATGTTAAAACTGACATATTTCTATAATTTATTTTTATTCTAGCCCCCTGAGTCAGGGGGTTGGGGGTCTGAACGACCACCCATATACACTTTCTCTCTCGCTCGGAGGTCTGTATGCTTATGTTCAGACCCCCATCCCCCTCGCTCGGCTTTGCCGCTTGGCTCGTCCAAGAACTTAGGGGGCTAGATAGAGGTCTGTATGCTTATGTTCAGACCCCCATCCCCCTAACTTAGGGGGCTAAGGCGAGGAGAATCAGCGCAAGTGCAACCGAGCCGGTGAGGAACCACACGGCATACTGACGTACATCGCCGCTCTGCCAAGGACGGAGGCTCTCGCCTGCCTCGTTGGCTCCCCACGCCATGAAGTTGAAGGTGCCGTCAACACAATGACGGTCAAACCATGCAATCGGGTGTGAGAAGAAGCGGAAAATAATCTGATGAGTGACGAACATCCAAACCTCGTCCATGTAGAAACGCTTGTAAGCGGCACGATGGAGACGTGGGAATGTCTTGTAAAGCCTGTCAGCAATGGGTTGCTTCTCACCTTTATATATATAGGTGGCAAGACAGATGCTGAGTATCGCAATTATTGTGCTCACCGTAGCAACGGTGGTGTCGAAGTGAATGGTATAGTCGGTACCGGCTGCCGAAACATACGAACCGAACGAACCGCCCCATCCGAGGAATCCTGCAAGTGTGGTATAGATACCCACGCCCACGGTGATTACCGACAACACAATCAGAGGTATCGTCATTGACAATGGTGCCTCGTGTGGAGTGTGGTGCTCGTGAGCCTCCTTGTTTTCTGTTCCCCAGAAGATGCCGTAATAGAGACGGAACATATAGAATGCGGTCATGGCGGCAATAGCGGTCATTATCCAGCCTACTACAGGACTGTATTGCATGCAGGCGGTGATAATCTCGTCCTTGGAACTGAAGCCCGAGAAGAACGGAATACCAGCGATTGCCAGACATGAGATGAGGAACGTGATGTGTGTGATTGGCATATATTTGCGCAAGCCTCCCATCAACGCCATCTCATTGCTATGTACGGCATGGATGATACAACCGGCTCCGAGGAACAGGCAAGCCTTGAACATGGCGTGTGTGAAGAGGTGGAACATACCTGCGAGGTAACCCAACTGAGTATGGTTGTCGAGCACTGCCTCATGTCCCGGCAGACTAACGCCGAGTGCCACCATCATGAACGCAATCTGCGAGATGGTAGAGAAGGCAAGCACACGCTTGATGTCGGTCTGGGCACAAGCCACGGCGGCAGCATAGAAAGCGGTGAACACTCCCACCCATACCACGATGCTCATAGCCTGTGGAGCATATTCTATCCACAAGGGGAACATACGTGCAATCTGGAACACTCCGGCAACCACCATCGTGGCGGCGTGGATGAGTGCAGACACAGGGGTTGGACCCTCCATAGCATCAGGCAACCAAATGTGCAACGGGAACATCGCAGACTTACCGGCACCACCGATGAACATCAGCACAAGTGCGGTAGGTATGATGAAGCCTCCGGCTGCTATAGCCTTGGCAACGTCGCAAGGAATGAACGGCTCGGTACCCTGCCCCATCACGATGTCGCCGGCAAACGAGAAGCTGAACGACTGGGTGTAATAGCCGAACAACAGGATTCCGATAAGGAAGAAGAGGTCGGCAAAACGGGTGACGATGAACGCTTTCTTGGAAGCGGCAACGGCAGCATGGGTCGGGTAATAGAAACCGATGAGAAGATAAGAGCTCACACCCACAAGTTCCCAGAAGAGGTACATCTGGAAGATGTTTGTGGCAAGCACAAGACCGAGCATCGACATGGTGAAGAGAGAGAGGAAAGCATAGTAGCGCTGGAATCCCTTCTCGCCCTTCATGTAGCCGAAGGAGTAGATGTGAACCATGAAGCTGACCGTGGAAATCACAATGAGCATCATCACCGAGATGGGGTCGAGCAAGATACCCAGGTCGAAGTGAAGATTGCCTAATGGCAGCCATGTGAAGTTATAGGGAACGATGGTCTGATAGACGTCGTTCACACGGTCGGCGGTAAAATATTGAAAAGCGGTATAGTATGACAGGGCCGTAACGATACCAAGCGAGGTGGTGCCGATGAGTCCTGACAACTTATGTGACATCTTCATGCCCGCAAGTCCAAGTATGATGAACGAGAGCAACGGCAGAAGCAGTATCAAACAAGAATAACTGTATTCCATAATGAAATTCTGAATTCTTAAGATTTAATTTCTAAGTTCTTTGATGCTGTCAACCGAGTCGCTATTGAATTTGCGGTAGACATTGATAATTATCGCTATTGCCACTGCCGTCTCTGCCGCACTCACTCCGATGGAGAAGAGAGTGAAGAAGAAGCCGTCAAGCATACCCGGAAAGAGTATGCGGTTGAAAGCGGCGAAATTGATATCAACAGAGTTAAGTATCAGTTCCACGGAAATGAGCATTGCGATGAGGTTGCGGCGCGATATGAAACCGAACACTCCGATGAAGAACAATAGTGCTGAGAGCACAAAGTAACATTCTACTGGTACCATCATGGCTTACTCCTTTCTTGAAATTACAATACCACCGATGATGCATGCGAGGAGGAACACCGAGATGAACTCGAACGGCAGTACATAGCCGTACTTGTCGGCACCAACGAGCTGGTTGCCGATGGTCTCGATACTTACCTCCGCATCGGGAAGTTTTGCGAAATTGTTAATGAACTGATTCTTAAGGAACACTACCACCACGGTGGCAAGTCCGACGAGAGTGACCAAAGCGCCGAAAGCCACACGGCTGCCCTTCATGCGCTCTACGAGACCTTGAAGGGTGCGCTTGCTTACAAGCTGGATGGCGAAGATGTAAATCATCGTGATACCACCCGCATATACAGAGATCTGTGCTGCTCCGAGATAGGTGTAGTCGAGCAGGAAATAAAGACCTGCAACACCGAAGAGCACGAACAACAGGAACGTTGCGGCTCTCATTATCCGCTTCGTGGTGACACACATAATGGCAGAGCCAAGAATCACCACCGCGAGGATTGCAAATACGATTATATTAGCCATATCTGATTACTTCTTTTTCGTATTAAACTTACCTATTTCCATTGGTGCGCCACCATTGATGAGGTTGGGAAGTGAACCGCCCTGATAAACCTCCTTGTCGAGATGAAGCACGAGGGAGTCGCGGTCGAACACGGCATTCTCGAAATCATTAGTAAACTCGATGGCATCAAAGTTACAAGCATTGGTGCACAACTGGCAGAACATGCAGTCGCCAAGATCGTACTGATAGTCGCGCAACTCGCGCTTCTTCTTACCAGTCTCCTCATTGGTCACCATCTCAGAGACAATCTTTATGGTGCCGTTAGGACATGACTTCTCACACAGGGTGCAAGCCGTGCACTTGTAGGTGCCATCCTCATTGCGCTTGAAAACCAGACGGCCACGATGGCGCTGAGCCACATGAAGAGTGGTCTTTCGGTTCTCGGGATATTGCTCGGTGGACTTGGGGATGAAATACTCCTTCAGCGTGGTCTTCAGTCCCACGCAGAGGGTCTTCATCGCACTTCCCACCTCTCCGAAATATGATTTGTTATTTTCCATTTTCCTTTATGTATTCTCTAGAAGTTTCTTATTCGACAGTCGTTTAGAAATGTAATCCCATTGCTACTACGAAAGTCATCAGAACGATGTTGAGAAGGGCAAGTGGCATGAGGTACTTCCACTCCAGTTTCAGTATCTGGTCGATGCGGAGACGGGGGAATGTCCAGCGTACCCACATGAGCAACCATACCACGAGGAATGTCTTACCGAAGAACCACACAAAGCCAGGGATGTAATTCATCAGGTTGTCGAAACCGGCGATGCCGATGTTTATCGGTGCCCATCCACCCAAGAATACTGTTGTGGCAATGCCAGAAATCACAAAGAGATTAAGATACTCTGCCAGATAGTAGAAACCGAAGCCCATACCCGAATACTCGGTATGATAGCCCGCGGTAAGCTCGCTCTCAGCCTCGGCAAGGTCGAACGGGCCACGGTTGGCCTCGGCGTTACCTGCCACGAGGAATACGAGGAAAGCGATGATTGCGGGGATATGGCCCTTGAAGATGAGCCACTGCCACGGTCCCGTCTGTGCCTCCACGATACCGCTTATCTGCATCGTGCCGGTAAGTATAACGGCGGCGATGAGACAAAGGCAGAGAGACATCTCGTAGGAAATCATCTGAACAGCGCCACGCATGGCACTTACCACAGAGTACTTGTTGTTAGAGCCCCAACCGGCAAGGAAGATTCCAAGAACACCGATAGAAGAAACAGCGGTGAGAAGGAAGATGCCTACGTTGAAGTCGAGTATCACGGCACCCTTGTTCCAAGGAAGGAACGAGAATGTGCCCACAGATGCTATTATAACGAATAATGGAGCAAGGGCATAAAGCAACTTGTCGGCCTTGTCAACGAAGAAAATCTCCTTGATGAGCATCTTCAGCACGTCGGCAAGCACCTGAAGCAGTCCCCAGAAACCTACTCGCATAGGACCGAGACGGCACTGGAAATAGGCACATACCTTACGCTCCATGAATATCAACACCATAGCAATGAGCGAATAGGCGGTAAGTATCAGCGTGCCCACCACCACACACTCTATCAATATAGTCCAGAAGTCGTTCAAGCCACATGTCTGGCGGAGCAACTCATCGAACCATCGTGTTACTATACTAAAATCGAACACCATATAATTATCTGTTTTCTATTATCAATATTCAATTAGCGGTCAATATCAGGAATAACGAAGTCGAGTGCCGCGCCGGTAGTGATGAGGTCGGCAATCTTCTCGCCACGAAGCATCTCGTCCATCGCACCGATGAGGGTGAGACCCATAGGACGGAGTTTCAGACGATAAGGACTCTTGTCGCCGCGTGAATCGAGATATACGCCTATCTCACCGCTCGTACCCTCTACGGAGAAGTACCATTGTCCCTCAGGAACCTTTATGATAGGCTTCTGCTTGATGTAGTACTCGCCCTCGGGGATGTTGTCGATGAGTTGCTCGATGATGCGTATGCTCTGCTTTATCTCGTTGATACGTATCATATAGCGTCCCATAGAGTCGCAAGAGTCGGCAGTCACCTGCTCCCACTCCACCTTGTCGTACATGTCGTACGGGTGGTTCTTGCGAACGTCGTTCTTCCAGTTGCTTGCACGTCCTGACGCACCTGACACACCATAGCTGATGATGTTCTCCTTGTCCATCTTTCCGATGTTCTCGAAGCGCTTGTGGGTGATGACGTTGTCGCCGAACACGTCCATATACTCCTTGAGCATAGGCTTCAGGTAAGCACAGAGCTTCTTGGTATTCTCAACGAAGTTCGGGTCGATATCGTCCTGCAGGCCACCGATGCGATAGTAGTTCTGGATAAGGCGGCCTCCAGTGGTCTCTTCCATGACGTTGAGCACGTGCTCGCGGTCGCGCATGCAATAGAGGAATGCGGTAAGTGCACCAAGGTCCTGGGCACAGCAGCCGAGATAGAGCAGGTGTCCGTCAATACGCTGGAGTTCGTCCATGATGGTGCGGATATACTTGATGCGGTCGCTGAGCTCAATGCCCATAGCCTCCTCTATCACTCCCACCAAGGCGTGGCGGTGCATCATTGCCGAGAGATAGTTGAGACGGTCGGTAAGGGCGAGTGTCTGAGGATAGGTATAACTCTCGCACATCTTCTCTATACCGCGGTGTATGTAACCCAGATGCGGGTAAATCTTCTTTATTACCTCACCGTCGATTACCGTCTGCAGACGGAGCACGCCGTGGGTTGAAGGGTGCTGTGGACCGATGTTCACCACATACTCGTCGTCGGTGAACAACCTGTTCTGCTTGGATACCAGCTTACCTTCATCGGTGAGCGAGTATTCCATACCATAGTCTGGCTCCACATCATCCTCAAGCGAATAACCCTCTTTCTCCTTGAAGTCCTTGCGGAGAGGATAGCCCTCGAAGTCGCTTCTAAGGTAGAGACGGCGCATGTCGGGATGACCGAGGAACTTTATTCCAAGGAAATCGAAGACCTCGCGCTCGAGCAGGTTGGCACCCTTCCATATATAATATGTAGTGGGAATGACATAGTCGTCACCCACCTGCTTTGCAATCATCTTCACGCTGATACGCTCGTTGGTATCGGTGTTCTCGAGGATGTAGATGCATCCAAGTCCTTCCTCACCAAAGTCTTCGCCGACGATGGTCACGAGGTAATCGAAGTGCTTCTTAGCCTTCAGGTCTGCCATCTCAGAGGCAAACTTGTCGAAATCGAATATAATGTTCTCTAATTTCATTTCGCTGCCTCCTCTTCTTTGGTGATGGGTGATGATGTCTGTGGCTCGGCGGCTTCCTTAACGGGAGCTTCCGCTTGTTTCTCAACGATTGCCTTCATCTCCTCCTTGAACTCCTCAGGCACCTCGGTGATAACCATAGGTTTCTTGCCGTATGTGAGTTCCTCGTTACTGATACCGAGCTCGCGCTCTTCCTTGTTCTGCTTGTGGTTCGCACCACCGAAGAACTTCTCAATCTTAACCTTGCGCTGAAGCTGCATCATGCCGTACATGATAGCCTCGGGACGTGGAGGACAACCAGGAATGAACACATCGACGGGGATAATCTCCTCGATGCCTTTCACTACGTGATAACTTGTCTTGAAAGGACCTCCGCTGATGGCGCAACCACCTACGGCAATGACATACTTAGGCTCTGCCATCTCATCGTAGAGACGCTTCAACGCCGGTGCCATCTTATGGGTGATTGTACCTGCGCACATGATGAGGTCGGCCTGACGTGGAGAGTTTCGGGTAACCTCGAAGCCGAAGCGGGCAAAGTCGTAACGCGCACAACCCACCGCCATGAATTCTATACCACAGCAACTGGTGGCGAAGGTCAGAGACCAGAGAGAGTTGGAACGACCCCAGTTCACGAGTTGGTCGAGGTTGCCTGTAACGACATTCACGCCTCCCTCATGGAGTTCCTCTACAATCTTCTCAAGCCCTTCGTTGTCCTTAAACTCTGCGTAAGGAATGCTCTTGATCTTGGGTTTTCTTACTTCCATTCCAACGCTCCTTTCCGCCAGGCATAAGCCAAGCCAAACACAAGTACTAAAAGAAAGAAACCGATGCTCACGAGAGCCATCGGACCATACTGCTTAACAACCACTGCCCATGGATAGAGGAAAAGAGTCTCCACATCGAACATGAGGAACAGGATTGCGAAAAGGTAGTAACCTACCGACATAGGTATCCAGGAAGAGCCGCGCGTGGGGACACCACACTCAAAAGGCTCGCCTTTCACCTTGTTGTAGGAACGGGGACCAACGAGTTTCGCTATGACATAAGCCCCTGCTACCAATACGATAGCCGTCAGAAAGACGGTAATCAACAAAGTAAAATACATAAATTTTTAAAATATATTTATTTCTGATTTCTCAAATCGGGTGCAAAGGTACTAATAAAATTACAAATAAAAGAGAATAAGAATGGAAAAATTCCCAATAAAAAAACCTTTCCACGCAAAAGGCGCGAAAAGGTTGTTGCTTATGTCAGGATATCACTTAATTTTGCCAATGTCTGTCTCTATCTGAGCCATGAAGACATTCACCTTCTCCTGACTCTTAAGGTCACGGAATGAGATGGCGCGTCCCATCACGGTAACCGTGGAGTCGAGGCATGTGAAATCGCCCTTGGGGGAAACCGCCGCATGGAGTTGATAAACGTCATGGTTCTTATATGAGAAATATATCTGTGCCGCCCCACTCTTCCATTTGTAGGAATTGACATCAGCACTAAGTGCCCCGTCGGCATAAAGAGGCAACCGTCCCTGGGCATCGAGTGCAAGGTTCTCAAAGTCGTCAGTCTTAGCACTGAACACCATTCCTGACTTGCCTTTACATAACACGAGAACATCCTCATATTCAGGCACATTACGCAAGATGACTAAAGAATCACCGAAAGCGCGGATATCGTCATCGGCAAGGCGTGCCAATGCACTCCCAGGTACCTCTCCCGACGAGATATCGGTAACAATGACGTTGTCAGGATAGTTGCCCAGGTTGGAGTATACGAAATAAACCGGGTAGGTCTTCGCGGTGTCTATCATGGACATCAGCACGTCACGAGGGTTACCTTCCGTCACATCCACAACCTTCTTGGCGTCTCCGGGGGCACAGGAGATGCACGCAAAGAGCGCTATCACAAGAATTATTCTGCTCATATCACTTATAGTCTCTTGTTATTCCATTTTCCCGGGCACGACCTATCCAGTACTCTGCTTTCTCCTTGTCCTTGGCGACACCGGTACCGTAATAATAGCAACAGCCTGTCATGAACTGAGACTCGGCATGATTCAACTCGGCAGCCTTGAGGAACAACTCGAATGCCTTCTGGTCGTTTTGCTCGCGACCCGTACCATTATAATACTGCACTGCCATGCTATAAATAGACTCCGCGTCACCATTCTCCGCTGCTATCTGCTTGTATTTCTCCGCCTTTACACTATCTGCAGGACCACCCGTGCCCGTACGGTAGAAGGAGGCGAGCATCAATGCGGCGTCGTTATGCTTGGAGAAGTCGGTCTTCTCGAGCCAATGGCGAGCCTCAACGAAGTCCTGGAACACGCCCTCGGCATTGTAGTAACTCATGCCAAGACGATAACATGCCTCGGCATTGCCCTGCTCCGCCGCCTTGCGGTACCATTTAACGGCATAGGCATTGCTCTGCTCCACCCCTTCACCTGCCTTGTAGCAGTCGCCGATGATGCATTGCGCCTCGGCATCTCCACGCTCGGCGGCACGTATATTATCTTGATAGCGCGACTGGGCACACGCCATCGATGGTAACAATAGCAGCATCACACCTGCCAAAGCCCATTTCCTAACATAATAAACAATTTCTTTCATGACAATTTTTGTTTAGTTGGTATTTTCTGCAAAAATACAAATTATTACGATACCAGCAAAACATTTCAGGCAAAAAAATCATTGCCAGACAAAGAAGAAGGGTTGCATGGAAAAACCATACAACCCCACTATTCGAAGATTTGATAATAGACAAATGTTGAATTACAGTTCCCAACCAATGGCTGAAGCACCGAGAACGGCTGCTGACGCACCATCAAGACCACTGACGAGGAATTTTGCCTTTCCACGGAATATCTTCAGCACGTTTTCTTCATACGAACGCTTGATTGGCTCCATAATAAGGTCGCCTGCCTTTGTCATTCCACCGAAGAATATGAATGCCTCTGGACTCGAGAATGCAGCGAAGTCGGCACATGCCTTACCCAGCATCTCGCCGGTGAACTCATAGATGCGCTTTGCCACAGCATCACCCTTGTTGGCAGCGATAGAAACATCGAGAGAAGTAATCTTCTCCGGGTCGATTTCACGGAGCAACGAAGGCTCCTCGGTCTTGGCAAGAATCTCACGAGCCGAGCGTGCCACACCCGTTGCCGAGCAATAAGCCTCAAGACATCCCAGGCGTCCACAACCGCAACTGCGGCCATTCTCACGAACCATTGTAACATGGCCTAACTCACCGGCAAAGCCATCGCATCCGTAAACCAACTGACCGTTGATAACGATACCTGAGCCCACACCTGTTCCGAGAGTTATCACAATGAAGTTCTTCATTCCGCGTGCCACACCGTAGATCATCTCGCCAACAGCAGCCGCATTAGCATCGTTGGTAAGACCTACTGGAATGCCACCGAGACGGTCGGAGAACATCTGAGCCAATGGAATAACGCCATCGTGAGCCCATGGGAGATTGGGAGCGAACTCTATCGTGCCCTTATAGAAATTGCCGTTGGGCGCTCCGATACCCATGGCCTTGATGAGTTCGAGGCCGCCTACCTGGTCTATAATCAACTGTAATGCCTCTACGCAAGCGTCAACGTAATCCTCAACGCTTTCATACCCCTGGGTCTTGATTGCCGTGGTGGCCTTTATCTCACCTCTTGAGTCAACGATACCGAAAACTGAGTTAGTGCCTCCTAGGTCCAAACCGATTACATACGGCTTAATGTCTGCTTGTGTGTTCATAATAGAATTGTATTTAGTTATTAATTGTAATTCTCCTTCGAGAGGGCAAAGATAATAAAGAAAAGGTAAAAAGCACCATCTTGCAAATGAATAATTCGTTACGATTAACATCTTTTTACTATTAAATGACAAAAAAACGGATTATTGAAAAAAATATCAGTTGCCGTTACCATTTATCAATAAAATTGTTTACCTTTGCACTCAATATGCAATTTCCCTTTCATATAGACATCTTGGACTTGATGTTCAAGGGTATATTAATAGGTATCTTAGCATCTGCGCCGATGGGACCTGTTGGCGTTCTTTGCATTCAACGCACACTTAACAAGGGGCGTTGGTATGGTTTCGTGACTGGTATCGGTGCCGCCGTGAGTGACATATTCTATGCTCTCATCACCGGTCTCGGCATGAGTTTCGTGATGGAGTTCATAGAGTCTGGGCGCAACCTTTTTTATCTGCAGATAAGCGGTAGTATCCTGCTCCTTATATTTGGCATCTATTGCTTCAAGAGCAACCCTACAAAGAAAATGCATATCAGCGGCAAGCAGAAAGGGTCGCTTGTCCATAACGGGGTGACGGCATTCTTTGTAACCTTCTCCAATCCCCTGATTATATTCCTCTTCATGGGTTGTTTCGCACAATTGGCATTCGTGGTTCCCCACCATCCTCTTGAGATGTGCGTCGGCTACCTGAGTATCGTGCTTGGAGCACTGCTGTGGTGGTATGGTCTGACATGGCTCATCGACAAGATACGAGGCAACTTCACCACCAACGGCATTGTTATCATAAACCGTGTCATCGGCTCGGCAGTGATGATATTCTCGCTGCTCATCCTTTTCGGAACCCTGTTCAACATCTATCACCTGCACTAAAAAGAGCGCATTAATCTTAATATAATGTTCATTTCCCAACAACTAAGAAAGAATAACATTGCCGAATACCTCCTGTACATGTGGCAGGTGGAGGACATCATACGCGCATACGGATGTTCCATTACCGCTCTTCGCCGAGAGTACATCTCTAAGTTCGACTACGACGAGGAGAAAAAGGAGGAGTTGACCGACTGGTATGGCGACCTCATAACAATGATAAACCAGGAAGGTTGCAGGGAAGGCGGACATCTGCAGATAAACAAGGTGGTGATGCAACAACTGATAGAACTTCATGAGCAGTTGCTTGCAAGTCCTAAGTTCCCTTTCTACAACGCCGAGTACTACAAGGTGCTTCCATTCATCGTCGAACTCCGCAACCGCGGTGCCAACAAGGAAGAGAACGAGATAGAGACCTGTTTCAACGCACTCTACGGTACCATGATGCTACGTCTGCAGAAGAAGGAGATAAGCCAGAACACACAACATGCGATAAAAGAGATAACCACATTCATCGGGATGCTCTCCGACTATTACAAGAAAGAACGAGAGGAAGGACTGCAATTTGACGACTGATTCTCTCCAAGCATGACACCACAATAGTTTAACATCAGAAAAAAGACAGAAAATGAACATACTTATCACGGGCTGCAATGGCCAATTAGGAAACGAAATGCAACGCCTGGAGGCTGAGCATCCTGAGCATAACTGGATTAATACCGACGTTGAGGAACTCGACATCACCAACCAACTGGCCATAGAGCAGATGGTGGCCGAGAAGAAGATTGACGGAATAGTCAACTGCGCGGCTTACACGGCTGTTGACAAGGCCGAGAGCAACAAGGAACTGTGCACTACGCTCAATACCGTTGCACCGTCGTATCTTGCCGCTGCCGTAGAGAAACGCGGCGGATGGATTATCCAGATAAGCACCGACTATGTGTTCGACGGCACGAAACACACCCCATACGTGGAGACCGACACCCCGTCACCAGACAGCGTCTATGGTTCCACCAAACTTGCTGGCGAACTCGGAGTGAGCAAGTTCTGCTCAAAAGCAATGGTCATACGCACCGCATGGCTGTATTCGATATACGGAAACAACTTCGTGAAGACGATGATCCGCCTGGGAAAGGAGAAAGAACAACTTGGAGTAATCTTCGACCAGATAGGCACACCGACATACGCACGCGATCTTGCCCATGTTATTATGACTGCAATAGAGAAGGGCATCAAGCCAGGAGTATATCATTTCTCTAACGAGGGAGTGTGCTCATGGTACGACTTCACCAAGGCAATACATCGCATCGCAGGCATCAACACCTGCAAGGTGCGTCCGCTCCATACCTCCGAATACCCTACTCCTGCCAACCGTCCGGCATATTCCGTGCTCGACAAGACGAAAATAAAGGAGGCTTATGGCATCGAGATTCCATATTGGGAGGACTCGCTCAGGGAATGCATCGCCATTCTCTAAGTCTCGATACCGTTTTCAGCAAAAAACAACACATGTGAACATACAAAAAAGGGGTTGATGCAGGACGCACCAACCCTAACAAATGATTTCGATAATTCCGAAATCGCAAATAAAGATGTGGCAAATTTAAATTAAATAAATGAAAAAAGCAAGTTTTTTGCTAAAAAAGTTCATTTTTTAACATTTCAAACCCCATTCTGTTGCTTTTTTCTGCCGTTTTATGATGCCAAGAACGGCAAATTAACGTAATCCTTTACGGAGAAAAATCACCTGTGTTGTGGTATGTATGTCAGTTTTATTTGCTATATTTGCAACCGAAAACAATGTTCGACATATTCCTAGACTACAACTACTTACTAAAACGACAATATGAAGAAGTTTTTATATCTGCTGTTAGCGGCGATAATACTGCCCACATCTATGACTGCACAGGCATGGGAGAAGACCTATAAGGAGATTGACGAGTCGATAAAGGCTCCGGAGTTCCCCGACTACCAGGTGTCTGTCACCAAGTACGGGGCCAAGACCTCCGCCACAGCAGCCAAGAACCAGAAAGCAATAAACAAGGCTATAGATAATGTGTCGAAGAGAGGTGGCGGACACGTCATCGTACCGGCAGGAACATGGAAGACGGGAGCCATCACCATGAAGAGCAACGTGAATCTCGTAGTGGAGGAAGGTGCCACCCTACTGTTCGAGTTTGACACCAACCTCTATCCTCTTGTTCCCACGCGATGGGAAGGACTCGACCTTTACAACTACCAGCCTTGCATCTACGCATACCAGCAAAAGAACATCGCAATCTCGGGAAAGGGTACCATCGACGGTGCCGCCACACCTGAGACATGGTGGGCAATGAGTGCCAAGAAGGGCTACCCCAAGGTTCCTGGTATCGACGAGCGGCAGAATGGCGGTAGCAGGGATAGGCTCATGAAGTATGCCGAGGACGGCGTACCTATGGAAAAGCGTATCTTCGGCAAGGGAAACGGACTCCGTCCGCAGTTGATAAACTTCAACCAATGCGAGAATATACTCATCTCAGGAGTCACTCTCCTGCGTTCTCCCTTCTGGGTTATTCATCCTCTGCTTTCAAAAAACATCACCGTAAAAGGTGTTAAAGTATGGAACGAAGGACCTAACGGAGACGGCTGTGACCCAGAGAGTTGTGAGAATGTGCTCATCGAGGATTGTATCTTCCACACTGGTGACGACTGCATCGCAATAAAGAGCGGTCGCAATGCCGACGGCCGTGCCGGAGCGACTGGAAAATATGCCGGCACACCAAGCCGCAACATCATAGTAAGGAACTGCACCATGGAGGACGGTCACGGCGGTGTTGTCATCGGCAGTGAGATATCAGGAGGATGCAAGAACGTGTTCGTTGAGAACTGCAAGATGGACTCCCCCAACCTTGAGCGCGTGCTTCGCATCAAGACCAACTCCTGTCGTGGCGGTATCGTGGAGAACATATATTTCCGCAATGTGGAAGTAGGACAGTGCCAGGAGGCGGTGCTGAAGATAAACACCGACTACGAGCCTAAAGAGGTGTGCTGCCGAGGTTTCTATCCCACGGTGCAGAACGTCTATATGGAGAACGTGACATGCAAGAAGAGCAAGTACGGCATAATGATAGTGGGATACGAGGACGAGAAACTCGCATATACCGTGAACAACATATACGTGAAGAACTGCAAGTTCGACGGTGTCACCGACGAGGGAGTGCATCAGATAGGACATGCGCAGGACCTCCACTGGGACAACCTGACGATTAACGGCAGTCTGGTGCTCAGCGACTTCCCCTACCCCACATACAGCATGTGGATGACACGCTCCGAGATACAAAGGGTGAACCATCCCTACATGCTCGACTTCGCCAAGAAACCACGGTGGAGTTATGTCATGGGAATAGAGATGGAAGGAATGCTCAATACTGCTCTGGTTTACGACGACCAGGGCGTTATTGCGTATTTGAACGAGTATTGCAAGGAGATGATTGATGAGAAAGGCAACATCAAGACCTATAAGTTCGAGGACTATAACCTCGACCAGGTGCGCACGGGGAAATTCGTGCTCCAATGGCAGCAACTCTACCCTGAGAAAAAGAACCTCACAGCCATAAACACGCTCTTCAGACAACTCGAGAAACAGCCTCGCACCGACGAGGGCGTGTGGTGGCACAAGGCGATATACCAGAAGCAGGTATGGCTCGACGGTATCTTCATGGGACTTCCCTTCTATACCGCTGCCGCATCCTACCTGAACAAGGATACCAAGAAGGTGTATGACGACGCGGTGATGCAAGTGACGAAGACCGCCCAGCGCACCTATGACGAGAAGACTGGTCTCTGGAAACACGCGTGGGACGAGACGCACAGCATGTTCTGGGCAGACAAGACCACAGGACTCAGCCAACACACCTGGGGAAGGGCGCAGGGATGGTTTGCTATGGCACTCGTGGAAATCCTCGATGCACTGCCAAAAGACTATGACCGTCGTCAGGAGGTTATCGACCTACTGGCAAAAGTGCTTCACAACACCGTGAAATACCAGGACGAGAAGACCGGCTTGTGGTATGATGTCCTCGACGTCAAAGACCCTCGCAACTACCTCGAGGCCACATGCAGCAGTATGTTCGCCTACTGTCTGCTGAAGTCAGCACGACTCGGATATGTGGGCGATGACATGAAAGAGGCTGGAATAAAGGCTTTCAAGGGTATCGTGAAGGAGTTCGTGAAGATAAATCCCGACAAGACGATAAGCCTCACGAAGTGTTGCGAGGTGAGCGGTCTCGGTCCTGAGAGCAACCCACGCCGTGACGGTTCTTTCGACTATTACATGAGTGAGCCAGTGAGAGACAACGACGCCAAGGGCGTAGGACCATTCATCTGGGCGGCACTGGAGATGGAGATGCTCGGATTCGGAACGTATAATATATAAGTAAGGTTTGAGGTTTAAGGTCGCTACGCTTTAAGGTTTAAGGTGACATAAGCCGATAATATTAGAAACAAGAAACAAATCAAAAAGATATGAAGAAGATTTATACTACATTGTTTGCTGCATTGCTTTGTTTAGTGATGGCACATGCCCAAACGCCCGCATTCCCCGGCGCTGAAGGCTTCGGAAGAAACATTACGGGAGGACGTGGAGGAACGGTGAAGCATGTCACCAACCTCAACAACAGCGGTGCAGGGTCGCTAAGGGCTGCCGTGAGCGGAAACGACAAAAAGATTGTTGTCTTTGACGTTGCGGGAGTGATAGCGCTGCAGAGCGACCTCGTGATAGGCAATAACACCACCATAGAAGGACAGACGGCACCCTACCCCGGCATCACCATCCGCTATTATACCGTGCGCCCGGGCAACAACAACATCATACGTTTCATTCGCGTGCGACGCGGACAGGAAGTGGATGTCAACGACGGAGCAGACGCCATCTGGAACAAGGAGAAGAACAACATCATTCTCGACCACTGCTCGTTCTCATGGAGCATCGACGAGATAGCGTCGTTCTATGATAACCTGAACTTCACCATGCAATGGTGCACGCTCGGCGAGGCACTTGCAAATGCCGGACACACTAAGGCAGAACACAGTTTCGGCGGCATCTGGGGAGGCAAGAACGCGTCGTTCCACCACAACTTCATAGCACACGTACAGAACCGAGCACCACGATTCTGCGGGGCACGATACAACTGGACCGGCTACGATCAGGAGACATACGGCAATGCCATACAGGCAGAGAAGGTTGACTTCCGCAACTGCGTGATGTACAACTGGGGCAACGGCAACGGATGCTACGGAGGTACCGGAGGAGGTCAGATAAACATCGTGAACAACTATTACAAGGCAGGACCGGCAACGGTCAACAAGACCCGTGTGACACAAGTGTCGGTAGCCGTTGAGGGCAACGCCTCGGGCTCGCCATTCATGGGATATGCCAGCCGATACTACATCGCAGGAAACTACGTCACGGCAGCAGGTTCCAACGCGGCAAACTACGACTGGAACGGAGTTATCTATGAGAGTGGTCTCAGGGATATCAGCGGCGAGAAATACATGCAGGACAACGACCACCTGTATGGAGAGTTGGTAGAATACATCACGAAATACGGCAACGACTATGTCAAAGTGAAAATGGACAACCCGATAGATCCAGGCACGGTGACCACACACAGCGCACAGACGGCATTCCAGAAGGTGCTCGGCTACTGTGGCGCATCACTCTTCCGCGACGGCGTTGACGCCCGTTATATGGAAGAGGCGGAGACTGGCACCACCACATACACAGGAACAGCAACGACCACCGGCGACGGAAAGACCGTGACCCACCTGCCGGGCATCATCGACTTCGTGTCTGACCAAGGCACCTACGAACTGGAATATGGAGAGCGCGACGATGACTTCGATGCCGACGATGACGGAATGGCTGACGAATGGGAGGAAGCCAACGGCGGAAACCTCTCTCCTAACGACTACGACCTTGACCCAAGGGGATGGTACACCAACATCGAGGTGTACTGCAACAGTCTTGTCGAGGACATCATGCAGGACGAGAACAGCGATGCCGACAGCAGCGTCGATGAGTATTATCCAGAATGCGTGAAGGTGGATGTCAACGGCGACATCACCGTCGACCCAGTAGAACCAGAGGGTACAAGCGCACAGATAACATGGGACTTCAGCACTGGAGAGGCAGAGGATGCGGTAATAACATCCGACGTGGCCACTTCCATCGTCGCAGACAACGTGACACTGGGCAGTCTGCTGAAATATGGCGGCACGAAGAACGTGAACGGACTGTCCATGACCCAGGTGACCAACAACGACGGACAGACACATACCGAAGCCGTTGACGGCAATGCCATCTGCTATGAGATAACAATGGCTGAGAACGCGAAGTTCGTGCCCACGAACATCAGTTTCTATATCTCAAGGATAGGAACGGACAGTGGTAACTTCGACGCATACTGGGAGACAAGCGACGGAACGAGATATGTCGTGGCTCCGTCACAGAAGCCTAACCGCAACAATTCCGACGGCGGCTACTACACCATCATAAACAAGCAGATGTCGAACGTGGTGGCATCAGGCGGTACATGCCGACTCATCATTCATGCATATAACATTCCCGAGAACACGAATGTCAAGTATCTCGCCCTTGCAAATATCCAGATCAGCGGAAAGGTGACAGAGACCTCGACAGCCATCGACACGGCAAGGGACAGCGGCATAGCGAAGAGCGTACGCTACTATAACCTGCAGGGACAGGAAATCAGCAAGCCCACACATGGCGTCTGCATCGTTGTCACTACAATGAACGATGGCAAGAAAAGCGTGAGGAAACGCGCTTTTTAATGGAGAGTGTAGATTGTAGAGTTATGATTACATTTCAAGAACAAGCCTTAGTGCATGGAACATAGTGGTAATCATAATTCTACATTCTACATTCTACATTCTGCATCTCTCTAAATCGCATCAGTTCATCCACTGCCTCCTGTGAGGAGTCGGTGAGCGAGAGGAGTAGGTTCTTGTACCTGCCCTTCCTGATAAGTTCCTGCAGGAAAGGATAGACGGGAATCTCCTCACTCCAGAACTGCTGTCCGAGGAACACCATCGGCGACGATATGCCGAAACTGAGGTAGTGGTTCTGCACCGCCTCCTGGAACACCTCCTGCATCGTTCCGGCACTGCCCGGCGTGAATATTATACCACCGAAGGCGATGGTGAGGATGGAGTCCTCGCGTATGCTGTTGTCGAACCACTTCGCGATGTCGGTGGCGAATGGTGCCGATGGCTCATGTCCATAAAGCCATGTGGGCAGTCCCAGACTGCGATAGCGGTTTTGCGGGAACCGGCGTATCACCTCGAAGGCTGTGTTGCACCACCCCTCGTCCCTGAACGACGGCGCAGCCGCGAGTATTGACAATGCCACATCCACATCGTCTGCAGTCCTGCCGGCAAGCCATGCACCCAGGTGAGTCGCCTCCATGGCACCGGGACCGCCACCTGTAACCATCAGCGAGTCGTGCTCGGTCAACTGCTTGCTCATCAGTACTATCTCACGGTACATGCTGTCGGTACGCAACAGGGCGTGTCCACCCATCACACCCACCACCTTGCAGCGGTCGTACTGTTTCAGGTACTTGTCCAGATGCTTGCCGATGCTGAAGTCGTGCAGCGCGCGGGCGAACATCTCATGCTCGGTATTGGCATGCTTGCCGGTGCCTATGAAATGGTCGTACACCTTCTTGTCGAAACAGTCCTCATACCTTTGCGTGCCACCCTCGCACATCTGGTCGTACAACTCCGATGCGGTATACAGGCTGTCGGGCATCACGTCGTAAGGCACCTCGCGCATATAGTTGAACACCTTCACTTGCTCTTCATGGTCAGGAATCTTATACATAATAGCATTGTTTTTAGTTCGACACATTTTTTACATCTGCAAATATAAGCATTTTTGTTGATACCGCAGCCACTTCCCGCATTTTTTTCTGCTATCACAGCAGAGCAACTGACACCGACCCACTGACAACACACGCCCACCACTATCACTGAATCCTATTGCAAAGATACAACATTAAAAATCAAAACATTAAATATGAAAACACTAAAAACCCTCTCTGATTACCTAATTTGCCATATTTCGCATGACAAAACATGCACAAACAATAGTGCTGAAGGTATATCAAACGCAGGGCGAAATACCAACTCTAATAAGAATCTTTAAGAGTGCCCTTTCAAAAATATATTAAGGGGCATGCTCGACCTTTGTCGCTGCACGCCCCTTAATGTGTCTAAGGCTCTGTTGGATGTGGTGTTAACGAATGATTTTCGTGGCGGTATGTGTGCCGTCGGTGTAACGGGTGACCACGATGTTCATGCCTCGGAACGGCTTGTCGCTGGCAATGCCGGCAACGTTATAATAGGTGCGTGAGGCCACCTGTCCGGTAACGCTGGCGGTGTCGATGCTTGTCGATGCACTGTACTTGAGCAATGGTGCTATAGTCATAGACAATGGGTCGTCGTCGTTCTTGTACCACTTGCCGGTGTCGAGGTAGTTGTAGTCTGCGCCCTCGTCATATACAAAATGGTAGGCGGTGCATTTCTCCCCCTCGCCTCGGCGGCAGAGCAGGATGGCGATGTCGTCACCGTTGTCATTGGGGAACGGTCCCACAACGGCAAAGAACTCGGTGCCGGCCGTCACCTCTACGGGGGTGTCAAACACAAACTCGGTGGCGTTGACGGTAGTCGGGTCGTAAGCCAGTTGGCTGGCCTTGAGACTGGTGCTGCCCAGTATCTCGCCAGGCATGCCGTCGTCGCCTGCGGCAGCTATCTTCACGTTGATGTCGGCATCGGCCGATGCTGCTGTCACCTTACCGAAATAGATGTTCACCTTGCTGATGGTGGCATCTGTGAGCGGTGCGTCGAAATGCTCGGCAAACTCACCCATACCGAGCCAGTTGGTGCCGGCATAGTTGCCCCACCACCCCATCTCCATCATCGTCAGGGAGGTGGTCTCCTCGGGAGCGATGTTCCATATCTCCTGCTCACCACCTGCCTGGATGGCATTGTCGACGGTCTCGAAGACATTGCTTCCTACGTCGTTGGCCACCTCAAGACTGATGCCGTAGGTGCCCTCGTTGGTATAGGTGACGGTGGGGTTCTGCTCGGTGCTGGTGGACGGCTCGGCACCGCTGATGGTCCACGCCCACTGTGTGGGATTGCCTGTGGAGGCGTCCTTGAAGGTCAACGGCTCATTTGTCGGCACGAACATCATCACCCAGGGCGACAGATAGGCGCCGTCGGGCATTCCTACCGCCGCGATGGGAGCCTCTCCGCTGACGGTGACGTAGGCATTGCGTGTCTTGGTTGCAGTGCTGTTGCCGTCGCCTACGGTCAGTGTCACGGCATAGGTGCCTATCTCGTTGTAGGTCACCACGGGGTTCTGCTCGGTGCTGGTGGACGGTGTGCCTCCCTCGAAGGTCCAGTTCCACGATGTCACGTTGCCCTTGCTCGTGTCGAGGAAATGCACGCTCTCGCCTTGCTTGATGCTTACTGTAGCGTCGTCACCGGTGGCCATTTGCTTTATTTTGAAGCCGTCGATGGCCTCGTCCTCACCATAGTCGCCCTGATAGACGAACGAGAACTTCACATTTTTGCCTGCATAGTCGGCAAGGTTGACGGTGAACCTCTCCCAACTGGGTCCCTCGTAGCCCTTGTCCTGTGCCCATTGGAACTGGTCGATAAGGACTGTGGACTCTCCGTCGACTATCGCATAAAGTGTCCATGCTCCATAATACAGGAAGATGCCGCTGGCGTAGCAGTAGAACTCCAGTTGACTACCCTCGCGGATGTCGATGGCGGGCGAGGTTGCCACCTCGTTCTGCCCACTGCTATAGTTCAAAACCATTGACGACTTGCTGTTGCTGTCGATGGTGGAGAACGGCTTGCTGGCATTACCCAATTTCCAGGTGGAGGAACTGCTGCTGGAATAGGTCCAGGTGTTGAACTCCGCCTGACTGTCCCATCCCTGCTCGTAATATGACACCATGCCTTCGCTGGCGCCGAAATCGGCCGTCAGTTCCTGGGCGCTAACACTCAGGCACATCAATGCCGCAAATAAAGATATATATTTTCTCATTGCCTTTGGTAGTTTTGCTTATCACGATATTATCTGCCTTGCCTTCAGTTCAAGGTATTTGTTGATGATGTTAACGGACAACTGATCGGGGGTGGTGAGCAGACTGTAGATGCCGTTCTGGCGCAGCGTGCTTACGATGAGACGTTTCTCGTAGGAGAACTTCTCGGCTATCACATGACGATAGTAGTCCTCAACGTCGACCGCGGGCGTGTCGATGAACTCCTGCTGTTCCTTGTCAAGGAAGAAGACCACGAGCACCACGTGCTTGCGTGCCAACTGCTGCAGGTAGGACATCTGACGGCGCATGGACACCATATCGGAGAAATTGGTGTAGAGCACGAGGAGACTGCGGCGGTTGATATGCTTGTCGACATGCACGCAGAGCGAGAAATAATCGGTCTCGCCAAACGATGTCTTCTGTGCGTAGAGGCTGTCCATGAGCATCTCCATCTGGCCCGACTGCTTCGATGCGGGGATGAAAGTCTCGAAACGCTCGTCGAAGGTGATGAGTCCTGCCTTGTCGTCCTTTCTGATGGCCACATACGAGAGCACCAGCGAGGCGTTGATGGCATAGTCGAATAAGGTCATACCGTCGAAGGCCTGCTGCATCACCCTGCCTCGGTCGATGACGTTGTAGATGTTCTGCGAGCGCTCGTCCTGATAGACATTCACCATGAGTGCATGCCTGCGCGCGCTTGCCTTCCAGTTGATGGTGCGGTAGTCGTCGCCCTGCACATACTCCTTTATCTGCTCGAAGTCGGTGTTATGCCCCACCCTCCTTATTTTCTTTATTCCGAGTTCCTGTAGGTTGTTGCTCATTGCGAGCAGTTCGTACTGACGCAACATAAGATAGGAGGGATATACCTTGACGTCATGCTTTGCTTTAGTGGTGAAGCGCCGGCTGACCATCCCCAGTCCCACCGTAGCGAACGTGCGTATGTTGCCGAAGCCATACACCCCACGCTCCTTCGGCTTCAGTTTGTATTCTATGGTGGTGCTGTCCTTAGCATCAACGGTGGCCTTGAAACAGATGTCGCGCCGCTGGAACACGAAGGGTATCTCGTCGATGACCTCCACCTTCACCTTATATGGGAAGGCGTTGTCTATATGTACCCTCACCACGTTGTCGTCGCCGTTGGAGAAGCGGTCACTGCATGAGCGTCGCGCCTGAATGCCACGCCGCCAATAGAGCATCACTATCTCGGTGAGCAAGATGAGCAGGAAGAGCGCAAGCAACACCTTGCCAACCACAAACAGCGGTGACAGCCAATAGCCAGCGGCAATGATGCCGATGATGGTTATGATAACTATATAGAATCTTCGTGTTAAGAACATATTCTAGTTACAAATTATGAATTACGAATTTTGAGTTATTCTCGCTTCACTGCGATTAGGAATTAATCAATTTTGAATTCTTCATTGGTAATCGCCTAGGCGACCACTCGTAATTCTTCATTCCAAATTCGTAATTACTTCGGCACTTCCACCTTGTCGATAAGGCGTTGGGTGACCTTCAGAGGGGTGAAGCCCTCCATCTCGGCCTCAGCGGTGATTATCATACGGTGCTGGAGGATACTTGGCGTCACGAAGCGCACATCCTCGGGTATGACGAAGTCGCGGCCCTGAAGCACGGCATAGGCCTTCGATGCCTGCATCATGGCTACAGAGGCACGTGGCGAGGCTCCCAGGAGCACGCGCTTGCTTGTACGCGTCTGCTGTACGATGTTCACGATATAGTTGACGAGCGTCGGGTCGATATACACGCTATTGATGTTGCGGCGCAGCATTATGAGTTCCTCCTTGGAAATGACAGGCTCCACATCGCTCAACTTCACGAAGTCGAGGTTCCCCTGATGCAACTGCAATATCTGCTCCTCCTCGGTCACCGAAGGATAGCCCATTGTTATCTTCATCAGGAAACGGTCGAGTTGTGCCTCGGGCAACTTATACGTACCCTCCTGCTCCACAGGGTTCTGGGTGGCGATGATGGTGAACAGGTCGTCCATCTTATACGTCGTGCCGTCGATGCTCACCTGCTTCTCCTCCATCACCTCGAAGAGTGCCGCCTGTGTCTTTGCAGGTGCACGGTTTATCTCATCGACGAGAATGATGTCCGAGAAGATTGGTCCCTCGTGGAAGTGGAACTCGGAGTCCTTCATGTTGAACACCGTTGTTCCGAGCACGTCGCTCGGCATGAGGTCGGGAGTGAACTGTATGCGGCTGAATCCCGCATTCACGAGTCGCGCCACCAGTCGTGCAGTGAGTGTCTTTGCTACTCCCGGCACTCCCTCTATTAACACATGGCCATTGGCCAATACGGCGGTGAGTATCAGGTCGACAGCCTGGTGCTGCCCGATAATCACCTTCCTAATCTGCTCTCTTAACTGCTGTATCTTCTCCGAAAAAACAGTCAGGTCCATTCTTTTTTGCTCTTCCATATATCAGTTTGTGATTTTTATATGTGTGTGAGGCAGGGGCTATCTTCCTCCTATGCCTCTGATTATCTCGTTCATGTAGTCGATGTACATCGTCATCTCCTCAACCGTCATGCTCATCCCGTTACGACAGGCATTCCGCGTTGCCCTGATTCGATGCTTTATATCTTTCTCATCCAAGCCTGTATGCTTTGCGAGCATGCTGAAGTTCTCGTCGTCCTCCGCCTCATCGTCGACGTCTATCTGCACTTCACGGCGCAGGTACTCGGTGAAATAGGTGTATTTCTTCCTTACCAGGTCGCCGTGCGCCCCGTCCTGATAGTAGAGTGTTCCTATGAGTTTCGTGAACTCCAGTTGATGGTTCTCGGGCTTCTTCACCACGGGTATTGCCCTCTGTCGGCGCCTTGCGGTGAATATCATGAAGAGGAGCAACGTCAGCAACGACAGATACAAGGCCCAGCGCAACGGCGGAGTGGCCACGAAGTACCTCATCGGCGACTGGCTGATATGTTCCTCTGCGGGCGGTATGTCAACCATACGCATCGCGGGATAGTCGCTAACCATGTTCAGCACGCGATAGACATACGACACATTCTCGCCATCCATTATACCGTAATTGGTCAATAGCAACGGCGTAGAGCATAGCACTATCTCTCCCCTGCCCCATTTACGGCGCAGCACCAAAGGATATTTCTTGTTGTATTCCCCTCCGTCGTATTTCCTGTCAGTGTATGCATAGGGAGTCCACTCGTGGCTTGTCTCGTTGACGGTGAACTTCTTCAGGCGGACGTCTCTGACTGCAGGTTCCCTCTCTTCCTCTGCCGGCTCGCTTTCCGCGACTTCCTTCCTCTCATATACGGTATCCTCTACCACATCATCTGGCTCGTACTCATATATAGTGTCCTTATCAAGCCTGAAATAGGACTCACAGAAATCAGAGTAAGTCTTGTAAACATGCTTGGGATAGAGGTTGTCCTGCTCCCATATTATATAACTATTGCTACGGAACAAGCCTTTCGAGGCGGCACGCTTCAGGGAACTGATACTGAAATAGGCACTCTCGTACAGGAACTGCAGAGTGTCCGAGAACTCTGAGGTGAACTTGTCGCTACATATAAGCACCTTATTGCCCTTTGACACGAAGTCGAGCATCGACTTCAGTTCCAGACCCTCATACTTGTATGTCGAATGTATGTCGATGATGCTTCTCGGAGTCTTCACGCTGTCCTTGAGCAACTGATAGAAGGTGGTGTGCTTCACCGTGTAGCCTTTCTTCATGCTTGACTTAGCAAGGCTGTCGAAGAGTATGCTTCCGAACGGTTCCTTGCTGTTGGGATTGAACGTGGGTTCCCAGATGAAACGCTTCGGCACGGAGAGTTCAATTAGCACTGCCACGATGAGGAGCACCGCAATCACGAAAACAAATATCTTACTGTTATTCATGTGCGCCTCCTTCCTCTACGTCACCTACCGTTTTCTTGAGCGCATTCTGCCACTCCTCCATCTCCACGACGCTGTCCTCGCTTGCCTCGTAGTTGCCGTATCTCACGCGTACGAACTGCTGAGTCATCTTACGCAGGGCCTCGTCGGGCATCTCGTAGGTATATTGAATAGGTGTCTTCCATAGTTGCCACTCTATCTTCCCCCTGTCAGAGAGAAGTCTGAGAGTGTCGAGGTATATCAGCCTGACGGCCTCGAACCAGTCGCGGCGGTCCTTTGCCTCACCTATCTGACGGTCAAAGTCGATGCCGTAGATGGTGTCCTCCAACTCCTTGTAATCCAGAGCCGACTTCTCCTCACGACGGAAGAGGCTGGGCTTTATCTTGTATATCACCCATACTATAAAGAGGAAGATAAGGACTCCACCTATTATATATGATGTGGTCTTGGTATCGCTCGAGACGCCCGAGAACAACTTAGAGATGAACTCGTTTATCTGCCTCATAATCCACTCCAGCAAATTCATCTGCGAGCCTACCAACTCACGGTTGTAGTCGTAGTCTCCGCTTTCCTGCCAGGCGGCAATCTGCTGGGCGTTATATGTCAGGGTATCTGTCTGCATCTCTTATTCCAGGTTTTCAAAATTTTCTATGTCAGAGTCGATGGTGACACTATCCTTGCGCTCGGTGGCATGGGCATAGTGATAGGCGGTGGATAGCGGTTGCAACGTCGAAGTGAGATAAGTTGCAAACATCATAATCACACCGAACAGGAAAGCGAGGACATGAACGGTAATCTCAGCCCATTGGGGAGCATCCTCCGTTTCACCGAAGATAGCAACAAGGGCGGCACAGATGCCCCAGGGCAACGCCAGCGCCTGACTCACAATGTTCATCACGAAGCCGAACACCATGTTGATGACGAACAAGCCCGCCCATGTGCCGAAGCCCAGACGAAGTGCTTTTGAGGCAGCTTTCTTCATGTTTATATTCTCGAAGGAATAGATGCAGGGGAACATCAGCATCGGAATGGACAATGCCACGAGTCCGGGGATGAGCAGGATGAGGGCGAGGGGATTAATCAACGAGAGGGCGATAAGGACGATGGTAGCGCCGACCATCACCAGCGTTGACTTCATCACTCGTTTGGTGTTATGCCACATCCTCGGCCATATCATGCCAAACGTCACGTTCTCAAGACCATCCTCGCGCTCGTTATACTCTTGAAGCATAGTAAACGCAAGCGACTGCAGGAGGATGGAGCCGAGCAGGAAGCATAATATCAATATACCGTAACTGGAAACGATACGGATTATGAACTCGGTCTCGCTATTCATCTCGTAAGAGTCGAAGTTCAGGGTGAATCCCATGTAGTCGCCGAAGAAACTGTTCATGGCCACCGACTGTACAATGCTCAAGGGCAGCAACATATATATTGCCGTCCTGAACATCACCGGCCAGTTTCCACGAAGGAAATCGATGGCGGCGGTCATTCTCTCACCAATGCTCCGTTCCTTATAAAACGGTATCTTGTCAATATCTTCCAACTGTCCTTATATCATGCTCCGCAAATGCTCGGAGTCATCTTTTAATCTCTTAATTCTATAATTTTCTAATTTTTCTGCCCTCTTTGCCAATATCCGCGGCCACACAACGAAATAGAATATCACAAAGAGCAACGAGCAGATTATTATACCCGCCCTTATAGCATCCGGTATCTCCGTATGACGGGTGACGAATCCCTCGATGAAGGCGGCGAGAATGAAGACGGGAACAGTGCCCACGATAATCTTCAACCCTCGGCGCGCACCTCTTCGGAACGCCACACCTCTTTTATATGTACCTGGGAACAGCCAGCCGCGACCGAGCGCAAAGCCTGCCGCACCACTTATTATGATTGCCGATATCTCGAGCGTGCCGTGCAACCAGATGGCAAGAGCCGACTCCACAAAGAGTCCCTTGGTGAAGAAGAATGCCTGGAAGGAACCCAGCATGATACCGTTCTGCATCAGTAGGTAGCCCGTGCCTACACATGCGAAGATGCCCGCCACGAACGCCATAAACGACACCATAACATTATTGAGCGTTATCATCAGGAACATCGGCGTCTCGCTGGTGGTGTTATATACCGCCATAGGGGCTCCGTTCTCGATGTTCTCGAGAGTCATGTCAACGTATGCGTCACCAAGAATAAGACGGCAGAAATCAGGATCGTTGAGTTGCGATAATACTCCTACGAAGGAGAAGAAGAGAAAGACGAGGAACGAGGCAAGCAACTCCTTGCGCGCATCATACATGGTAAGCGGAACCTCGTGTGTCCAGTAAGTGAAGATCCTGGTCCACTTCTCTTTCTTATTCCTATATATAGTATTATGCAGAGCCGAGGCAAGGTCGTTGAGATAGACGGTGATTCTCGATTTCCGATAGTGAGTCTGGGCAAAGGCAAGGTCAGCCGTGAGTTCGGTATATGCCTCAGCCATCTCGTCGGGCGTGGAATAGAGAGGGTCGGCGACCATCTCCTCAGTCTTGCGCCACTTGTCTATGTTGCTCTTTATGAATGATGCTTCTTTCATTTTTAAGTGTGAGAACTTCGCGAAAACTTTGCAAAGTTAAGAAAAAAGAATTACTTTTGCAACAAAATAAGAAAAATGTCACAAACAAACATCATAACGGGTCAGTATGTGCGCATCAGCCAGTCGCCGGCAAGCATAGTGTCGCGAATAGCAGCATGGATAATAGACCTCATTGTCATCATAATCTATTTCACGGGTATAACATACCTGATGATAGAGATTTCGCCCAACTTCGACAATAGTCTCGTGTGGTTGGCCTTTGTTATGATTGTATATCTGCCCACATACGCCTATCCCCTGCTCTGCGAGGTGTTCTTCAACGGACAGAGTTTAGGAAAGCGGATAATGAAGACGCGCGTGGTGAAGAAAGACGGCTCAGTGCCCACGCTTGGCGACTATGTGATGCGATGGCTGCTGTTCATCGTCGACGGTCCTTCTATGGGATGTCTCGGCATAGTGTTCATCCTTCTCTCAAAGAACAGCCAGAGGCTTGGTGACATGGCGGCAGGTACGATGGTGATTAAGACCGACAACTACGTGCACAACCGAGTGTCGCTAAGTGAGTTTGGGTATGTATCTAAAGGCTATAAGCCGTTTTTCCCACAGGCCGCCGACCTAACGCTGAAACAGGCAGATGTCATCCAGCGTTGCCTTTTGTCGGAAGAGCGTCAACGCCTGGTGCGCATCTCACGCCTTGCACTCAAAGTGCGCAACACCTTAGGAGTCTCTCATATTAACATGAGCGACGAGACATTCTTGCAAGCCGTGTTGCACGATTACCAGTATTATGCTTTGGAGGGAGTGTAATTGAGTTAGGAGTTTTTCCTATCTCGCCATTCTATATATCTCTACCATTTCTTTTCGTCCCAGACGCTCGAGAGTGCCTACGGTTATTGTGTCGCCACGACTGCACCTGTCGGACATCTCCTCTATCTCCTCGTCTGTGATGTCACGGCCGAGCAACTCATGCATATTGATAGGCATTCCTATTTCCTTATAGAAACGCTCCATCGCCCTGATACCTTTCTCTGCCGTCTGCTCCGGCGAGGTGAAGTCGTTCTCTACACCCATTACGTTAACGGCAAACTGAACGAAGCGTGAGGTATGGCGAGGCAACATATAACGTGCCCAACTGGGCCAGAGAGCAGCCAAGCCGGCTCCGTGGGTGGCTCCGAAGAGTGCGCTCAGTTCATGCTCGAGACGATGAGTGGCGAAGTCCTTTTCCAGACCACACTCCATGAGGTTGTTGTGCGAGAGACTTCCAGCCCACATTATCTGGGCACGTGCACGATAGTCCTCGGGATCTCTCAGCACGTCTATGGCACAGTCCTTCACGGTACGAAGCAATGCCTCGGCAAGGGCGTCGGTAAGCGTCATGTCCTGATGATTGCAGAAATAGCGCTCCATGGTGTGCATCATAATATCCGTCGCACCAGCCGCCGTCTGATAAGGAGGCAAAGTGAACGTGCGCTCAGGATTCATTATAGCGAAACGACAACGGCAGAGGTCACTATTCACACCACGCTTCAGCAGGCCATCGTCCTTGGTGATAACACAACTGTCGCTCAACTCACTTCCCGCAGCAGGGATGGTCAGTACCGAGCCTATAGGAAGAGCATCCTTGGGTACTCCCTTGCCGTCCCAGAAGTCCCACACGTCGCCGTCATACTTCACGCCGTATGCAATAGCCTTTGAAGAGTCAATCACACTACCTCCACCTACGGCAAGGATGAAGTCCACCCCCTCCTCACGGCACAGGTCAATGCCTCTATACACCATTGAGAGCAGAGGATTGGGCACCACGCCGCCAAGCTCCACATGGGCAACACCACCCTCGTCGAGCAAGCGTAGCATCTTATCCAGTAAACCGCTGCGTTTGGCACTTCCACCACCATAATGCACCAGCACCTTCGTGCCACCATATTTCTTCACCAAATCAGCCACAGCCTCCTCCGACTGCTTGCCGAACACCACCTGCGTAGGCGAATAGTAATTGAAATCTTTCATGTCGCGTTCTTCATTTATTACTTTGCAAAGATAAGAAAATTATTTTTATCGTGCAATAGCAATTGTAAACTTTTATACATCCCACCGAGTTTGGAGTTACACCCCACCCTTTCCCATACCTCTTACCACACACCTCATACCTCTTACCTCTCAAATACGCAAGTATAAGGAATGTTTATACATTAACAAAAAAAAGTGCATAAAAAACATCGAAACTGCATCACTATTTCATCATTTTTTTATAACTTTGCAGGCGATTTTGAACAGAAGAGAAAATAAAGTACAATCACGAGATTGTTGACAGGCGAACGAAATCTCTGAATATACAACGTTTAACAATAATATAGTGATGAATAAAAAACTTAAGAAGGTGCTCGTGCTTGGCTCGGGCGCGCTGAAAATCGGACAGGCAGGCGAGTTCGACTACTCCGGCTCGCAGGCATTGAAGGCGTTGAGGGAAGAAGGTATCAGTTCGGTACTCGTTAACCCAAACATCGCAACGATACAAACCAGTGAGGGCATTGCCGACAAGGTTTATTTCCAGCCAGTGAATACTCACTTCGTAACGGAAATCATCAAAAAAGAGCGACCTGACGGAATACTGCTCGCCTTCGGAGGTCAGACAGCATTGAATTGTGGAACGGAACTCTATCAAAACGGCACATTAAAAGAATACGGCGTTGAAGTTCTCGGCACCAGTGTTGAAGCTATTATGAACACTGAGGACCGAGACCTTTTTGTAAAGAAGCTCGACGAGATCAGTCTCAAGACTCCTATAAGCCACGCCGTGGAGAATATGGAAGACGCACTCAAGGCTGCACACGAGATTGGCTTCCCCATCATGATACGCTCGGCATACGCACTCGGAGGACTCGGCTCAGGCATCTGTCCTGACGAGAAGGCTTTCACCGAACTTGCTGAGAGCGCATTCACCTTCGCACCACAGATTCTTGTAGAGGAGAGCCTGAAGGGATGGAAGGAGATTGAGTTCGAGTGCATCCGCGACGCCAACGACCACTGCTTCACCGTAGCATCAATGGAAAACTTCGACCCGCTCGGAATCCACACTGGAGAGAGCATCGTGGTGGCTCCTACATGCTCACTCAACGAGGAGCAGGTGAAGATGCTTCAGGAACTGACCATCAAGTGTGTGCGCCACCTGAACATCGTGGGAGAGTGCAACATACAGTTCGCATTCAACGCGAAGACAAACGACTACCGCATCATAGAGATTAACGCTCGTCTGAGCCGCTCCTCTGCCCTCGCATCGAAGGCTACAGGATATCCTCTCGCATTCGTTGCCGCAAAGATTGCCCTGGGCTACACCCTCGACCAGATTGGCGAGATGGGAACACCTAACTCGGCATACGTGGCACCACAGCTCGACTACATGATTTGCAAGATACCTCGCTGGGACCTCACCAAGTTCGCCGGCGTGAGCCGTCTCATCGGTTCAAGCATGAAGTCGGTGGGCGAGATAATGAGCATCGGACGCTCGTTCGAGGAGATGATACAGAAGGGTCTGCGCATGATAGGTCAGGGAATGCACGGTTTCGTGGGCAACGACCACACCAAGTTCGAGAACCTCGAGAAGGAACTCCAGAACCCTACCGACCTACGCATCTTCGCCATAGCACAGGCACTCGAGGAGGGCTATACCGTTGAGCGCATCGAGGACCTGACAAAGATTGACGCATGGTTCATCACACGACTGAAGAACATCGTCGACCTGAAACACGAGTTGCAGAAATACAACACCCTCGAGGAACTGCCCGACGAACTGCTCCGCACCGTCAAGCAGGCAGGATTCTCCGACTTCCAGATTGCACGCTTCGTGCTCAAGAGCACCGAGGGAAACATGGAGAAGGAAAACCTCATGGTACGTAACCGCCGCAAGGAGCGCGGCATAATGCCATCGGTGAAGAGAATAAACACCGTAGCAAGCGAGCACCCCGAACTGACAAACTACCTCTACTTCACATACCTGCCGGGCGTAGAGCCTACGAAGGCAGACAAGACTACCACCGAGGAATGGAAGCAGGCCGTTGCCAGCGCAAGCAACAAGGCACAGCACGACGTTCCTTACTACAAGAACGAGAAGTCGGTGGTGGTTCTCGGCTCTGGTGCATACCGCATCGGTTCGAGTGTGGAGTTCGACTGGTGCTCAGTTAATGCCATCAACACCGCACGCAAACTGGGCTATAAGTCCATCATGATAAACTACAACCCCGAGACCGTGTCCACCGACTACGACATGTGCGACCGCCTCTACTTCGACGAGTTGTCAATGGAACGCGTGCTCGACGTCATCGAACTGGAGCAGCCACGTGGCGTGATAGTCAGCGTGGGAGGACAGATACCTAACAACCTCGCGATGAAACTTCATCGCCAGAGCATACCGGTGCTCGGTACCAGCCCAGTGGACATCGACCGCGCCGAGAACCGCGACAAGTTCTCTGCAATGCTCGACAAGCTCGGCATCGACCAGCCGGCATGGCGCGCGCTGACCTCACTCGAGGACATCAAGGAGTTTGTCAACGAGGTGGGCTTCCCCGTTCTCGTGCGTCCGTCCTACGTCCTCTCAGGCGCTGCAATGAACGTATGCTACGACTACGAGGAACTGGAGCGCTTCCTGAAGATGGCCACCGAGGTGTCTAAGGACTTCCCCGTTGTGGTGAGCCAGTTCATGCAGGAGACCAAAGAGATAGAGTTCGACGCCGTAGCCGACAAGGGCGAGGTAGTAGAGTACGCCATCTCCGAGCACGTAGAGTATGCAGGTGTCCACTCAGGCGACGCCACAATGGTGTTCCCGGCACAGCACATATACTTCTCCACCATACGTCAGATTAAGAAGATAGCACACAAGATAGCACGCGAGCTGAACATCTCGGGACCGTTCAACATTCAGTTCCTCGCCAAGAACCGCGAGGTGAAGGTCATCGAGTGCAACCTCCGCGCATCACGTTCGTTCCCATTCGTGTCGAAGATACTGAAGCGCAACTTCATCGAGACGGCAACGAAGATAATGCTCGACGCACCATACCAGCGTCCCGACAAGAGCGAGTTCGACATCGACCGCATCGGCGTGAAAGCATCACAGTTCTCCTTCGCACGTCTGCAGAATGCCGACCCGGTACTCGGAGTGGATATGTCATCAACGGGCGAGGTGGGATGTCTTGGCGACGACCTCCACGAGGCATTGCTCAACGCACTCATCGCTACCGGCTATCGTCTGCCCGAGCCAGGCAAGGGCGCGGTGCTCATCTCATCAGGTGCAGCCAAAGGCAAGGTGTCACTCCTTGAGCCAGCCCGCCAACTGGTGAAGAACGGCTACAAGATCTACGCCACACGAGGCACCGCACAGTTCTTCGAGAACAACAACATCGAGGCGACCACCGTGTCATGGCCCGACGAGGACGGAGAGAACAAGGTGATGGACATGATTGCCGAGCATAAGTTCGACCTCATCATCAACGAGCCAAAGAACCACACGAGCCGCGAGCTCACCAATGGTTACCGCATCCGTCGTGGTGCCATTGACCACAACATACCGCTGATGACCAACGTACGTCTCGCCAAGGCTTTCATCGAGGCTTTCTGCGCCCTGAAACTTGATGAAATAAAGATAAAGAGCTGGCAGGAGTACAACTCATAAGGGCCTACCCCCAACCCCTCCCAAAAGGAAGGGAACATAAAACAAGAAGGCATCGCCCCACGGCGGTGCCCTCTTTGTTTTATATCCCTTTCGCTTCATTCATAATTCGAAATTCATAATAGCAACAATATAACTGTTACATTAATAAGATGTGGGACTCGTGACAATGAAGTCGGCGGGTCCCACATACTAATTGTTAAGTCTTAGTTTCAGTCTATTTCTTTTCTGCTTTTTCTTCCTTTTTTGCCGGAGCTTTCTTGGCTGGCTTCTCGGCGGCCTTGTCGAGTTGTTTCTTTAGTTTCTCCTCGGCTACCTGAAGTTTCTCGACCTTTGCCTGCAGACGTACTATCTCGAGGTCCTTCATGGTTATCTCATCGCCCTGGTTCTTGATGGTGGTGAGCAGGGAGTTGAGCTCCTCGTTGTCTATCTCCTCGGGATAGAGGCTGTTTACTCTGTTCATGAAGTCGCCCAGCACGTTCATGTAGTTGGTGAAGGCATCGAACGGCGAGGAGTAGATGCCGCGGTCGAGTCCTACGTTGCTTGGCTTTGTGGTCATGAAACGGAAGTTGTTGGATGCCTGCAGATAGTCCCAGTCTTGGTTTATCTTGGGGTCGTTGGCGATGCGCACGCGGTCGGCCACGCTGTAGAGTTTGTTGAATGCCTCGCGCTGCATGGCGTTGCCGAGCCAGCACGACACGTCGCGCTCCTCATCGACCCATGACAGGGTGTCGGGCACGTCGAGGTTGCCCACGCTCTTCATCTTACTGATGATCTCAGACGGTGTGGAGAAGTTGATGCCCTTCTGCTTAGCGCATACAGGGATGGCGCGGAGGAACTCGAGGATGTTGGAGGACAGGGGCTGTGCGATGCCGAGGGCTGACAGTTCCATGAAGATGTTGATGACCTGCTCTTCCTCGGGCAGTCGTACTATGCGGTCGACGTAGTTGTCGGCGAACAGTGGGTAGCCGTCCCACTCGCTGTTGTTGAAGCGCAGCGAGATGTCGTCGGAGAGCTCAACGTCGCGCAGCAACAGCTTGAGACTGGGCGCGAGGGCGCAGTTATAGACGTAGTGGGGTGACTTCCATCCGAGTACGTGCTTGGCTCCCTCGGTGAGCATTCCCTTGAAGCCCATGGAGGACACCTTGAGTCCGATGTCGTCGCTATAGATAAGCGAGGAGTTGCGCAGCACGGTGGGTTTCTTGCCGAAGTACTCCTTTATCTTGGCTGCCTGCTTCTTCACGTCTGCCTCGAAGGCTTGCTCGTTGGCGAGTGAGGAGAGTCCGTGGCTGTATGGCTCGGCGAGGAACTCGACGCAGCCTGTGGCGTTGAGTTCCTGCAGTTTCTCGAGTACCTGCGGTGCGTGCATCTCGAGTTGCTCCATGCCTACTCCGGAGAGGGAGAAGGCCACCTTGAAGTATCCGTTGCCCTCGCTGATCATCTTCCCGAGGGTGTCGAGTGCGGGCATGTAGGAACGCTCTGCGATGTCGCTGATGGAGCGTTCGTTCTCGTAGTCGTCGTAATAGTAATGGTCGGTACCGATGTCGAAGAAACGGTAGCGCTTGAGATGTATTATCTGGTGTATCTCAAAATATAAACATATTGTTTTCATAATAATTACCCACCTCCAGCTCCTCCCCAAGGGAGGAGAGCTTAATCACTTTTGCTGGTGTTTGGTGGTCTCCATTTATTTAATGTTTAGACTAAAGATTTTTTATATGAATAATTAGAGGTGTTACTGCCCCTCCCTTGGGGGGGCTGAGGAGGTCTTACTCCCATCCCATTGTCCTGAGATAGAGGGTGCGTATCCACGTTCCTACCTTCTCCCATGTTATCTGGTCAACCTCGCGCTTGCCTTCTTCCTGTAGGTACTTGAAGAGGCTCTCGTTGTTGCAGATGGAGTACATGGCGTCGGCGATGGCGTGGATGTCCCAGTAGTCAACCTTAATGCAGTTGTTGAGTATCTCGGCGCAACCGCTTTGCTTTGAGATGATTGATGGCGTGCCGCACTGCATTGCCTCGAGGGGCGAGATGCCGAACGGCTCACTCACTGACGGCATGACATAGACGTCGGAGTCCTTGAGGCACTCATATACTTGCTTGCCTCGCATGAAGCCGGGGAAGTGGAAGCGGTCGGCGATGCCTCGCTCTGCCGCGAGGTTTATCATTGCCTCCATCATGTCTCCCGAGCCGGCGAAGCAGAAGCGCACGTTACGGGTGCGGTGAAGCACCATAGTGGCTGCCTCGACGAAGTACTCTGGACCTTTCTGCATGGTGATGCGCCCGAGGAAGGTGACTACCTTCTCCTTGCCCGTATGGTCGGGACGCGGTATGTCCTGCAACTCCTGACGGAGAGGATATACGGCGTTGTGCACGGTGAAGCACTTGCGCGGGTCCTGGTGGTAGTGGTTGATGACGGTCTGCCGTGTGAGCTCTGACACGCACATGATGCAGTCGGCATTGTCCATACCGTTCTTCTCGATGCCATAGACCGTGGGGTTCACATTACCGCGAGAGCGGTCGAAGTCGGTGGCATGCACGTGGATGCACAGTGGCTTGCCGCTGACGTTCTTGGCATGTATTCCCGCGGGATAGGTGAGCCAGTCGTGTGCGTGTATGATGTCGAACTCCTCGGTGCGTGCCACCACACCTGCAATGATGGAGTAGTTGTTTATCTCCTCGTGGAGATTACCGGGATAGCCTCCTGCGAACTCCATGGCACCGAGGTCGTTGACGTGCATGTAGTTGAAGTCGGCGTAGATATTCTCACGAAGACGGTAGTAGTAGTCGGGATCCATGATGTTCCCTACTCTGCTCTTGACGTAGTCGTAGTTGACGTCACGATATGCGATGGGCACAGCATTCATCGCGATGATGCGCGCTGCATGCTGGCTCTCGTCGCCGAAGGGGTGCGGGAGGCATAGCGCGATGTCGATGTCGCCCTGTGCCTTCAGTCCTTCAGATATTCCGTAATTTGCTGTGGCGAGTCCTCCGAACACATGCGGGGGATACTCCCATCCGAACATTAATACTTTCATACCACAATTGTTTTGGTCCTCTGGGGAGGTTTTTGGTCCTCTGGGGTGTTGGGGAGTTGGTCCTCTGGGTGTCTTAAACGCCTAATCCCCTAAACGACCAAACGACTAATTTCCCAATCTCCTAAACGACTAATCCCCTAAACGACTAATCTCTATTATAAGTATATTTCTCGAGCATCTTCAGTGTGCGTAGTATCTCGGCGACGTTCATGGCGAACGACATGGCACCACGAGCGCGGAACGGCGGGTTGCCGTCGCTCATCTCGGGTATCGTGCCGAGGCAGTTGAGCACCATCTCATCTTCGTATCCAACCATCTGTCGCTCCACGAAGCTCAGTCGCGTGAGCTTGTAGAGTTTCAGGCAGGCTTCCATATAGAATCCTCCAAGCCAGGGCCATGCGGTGCCCTGATGGTAGGCATAGTCACGCTGCGACTGCGGTCCGACATACATCGGGTTGTATCCTCCGCTCTTCGGCGAGAGTGAGCGCAGTCCCTTGGGCGTGAGCAGTTCGCGTGTGCAGATGTCGAGCACTGACTTCTTCTGTGTGCGGTCGAGCGGTGAGTAGTCGAGAGCCACAGCAAATATCATGTTTGGACGGACGCTCCAGTCCATCATATATCCATCGACATAGTCGAAGAGATAGCCATAGTCGTTGAGGAAGGTGTCGACGAACGACTTCTTGGCTTTCTCGGCACGTGCCTCGAGGTTGGCTGCCTCCTTGGTGTCGTTGTTGGCGGCGGCGAGTTTCGCAGCGAACTTCAACGCGTTGTACCACAGTGCGTTGAACTCTACGATGAATCCTGTACGCGGCACTACGGGGCGTCCGTTGGCGGTGGAGTTCATCCATGTGACGGCCTTCTCCTTGCCCTCGGTGCGCAGCAGTCCGTTGTCCTCGAGCGTGAGGTTGGGGTGCTTGCCCTCCTCGATGTACTCCACGATGTCGCGCACCAGCTTGCCGTACATCTTGAAGCACTTCTCGTCGCCTGCCTCCTTGGCATACTGCTGTATGGCCCATATCGCCCAGAGGGGAACGTCGGGCTGCTCCATCTCGTAGATCTTCACGGTGAGCGGCTTGCCCTCCATGAACTCACGCAGTCCGCGCTCGGCGGTCTGCATCACGAGTTCGAAGTAGTCCTGCTCCTCGATGGCGAGTGTAAGTCCCGGCAGTGCTATGAAAGTGTCGCGGGCGCGGCACTTGAACCATGGGTAGCCGGCGAGTATATAGCGTTCGTCTTTCTTCGTGCGGTTGTGGAACTGGTGTGCTGCGTTGACGAGGCAGTGGAAGAAGTTGTCGCGCGGTGCGCGCTCGTCCACCTCCTTGTCGAAGAGTGGCTTCAGCGTGCGTGTCTTTATCTCGCTTGTGGATGCCGCAAAGACGATGCTCTCGCCCTTCTTGATATCCATCTCGAAATATCCCGGCACGTAGAGGTCCTCGTTGGAGGCATAGCCACGCTCCTGTTCCTTGGGATACTCCACGCCACGATACCAGTCGGGCATGAAGATAAACTCGTTCTTCTTGGAGAACTGCATGTAGAGGTCGGGGTATCCTGCATACATACATGTGCGGATGCCGTTGTCCACGCCCTGGTACTCGCGGTTGGCGGTTGAGTTCTCGTGTGTGAACTGCCTCACGCTGCGGAATGCGAGGAACGGACGGAAACGAAGCTTCGTAGCCGAGTGGGCATCCACCAGCGTGTAGCGGATGAGGATGCGGTCCTCATAGTGCTGGAACACCACTTCCTTCTTCAACACAACTCCTCCGACACGGTAGAGCGTCGTAGGAACCTTGTCGCAATCGAACTCCCGAATGTACTTGTGTCCCTTCGGGCTGTAGTTGTTGCCCTGATACTTGTGCAGTCCGAGGTTGAACTCCGCGCCATGCTGTACGACCGTGACATCAAGCGAGGAGAGAAGGACGTGGTTCTCGTCATCCAGTTCGGGTACGGGTACCACAAGCAATCCATGATACTTCCTCGTGTTGCAGTCGACAATCGTGGAGCAGGAGTATGCTCCCGAGCGGTTGGTGCGCAGCAGCTCGCGGGGCAGGGCCTCTTCCAGGTTCGTCATCAGAGCCTTTTCAAATCGAAGATAACTCATAGTTACTCTTGTTTTAAGGTTTATTTTTTGTTTAGTAGTTCAATGAGCGATTGATGGTGCCTGTTGGAAGCACCATGCAAAATTCATCCTCAAAAGTAGTAATTTTTGCTCTTATGGCAAAATAAATGGCTTGATTTTTTAACAAAACACACATTTTTTGTGTTTTGTATAACAAAAAAGGGCGAAATCAGTCGGGCATGATGAAGTTTATCACTTCCTGCTCCACCTCCACACGGAACGGACCCTCGATGCTCTCGACGGCACGTCCGTCAACATTGACGGGGGCATGGCGGGCCTCACGGAACAGCACCTCACGGGTGCGGAAGGGATGAACGCTCTTGTGATTGAGTATCTTGCCGGAGACGAAAAGATAGAAACCCTCTATCAGTTGCAGCACCTCGGGATGATATACCACTGAAACGTCGAGCAGTCCGTTGTAGGGCACCGCATTGGGTGTCTGGCCATAGCCGCGGGTGTTGCCCACACAGACGGTCATCACCTTGCGCTTCACCACGTCGGAGTTTATCTTGATGTCCATCTTATAGTCCTTGCGACGGAATATCATTAGCACGAAGGAGAAGATGAACGACAGCACGCGCGACCCGAAGTAGTGGCGCATCTTCTGACGGAGGTTCATGATGTCGGAGAGGTGGCCCACGTTGACGCTGTTAAGGAAATAGCGGTGACAGTTGGTGCCCTCCTTGTCGGTATATCTGATACAGCCGATGTCTATCTTGCGCACGCGGCGCTTTATTATCCAGTCCACCTGGCGCTCGATGTCGCCCTCCTCCATCTCCCAGAACGAGGCGAAGTCGTTCATCACACCGTTGGGGATGAGACCAAGGACAATATCGTCGCGCACGCTCTTCTCGACGCTCATCAGGCAGTTGGCGGTGTCGTTGAGGGCAGAGTCGCCACCGACGACCACAATGGTCTTGTAGCCGTTGTTGATGAGCATCATGATGAGACGCTCCACGCTGTTGGCATTCTCGCTCTGGACGAAGTCGTACTCCACTTTCTTCTCGAGGAGACAGCGTTCCACCTTCTCCCAGAACTTATGACGACGCTGCGTCATGTACTTAGGGCAGTAAACGATGCCCCACCGTGCCTGATTGTCCATGTGTAGTATATTTAGAGTACTCTATATTCTTCGCTATGTGTGGTGTTCGGCGTCACGCAACGCCAGGATGCAGTCTATCTTCTCCTCCATGGGGAGGCTGGCGTCTATCCAGTGTATCACTGTGCCGCGGCGCTCCATGCCCCGGAACCATGTCATCTGCCGCTTGGCAAACTGATGTATGGCTATCTCGAGGGCGCGGAACATCTCCTCGTATGAGGTCTTTCCTATGACATACTCGGTGACATACTTGTACTCGAGACCGTAATAGATGAGGTCTTCGGGCGCCACGCCGCTGTCTATGATGGTGCGTATCTCCTCCACCATGCCGTTCTCAAGGCGCTGGCGCAGTCGCTGTGTGATGCGCTCACGACGTGCCTCGCGGTCGATGTTCACTCCTATGACAAGCGACTCAACGCCGGGCAACTGCCTCTCCGGCATAGGATGCTCCGCATTGTACGTCTCTATCTCTATTGCACGTATGGCGCGCTGTGCGGTATCGACGTCAGTGGTGTTGTGCATCGTAGAGCCGTTCTTCTGCTTTAGGAGGACGAGCATGGAGGTGAGTTCCTCTAGACTCTTTCCCTCAAGACTTGCCCTTAGTTCCGCATTCTGTGGCACCGGCGAGAGCGCATAGCCCTTCAGCGCCGCCTCGATGTAGAGGCCCGTACCACCGCAGAGGATGGGCTCCGCTCCCCTACTCCGAATGTCATTGTACGCATCGTGGAAGTCCTGCTGATACTGGAATAGGTTATACTTCGTGCCAGGCTCCATGATGTCTATCAAATGATATGGTATCTGCTTGCCGTCAACGACATAGTCGTCGAGGTCCTTGCCCGTTCCTATGTCCATGCGACGATACACCTGACGGCTGTCGGCAGAGATAATCTCCCCACCGATGCGCGCCGCGAGATGCGCCGCCAGTGTGGTCTTGCCACATGCAGTAGGACCGAGTATCGTTATCATGGCTGCAAAGATAAATATTTTATTTGAAAAACAAAGAAAAAGAAAAAGAAAAAGGGCAGGATAACATCCCGCCCTCTTCTCTATTTCACTGCAACCCCCAAGTTATAAACATACTCTTCGAGCCTGTCATTGCCTGGTCTGAGAAGTATTCCCTCGGCCTTGCCGGAAGGAGAGGAGACGTAGTGTTTCCACTCGAGCTTGCTCCAGTCGATGTCGCCTGTGTGCTGTGCCACGGGGACATGCGGTATGGCGGAGCCGTCGCGCACGAGGATGACGGCAGGTATCTCGCCCACGGTGATGGTCTGATAGCCTCCGTCGTAGATGGCTCCCGTCTGATAGTCGTGCCACTTGCCCCTGGGAAGATAGCACATACGGCTGTCACCACTCTCAAGGAGCGGTGCCACGAGTATTTGGGAGCCGAACATATACTCATCCTCCACCAGCCATGCGCCAGGATCGTCGGGGAACTCCACGAACAACGCACGCACCATGGGCAGTCCGCGCTCGGTGCAGTCCTTTGCTTGTGAATAGACGTATGGCATGAGACGGTATTTCATCTCAGCACTCTTGCGGAATGCCTCGGTGAAACTCTCGCTGATAAGCCACGGCTCAGTGGGCGGAGCACCATGAGCGCGGGTGTGACTGCTTAGGAAGCCGAAGGGCAGCCAGCGACGGTAGATGTCCTCAGGCGACGCGGTGACGAAGCCTCCCATGTCGTGACTCCAGAATGAGAAGCCGCTGAGACCGAAGGAGATGCCGCCGCGGAGGTCGCCGAGCATACCGGTGTTTGTCGTCGCCGCGTCACCGCCCCAGTGTAGCGGGTAACGCTGTGAGCCAGCCCATGCCGAGCGTGCCCAGATAACGCCGTTTTGGATGTTGGGTGATTTTGCGTCACGCTCATCGGTATATTTCTTCACGGCCTCCCACAATGCCTTGTTATAGCGCACGGGATAGAGATTGTGCTCATAGAGTCCTGTCTTGCCGCTATAGTAGATGCCGTTATAGGGTGCCGCCTCGCCGAAGTCGCACTTAATTACATCAACGCCCTGCTTGATAAGACCGCCTATCTTCTCCTGATACCATTGCACGGTCTTGGGGTTGCTGAGGTCGAGCACGGCATCCTCGTATGGCATGCCTCCGTTCTCGTTTTTCACATGCATGCCGCCATCTACAATCTCGCGGAAATAACGGTTCTTGGGTGTGAAGTACGGCAGTTGCCACAAGCATGTATGGAATCCCATATCGTCCATATCCTTAAGCATTTTCACAGGATTCTTAAAGCGATTCTTTGAGAACTCGTAGTCGCATTGCCAGTCAACGTCGAACCATCCGGTATCGAAGTGTATGACGTCACACGGTATCTTGTTCTCGCGTATCTTGTGGGCGATGTCCATGCCCTCGTCTTGTGAGAAATAGGTGATGCGGCTCATCCATGTGCCGAAGGTCCACAGTGGCAGCATTGGCGACTTTCCCACGATGTCGGTATATTCGTTGAGGATGTCCTTCGGCTCTCCGAAGAAGATGAAGAAGTCCATCGTCTCATCAGCCATGAAGAGGCGGTCGGCCCCTATGTAACTGGCACCGAAGTCACATGTCACGGGTGCCGAGGTGTGCATGAAAATGCCATAGCCACGGTTGCTGAAGAAGAAAGGCACGGGCTTGTACATTCCGTCAGTCTCTGGTCCCTGAGGGTCGGTGACGGAGAGGTGTACCTTCTGCCCTACCTTGTCGAGTTTCGTGAAACTCTCGCCACAGCCGTAGATGCGCTCTCCCGGAGCGAGCGAGAAAACGGGGTTTATGCTTCGTGAGTTGTCACTGCCTCGCTTTATAAATGTGAACGGCAGCAACTTCACCTGTGTGGAGTCGTTGTCGATGATATGGCGCGACTGTGTGAGTATCTTGCCCTTGGCATCCTTTACAATAAGGCGCCACGGGTATTTCTGAATCTCTATCGTGCCGAAGGCGCTGCTGTAACTGATGGTGTTTCCCGACTGCGACACACGCCATGAGTTATCGGTCTTGGGAACACCTGCCAACATCACGTCGTTGGCATCGTCCTCACGTGGCTCTATGGGTGATGTGAGCATCGTCACACGCACCGTGCGCGGTGTCACAAAGCGCAACTGTATCTTCAGTTGAGGGTCGTTGTCGTATGCCGCATCAGGGAAATCGAGTTGCTGCAGCGGCACTGGCCAGTAGCCGTTGAGATTGAATGCCTGACGCGGAGCCAGACGGTAACGCTTCCACATAACCTTTCCCGTGGCGTCGGAGGTGTTGAAGGACGTCAGACTATCGGCAAAGAAATAGGTGTTTGAAAGGTCGCAGAAGTCTCCCGACATGTCTTTCTGACCGTTCATGAGATACTGCACTCCTGCGTTTGTCTTGACCTGTGCCTGCATGGCTGACGCACAACAGAGCACACACAGCACACTTATAATTCTTTTCATAGGTATGTACTTATAAACAGCGCACACAAAGGAACGCCATGATAATTGTTATTCAATAATCAGACTGCTATCCTGCAGTCCCATTGCCTGTGCCTTCAGCGTTCCACTACCCTTGACCACCACAAGGCACTTGCCGAAGAACGCGGCACGCTTGTTGTCCTTGAAGCGTTCCATTGAGGTCTGGCAGCCGTTGTCAACACCGATAATCTCCAGTCCCTTCGGTGTATTAAAATATACCATGTCCGTAGCCCAGGGACAAAGATTGCCGTCCTTGTCAACCACCTCCACGGTCACGAACGTCGTGTTTCCGTGCTTGTCGGGAGTGAGACGCAGATGATGTGCCGTCGAGGCAGTGCATATGGTCTGTTCTCCCACGTTCCTGCCGCCTTTGCGTGCCACCACCCTCACTTCTCCCGGCTGGTATTCCACACGCCACATCACATGATATGTGTGCTCGTCCTTTGTCCTGACGCCCTGGCTCTTGCCGTTCACGAACAGTTCCACCTCGTCGGCATTGTTATAATAGCACCACATATCGATGGTCTGCCCCGGCAACCAGTTCCAGTGAGGGAAGAGATGAAGCACCGGCTTCTCCGTCCACTCGCTCTGATACATATAATATACGTCCTTCGGGAAGCCCGCAAGGTCGATAATACCGAAATAACTACTGCGTGCGGGGAAGCCATATGGCGTTGGTTCGCCAATATAGTCGAAGCCTGTCCAGATAAACTGTCCTCCGACGTATGGCGTGTGTTTCACCACATCCCACGTCTCCTCATGGGTAGAACTCCACGAGGCGTGCATGTTATCATAGGCAGAGCACATGAACGAGGGGTCGGTATATGGCAGCCACCACTGCTTGGGTGCCACATACACCGAGTCGCTGGGCATCATGTAATAACCCCGCGTCTGCAATGCCGAGACACTCTCGCTGAAGATGAAAGGCTTGCCTGGGAAATTCTTCGGCACGTCCTTCACCCACTGGTGATGATAGTTGAATCCTATGATGTCTATCGCACCGCTCTTGAAGAGGTGGTTGTTGGGATTTGGTTCATTGCATCCTGCCGTGATTGGGCGCGTGGTGTCGTGTCGCTTCACTATCTCTGCAAGGTGCAGGGTTAGCAGGGAGTTGACGCTCATCTCGCCTTCCTTCGCAAGTGTCGAGGCGTCGTGACCGGCATTGAGTATGAGGTTCGCCTGTTCCAGTGTCAACGTGTCCGCCTCTGCCGACGACCACTGCTCAAGCACCTCGTTGCCGATGCTCCACATCATCACCGAAGGGTGGTTGCGGTCGCGCAACACAAGGTCGGTGAGGTCGCGTTCGTGCCACTCGTCGAAGAAACGCGCATAGTCATTCTGCGTCTTCTTGCGGCGCCACATATCGAACGACTCATCCATGACCACCAGTCCCATAGTGTCGCATAGTGCAAGCAGTTCGGGTGCTGGAGGATTATGGGAGCAGCGTATGGCATTCACACCCATCTGCTTCAGTATGGTCAGTTTCCTGTGCATGGCATCCTCTGAGAAAGCAGCACCGAGGCAGCCCAGGTCGTGATGCTCGCATACACCGTTGAGTTTGAAGTTCTTCCCGTTAAGCCAGAAACCTGTCTCAGGGTCGAACTTGAAATCACGGAAGCCAGTTGTCGTCTCGTATGTGTCAACAACCTTCTTTCCTTTCAACACCTCGGTCTTCACGGTATATATATAAGGATTCTCCACCGACCACAGATGTGGATTATCAACGTTTATGCGAGACCGTAGGCCCTTTGACTTGCCCACAATCCTGCCACCTGCATCAAGCAGGGTGTTCTGCACATCGGCATTACCGCCGTCGAGGGTGACATTTATATCGACCACCCAACCGCTCTTCTCCTTCTGTGCGGTCACGTGAGTACCCCAATGTGCCACATGGGTCGTTGCGGCTTTCGTAAGCCACACATGACGATAGATGCCGCAACCGCTATACCAGCGCGAGTTAGGCTGGTCGCTGTTATCCACCTTCACTACAATGCAGTTGTCGCCTTCCTTCAGATAAGGAGTCATCTCATATTCGAAAGAACTGTAGCCGTACGGGCGGATACCCAGTTCATGACCATTGAGCCACACGGTACTGTTCATATAGACGCCGTCGAACTCTATAAAGAATTTCTGGTCCTTAAGTTCTTTCGCGGCAATGGTGAACGACTTCTTGTACCACCCCACTCCGCCAGGCAATGCACCGCCTCCGGCACCACTGGGATTACCTGCATAGAAGTCGCCCTCTATGGCCCAGTCGTGTGGAAGGTTCAGTTGTCGCCATCCTTCGGCTACAAATGCCTGCTCGGCAGTCATCTTTTCATCGAGCACGAACGACCAGTTACTGTCAAAGCATTTGCGCTCACGCGCCATCGCTGGCATTGCCATGAGAATGGCAAATAGGACTATTAGGGATTTTCTCATCATGCTCATCTCGTTCAGAGTTTCACGCTTACTTCCTTGCCGTTGTATTTCACGGTCTTTCCATTCGTCGGTTCAAAGGTAAGTTCCTGAGCATTGTCCTTGGTGCAATAGACGATAGTGAAGTTGCGGTTCTTCGGCATACCACTATAAGAGCCTACCGTCTTACCTATTGTTACAGTGCGCGAGGCATCGTCATAGGCAATATCTATTGTGGCATACTTGCCTTTCTCGTAGTTATAGTTGGTTCCTTCGTCCTCGTATATCTGGAACTTGCCGTCGGCACCTGCATAGACATAGAGTATGATGTTGTCAGCCGGTTTCTCGTCGCTCCATTCCATCTCCGGTCCGTAAGGTATTATCGAACCTTCGCGAACAAACACCGGGATGCGCTCGTATGGAGCATCCACAACAAGCGTCTGACCGCCAGCGATATAATCGCCACTATAGAGGTCATACCACCCACACTGCTTCGGGAAATATACCGAGCGGTTGCGGGCCTTATACTTGCCTACAGGACATGCCATGAATGCCGGACCGAACATCCACTGGTCGGGGATGTCATAGACATTGCTGTCGCCATTGAAGTCCATAACCAATGCGCGCATCAGAGTATAGTCCTTCAGGTGTGCCCAGCCTGCCATAGAATAGAGGTAAGGCATCAGACGATAGCGGAACTTGTCGTACCACACGATGGTCTTGTATGCTGGATGGTTCTCAGGTGCGATGTTCCATACCTCGCGCAAAGGCCACTGACCGTGAGCACGGTAGAGAGGGATGAAGCAACCAAACTGGTTCCAACGTGCCTGCAGTTCGCGCCACTCGGTGAGGTCGGCATTCTCTGTACCCGTCCTGTCAAACTCCTGCTGGGCAGCCACATAACGGTTCTCAACGCAGAAACCGCCTTGGTCCATTCCCCAGAAAGGAATACCTGACATAGAATAGTTGAGTCCTGCCGTCATCTGCGCCCTCATATCCTCCCAGCGGGTACCTATGTCACCACTCCATGTGGCGGTACTGTAACGCTGCTCGCCGGCAAAGCCCGAACGGGTGAGCAGGAACACGCGCTGATTAGGGGTGACGGTGCGCTGTCCGTTATATATTGCATCGGCATTTACTACAGAATAGGCATTGAAATACTCCGTGGAAGAACCCAGTGCGGTAGGTCCGCACAATGCCTTGCGATACCACATAGGAGTGCAGTCGCGCACATTAGGCTCGCTGGCATCCATCCACCAGGCATCAATGCCGTGATTGTACTTCGTGAAGAGGTTCTCGTCCATCTGCCTCCAGAACATCTTACGGGCACCGGCATCGTATGCATCATAGAAACCACCAACATAGCCTGGTCCTACCCAGTCGTGAATATCGTCCTTCACAGCCTGAGTGTACATCCAACCGTTCTTGTCAAGTTCCTTATAATGGTCGGTATTGACATAGAACTTCGGCCATACCGAGATCATGAACCTTCCGTTCATCTTATGCACGTTGTCGAGCATCTGCTGGGGATTGGGGAATCGCGAAGCCTCGAACACATGGCTACCCCACTGGTCCTCCTTCCAGTAGTTCCAGTCCTGCACGATATTGTCAATAGGAATGTGGCGCTTGCGGAACTCTGCCAATGTCTCCTCTATCTCAGCCTGAGTCTTATAGCGCTCACGACTCTGCCAGAAGCCAAGCACCCACTTGGGATATACGGGAGCCTTGCCTGTAAGTGTGCGATAGCCGGAGATGATATCATCGAAAGTGTTACCGGCAATGAAGTAGTAGTCCATGTCACGACTCATCTCACTCCAGATGCACAACTGCTCACGCTCCTCGCGTGTACGGGGCTCAGAAACACGAAGACCACAATAGGAGACGTCGCCGTCGGGCTGCCACTCCACGCGTATGTGTGTCCTCTCTCCCTGACGCAGATGCTTCGTGAACTTCCAAGTGTTCGGGTTCCATGCTGTGCGCCAGCGCTCTGGCACCACTTCCTCGCCGCCAATATACACCTTCATGTAGCCTGCGTAATAGAGAATGAACTGATAGAGTTCTGTCGTGTTAGCCTCAATGAAGCCCTCATAGACCACACTGGCACCGTTGCACCTGAAGCCCTTCGGCAGATTTTGAATGCCACCGTTGTCGGTACGGTTACACACTTCCGACTTCTCGGGCATGGCATACTCGAAATAAAGGGAATCCTCATCACGAACCACCTTCCTGCCATCTTTGTCAACGTATGTTCCCGTGAGGTGACCTTCTTTGCCTTTCTTGTCATAAAGTTTGAAGGCACGGTTGAGTTGCAGATAGTCATTAGGATTTCCGAAACGGCAATAGCTGTAACTGTCCCACAATATGCCGTAGCCTGCGTTGCTAAGCACGAAAGGAATGCTCACCTTTGTGTTATACTGGAAAAGGTCCTCGTTCTTTCCGTGCATGTTCAGTTCTTCCGCCTGATGCTGTCCGAGACCGTAAAGTGCCTCCGGCTGATTCTCGAACTTCAGTGTCCACGAAAGACCTTTACGTTGCTCCTCGGTAATCGTGCCGTTGCCTATCTCGCGGTCGGGCACCCTGAAGGGCTCGAATGTCTTGCCGTCCTTTGTCTCCTTAGCCAGACGCTTGCCGTTGCCGTCGAGGAAGGTTATCTGTCCTGTGGTCTTGTTCACCTGTGCCGTGATGTTCTTGGCCTTAACCTCCACTACGTCACCCTTCTCCGATGTGGTGAACTGTGGCTTTGACGTCTGCTTCACTATCATCAGGCTCTCCTGTTTCTTGGGGAGTGAGCTCTCTGAGGTGGCACGCACACGGATTATGTTGTCGTTGATTACCTCAAGGCAAACCACACGCGCACCATTGGTAGCGGGTTGTTCCACGTCAACAGTCACGCAATTGCCTTCCGTCCTTACTGCGGCATTTGCTCCTAATGCCACGATAAGCAAAGTGGCAAATACTAAGAATTTAGCGACTCTCATGTCTTTTTTGATTTGTTTAGTTATGTTATTATGATTGTTAGTTACTTTTCTCAAATGGTTTGCAAATATAGCAATTTTTCTGCAAACCAACCACATTATCCCTGCAGAATTAATCTTTTTTATCGGGGATTCTTCAGTTATGCTGCAAAATGACTCCTTTTGCAGTGCGAAAAGTGGCTTGTTGCAAGAGCATCTGCGGCAATTGCGAGGGCTGGAGGTGATGAGTGACACGGTCATTGGACGTTGTTTATATATTGGTTTGACATTAGTAGTCTGAAGACAATACAAAGATACATAATCAAACGACTTTTTGCAAGAAAAAAGCCCGAAATCTTCCGACCTTTTTGGGTCGGAAATGAGTTTCTAAAATACCCGCAAACCCATTGTAGTAGGACGTTTGAGACAAGGTCGGAATAGGTCGGAAGATTTCTTGGGTGATGGGTGTTGGGTATTAGGTGTTGGCTATCACATTCAAGCAAATACACCAGAGCAGAGGCACTTGAACAAAGCAATTAGCTAACACCCAACACCTAACACCCAACACCCAAAGTCAACATAGTCAACAAAGTCAACAGTCAACAAAGTCAACAAAAGGGGTTTTCAGAAGTTAGCGAGGTTAGCAAGGTGAGGAAAGTGCAAAATATATGTAT
>JAFZIY010000024.1 GCA_017554105.1 Prevotella sp. | reverse complement strand
CGTGCTGTGCAGCACCGATCAGCTTACCGTTGAGCTCAGGAATAACGAGACCGATAGCCTTAGCAGCACCAGTTGAGTTAGGAACGATGTTCTGGGCACCAGCACGTGCACGCTGAACATCACCCTTGCGCTGTGGACCGTCGAGAATCATCTGGTCGCCAGTATAAGCGTGAACAGTTGTCATGATACCGCTCTGGATAGGAGCGAAGTCGTTCAGAGCCTTTGTCATAGGAGCCAGACAGTTAGTTGTGCAAGAAGCAGCAGAGATAACTGTATCGGCAGGTGTCAGAGTCTTGTGGTTTACATTGTAAACGATAGTAGGCAGGTCGTTGCCAGCAGGAGCAGAGATAACAACCTTCTTTGCACCAGCCTTGATGTGTGCAGAAGCCTTCTCCTTAGATGTGTAGAAACCTGTGCACTCGAGAACAACGTCAACACCTACCTCACCCCAAGGCAGTTCAGCTGCGTTAGGAATAGCATAGATAGTGATTTCCTTACCATCAACGATGATAGAGTTGTCTGTAGCCTCTACAGTGTGCTTGTTCTCACCGAACTTGCCAGCGAAACCACCCTGTGCTGTGTCATACTTCAGCAGGTGAGCAAGCATCTTTGGGCTTGTCAAGTCGTTGATAGCCACTACTTCATAACCTTCAGCCTCGAACATCTGACGGAAAGCGAGGCGACCGATACGGCCAAAACCGTTAATTGCAACTTTTGTCATTTTTCTTTAAATATTTTAAAATGGTTAAAATAAAATCCCTAAATATTACCTTATTAAATACCTATTATATTATATATCAAAGCCTTTTTATGACCAAAAATCAAAAAAAGACCCCTTTTAGGCAACTTTTTTCTCTTTTCGCATGCAAAGTTACAATATTTTCTTTAAATTTGCATCAGATTTCTGTATTAATAAATTAAAAAAATGATTAAGAAGGAAATTGTTTAAGAGAAATCAAGCGGACGCGACTGAGTTTGCTAACTAAAGATTGCAAAAAGCGAGAAAAGATTCACCCTATTTATTAACTAATAATTTAAAACTATGGGATTTATTAAAGAGTTTAAAGAGTTTGCCATGAAGGGCAACGTTATGGACATGGCTGTCGGTGTAATCATCGGCGGTGCGTTCGGAAAGATTGTGTCATCACTCGTTGATCACGTTATCATGCCTCTCGTAGGTCTCTGCACAGGCGGTGTGAATTTCAACGACATGTTCGTCAACTTCAGCGACACTCCTGTTGCTTCTTTGGCTGAGGCTACAGAGAAGGGCGTTGCAGTCTTTGCCTATGGTGCGTTCATCCAGAGCGTTATCGACTTCCTGATTATCGCACTCTGTATCTTCTTCATGATCAAGGCCATGAACAAGCTTTCAAGAAAGAAGGATCCAGAGCCAGAGGCAGCACCAGAGCCATCTAACGAAGAGAAACTCCTTACTGAGATTCGCGATGTCTTGAAGAACAAATAATCTTCAATGATTTAATAAGACAAAGCGGGAGTCAGCCTTGGGCATGGCTCCCGCCTTTTTGTTGATGCCCTTTCGTCATGTCAGAGATGTCTCCTGAGGGTGTCAGAAGTGTCATCTGAGAGTGTCAGAAGTGTCATCTGAGAGTCTCAAAGGTATGCTTTGTGAGAATGGTGGCTAATCTTTGTTTTTTTTAATGCAAAATATAGTTCGTGTAATAAATTAATTTTGTATATTTGCAAGCGGAATCTATGATTACGAAAAACAACTATTCCGGAGGCAGATGGTTTACATTCAACTTCCCAATGAAGAGGAGCGGCAACTGAGTTTTTATCTCGCAATGGAGGAATATGTTGCGCGTGAGACTGATGTACGCGACGCCTTCTTCATCTGGCAGGTGGAACCCTCCGTGATATTCGGTCGCAACCAGCTGATAGAGAACGAAGTGAACATCGGCTATTGCAAGAGAAACGGGGTGAGGATGTTCCGAAGGAAGAGCGGAGGAGGATGTGTCTATGCCGACAAGAGCAACATGATGCTCTCGTTCATCACGAGCAGCGACTACGTGTGCCTCACCTACAACCGCTATATAATGATGGTTGTGGAGGCATTGAGGAAAATAGGTATTGATGCAAGGGCAAACGGCAGGAACGACATAATGATTGAAGGGCGCAAGGTGAGCGGCAACGCCTTCTACCACATACCGGGCAGGAGCATCGTTCACGGCACTATGCTCTACGACACAGACATGCGCAACATGACCGCATGCATCACTCCCGACGACGAGAAACTGCTGAGCAAGGGAGTGAAGAGCGTACGACAGCACATAGCATTGCTGAAAGACTACACCACGATGAGCCTCGACGAGATAAGGGGATCCATTATTGAGAGCATCTGCGACTCGACGTTGACGCTACGGGAGGAGGACATTGAGAAGATAAGTAACATCGAGAAGGAATATCTCTCGGAAGAGTTCATCTATGGGAACAATCCGAGATACACCCTCACGAGAAAGCGCAGGATAGAGGGTGTGGGAACGATAGAGGCGAGAATGGAGGTCAAGAACGGCACCATCAAGGACATCGACCTTAAAGGCGACTTCTTCCTCACAGGCGACATAGACATAATAAGGAAGGCCCTGAAAGGCAAACGGCTCGTGAAAGAGCAAGTCGTCGCCGCCCTACCCGACAATATCGGAGACATAATAATGAATCTCGGCAAGGAAGAGATGGCCGAGGTTTTGACGGAAAACCTATAACCTGATTATATAAATGGAAAATAAGAAGACGTGTCTTTATGACAAACATGTGGCGTTGGGTGCTCTTATGTCACCCTTCGGAGGCTTCGAGATGCCTATCCAGTATTCCTCGATAATAGAGGAACATAATGCCGTGCGCCAGCATTGCGGAGTTTTTGATGTGTCACACATGGGCGAGGTAAGCGTCAAGGGCAATGACGCGGAGCGCTACGTGAACCACATCTTCACCAACGATGTCACCAATGCTCCCATCGGGCAGATTTACTATGGCATGATGTGCTATGAGAATGGCGGTACCGTTGACGACCTTCTGGTATATAAAATGGGAGAGAACGACTTCTTCCTGGTTATCAATGCCGCCAACATCGACAAGGACTGGGCATGGATTCAGCAACAAGCCGAGGGCTTCGACATCGAACTAAAGCACCTCTCCGACTACTACGGACAGTTGGCTGTTCAAGGTCCCGAGGCAGAGGAAGTGGTAGAGGAAGTGCTCGGACTAAGTTGCAAGGAACTGGTATTCTATACCACAAAGACAATAGACACCGACGGCGAGACAATAATCGTAAGCCGCACAGGCTATACTGGCGAGGACGGCTTCGAGATATACGGCTCTCACGACTATATTCGACGTGCCTGGGACATGCTGATGGAAAGCAAGCGATGCCTTCCATGCGGTCTTGGCTGCCGCGACACCCTGCGTTTTGAGGTGGGACTCCCGCTATACGGCGACGAACTGAGTGAGGATATAACACCCATTATGTCAGGTCTCGGCATGTTCTGCAAGTTCGACAAGCCTGAGTTCATCGGCAAGGAGGCCTTGCTGAAGCAGAAGACTGAAGGACCGAAGCAGCGTGTCATAGGCATAGAACTTGCCGACCGTGCCATCCCACGACATGGCTATGATGTGCTTTTCGAGGGCGAGAAGATTGGTGAGGTGACCACAGGCTACAACTCCATCAGTACAGGCAAGAGCGTCTGTATGGCACTTGTGGATGCCGAACACGCCAAACTCGGTACCGAGGTGGCCATTCAGATACGCAAGAAAACATTCCCCGGCATCGTCGTGAAGAAGAAGTTCTACGACAAGCACTATAAGAAATAACAATACATAAATAATAATAACAGGACCCGAGCCCTTGTTTGGTCCTCTCCCCTTCGGGGAGATAAGAGGGGGGCTACATTATGGCAAAAGTAATTGAAGGACTCTACTACTCTGAGAGTCATGAGTATGTGAAAGTGGAAGGAAATATCGGAATCATCGGAATCACCGACTATGCCCAGCACGCACTTGGAAACGTGGTTTATGTTGACATGCCTGAGGTTGACGACGAGGTGGAAGCAGGCGAGGAATTCGGTGCTGTTGAGAGCGTGAAGGCTGCCAGCGACCTCAACTCTCCTGTAAGCGGTGTTGTCGTAGAGGTGAATGATGCACTCGAGGACAAGCCCGAACTGCTGAATGAGGACGCATACGCCAACTGGATTATCAAGGTGGAGATGTCTGACAGCGCTGAACTCGACAACCTGATGGGTGCCGAGGAGTATGCTAAGTTCTGCGAAGAGGAAGGCTAAACACCCCAAACAACAAAACACCAATCCCCTAAACGACAAAACAACCAAACAGCCTATGTTCAAATATTTCCCTCATACCGAGGAAGAAATCAAGGAGATGCTGAAGGTAGCAGGTGTCAACTCTATTAAGGAGTTGTATGCCGACGTGCCTGAAAGCATAAGATTCAAGGGCGACTACAACATTCCGGAGGCAAAAAGCGAGATTGAGCTGCGACAGCTTCTTGAGAGTTTCGGGTTGCTGAACGACCAGTTGATATCCTTTGCCGGAGTCGGTGTTTACGATCACTACACCCCTTCGGTCATTCCAAACATCATCTCGCGCTCGGAGTTCCTCACAAGTTACACGCCCTATCAGGCGGAAATCTCGCAAGGAACGTTGCACTACATCTTCGAGTACCAGTCGATGATGGCTGAACTCACAGGCATGGACATCTCTAATGCCTCGATGTACGACGGCACTACGGCAACCGCCGAGGCTGCCATTATGGCTATGAGTGCCGGAAAGAAATGCACCAAGGTGCTTGCAAGCCGTACCGTCGACCCTAAGACGATGCTCGTCGTGGAGACCTACGCCAAGTATCACGGTTTCGACGTTGAGATGATAGACGAGAAGGACGGCGTTACCGACTGTGAGGACATGCGCCGCCGACTCTCCGAAGGCGGTGTGGCAGGAGTGATACTGCAGATGCCTAACTACTATGGAATCGTAGAGGACTACACAGGCTTTGCCGACGACATCCACGAGAGCAAGGCCTTGATGATAGTAAACAGCATAGCTGCCGACCTCGCCATACTGAAGTCTCCAGGCGAATGGGGTGCCGACATTGCCGTTGGCGATGGTCAGAGCCTCGGAATACCTATGTCCTTCGGCGGTCCTTCCGTGGGTTACATGTGCTGCAAGGAGAAGTTGCTGCGAAAGATGCCCGGACGCATCGTAGGCCTCACACAGGACAATCGCGGACAACGGGCCTTCGTACTGACGCTTCAGGCACGCGAGCAGCACATCAGAAGGCAGAAAGCCACATCTAACATCTGTTCCAACGAGAGTCTCATGGCACTTTATGTGACAATCTACATGTCGCTTCTGGGCAAGCAGGGACTCAAGGAAGCAGCCGAACTGTCATACGCTGGCGCACACTATCTTTACGACCAACTGATGTGGACCGGCCGTTTCTCAAGGGCTTTCGACAAGCCTTTCTTCAATGAGTTCTGCGTCAGATACGACGGTGATGTCGATGAATTGCTGAGCCGTTGTGCTGCCGCAGGTTATCTGGCGGGAGTGAAAATTGACGAGCACACCCTGATGCTTGCCGTCACGGAGAAACGCCAGAAGCATGAGATAGACGAACTTGTAGAATTAATGAAGGAGGGATAAGGATGAATAACAGACTTTACGGAAACCTGATTTTCGAGCTTTCTCATCAGGGAAGAAAGGGCTACTCCTTTCCAAAGAACAGTTATGAGTTTTCCACCGATGCGTTGCCTCCTGCCGTGCGCCGCTCTGAAGACGCTGAGTTGCCTGAGTGCGACGAACTGACCGTAGTACGCCACTACACAAACCTCAGCGGCAACAACTTCGGAGTGAACAACGGCTTCTACCCTCTCGGCTCATGCACCATGAAATACAATCCCGTCATCAACGAGGAGATTGCCAACATGCAGGAGTTCGTGGCCCTTCATCCGCTACAACCGGCAGATACATGCCAGGGCGCGCTGGAGGTTTACTATGGTCTTCAGGGCATGCTGAGCGAGCTGACGGGCATGAGTGAGTTCACGCTCAATCCCTTTGCCGGCGCTCACGGAGAACTGACAGGACTCATGGTGATACGTGCCTACCACAGAAGTCGTGGCGATGACAAGCGCACAAAGGTTATCATTCCCGACTCTGCCCACGGCACCAATCCCGCCTCTGCCGCTGTCTGCGGTCTTGAAGTAATCGAGGTGAAGAGTCTTCAGGACGGAACCGTTGACGTTGAGGACCTCAAGACGAAACTCGACGACACCGTTGCGGCAATGATGATGACCAATCCCAACACTCTCGGACTCTACGAGAAGCATGCCCATGAGATAGCAGCCCTCGTTCATGAGTGTGGCGGAATGATGTACTACGACGGTGCCAATTTCAATCCTATGCTTGGTGTGGCACGTCCCGGCGACATGGGATTCGATGTCATGCACATCAATCTTCACAAGACGTTCTCCACTCCACACGGAGGCGGAGGCCCTGGCGACGGTCCTATCGGAGTGCGCAAAGGACTCGAGGAGTTCCTTCCCACGCCCCGCGTCGTGTTGAAAGAGGACGGCAGTCTGACGGTCAGGACATCCTTGCCCGAGTATCTGAAGGGCGAGAACAGTGCCGACGACACGTCACTCGGCTCCGTAGGCGCCTTCTTCGGCAACTTCGGCGTCATCCTGCGTGCCTTCAGTTATATCCTTACCATCGGAAAAGAGAACATGAAGATGGTAGGACCGCTTGCCACCCTTAATGCCAACTACATCAAGGAGAGCCTGAAGGACGTTTATGAGTTGCCAATAGACGGAGTGTGCAAGCACGAGTTCGTCTTCAACGGACTGAAGGACAAGTCGACGGGCATCACGACTATGGATGTTGCGAAGCGTCTGCTCGACTATGGCTATCATGCTCCAACCATCTATTTCCCGTTGCTCTTCCATGAGAGTCTGATGATCGAGCCTACCGAGAACGAGAGCAAGGAGACCATCGACGGCTTCATCGACGTGATGCGGAAGATAGCACAGGAGGCGAAGGACAATCCCGACATTGTGAAGAGCGCGCCGCACAACACTCCTATCGGACGCGTAGATGACGTGCTGGCGGCAAAACATCCCGTTGTTACCTTTAAACAGATGAAGAATGAAGAGTGACATTATCATAATAGGCAGTGGCCCTGGTGGATACCAAGCCGCTGCCTATGCAGCTAAGAATGGGCTGTCGGTTATTATCATTGAGGAGCGACATGCCGGGGGCACATGTCTCAACGAGGGATGCATACCCACCAAGACACTATGCCATGAGGCCGAGGTGCTCGAGACATTACGTAGCGCGTCACCTTCCGCATGCATAGACTACGCACGCCTGAACCAAAGGCTCGAGGAAGTGATATCGCAACTGCGCTCCGGCGTGGAGCAACTGATGAGTATGCCGGGAATAACATTCGTCCAGGGACATGCTGCCTTCAAGGATGCACACACCATCGTCGTGAACGGCGAGGAATACACATCCGACAAGATAATCATCGCCACAGGCTCGAAACCCAAGATGCCGCCCCATTGCGACATCGATGCTAATGTAGTGTCCACATCAACTGAGATATTACAACTCGACCATCTTCCCGAGAGCATAGTCATCGTGGGTGCAGGTGTCATAGGAATGGAGTTCGCCTCGATATTCAACAGTTTCGGCAGCAAGGTAACCGTCATAGAGTTCCTGAAGGAATGCCTTCCAAGTGTCGATAGCGACATAGCGAAACGTCTGCGCAAGACTATGGAGAAGCGCGGAATAACATTCCACATGCAGTCGGCCGTGAAACGGATAAATGCCGAGGGTGTAACTTTCGAGCGCAAAGGCAAGGAAGAGACCGTAAGTGCTGAGACCGTCCTCGTGGCAACGGGAAGACGTCCCAATACCGAAGGACTGTGTCTTGAGGCGGCGGGAGTGGCATACACGCCACAGGGCATTACCACAGACGACGATATGCACACTAACGTCGAGGGCATCTATGCCATAGGCGATGTCAACGGCCGTCAGATGCTGGCACATGCTGCCACAATGCAGGGACACAAGGTGGTGAACGAGATTCTCGGAAAGCCGTCAGGCATCCGTCTCGACATCATGCCCGCAGCAGTCTTCACCCGTCCCGAGGCAGCATGCGTAGGACCGAGCGAGGACTATTGCAAGGAGAATGGCATAGGCTACACCTGTCGCAAGGCGTTCTTCCGCTCCAACGGCAAGGCTGTCACGATGGGCGAGACCGATGGTATGCTGAAGTTGCTTGCCGACGATAACGACAAGATTATCGCCTGTCATTGCTATGGTCCACATGCCGCCGACATCGTTCAGGAGATAAGCGCGCTGATGTGCCGTGACACCACGGTCAGCCAACTGGCCGACATGGTTCACATCCACCCCACCCTCGGGGAGATAGTGCACGCTGTGGCCTACCCCTAACCCCTCCCGAAGGGAAGGGGAAAGGACCCACCCCCATCCCCTCCCGAAGGGAGGAGGGCTAAAACACCTAAAAAAGCGACTTGTCTACTCGTCAACTCGTTTACTTGTCAACTAAAACAAAAAGGGCCGGCATAAGCCAGCCTTTTTTGTTGTTACCTCTTACCTCACACCTCATACCTCTTACCTCATACCTCTAAGGTAATCCAACTCCCATCCCTTCGGGAGGGGTTGGGGGTGGGTTTACAGATACTCCCCTTGTAGCACCCTCTTCTTTATCTCTTCAAGGTCCTTACGGAAGGCATTGCCTGCAGCAGAACCAATCTCGAGCATGCGGGTAATGTCTTTCTTGTTGAAACTAGCCGGACCATAGCCGTCAAGTGTTGGATTGATATATATGTCGGCACTTGCCCTGTTGTCGTTATATTTCTTCCAGTCGGGCCGTGAGACAAGCCAGTCGAGCAGTCCGCCGATGCCCAGCGACTCCTTAAGCGAGAAGTCACGCGTCTCATGCTTCGTCTGCTGCAGGTCAACGGCAATCACGATGTCGGCACCCATGTCCCTCACCACGTCGACAGGCAGGTTATTCATCATTCCCCCGTCCACAAGCACCATACCGTTCATCCTCACCGGCTTGAAAGCACCCGGTATCGCCATGCTTGCACGCATCGCCTGGGCGAGTCTTCCGCTCCTCAGCACCACCTCCTCCTGTTTCTTCAGGTCGTAGGCCACGCATCGGAAAGGTATCGGCAGACGGTCGAAGTCTATCGAGTCGTTAGGTCCCACCATGTTCTCGAGCAGTTCCAGCACGCTGCCGGTCGCGAACAAGTCAACCCAGTCCTCGTTACGGAACAGGGAGTCGAGTTGTTCAACAGAATAGCCAACCGAATATAGTCCGCCCACGATGGAGCCGATGCTCGTGCCAGCGATATAGTCGATGGGAACGCCCACCTCCGCTATCACCTTCAGCACACCCACCTCGGTGGCACCCTTGGCACCACCTCCGCCCAGCACAAGTCCCACCTTCGGGCGTGAGGGATTCTTGGCACCGGCCTTCGGGCGTTGTGCGAGTATAGTGCCAACGCCCAGCAACAGCAGCAGAGCCGCCAGAAACAGTCTGTTTCGCATAGAAAACTAGTCGTTGCCCATTCCTCCGAGAATACCCTCGAGTATTCCCTGTAGTTCGTTAGTATAGGTGCCCACGCGGTTGATGATGCCGTCCTTGGCACCCTTCACCATGTAGCCAGCGCACTCGCCCTCAAGCTGTCCTATGGTGCGATGCTCGTCGGCCGTGTACTCATGCTTGCTGATCTCCTCGCGCAGTTTCGCGAACTTGTTTATCGCCTTGTCCCAGTCGTTGACATTATAATAGGCGCTATGGTCGCGCAGTTCGTATGAGAAACTGCGGAGGTTGTTTATAGCACCCTGCTTTGTCGTACACGATGAGAGAAGCAGCCAGCAGCCTACTCCAATCACCATTAACATATTAAAAACACTACTTTTCTTCATATCCTTTACTGATTGTTTTCATTGTTACGCTTGCAAATTTAATCAACATCAATTGATATTAAGCAGGAAAAACGCATTTTTTATAATTCTTTAAGCGTTCAGGACAATAATAATAATTAATATAATTACCTTTGCACTCCTTTTTTAAGAATAGTATCAGGATAACAAGTATTACATTTAGTCGTTAAGAATGAAGAGTATTGACTTTAAGCCGAAGATGTTGTCGGCATTACGTAACTACAACAGAAAAACATTCACAGCAGACCTCATGGCAGGTACCATAGTGGGTATCGTGGCCCTGCCTCTGGCAATCGCATTCGGAATCGCATCGGGAGTAAGCCCCGAGAAGGGCATCATCACAGCCATCGTGGCAGGTTTCATCATCTCAGCCCTGGGAGGCTCGAAGGTGCAGATAGGCGGTCCTACGGGTGCGTTCATCATCATCATATCAGGCATCATAAGCCAGTACGGCATCCAGGGACTCACCATCGCCACACTCATGGCCGGCGTGTTCCTCATCCTCATGGGAGTGCTGCGTCTCGGAACGATAATAAAGTACATACCCTATCCTATCGTGGTGGGCTTCACCAGCGGTATCGCCGTCACCATCTTCACCACGCAGATAAAGGACCTACTGGGAATGCAGATGAGCGAGAACCCGTCAGACTTCATCGAGAAATGGCTCGCCTATTTTCATAACATCGGAAACATCGACCCGTGGAGCGCCGTCATGGGACTGCTCAGCATAGCCATCATCACCCTGACACCCAGGATAAGCAAGAAGATTCCAGGCTCGCTCGTAGCCATCATCATAGTGACGATTATAGCCCTGCTGCTGAAAAACTATTTTGACGTCAATACCATCGAGACCATAGGCGACCGCTTCAGCATCAACGCCAAGATTCCCGAGGCACAGATGCCCTCCCTGACGTGGGAGACCATAAAGGGACTGGCGGGACCTGCCTTCACCATAGCCATACTCGGAGCCATCGAGAGCCTGCTCTCAGCCACCGTTGCCGACGGAGTGACAGGCGACCATCACAGGTCGAATACCGAACTCATCGGACAGGGCATCGCCAACCTTGCCACACCGCTCTTTGGCGGAATACCCGCAACGGGAGCCATAGCACGCACCATGACCAATATCAACAACGGAGGACGCACGCCCATCGCCGGTATCATACATGCCGCCGTGCTGCTGCTCATCTTCCTGTTCCTCATGCCCCTGGCGCGCTACATCCCTATGGCATGTCTTGCCGGAGTGCTCGTGGTGGTATCCTACGGCATGAGTGGCTGGCGCTCATTCCTTGCCATGCTCAAGAACCCAAAGAGCGACATCACAGTACTCTTGCTCACCTTCTTCCTCACCATCATCTTCGACCTCACCATAGCCATCGAGGTAGGACTCGTCTGTGCCTGTCTCCTCTTCATGCGTCGTATGAGCGAGACGTCCGACGTGAGTGTCATATATAACGAGATAGACCTTAACGAGGATGCCGACATAAAGGCAGGAAACCTCGAGAACCTCACCATACCGAAGGGAGTTGAGGTGTATGAGATAAACGGTCCCTACTTCTTCGGTGCCGGCAACCGTGCCGAGGAGATGATGAGACGTTTCGGCAACGATCCCGAGGTGCGCATCATCCGCATGCGTAAGGTGCCGTTCATCGACTCCACCGGCTTGCACAACCTCGAGAACCTATGCCTCATGAGCAAGAAAGAGAATGTCCAGATAGTACTGTCAGGCGTCAATCCCAAGGTCGAGGCAGTCCTCGTGAAGAACGGCTTCATCGAACTCCTCGGCCGTGAGAACATCTGCAATCATATCGACATAGCCCTACAAAGGGCGAAGGAAATAATAAAGAAGTAAAACCCACCCCCATCCCCTCCCGAAGGGATGGGAGTTTAAACACCTAAAAAAGCGACTTGTCAACTAAAACAAAAAGGGCCGGCATTAAGCCAGCCTTTTTTGTTGTTACCTCATACCTCAAAGGTAATCTAACCCTCCTCCCTTGGGGAGGAGATGGAGGTGGGTATCCCTCTCCTCCCCCAGGGGAGGTCGGGAGGGGCCTAGGGTTCCGGTTGGTCTTCTCCAACCGCGTTCTTCGGCAACTCCTTCGCCGTCACGCCCTGCAGCATGGTGATGGTGCGCTTGCCGTTCTTGTCCACGGTCCACTCGTTGAGGAAGTTCAGGCGCATGCCCTTCACGTTCTGTGCTGCCGAGAACTCCTTTGCGGAGGGTGCCGGCGAGGTCTTCAGTCCCACCTTGAAGATACCCAGTCCTGGGATGCGCACGGCATACGACCGTTTCAGCAGCGACCTCATCTGCTCCACCATTTCGGTGAGCACGGCCTGTGCGTCTGCTTTCTTTGCCGTAGTGTTGTCCTGAATGAGCTGAGCCAGCTCGTCGAGTTCGATGATGTCGAGCATCTTTGCTCGTGCGTACCACATACCCTTGTGGGTTGATGTGTCGCGGTTGTCCTGTTGAAGTTTGTAAAGTACTGCCATAGTTTTTGTGAATTTAAAGGTTAGTAAATTAGTGGTTTAGTGGTTTTAATGTTTTAATTTTATAATTTTACTGCCGCAGCTTTCCGATGTCCGCGCGCTTGACTTCTTCCAGCTCCCGGGAGCGGCAGTTTTCTCTCCCTATTACACCTACAAAGATACTAAATTATTTTCTTATTTACAAATATTTAAAGCAATATTTTTAAGTAATTCTTTAATTATTTTTGTCCTTCATAATTAGTCATTTTTCCTCGCAGCGAAGCGAGAATAACTCAACCTTCGAAATTCGTAATTTTTGATTATTATTTTGCATTATCCTCACTTTTTTATATCTTTGCCGATTAGAATACCTATTGAAAACAAATTACATGAAATAGAATAATAAGCAGCGAGGCAGAAAACAGGAGGAGCATGACACCTCAATTGCTTTGAAGAGATCGTCTGTAGGCTAAAAGTTGTGTGATTACATATATACATCAAAATCTAAAGGTATGCGATACGGGCAGAAGTTTATATCGGTTAGAGGAAAGAATACCGAAAAATTCTCCGCAGTGAAGCATCACAAGTCCTGAGCATAATGTAAATGGAATAGATTTATAGTGTAAAAAACAAAATATATGGAAGTATTAATAGAGAAAAACATACCAAAAGAATATGAAATTCTTTGTGCTGTAAACAAAGAAGAAGAACAAGTTCTTTTCACAGAAGAACTTATAGCGTTGTTATTTCTACAATGAAAGAGAAGTGGCTTCCCTTAAAGGCTTATAAGAGATATTTATGGAAAGAGAAGCATGAGGAAAGGTTATATTTGGCCTATAATCCCAAAATTATAGACCGTAGCAGGGTTAGTCAGATTAAGGAAGAGATTAGTGAATTCTTCTATTTCGTCTCACCAAAGATAGAGATTGAAGAATCGGGTAGAGTTAATTTTAAAACAAGAACCGGCTATACTGAAGTGGTAAATGTAAATACCAACGACTATAATACGACTCAATGGAATTTTGACATAAGTGTTTACTATAAACCATATTTGTTGTCTCTGGGAGGAAATGAGGAAGATGTTAATAAAGAGCTTACAATTCTAAAAAGCTTGCCAAATTATAAATGGCATCGTATAAAGAAAGCCTATATTGGGAAAACCAGTTTGCCCAAGGATATAGACCAGTTTACAGATGAGTTTATATGCTTTGACAAGGATGATAATCTTAAAATGGCAATAGAAGCATATAAATCATATGTTTCATTCCTTGAAACTAAAGAACAAGAATTCTCAAAAGAATACGAGATTCAAAAAAGGCGACAGGCTTTGAATGAGAAAGTAGAAAAGAATGAGATTCAAGTTATAGATTCTACCATTGACATAAATGACTATCATGCTTTTCAAAGGCGGTATTCTAGTTCTTTCTATGATTCGAGAAATAAATGGGAGGCTATTAAGGAACTATATGATTGTGGATGGAATGACAAACACTATAGAGGATATAAAAGTGACAATGATATCTTCATTTTTGAGGAAGATATGCGCAACTTCTTATCTGATAAGTATAACCTGCATTATTGGCAAATAGGCTACTATCTTACAGCAATGCAAAGGTACCTTCAGTTCAAGTGGGAAAGGGAACACCCTTCAGACAAAACGGCAACAGAAGACGAATCAGTTGATGGGGTTGAACAAAATGAGAAGGAATCTGTTCATAAAAAGAAAATCCGTATTGATATTGTCTTGGATGATCTTGAGGATTTTCTTGATTTCTTGGAAAAAAGAGAAATCAACAGGCAAACACGAAAAAAATATGTAGAAGTTTTCAAAGACCTCTATAAAAGAGGGTGGAACGAATATGAACATTCAACATTTATAGACGATAACAGGTATATAGTTGACACCAAGGATATAGAGGTGTTCGTGAATGGAATAAAGTCGAGAGATTTTAACGTAACTTTAAAAGAATACGAAGAGTCACTTGGTCTCTATCTGACCTACCGTTGGGAAAAAGACTATCAAAAACCTAAGAATAAGGAAAAAGAAGACGCAATTCCGCCCATAGTGAAAGAGAGAGCCTCAACAGAGAAAAAGTACCCTGAAAATGAGGAACAGAGTGAGGGAAAAAAGATATTTGTAAACATAGCACATATTGATGAATATAATACATCAAAGTCTGAAAAAGAAAACACGTCAGATAATCCGAGTATTATTTATATAGGTGAGCCAGAGAGAGAACGTAAAACGAAAACGATGCAAGCCTCTTCGATTATGGAAGACGAAGAGAAAATAACCGTTTCCATTAACTTTGATGGCAAAGATGGAAGTAAGGACAATAAGGAGGAAAACGATATTGAATTACAAAATGTACAAGAGACAGAGACAGAACCATCAATAAAGGAAGAACCTGAACCCGAAAAAACGATTGAAAAAGAAGAAAGCAATGAGCCTACTCAAATTAAAAAAGAGAAAAAATCTTCTATCTTTCAAATCGCGACAGTCATGTTCTTTCACTTTGGCGAATTGATTCGAATGATTATAAAAAATATATTTTGTAAAAAAAGATAATGATATTATTCTATATAATATGAACGACTCTGAGAAAAAGAAACAACCAGATATCCGACATTATGCCGACGGAACTGCCAGCGTTATGCGTAAGGCTGTGGTATATACAGAACTGCGGTTCTATAAGCGCAGCGACGTGTTATATCAGTTGACACAAGTGTTCTGTCAGCGCTATTTGCCCCGTTTCGGAGACCGTACCGTTGACCAGATGGTTCAGGCGGCACGGAGCACCAAGCAGAATATAGCCGAAGGCAGTACCGACGGCCAGACATCTGCTGAGACAGAATTGAAACTGCTGGGAATAGCCCGTGGCAGTAATCAAGAACTTTTAGAGGACTATCAAGATTATATCAAGCGAAAAGGCATGACGGAGTGGTTCGGGAAAAGCGACCGTTTTGATAACCTGCACCGTTTCTGTCAGGAACATACCGCATGGGAGGACTACTGTCCTCTAATGGAACGCATGAACGATGAGGAACTAGCCAATATGGCCATCTGTCTTTGTCATCAGGTTGACAAGGCAATGACAAAATACATGGAGCGCATAGACCGTGAGTTTACCACAGAAGGTGGTATCCGCGAGCGTATGACCGCAGCCCGGTTGGGCCAGCGTGAGACGCAGCGTCAGATTATAGAGCGTCAGTCGGCAGAGATAGATGCTCTGCGCAAGGAGAATGACCGCCTGAAAGAGAAACTTAAGGAGGTAGGTGGGTCCACTGGAACCGGATAATCCGGAAATGCCGGAAATGCCGGAGATGCTAGACAATCTGTATGTTCCAGGAGAATTATGAATCCGCGGTCTGCTCTGTCTCGACTCGGACGCCATCGTGGAGGAGTTTATCTCACGTGACGCGCACTACACGTTCATAGAAATAGTAACGCCCACTGCCTGTAGGAGAAATCCCAAACTCTTCGAAGGCGAGCATATCACTCTGACGCGCTGGAATGACGGCAGCATACGTCTGTACTTCAAGAAACTGAAGACCGATGCAGGATTCTCGGTCGATGGCTTAGCCCTCGCCGTGTGCAATGAGATTCGCCAGGCACTGAAGGGCCTCGTAGAGTAAAGTGAACAGTACTGGCGTTACAGTTACAGCGTTACAATAAAAAAAAGGGCACTATATACATCGCCAGCGCCTCCTCTTTTACTTATAACTTATTGATAATCAATAATATATATTATATATAGTATAAGAGAAGATTTGAGGGGTACCTTTTAAAACGTCTGTAACGCTGTAACTGTAACGCTTGGATATTTATTAATTCATCTAAAAAGCAGTAAATCAATGAAATACAATATTTTTAACCGCAAGGCACCAGCCATGCCTAAGCCTTCTAAAGGCACAGAATTCTGTAAATTGCTACTCTCAAAGGCCTCAAAAGACATGCAAGAACCGCTTGTTCCGATGGCAATTCCTGCTCTTGCCGCCCATTTAACTAATGTTAAATTCTTGTATTCTGATAATAAATACTATGAATTGTGCGGTCAGATGGCAAATCTCGTTGCAGAAAGTGGGGGTAACAAGGGCCAATTGTCACTTTTTGTGTCCACTCCTAACCCTAAAATCTCATCTCTTAACTCTCAACTTGTGCCTCATAAGGCAGTCAGGAGTGGCACCTAAAGTAGTCAGGAATGGCTTTCCATTTCCAACAGGAAATGCTTTTTGTCGAGACCGCCGTTATAGCCTGTCAGACTGCCGTTGCTGGCTATGACACGATGGCAGGGGACGAAGATACATAAAGGATTAAGGGCGTTGGCATGTGCCGCCGCCCTTATCGCTTTTACGTTGCCAAGCATCGCTGCCTCGGCTTTATATGTGATGGTGGTGCCGTAAGGAATGGCTTTCAGCACCTGCCATACTCTCTGCTGAAACTTGGTAGTACCCGCATGACACAACGGCACGTCGAACTGGCGACGCGTTCCTGCGAAATACTCGTCGAGTTGCTTCCTCGCCTCGTCAAGAACGGCATTGGTGCCTTCCTCGCCGATGTCAAGGGGATGCCATGAGGCACGGCACAGCGCGTCGTCAGAGGCAACCAGATACAACGTGCCGCAGGGAGCGGGATATACCGTTCGCAGCATCTTACTCCCACTCGATGGTTCCCGTGGGTTTCGGGGTGAGGTCGTAGAGCACGCGGTTGACACCGGGCACCTCGGTGATGATGCGCTGGGTGATGTGGTGCAGTACGGGATATGGTATCTCCTCGATGGTGGCGGTCATGGCGTCACGGGTGTTGACGGCACGGATGATGACCGGCCAGTCCCAGCTGCGCTTGTTGTCCTTTACGCCTGTTGACTTATAGTCGGGAACGATGGTGAAATACTGCCATACCTTGCCTTCCAAGCCGTTCTTGGCAAACTCCTCGCGCAGGATGGCGTCGGACTCACGCAGGGCCTCAAGACGGTCGCGTGTGATGGCTCCTGTACAACGCACACCGAGTCCGGGACCTGGGAAGGGCTGACGGAACACCATGTTGTCGGGCAGTCCGAGCTGCTTACCTACCACGCGCACCTCGTCCTTGAAGAGCAGTTTGATAGGCTCCACGAGTTCGAAGTTCAGGTCCTCGGGCAGTCCACCCACGTTATGGTGTGACTTCACTGGTCCTGACTCTATGATGTCGGGATAGATGGTACCCTGAGCCAGGAAGCTGATGCCCTCCTGCTTACGGGCCTCCTCCTCGAATACACGGATGAACTCAGCGCCTATTATCTTGCGCTTCTGCTCGGGGTCGGAGATGCCTGCCAGTTTGTCGAGGAAGCGGTCGGTGGCATCGACATACACCAGATTGGCATCCAGTTCATCGCGGAACACGCGTACCACCTGCTCGGGCTCACCCTTGCGCAGCAGACCGTGATTAACGTGGACAGACACCAGTTGCTTGCCTACGGCCTTGATGAGGAGGGCTGCAACCACCGAAGAGTCGACACCGCCCGAGAGGGCCAGCAGCACCTTCTTGTCACCAATCTGAGCACGCAGTTCGCTAATCTGTTCTTCAATAAATTTCTGGGCCAGCTCCGGAGTGGTTATGCGCTCCATCGAGGCCGGACGTACATTACCTGTTGTCATAAGTTAAAGTATTTTGATTTGATAAATAAGACCCCTAGAGACCTCCCCGCCCTTTGGGAGGGGTTGGGGGTAGGCTTTTATTCCCACTCTATTGTGGCTGGCGGCTTCGACGAGATGTCGTAGCACACGCGGTTGACGCCCTTCACCTTGTTGATTATCTCGTTGGATACCTTGGCAAGGAACTCGTATGGCAGATGCGCCCAGTCGGCTGTCATAGCGTCCATACTCGTCACGGCACGCAGGGCTACGGGGTTCTCGTAGGTGCGCTCGTCGCCCATCACTCCCACGGAGCGTACGGTGGAAAGCAGCACCGCTCCTGCCTGCCATACGTTGTCGTAGAGCGGCTGTCCGTCGTCGGCCTTCCATGTGTGCAGTCCCTCGATGAAAATGTCGTCTGCCTCCTGCAATATGCGTACCTTCTCGGGGGTGATGTCACCCAGTATGCGGACGGCAAGTCCGGGGCCCGGGAAGGGATGACGCTTGATGAGGTTCTCGGGCATACCTAACTGATAACCAACGCGTCGCACCTCATCCTTAAACAACCACTTCAACGGCTCACAGAGTTGCAGGTGCATCTCCTTGGGCAGTCCGCCCACGTTATGATGGCTCTTGATTACCTTGCCCGTGATGTTCAGACTCTCGATGCGGTCGGGATATATCGTGCCTTGTGCAAGCCACTTAGCATCGGTAATTTTCTTTGCCTCGGCATTGAATATCTCGACGAAGTCGCGGCCTATTATCTTACGTTTCTCCTCGGGCTCGGTAACGCCTGCGAGGTCGCTGAAGAACTTCTCGGAGGCATCGACGCCGATAACGTTCAGTCCGAGGGTGGAATAACTGTCCATCACCTTGCGGAACTCGTCCTTACGGAGCATGCCGTGGTCGACGAAGATACAGGTGAGGTTCTTGCCGATGGCCTTGTTCAGGAGTACGGCACACACGGATGAATCGACACCGCCGGAGAGTCCGAGAATGACGCGGTCGTTGCCCAACTGCTGCTTGAGTTCTGCCACCGTTGTCTCGACGAACGAGGCTGCGCTCCACTCCTGACGGCTTCCGCAGATGTCAACCACGAAGTTGTGGAGCAACTGTGTGCCTTGTGTGGTGTGATATACCTCGGGGTGGAACTGGACGGCCCATACTCCCTTGGATAATTGACAATTGACAATTGACAATTGAGAGTCTGGAGGGCACCAGAAAGCGGCGTTTTTAACGTCCTTCGTCGAGCCGATAACCTCGAAGCCATCGGGGATGGCTGTGATGGTGTCGCCGTGACTCATCCATACCTGTGAGCCTCTGTCGAAGCCCTTGAAAAGCGGGTTGTACAGGTTTATCGCCTCCAGATGGGCGCGTCCGTACTCACGGGAGTTTGTCTTCTCTACCTTGCCGCCGAGGGTGTGGCTGATGAACTGTGCGCCATAGCAGATGCCCAGCACGGGCAGACGGCCGATGAAGCGGCTCAGGTCAACCTTGAATGCCTCGGGGTCGTGTACGGAATATGGCGAACCGCTCAGTATCACGCCTATAACGTCTGAGTCGTCCTCAGGGTATTTGTTGTACGGCAGTATCTCGCAGAACGTGTCCATCTCACGGATGCGTCGTCCGATGAGCTGTGTCGTCTGGCTGCCGAAGTCAAGTATTATAATCTTCTGTGACATATTGTTAATTACGAATTTTGAATTACGAATTTTGAGTTATTCTCGCTTCGCTGCGATTATCAATTATCAATTATCAATTATCAATTAAAACAAGTTGCTCTGCCTCGTGCAGAGAGTCGAGTTTCCCCACGTCGAGCAGGCGGAGGTCGTCCTTGAGGTATCCGTAGATGCGACTGTCGGCACAGGCCTTCAGGTAGAAGTCGATGATGCCGAACCGCTCGGGCCACTCGTCCATCAACGGGAACAGGCGCGGCGAGAACACATGGATGCCCGAGAAGGCGAACATCTGCGGACTGGCGGCCGTGCAAGGGCCTTTCTGCTCGCCCGTCTCGATGTTCTTCCATCCGTTCAGGCGCATGTCCTCGTCGAAGAGCAGGTAACGCTTCGTGACACGGGGACTCACCAGCAACGTCGCATCGGCATCGCCCGTGCTGTCGTACAGGCGTGACAGGTCGATATTGCTCAGGATATCCACGTTATGAATAAGTATGGGGCTTGCCGTGTCGAAGAGTGGTCTTGCAGCCTTTATCCCACCGCCTGTCTCAAGCAATTGCCTGCGCTCGTCGCTGATGCGGATGTCAAGACCGAAGCCGTCGTTGGCGTTGAGGTATTCCTCTATCTGATCGGCAAAGTGATGCACGTTGACAACGATTCGCTCAAAGCCGGCACGCTTGAGTTTCATCACCACATGCCAGAGAAGCGGCTCGCCACCAACTCTCACGAGTGCCTTGGGCATGGTGTCGGTGAGCGGTTTCAGCCGTGTTCCCAGACCAGCAGCGAAAATCATTGCCTGTTTCATGGGCACAAAGGTAACAAGAATATTTGGAATACTAAAATTATTTTGCCGGGAATGTCTGGGTGATATTCTGCTCACGATGGATGACGCGCACCTCTACTCCAAACCTGTTGCTGATGTGCTCTGCGAGATGCTGGGCACTGTATACGGAACGGTGCTGACCGCCCGTGCAGCCGAAGGAGAACATGAGCGACGTGAAGCCGCGCTGGATGTAACGGGCCACATGGGCGTCGGCGAGTTTGTAAATGTTGTCAAGGAACGTCAGTATCTCGCCATCGTCCTCAAGGAAACGGATGACAGGCTCGTCGAGTCCGGTGAGTTGCTTGTATGGCTCGTAGCGCCCGGGGTTGTGGGTGGAACGGCAGTCGAAGACATACCCTCCCCCATTGCCGCTCTCGTCCTCGGGGATTCCCTTGCGGTAGGAGAAACTATAGACACGCACCACGAGGGGTCCCTTGCCGTCGTACTTGGAGAAGGTGGCAGGACCGTCCTGCGGATGTGCCTTATAAACATCGCTCTCGGTGGTCTTATAGCCGTCGGCACGCTCGGCCACAGGCTCATCCTTGGGGGCAAACTGAGGCAGCATGGTGATGCGGCGCAGCAGGTCGACCATATAAGGATATGGGAACACATCGAGCGAGACGAGTTCGCGAAGGTTCTGTATTGCGGGAGGTATGCTGTCGATAAAGTGCTGCTTACGCTCGAAGTAGCCACGGAAACCGTATGCGCCCAGTACCTGCATGGTGCGGAAAAGCACGAAGAGCGAGAGACGCTGTACGAAATGGCGAGGCGCGGGCACCTCCATGTAGTTGCGCAGGGAATTGTAATACTCATAGACAAGGTCACGGCGCAACTTATGGGAATACTTGGCCGAGGCCTGCCATAGGAAGGAGGCAAGGTCGTAGTAGAACGGTCCACGGCGACCGCCCTGGAAATCGATGAAGTATGGAGCAGCCCCCTCCGTACCTCCCCCCGTAGGGGAGGCTTCTCCCTTCTCTGCAGGAGTGAGACGTAGCATTACGTTGCGTGCCTGGAAATCACGGTACAGGAAACTGTCGCAGGGCTCTGAGGTGAGGTCCTTGGCGAAGAGACGGAAATTGGCCTCCAGTTTCAGTTCGTGGAAGTCGATGTCCAACGGCTTCAGGAAACAGTACTTGAAATAATTGAGGTCGAAGAGTACCGAGTCGGCATCGAACTCAGGCTGGGGATAGCAGTTCTCCCATTGGAGACCGCGCGCACCACGAATCTGGAAATTGGGGAGTTGGCGTATCGTCTCCACGAGCAACTGCTTCTCGCGCTGGTTATACCTGCCGCCAGCCTCACGGCCTCCGCGCAGGGCATCGAAAAGCGACATGCTGCCAAGGTCTTCCTGAAGGTAGCACATCTCGTCGTCGGAAACGGCAAGCACCTTGGGAACGGGCAACTGGCGATGCGTAAAATGACGGGCAAGATAGACAAAGGCATGGTTCTCGTCGCGACTTGTACCCATCACGCCGATAAGTGTCTCTCCCTTGCTGTCGGTAAAGCGATAATACTGCCTGTTGCTGCCGGCACCAGCAATCTTCTCTGTTGCCGCAGGGGCTTCACCACGATACTGCTGGAATAGTTTTAAGAGTGACTCCATAACGATTCTCGGTTATTCCTCTTTGGGCATGTCGGTGTTCTCTTCCTCCTCGTCGTCATTGGAATAGATGCTGTTCTCGTAATCGGCACGACGCTTCTTATCCCATAGCACGATGAAGAAATCGGCAAGCAAAAGAAGCATAAAGATACCTAATGCCATCCAGAACGAACCGGTGAGTATACGCAGTCCGGCAGCCACGATAATGAAAGCGACCCACTGCCACGGGCTAATCCTATAACCTTTTAAATCCATAGCGTTCTATTTTTCTTGCAAAAGTAGGAAAAAAAATCCATAACAGGAAATATAAGGGCACAAAAAAATCGGTTATACTTTCAGACCCCACCCCTGCCCCTCCCCTTCGAGGGGCGGGGAGGCAACAGGATGGGTATTGAATATTAGGTATTGTGTATTGGGGCCTACCCTAACGACTCCCCGCCCCTATGAGGGGAGGGGAAGGGGTGGGGTTATATCAGGGCACAAAAAAACAGATATATGGGTACAAAAAAAAATCGGTTGCCTCACGACACCCGATTTTCAAAAACAAACTACTTAAAAACTAATCTACTAAAACAAATCAAAAAAATATCCTTGTATGGACTACGTCCGATACAATTTTATTGTTTACGGCGCAAAATTAGAACATTTGTATAATATGACAAAATAATTATGGAAATAATTAATCAAAAATAACAATTCAGAAGAAAAAAAGAGGTCAAATCCAGACGATTGACCTCTTTTTTGATATGTTTACTTTGCAAATAGACCTGTCAAATGTCAATTTATGACAAGTGTCCTATTTTTGCTGCTATTACATCATGCCGCCCATTCCTGGAGCACCGCCCATTGGCATTGCCGGCTTCTCTTCTGGCTTGTCAACGATGAGGCACTCAGTAGTGAGGAACATTCCTGCGATGCTTGCAGCATTCTCAAGTGCTACACGAGCCACCTTAGCTGGGTCGATAACACCTGCCTCGCGCAAGTCCTCGTAAACATCGGTACGGGCATTGTAACCGAAGTCGCCCTTGCCCTCGCGTACCTTCTGTACTACAACGGCACCCTCGCCACCGGCATTGATGACAATCTGACGCAATGGCTCCTCAATAGCACGCTCTACGATCTTGATACCAGTTTCCTCGTCGGCATTGTCACCCTTAAGAGCCTTAACAGCCTCGATAGCGCGGATATATGTAGTACCACCACCTGCAACAACACCTTCCTCGATGGCTGCACGGGTAGCGCAGAGTGCATCGTCAACGCGGTCTTTCTTCTCCTTCATCTCAACCTCGCTGTTAGCACCTACATAGAGTACTGCCACACCACCGGCGAGCTTAGCAAGACGCTCCTGCAGTTTCTCCTTGTCGTAAGAACTTGTGGTCTTCTCTATCTCGTTCTTGATCTGTGCAACGCGGTCGGCAATAGCCTCCTTCTGTCCGCCACCGTTCACGATTGTGGTATTGTCCTTAGAAACTACCACCTTCTCACATGTTCCGAGCATGTCAAGAGTAGCCTGCTCAAGTTTCAGACCCTTCTCCTCGCTGATTACGAGACCGCCAGTAAGAACTGCGATATCCTCAAGCATTGCCTTGCGACGGTCGCCAAAGCCAGGAGCCTTGACAGCACATACCTTCAGACCTGCGCGCAGACGGTTGACAACGAGAGTTGTGAGAGCCTCAGAGTCAACATCCTCAGCGATGATGAGCAGAGGCATTCCGTTCTCTGCTGCTGGCTGGAGAACAGGCATGAGGTCCTTGAGGTTAGAGATTTTCTTGTCGTAGATGAGGATGCGTGGATGATCCATAACACACTCCATCTTGTCAGCATCGGTCATGAAATAGCCTGACAGGTAACCACGGTCGAACTGCATACCCTCAACAACACCGATGTGTGTGTCGCGGCTCTTGCTCTCCTCGATGGTGATAACTCCGTCCTTGCTAACCTTGCGGAAAGCCTCAGCCAGGAGCTTACCAATCTCTGGGTCGTTATTGGCACTTACCGTTGCAACCTGCTCAATCTTGTCGTAGTTGTCATCAACCTTCTCAGCATTCTGCTGGATATAGTCAACAACAGCCTTCACGGCCTTGTCGATACCGCGCTTGAGGTCCATAGGATTAGCACCTGCGGTAACATTCTTCAAGCCGACGTTGATAATGCTCTGTGCAAGGATGGTTGCTGTTGTGGTACCGTCACCGGCATCGTCACCAGTCTTAGATGCTACACTCTTAACGAGCTGTGCACCGGTGTTCTCGAAACGGTCTTCGAGTTCCACTTCCTTTGCTACAGTTACTCCGTCCTTTGTAATCTGAGGAGCACCGAACTTCTTCTCGAGGATGACGTTACGACCCTTCGGGCCAAGTGTCACCTTTACTGCGTTTGCCAACTGGTCGACACCATTCTTCAGCAAATCGCGAGCATCCATATTGAATTTAATATCCTTTGCCATAATACTTTAGTTGTTTTTGTTAACTTTTTACTTTCCAATTACCGCGAGAACATCGCTCTGGCGCATGATAAGGTATTTAGTGCCTTCATACTCCAGTTCGGTGCCGCTGTACTTACCGTAGAGCACCTCGTCGCCCTCTTTAAGAATCATTTCCTCGTCTTTCGTTCCATTGCCTGCCGCAACAATTGTGCCATGCAATGGCTTCTCCTTTGCAGTATCAGGAATGATGATACCGCCGATTTTCTCCTCAGCTGCTGCCGGGAGAACCAGAACTCTGTCTGCTAATGGTTTGATATTCATAATAAATTGATTTTGATGTTTGTTAATCTCTGCCCTCCTTGATGCGAAAAGCGTGCCAAAATGTCAAATGACACTTTCTGGCACGCAAATACTGAAAATTTGTCAGTCGCTATGTAAAAAAGACAAACGGGTCAGATGTTATAATCGGAGTCTTGTATCCATCCGGCACGATGTGCCACACGGATTGCCTCTATCGCTGTATTGACACCCAACTTACGGAATATATTCTTACGATGGGTATTCACGGTATGGGTACTCAGGAAGCGTTCCTCCGCTATCTCCCGGGTAGTCTTACCCTCGGCAATAGCACGCACTATCTCCTTCTCCGTGGCTGTGAGCGGCGACCTCTGCTGCTCTTCCCCACCCTGATGAGAAAGCAATATCTCGCTGACACGCGGACTAAGATAGCGCCTGCCCTCGGCGGCATGACGCAGGGTGTCGCGTATCTCATATATCGGTGCGTCCTTGAACACTATACTGACAGAATGACTCTGGAATACTATCTCGCGCAGGAACGACTCTGTGAGGTCTTCGCTGAACAACACCCAATGGGCCTCCGGGAACCTCTGTGTGATGATTATGAGGTTGGAGGCATCGGAAATGTCGAACAGGGTGTAGTCTAAAACGACCACACTCTGTTCATGTTCCCTGAGTTGTTCCATCACCTCAGCCTTGTCGGCTGCATGTCGGATATCGTGATGTCCCAGGGACTCCAGCAAGTTCTTTATGGCAAAGTTTGTAATTTCCTGCCGGTCTGCAAGGATAAATCTAATCAATGGCTTCTTCTATATTTATGATTTTTATTTTTCTAATCTTTACAATGGATATTCTTCGAAAGCGTAAAGCACGGTCGAGAGATAGCGCTCACCTGTGTCTGGCAGCAGGACGACGATGCGCTTGCCGGCATTCTCAGGACGCTTGGCCACCTGCAGGGCACCGAAGGCAGCAGCACCAGAGGAGATACCCACGAGCAGTCCTTCCTGCTGAGCCAGTTCACGACCTGTGCGTATGGCGTCGTCGTTGTCGATATCGAGCACCTCGTCAATCACATTGGCATCATAGGTCTTTGGAATGAAACCTGCACCGATGCCCTGAATCTTGTGCGGTCCGCTGGGCTTACCATTCAGCACGGCTGAAGAAAGAGGCTCTACGGCAATAATCTTCACGTCGGGGTTGAGTTCCTTGAGACGCTTACCCACACCTGAGATAGTACCGCCAGTACCGACACCTGCTACGAAGATGTCAACCTTGCCTTCCGTCTGTTCCCAGATCTCGACGCCGGTGGTGTTGTAATGGCGCTCAGGATTGGAGGCATTCTCAAACTGCTGGAGTATTATGCTGCCAGGGATAGAGTCGCGCAACTGCTCTGCTGCCTTGATGGCACCGGCCATTCCGTCCTTTCCACTTGTCAGACGCACCTCGGCACCGTATGCCTTAACGAGGTTGCGACGCTCGATGCTCATCGTCTCGGGCATGGTGAGGATGAGGTGATAGCCCTTTACGGCTGACACAAGGGCGAGGCCTACGCCTGTGTTTCCGCTTGTCGGCTCTATGATGGTGGAACCTGGTTTCAGTATTCCCTTCTTCTCAGCATCCTCTATCATCGCGTATGCTATTCTGTCCTTCACGCTACCGCCAGGATTGAAGTACTCTACCTTGGCGACTATAGGAGTCTCTATACCATTAGCCTTTGAGAACTTACCGAGTTCGAGTAATGGGGTGTTGCCTATGAGTTCGGTCAACTTCTTTGCTATTTTAGCCATAACTATATTGTTTTAAATTGTTTCTAACTTTATAATCCTTTACTTACATATTATCCCAGGGCCTGACGGATGTCGTCGATGATGTCGTCGATATGCTCAGTACCGATGCTCAGGCGTACCGTAGCAGGTGTGATGTGCTGCTGCTCGAGTTCTTCGGGCGACATCTGCGAATGGGTTGTGGTGTATGGGTGAATCACGAGGCTCTTCACATCGGCAACATTTGCCAGGAGAGAGAATATCTCGAGTGAGTCGATGAACTGCCAAGCCTCCTTCTCGCCACCCTTGATCTCGAAGGTGAAGATGCTTCCGCCACCGTTGGGGAAATACTTCTTATAGAGTTCATGATCATGATGGTCGGGAAGCGACGGGTGATTCACCTTTGCCACCTTTGGATGATTGTTAAGGAATTCGACCACCTTGAGCGCGTTCTCCACATGACGCTCCACTCTGAGGCTCAGGGTCTCGAGTCCCTGCAGGAGGATGAAGGCGTTGAAAGGAGACAAGGTGGCACCTGTGTCGCGAAGGATGACGGCACGTATACGGGTCACGAAGGCTGCCGCACCAGCCACGTCGGCAAATACCGCACCATGATATGATGGGTCTGGCTTGGCTAATGTGGGATATTTGTCGGCATTAGCCTTCCAATCGAATGTACCACCGTCAACAATAACACCTCCAAGCGAGGTACCATGACCGCCGATGAATTTTGTGGCTGAGTGAACAACGATGTCTGCGCCGTGCTCTATTGGGCGGATGAGATATGGAGTACCGAATGTGTTGTCTATGATAAGCGGAATGTTATGCTTGTGGGCAACGGCTGCAATACCCTCGATATCAGTCACATCACTATTGGGGTTGCCGAAGGTCTCAGCATATATCACCTTTGTGTTGGGCTGTATGGCTGCCTCGAGAGCCTCAAGGTCGTTCACGTTGACTATGGTATTTGTGATACCCTGTGTAGCAAGCGTGTGGGTGATGAGGTTGAACGAACCGCCGTAGAGATTGTCGGCTGCCACGATATGGTCACCATTCTGGGCAATGTTCTGCAAAGCATAGGTTATGGCTGCCGCACCAGATGCAACGGCAAGACCAGCCACACCACCCTCGAGGGCTGCCACGCGGTCTTCAAACACACCCTGTGTGGAGTTTGTCAGACGTCCGTATATATTACCTGCATCGCGAAGACCAAAGCGGTCGGCGGCATGCTGTGAGTTGCGGAATACGTAAGAAGTGGTTTGGTAAATGGGCACAGCACGTGCATCAGTTGCTGGATCTGGCTGTTCTTGTCCCACATGAAGTTGAAGTGTCTCGAAATGAAGTTTCTTGTTACTCATAATTCTAAAAGTTTTTAAATCCGACATTTTTACCGTCAAACAATCTTTGTTTTGACTTCGGGTGCAAAGTTACGGCGAAATGCCGGATGCCGAAATCCCAAATAGATGTCATTCGCATACCCAATTCGTGGTATATTGCCGTTTTTCGCCTTATTTTTGCCTCTGACGCACCGCTTCAAAGAGCAAAATGGCGGCACTTACAGACACATTCAGGGAGTCGAGACGGCCTAGCATGGGGATGCGGATATGGGCATCGGCAGCCTGTCGCCACTGCTGGGTAAGTCCTGTGGATTCCGTTCCCATGACTATCGCAGTCGGACGGCACATATCTATATTATAATAAAGGTGTGAGTCCTGAAGCTGTGCAGTGAGAATGCTTATGCCATGCTGCTTTAGGAAAGCTATGCAATCTTCCGACGAGCATGCTACACACGGCACGGTGAATATCGCACCTATGCTGCTACGTATGAGATTGGGATTGTAGAGGTCGGTCAGCGGGTCACATACTATCACGGCATCGGCTCCCGCAGCATCGGCACTACGGAGAACTGCACCAAGATTACCAGGCTTCTCCACACTCTCGAGAACCACGACAAGCGGACTGTCGCTTAAAGACAAGTCGTCGAGGGTGTGCCTACGGGCAACGACCTCGGCAATTACTCCCTCCGTGCTTCCTCGATATGCAATCTTCTCATATATGTCAGTCGTCACATCAAAGACTCTCTTTGCCGACACACTGAAGTCCTCTCCGGCCAGGTCGCGACACACGAAAGCGGTATCCACCTCGTATCCGACATCGATGCAATGCTGGAGTTCGCGGCGGCCTTCCACGACAAAGAGCCCGTTCTTGCGACGCTCTGACGATTTCTGTTGCAACAGTTGGAGCCTTTTTATCTTAGGGTTCTGTGCACTTGATATGCAGTTCTCTTCCATATATGTGTGCAAAGTTACAACATTCTCCCGACTTTTCATCAAAAAAGTTGTAACTTTGCAGCCGAAACGCATCATTTAGGCGGCATTTCAACCTCAAAGGAGTGGAAACAACAACGATATATCTTATCCTTCTGTGCATAGGTGCCAGTTTCATCCAGCGCACAACGGGCTTCGGCTTCGGCATTTTCATTATGTCTATGCTCATACATATCATGCCTTCATACGGTGAGGCGGTGACACTCTCGGGAATGCTTGCGCTGACGACATCGCTCACCATCGCAATCCGACTGAGCAGAAAGGTAACATGGCGGCGACTCCTTCCTATGCTCATCACCTTTATCATCGTCTCTTCCATCTGCATTTTCTTCCTCCGTAGGATTGAGGATGTGTTGCTAAGGCAGATTCTCGGCGTTGTTCTTATCCTGACAAGCATATACTTTGCGTTCGTTAGCAAGCATATCACCATTAAACCCACGCCAAAGGCACAAGTGGGAACAGGCATATTAAGCGGTCTGATGGGTGGTTTCTTCGGTATGCAGGGACCGCCGGCTGTACTTTACTATATTTCTTCTGAACCCGACAAGGAACACTATATGGCTATGACTCAGGTCTATTTCGTCTTGGGAAATGCTATGATGACTGTCGTGAGGGCGCATAATGGTTTCCTCACTTCAACCGTCATCACCAGTTTTTTCTATGGTCTGATAGGCGTGATAATAGGTACCTTGTTGGGGGCGTATGTCTTCAACCGCATCCCTTCGCGCCTTTTCCGATATGTTGTTTACACGTATATCGGCATCAGCGGAATCATCATTCTCCTGACTGCATAGGTTTGAGCATGCGAAAGATGACCTTTTGTAGCATAAAAGGACATGTTTTAGGAACAAAAACGTTATCTTTGCACACGTAAAAAGACACAAGTATGCCTGTAATTGAGATTTCATCGCTTAGACATGAGGGTGTGGAGGTATTCAGCACCCTGACAGAGGCACAACTGAGGAACAAGGTTGAGCCGGAGAAAGGCGTGTTCATTGCTGAAAGTCCGAAAGTGATAAAGGTGGCACTTGACGCTGGATATGAGCCCTTGGCACTTTTATGCGAGAGGAAACACATTGAAGGTGATGCCAAGGAGATTGTGGAACGTGTCGGGAATATTCCCGTTTACACAGGCGACCGCGACCTTTTAGCAACCCTGACAGGCTATACTCTGACACGAGGAGTACTCTGTGCAATGCGTCGTCCCATACCAAAGAGCGTGGAGGAAGTGACCGCAGGAGCACGCCGTGTTGTTGTTATCGACGGTGTTGTGGACACTACAAACATCGGGGCTATATTCCGCTCGGCAGCCGCTCTTGGCATCGATGCAGTGCTATTGACACCTAACTCATGCGACCCGCTCAACCGCCGTGCGGTAAGAGTATCTATGGGCTCGGTATTTCTTGTACCTTGGACATGGACAGACGAGAGTCTTGAGTCTCTGAAAAGACTTGGTTTCAAGACCGCAGCAATGGCTTTGAGTGATGATTCGGTAGCCATTGACGACAAGACGCTGAACAACGAGGAACGGCTTGCAATCATAATGGGAACCGAAGGCGACGGACTCCCAAAGGAAACGATACGCAAGGCAGACTATGTTGTGCGCATACCTATGGCACATGGCGTCGACTCCCTCAACGTTGCAGCCGCAGCCGCTATAGCGTTTTGGGAACTTCGCTCCTCAAAATAGTATTATCTTATTTGAAACGGTGTGCCTTCGTTGCCTTGCGATACTCTGCGGACGACGAGAAAGAGAATCCCTTGCCACCCGTGTATTGTGAATAATACTGGCTTATCGCACGTACATAATTAACCGTTTCACTACTCCTCACATAACCATGTTTGACGACGGGGTCGTTATAGTATTCCGGTTCACTAAGCAAAGAGAGGTAATGTTCCACATCTCCCCATCGCTCTCCGCTCGCACCTTCTTTCCTTGCCAAAGCCTGGGCGTCAGAGATATGACCGGAACCACAGTTATATGAAGCAAGCATGAAACAGATGCGCTCGTCAAAGGAACGTATGTAGGAGTATTGTTTAGAAAGACTTGCCATCAGGCGTGCGGCGGCAGAGACATTTGTTTCCGGGTCGAAAATCTTGTCACGATGCACACCCAGCGTTGCCGCAGTTTGCGGCATAAGTTGCATAAGACCGCAAGCACCAGCCCAGGAACATGCCATAGGATTGAAGCCCGACTCCTGACGACATTGTGCAAGAAGCAAACGCCAGTCGAGACCTGCATTTGGAGCATATTTCTTGAAGAGGTCGTCCCATGGTGATAAGGCACCAGGCGGCGTGGGCGGGGTGTCGATATGCGGTATCTTTGGCGAGGAAGAGCGAGATGGAATCTTTGGCATCTGAGGGAAATAGCGACGACCGCCTCCTGCCCGCGGAGATTCTCCTCCCCATCCTCCAAATGGAGATGAAAGGTGGTCGGTAGTGCGCAAGGCAAGAGGTCCTTTGCTCTGGAGTGCCCTACCCTCTCGCGAATACCATTGGTCCAATGCCGTAGCGAGGTCCTCTCCCTGTTGTGAGACTGCCCATTGATAGCCGTTGTCTTCATCAATAACGCCACAAGAGTGCAAAGACTCGGAATTACGAGGCAATGGAGTGATTATAACGTCGGCATCGCCGTGAAGAAGCATGGTGCGGAGTTCTGCGGTATCACGACACAACTGTACGCGCAATGTCACACCAACCTCAGCGGCAAATCTGTCGCATAGCAGATAATGCAACCCGAGTCGCTCACCACGATACTCATAATAAGTGTCAGGACCTGAAAGTGTCGCCGCTATCAATTCCCCATTTGCTACAATATCACCCAATGAAAGCGCGGTGCTGTCATTAACGGAATCGCCCCACGGTGGCAGGTCGCTTTTCTTCGACCTCCCAGAGCATGATACCAACAACAGTAACAACAGGGGAATATAAATGCGGTTTGCTTTCATTTTCGGCACAAAATTACAATAATTCTTGCAAATATCAACATAAAAGAGTAAATTTGCAGCAAAAAATTATGATAAGGATAGCAGTTCAATCAAAAGGTCGTCTCTACGAAGACACCATTTGTCTTTTAGGAGAGGCGGACATCAAGATAAGCGCAAGCAAAAGAACTCTTCTAGTACAGGCTTCTAACTTCCCACTCGAGGTTCTTTATTTAAGAGACGACGACATTCCGCAAAGCGTTGCAAGCGGTGTCGCCGACCTTGGTATTGTAGGCGAGAACGAGTTTGAGGAGCGGGAAGAGGATGCTGAAGTGGTATGCCGACTTGGATTCTCCAAGTGCAGACTTAGCCTTGCTATCCCTAAGAGTATAGAGTATAACGGACTGGAATGGTTCAACGGAAAGAAGATTGCGACATCATACCCCGTTATACTTAGAAGGTTCCTTGAGAAAAACGGTATCAATGCGGAGATTCATGTAATAACAGGTAGCGTGGAGATTAGTCCGGGTATCGGACTTGCTGATGCCATCTTCGACATCGTCAGCAGCGGTTCGACACTTGTAAGCAATAACCTGAAAGAGGTGGAGGTGGTGATGAAGAGCGAGGCTCTGCTCATTGCCAACAAAAATCTTGATGAGGAGAAACGCGATATCTTGCGTCAGATTCTATTCAGGATTGAAGCCGTAAAGCAGGCTGAAGACAAGAAATATGTTCGCATGAACGTACCAAAGGCTCATCTTCAGGACATCGTGAACGTGCTGCCTGGACTCAAGAGTCCTACCATCATACCGCTTGCAGATGATGAGTGGTGCTCTGTACATACTGTTCTCGACCAGAAACGGTTCTGGGAGATTATCGGAAAGCTTAAGGAATTGGGAGCACAGGGAATACTTGTCACTCCGATAGAGAAAATGATATTATAGTTATCGATAGAATTGAAGACAATAGAATATCCCAAAAGGGAAGAATGGAAAGATATTGTTGAGCGTCCGCATCTTGATGTCTCACAACTGAACTACACCGTAAGCCAGGTGCTGAGCGACATCAGGCAGAATGGCGACAAGGCCGTGATGGAATATGAAAGAAAGTTCGACCACGTTGAACTTGAGAGTCTTGCCGTTACCGAAGCGGAGATTGACGAGGCATTCAACAACATAGACAGCGACCTTCTTGAAGCAATAAGGCTTGCACACTCCAACATCAGCAAGTTCCATGAGTCACAACGCTTTGAGGGAAGCAAGATTGAGACTTGCCCAGGTGTTACCTGCTGGCAAAAGAGCGTCGCAATAGAGAAAGTTGGACTTTACATTCCTGGCGGAACGGCTCCACTTTTCAGTACCGTGCTGATGCTCGCCACACCTGCTAAGATAGCAGGATGTGAAGAGATTGTGCTCTGCACCCCTCCTAACCGTGAAGGAAAGGTGAATGCCGCTATTCTCGCAGCAGCACGCGTGGCTGGCGTGAGCAAGATATTCAAGGCTGGTGGTGTTCAGGCTATCGGCGCTATGGCTTACGGAACGGAAAGCATTCCCAAGGTATATAAGATATTCGGACCTGGCAACCAATATGTAATGGCTGCCAAGCAACAGGTAAGTCTCCACGATGTTGCGATAGACATGCCTGCAGGACCGTCTGAGATATGCGTCATTGCTGACGAGACAAGCAATCCTACGTTTGTTGCCGCCGACCTGCTGTCACAAGCGGAACACGGAACCGACTCCCAGGTTATAATGATTACCACCTCGAAGGAGATGGCAAGACTTGTTGAGAAGGAAGTAGATGCCCAACTCCAGACGTTGCCTCGAAAGGAACTGGCGATGAAGACGCTTGAGAACTCAAAGATTGTAGTTGTGAAGGACAAGGACGAGGCGATGGCACTAAGTAATGCCTATGCGCCGGAACATCTTGTAATAGGTACTGACGACTATGAGGTTCTTGCCGGGAAAGTGATAAATGCCGGAAGCGTTTTCCTCGGGAAGTATGCCTGTGAGAGTGCCGGCGACTATGCAAGCGGAACAAACCACACCCTGCCTACACACGGCTATGCCCTCGCATATAATGGAGTGAATCTCGACAGTTATAACCGTAAAATCACATTCCAGCATCTTACGAAGGAGGGAATCGAGAGCATCGGACATGCTGTTGAACTAATGGCAGAGGCAGAACAACTTGATGCTCACAAAAGAGCAATGAGTTTTAGAATCAATAGTTAGGAGTTAATTATATGAAACCATTATCCGTATTAACAAGACCTAATATTTGGGACCTCGCACCATACAGTAGTGCACGAAACGAGTATAGCGGACACGAGGCAACCGTCTTCCTCGATGCTAACGAGAACCCATATAATGCGCCACTAAACCGATACCCCGACCCCCTTCAAAGAGAGTTGAAGAAAAAAATATCCCAGATAAAAGGGGTGGCTGAGGAATGCATATTCCTTGGGAATGGCAGTGATGAGGCAATAGACCTGCCATACAGATGCTTTACACGTCCTGGCATCGACAACGTTGTAGCTATAGAGCCGACATACGGAATGTATAAGGTATGTGCTGACATCAACGATGTAGAGTATCGCCCTGTATTGCTCGATGAGAACTACCAGATGTCTGCCGAGCGGTTACTTGCGAAAACTGACAAGAACACCAAGATTATCTGGATATGCTCGCCAAACAATCCCACAGGAAACAGCATGAAACGGGAGGAGATAATCAAGGTTATCGAAAACTTCGAGGCTTTTGTTATCGTTGATGAGGCGTATGGCGACTTCTCACAAGAGAAGACACTCCGTAGTGAACTCAGCAAGTATCCTAACCTCATTGTGCTAAACACTATGAGCAAGGCATGGGGATGTGCCGCAATAAGACTCGGAATGGCTTTCGCAAGCAAGGAGATTATCAGCATCTACAATAAGGTGAAATACCCATATAACGTTAACCTTCTCACACAGAAACAGGCAATGGAGGCCCTGAAAGAGCCTTTCCAGGTTGACAAGTGGGTGAAAATCCTTCTTCAGGAGAGACAACGGATGATACAGTCCTTCATGCTACTCCCTATTTGCGAGAAGGTGTATCCTACCGATGCGAACTTCTTCTTGGCTAAGATGACCGACGCACAGTCCATTTACAACTACCTCGTGGAACGGGGAGTTATTGTGCGAAACCGTACAAGAGTCACGCTTTGCAACAACTGCCTACGCATCACTATCGGAACAAAAGGTGAGAACAACGAACTGCTTTCTGCCTTACGACAATACTAAGAAAGAAATTTGCATTTAAACATAAAAAACGAAGACCTTGAACTTTCATTCTCAAGGTCTTCGTTATTGTTTTATGGTTGCAGGAGTTTATCTCCTGTTTCTTTTATTAGGCGTCTCGCATAACTCTCGGGGAAGCCCGGTCTCTTAACCTTTGCACCAAGACCTTCGGGAGTACGTTCAAACTTTCCGTCCTTCTCAGGCTTCACGGCCATATCGTTATACTTGACAATCAGATAATAGGCGAGTTGCTTCCAACGTTCCAGCATCTGCTGGGCTTTCTCATTACTATATTTATTTAAGAACTGCTGTGCAGACGCAGGACTCTCCTTATAGAGTTCCAAGGCGCGGTCCTCTATACTCTTCTGGTTGACGAAATAGGAGTTCTCGAGTGAGTCACGTACTTCCTTCAATGAAGGGAACATCTGTGAATAACGGGGATAAACCATATTGCTCACCCAGTTGCACACCCAGTAGGCATTGTCCATTGAGAATGTAACAGCATCGGCACCTGGAGTGTTATAGCACTCCGGCTGAACAGTATTGCAACAGTATATTGGAGTATAGGCAACCATGTTGCCGTCGTCGTTTCCCCACCACAGGCAACCGCCTACTTCGCGAGGAAGCCATGAACGCATCTGACTTACATAACTGAAGCCCGTCTGCTGCGTGCTCGTTGGACGCTCGTTAAAGCATTTTTTGCCGTCAACCTCAAACGACAATGGTGTTGGACGGTATGGCATTTCCCATATTCCGCCACCCATGTCCTGATCAAGTGCGAAAGGAGTACCCTCGTAGTGGTCGCGCATGCATGCCTCCACTTCCTGTACACTCACCTTATGATTGGGCACAATCCACAAAGGCATCGGCTCGGCATTTGGAACCTTGCCCATAGCATAGTCGAGATAAGGCATCATGTCTCCGAAATGATTGAAGAAACTCCACACACGAGCCTCGCAATAGCGACGGCCTGAGAAATCAGGGGCTGCGTATGCCGCATTAAACGAAAAATCTGCATCCTTGCCTGTGAAGAATCCTTTCTCACGAGCGAAGGAAATAACATCCTTTGAATAGAGCACGTTCTTCTTGTCTTTCTGGTTGAAGGTCGTGATACGACTCTGATTAGCATGTGCACATATGGCATTGTCGGGTATGCGTATTGCTACCCATACAGCACCCTTGTTCCCTGGTCCCTTGCCAATCATCTCCATAATCCAGGCTTCGTTTGGGTCGCAAATGGTGAACGTCTCGCCCTCTGAATTATAACCATACTCAGCAACGAGAGATGTCATTACGTTTATTGCCTCACGTGCACTCTTGGAGCGTTGGAGAGCAAGATATATAAGAGAGCCGTAGTCGATAATTCCATTAGGGTCAACAAGTTCCTCGCGACCGCCGAATGTAGTCTCTCCAATGGTAACCTGCCACTCATTTATATTGCCAATAACGTTGTAGGTCTCTGCCGCTTCTGCTATCTCACCATGATATACATTTGTGTCCCAGTCGTAAATCTTGCGCATCTCTCCCTTCTGATGCTTGGCAGCAGGGAAATGGCAAAGACTCTGAAACATTCCGTAGTCATCGGCATTATATGTGCAAATCACAGAACCGTCGGTACTTGCACCTTTTGCCACGATAAAGTTTGTACATGCCATAGAAACGGTAGCACAACCAAAGGCTAATAGGAATAAGAAAGTTTTCTTCATATAATTTATTGTTTTAAGTATTGCGGAGCGCAATAGTCATTTAATAGTCGAAATGGGAGTTTATCTGAACCGTGTTGTTGCAATTATCCTTTGCATATACGGTAAGTGTACGCGTCTTTCCCGTTGGTTTTATAGGAGTGTCTGAAAGGTGACACACCTTATTTGTCGACCTTGGGATGTCAGTAAAAAGCACGAACTTACCATCGACGTACGTCTTGAAGGATGCGAGTCCACTCTTGTTGTCATAGACATTAAGCCGCAGCACTCCCGACGACGTTGACTCTATGACAATCTCTGGAGGAGTGTTGTCGTATGCCACCTCATAGCCGAGTCCCAAGTCACGAATGCGTCCCGTGACCCATCCGTCCTTATACTCCCCTTCCTGATAACGGTCGTAAATATCGTGGCACACGATGTACAACTTATTTGTGTCGTCAACAGGATTAAGTACCCTCAGGCTTAACTCTCCCCAATCGAAAATAGGTGTCACGACATCACGGAAAGTATAGGCATCGGAAATACCCTCATGGCACGCGACTTCCTGCGGTGTTATATAAAGGTCTTTTGGCAGCAGGCCCTTTTTCAGATGGAGACGGATATTCTGAAGCGAGATATCATTGTCCTTGTTACATGCAAGCAGATAAGTTCCGGATGACTTACGGGGTTCTATGTCCTGTCTCTTTCCATTAACGACAAAACTGTACTCCTTGCTGTTCCCGAAATAGTCACACAGGACGTACCTAATATTATATGGCCTTTCCTCGTTGAACGTTATTATTCCAAGATTATCATCAGCGGAGATGACGGGCAACGTATTACCCGGGTCGATGAACGACTTCATAAACCACACCTGATTCTCCTTGTAATAATCATAGTCGCCCCAGGAGTTCACCATACGATGACATGCTATTGGTATGCGATTGACATTACTACTGAAAACAGTATCTCCATCAACGATAAGGGTGGTATAGCGAATGCCGAAACGGTTCCAGCTGCCTTCCATCTTATCCTCCGCATGCAAGGCAAAGCCCACCTTTCCCCATGCGTCCATCTCTGTCATGTTCTCAGACAGCGCATAGCGCTGCTTATAGGACTTCCCGCAGAACGAGCCCTCGCCCTCAACGGGTACTGCCATAATGGCATCGGCTGTTGGAGAGGTGGTGTCCTTGATAAACTTTCCGATGAAATCAAGAGGGTCAAGCACGTCCCATGTGCGTGTGTCATGAATCTCAAGATGAAGATGTGGTGCCGTGCTCGCTCCCGTATTACCGCTGATGGCTACCAACTGTCCTTCTGAGACGGGGAAATCGGTAGGACTCAATTCCACGTCGGCAACATATTGCTCATGCTCGTATTGCCATTTCTTCACCATTGCCTCTATCTGTGGCGTGAAACGCTGCAGATGACAATATACGCTTGTGTAGCCGTTGGGATGACGCACGTAAATAGCATTCCCGAAGCCGGAGATACCAACCGTCACTCTGCACACATAGCCATCGGCAATAGCAAACAAAGGCTTCCCCTCTACCTGTTCTGTCTTGATGTCACAGCCGGCATGGAAATGATTTGGACGTGGTTCTCCAAAATTTCCCGCCAACGATATCTCATAGTGAACTGGTGAGGAGAAACTTAACAGGGTACTGAGCAATAATGATGTCAGCATGCCTTGAAACTCATATCAAGTCCCTTGACAGAATGAGTAAGGGCACCTACAGAAACAAAATCGACACCGCACTCTGCATAAGCACGAATCGTGTCAAAGGTTATTCCACCACTCGACTCTGTCTCATACTTGCCACCTATCATCTCGACTGCCTTACGGGTATCCTCGACACTGAAGTTGTCGAGCATGATGCGGTCAACGCCACCGCACTCCATTACCTGTTGTATCTCGTCGAAAGAACGGACCTCTATCTCTATCTTCAGATTCAGTCCCTTCTCCTCAAGATACTTGTGGCAACGTGTAATAGCGTTGCTTATTCCACCGGAGAAGTCAACGTGATTGTCCTTAAGGAGAATCATGTCAAAAAGACCGATTCTGTGGTTCACGCCGCCACCAATCTTTACAGCCATCTTCTCGAGCATACGCATTCCAGGAGTGGTCTTACGCGTGTCGAGAACATGAGTCTTCGTTCCCTCCAGGAGTTCTACATAACGGTTGGTCATCGTGGCGATACCACTCATTCTCTGCATGATATTAAGCATCAGGCGCTCTGTCTGGAGCAAAGAGCGAATCTTTCCGGTAACAATCATTGCCACATCGCCCTTCTTCACCTTAGTACCATCGCCCATCAACACCTCCACCTGCATGGTGGGGTCGAAGCGCGCGAACACCTTCTTGGCAATCTCCACACCCGCAAGTATTCCGTCCTCCTTTATCAGGAGTTTGCTCTTGCCTACCGCATCCTCGGGGATACAGCAAAGGGTGGTATGGTCGCCATCACCTATGTCCTCTGCAAACGCAAGGTCAATAAGCCTGTCTACTAATTCGTCAACTGATAACATACCTTGTATTGTTAACTCCTTGATTAATCCTTAAACAAATATACACCAATGCCAACGCTTGCACCGAACTTGCTGTAGTCGGAATGCTTGCGGAAAGACTGGTCGTAATAGATACTGGGCTCTATGGTAACGGTACGGCTCACAAAGAACGCATATCCCACCTCGATTCCCGGCATGATGTCGTTATGGTCGTGGTTAGCATGCAGGAACTTGGCATTCACACCAAGGAAAAGACCGTTTTGCAGGATATAGTATCTTCCGCCCACACCAAGCGTGAGATCTGTAGGAGCGTCTTTCTCACCATAATAGTTAACACCAGCGCTTGCCTTAAGCATGATGTTGTCCATGATGAAATATCCGCCTGTGGCCTGTGCGCCAAGATGGAATTTCTCCTGACCGCTGTAACTGAGATCAAGACCCGTAAGCGAAGCGCCCACATAAACCTTTCCCTGTTCAAACTGTGCATTGGCAGTAATAGACATTGCCAGCGCGATAATAAACATTGCAATTTTCTTCATAGCATTCAATATTTTAAAATTATTAATGATTATCATTCTTAACTCGTTCCTTTCCCTTCCACATGAAGAACCACGCCAAAGAGACAATCAGGGCAGCACCGCCCACGCAATATCCTACAGTCATGTCCAGACCGAAGGCATTAGGAGAGATGATGATGAACGTAGAGCACACCACCGTCATGAACAATGCGGGCAGCATCGTTATTATCCAGGGTTTGTGAGCTCTCACGAGATATACCGTTATTGCCCATAGCGTGAATACTGCAAGCGTCTGGTTTGCCCATCCGAAATAACTCCATATCACATTGAATCCATCGGGATTCTTTATGTTAAAGAAAAGAAGAAGCAACGTGATTCCGAATAGTGGAATACATATATATATACGTTTCAGGTAACTCTTCTGCTCAAGGCGGATGAACTCCGCAATGATAAGACGGGCGGAGCGCAAAGCGGTGTCACCGCTGGTGATAGGAGCAGCGACAACTCCGAGGAGTGCCAGAATACCTCCAAACGTTCCCAGCCATCCCTGACTGACTGTGGTTACAACCTCAGGTGCCTGCAACGACAGAGGAGCGCCTAAGTCCTGAGCAGCACCTCCATAGAAGAAATACATAGAAATGGTTGCCCATATCAGTGCCACGATACCCTCTGTTATCATTGCTCCGTAGAACATGGGGCGTCCCATCCTCTCGCTTTTGATACAACGTGCCATCAGAGGCGTCTGGGTGGCGTGGAAACCACTTATAGCACCACAGGCGATGGTTATGAACAGCGCGGGGAAGATAGGCGACTTGAACCCCTCGCCATGAATGCCGTCGTACAACTCAGGCAGCGCGGGCCACTTTATAAAGAGTACAACCATGAGTGCCACCGCCATGAAGAGCATCGAGATGGCAAACAGCGGATATACCTTTCCTATTATCTTGTCTATAGGAAGCATGGTGGCGATAATATAGTAAACGAAGATGATGCCGCACCAGATATAAACCCAGGTAAGACCTTCGCCACAGATACCACCGAGGATAAGGGCGGGAGAATATACGAACACGGCACCTACCATCACCAGCAGGAAGACACTGAAGACAAGCATCACCGTCTTGGTCGTCTTTCCCAGATAATGCCCGATGAGTTCCGGCTGCCCGGCACCGTCGTGACGTAATGATAACATTCCGGAGAGGTAGTCGTGAACGGCACCCGCAAAGATACAGCCAAACACTATCCACAAATAGGCGGAAGGACCGAACTGCGCTCCCATGATGGCACCGAAGATAGGACCTGTACCCGCGATGTTAAGGAACTGAATCATAAACACCTTCCATCCAGGAAGAACAATGTAATCCACACCGTCGTTGATTCTCACCGCGGGCGTCTCTCTGTCATCTGGTGAGAAAATCCTCTCCACCAGTTTACCGTAGAAGAGATATCCCAGCACAAGCGCCACGAGGCTGAAAATGAATGTTATCATTTAATTAATTCTTTTATTCATTAATTCTGAGTGCAAAGATACGATTTTTTATCAAAGATGCAAAGGATTGCCGAAAATATAATTATCTTTGCAAACGAATATGAAAAAGAAACTTATAATTATAGCAATTGCCGCCATTCTGTCACTTGCGGCAGATGCTCAGAACGAGATGAACCTCAACTTCGACGGGACACCAAAGAGGGAGGTGCGTGCCGTATGGCTGACAACAGTAAAGAGTCTTGACTGGCCAGACACAAAGGCAAACTCGCAGGAGAACATAAGGAGACAGCAAAAGGAACTGACCGACATCCTCGACAAACTGCAGAAGGCAGGAGTGAACCTCGTGCTGATGCAGTCGAGAGTGAGGGCGTCGACCATATATCACAGCGACATAGAGCCGTGGGACCAGAACATCACAGGGTCGCCAGGCAAATATCCCGGCTACGACCCCCTGCAGTTCGCCATAGAACAGTGTCACGCAAGGGGAATGCAGATACACTCATGGGTGGTGACATTGCCCATAGGACCGTGGAACTCCTACGCCGCACAACAACTGAGAAAGAAGCATCCTAACATCCTGCGCAAGATAGGAAGCGACGGCTACATCGACCCCGAGCACCCCGAGACGGCTCCCTATATCGCGAGCATCTGCGCCGAGATAGTAAGGAAATATGACGTCGACGGCATCCACCTCGACTACATACGCTATCCCGACGCATGGAAGATGCCCTCGAACAGGGCAAAGTGCCGCGAGAACATCACACGCATCGTGAGAGCCATAAACACAGCCATAAAGCAGGAAAAGCCCTGGGTGATGCTCAGTTGCTCACCCGTAGGAAAGCACGACGACCTGAGGAGATACAGCAGTCGCGGATGGAACGCCCGTACGGCAGTTGCGCAGGATGCGCAGCAGTGGCTGAAAGACGGTCTTATGGACGCCGAGTTCCCAATGATATATTTCAGGGGCGACAACTTCTACCCCTTCGCCCTCGACTGGAAAGAGAACTCTTACGGCAGGATAATGGCCCCGGGACTGGGCATCTACTTCATGCACCCGTCGGAGGGCAAATGGAAACTTATCGACGTACAGAGGCAGATGAACTACCTCCGTCAGATAGGATTAGGACACACATACTTCAGAAGCCGTTTCTTCACGGAGAACACTAAGGGACTCTACGACTTCACCATCAACGAGTTCGACCGCTACCCTGCCCTTGTGCCTGCGATGTCCTGGCTACACAAGACGCCTCCTACGGCACCCTCTAACCTGCGCATCACGGAGGTGGACGGCAAGCAACTGCTCACATGGAACGCTGCCCGCAGCAGGAGCGAGAGCCCCAACGTACTCTACAACGTCTATGCGTCGCGTGAGGATGTGGTCGACGTAAACGACGTGAGAAACCTGATAGCGCAACTCGTGGAGGGAACATCGCTCACGATAGACACCCAGAAACAATACAACTATGCCGTATGCGCCATCGACAGGTTCGGTAACGAGAGCGAGGCGGCACGCATGGGCAGGACGATACAGAAGTCTGACACTCCCCACCTGCTGCCCAACGATGGCCGCAGCGTGAGACTCCCCAGTCGTCCCAGCGTCCTCGACGCCGAGTTCGTTGTATTCAAGACTATTGCAGGAACACCCGTTGCCACACGTCCCTATAACTCTGACGTCATCGACATCAGAACGCTGCCGTGCGGGTTCTATTCCGTCCATTCTCTTGGAAAGAAAGGCAAGACGCACCGTCTCGGATGGATAAAGAAAGAAGATGCTAACAAAAAATAACATCAAACTCATTCGCTCACTTGAGCAGAAGAAGTACAGGACCAAGGAAGGAGTCTTCGTGGCAGAAGGCCCCAAGGTCGTTGGCGACCTGCTTGACGCAATGCGCCCCCGGAAGGTCTTTGCCACAAGCGAATGGATAAGCGGCAACGACACTCGGGGGATAGACGTCGAGACGGTGAGCGAGGAGGAACTCTCACGCATCAGTTTCCTGCAACACCCCCAGCAAGTGCTTGCCTTGTTCCCTATTCCAACTAACGAGGAATCAGACGATTACACCGAAACGCTTAAAGGAAAACTGACACTTGCCCTCGACTCCGTTCAGGACCCGGGAAACCTCGGTACGATAATACGCATTGCCGACTGGTTCGGCATCGAGACAATACTGTGCAGTCACGAGACGGCAGACGTCTATAACCCCAAGGTGGTGCAGGCCACTATGGGTAGCATAGCCCGCGTGCGGGTGATATACACCGACCTCCCGCAGACGCTTTCATTACTTAAACAGCAGATGCCCGTCTATGGAACGCTGCTCGACGGCGAGAACATCCACTCGAAGTCGCTCTCACAGGAAGGCGTGATAGTAATGGGCAACGAGGGAAAGGGCATCTCTCCGAGCGTGTCTGGCATCATAACCGACCGTATTCTCATACCCAACTACCCCGAGGGCAGGCACACCACCGACTCCCTCAACGTAGCGATAGCCACCGCCATCACATGCGCGGAGTTCCGGAGAAGAGCCACAGAGTAACCCGTCTCAAACTAAAAATAACTGAGAAAAGGCGCGATATCTCGGAAACATTTCGTACCTTTGCACACAAATACGAATCATCGAGAGATTTAAAGTAAACATACGAAACAATGAACATATTAGAACTGAGTGAGCAAGAAATAGGAAGGCGTCAGAGTCTTCAGGAGTTGAAGAACCTTGGTATCGACCCGTACCCTGCTGCGGAGTACCCCACTACCGCTTTCAGCACAGACATCATCGAGAACTTCAAGGATCCCGAGGAAGGCTCGACCGAAGAGCCCGAGACAGTATGCATTGCGGGAAGAATGATGAGCCGCCGCGTGATGGGCAAGGCCTCGTTCATCGAACTCCAGGACTCCAAGGGACGCATCCAGGTATATGTCACCCGCGACGACATCTGTCCCGACGAGAACAAGGACATGTACAACGTGGTGTTCAAGAAACTCCTCGACATCGGCGACTTCATCGGCATCAAGGGCTTTGTGTTCCGCACCCAGATGGGCGAGATTTCCGTTCATGCCAAGGAACTCACCGTGCTCAGCAAGAGTCTCAAGCCGCTGCCTATAGTGAAATACAAGGACGGTGTGGCATACGACAAGTTCGACGACCCCGAACTGCGCTACCGCCAGCGCTACGTTGACTTAGTAGTGAACGACGGGGTGAAGGACACCTTCCTCAAGCGCGCCATCGTCACACGCACCATGCGCCGCATCCTTGACGAGGCAGGATATACCGAGGTGGAGACCCCCGTGCTCCAGAGCATTGCGGGAGGAGCCACAGCACGCCCGTTCATCACCCACTTCAACGCGCTCAACCAGGACATGTACATGCGCATCGCAACGGAGTTGTACCTCAAGCGACTGATAGTAGGCGGATTCGAGGGCGTCTATGAGATAGGAAAGAACTTCCGCAACGAGGGAATGGACAAGACCCACAACCCCGAGTTCACCTGCATGGAACTCTACGTATCATACAAGGACTACAACTGGATGATGTCCTTCACCGAGAAGATGCTCGAGGAGATATGCGTTGCCGTGAACGGTAAGCCAGAGGTGGAAATCGACGGCAACATAATCAGTTTCAAGGCACCCTACCGTCGTCTTCCGATACTTGAGGCGATAAAGGAGAAGAGCGGCTACGACCTCACTGACAAGAGCGAGGACGAGATACGCGAGATAGCAAAGAAACTAGGCATCGAGGACACCGAGACAATGGGCAAGGGAAAACTCATCGACGAGATATTCGGAGAGACGGCAGAGGGAACGTTCATCCAGCCCACATTCATCACCGACTACCCCGTAGAGATGAGTCCTCTGACAAAGAAACACCGCTCGAAGCCCGGACTGACCGAGCGTTTCGAACTGATGGTGAACGGCAAGGAACTGGCGAACGCATACTCGGAGCTTAACGACCCGATAGACCAGGAAGAGCGTTTCGTAGAGCAGATGAAACTGGCTGCAAAGGGCGACGACGAGGCAATGATAATAGACCACGACTTCCTTCGCGCACTGCAGTACGGCATGCCTCCCACAAGCGGTATCGGCATCGGCATCGACCGTCTCGTGATGCTCATGACGGGTAAGTTCGCCATCGGCGAGATAATGCTGTTCCCGCAGATGAAGCCCGAGAAGAAGGCCCCGAAGAGCAGTGCAGAGGAATGGGCTGCAGTAGGAGTGCCCGAGGAGTGGATTCCCGTCATCAACAAGGCAGGCTTCTATCTCGTGCAGGACATCCGTGAGCAGAAGGCTCAGGGACTGCAGCAGAAGATAGGCGACATAGTCAAGAAGTATAAACTCGACATGCAGAAGCCCTCCGTTGACGAAATCGCTGCATGGATTGAAAAATCACAAGCCTAACTCTATCAATTCTCAATTATCAATTCTCAATTATAGAAATGTTCGATTGCGGTAAGATAGCCATCATAGGCGGAGGTAGTTGGGCAACAGCCATAGCCAAGATTGTAGTGGGTCACACCCACCACATAGGATGGTATATGCGCCGCGACGACAGGATAGAAGAGTTCAAGAGGCTCGGTCACAACCCCGCATACCTCGTGGGCGTGCGTTTCGACATTAACGAGATAGACTTCTCCAGCGACATAAACAAGGTGGTGAACAACTACGACACCCTCGTCTTTGTCACACCCTCGCCATACCTGAAGAACCACCTCAAGAAACTGAAGACACGCATACGCGAAAAGTTCGTCATCACGGCCATCAAGGGTATCGTGCCCGACGAGAACCTCGTATGCTCGGAATACTTCCACCAAGTGTTCGACGTGCCCTACGACAACCTCGCATGCATCGGCGGACCCTCACACGCAGAGGAAGTGGCCCTCGAGCGCCTCTCCTACCTCACCATAGGATGCGCCAACACAGGCAAGGCACAGGCCTTTGCCGACCTCATAGCAAGCGAGTACATCAAGACGAAGACCTCTACCGACGTTCTCGGCATAGAGTACTCCTCGGTACTGAAAAACGTATATGCAATAGCGGCAGGCATCTGCAGCGGTCTGAAATACGGAGACAACTTCCAGTCGGTGCTCATGTCGAATGCCGTACAGGAGATGAACCGTTTCCTCAACGTGGTACACCCCATCGAGCGCTCCATCTTCGACTCCGTCTATATGGGCGACCTTCTCGTCACCGGCTACTCCAACTTCTCCCGCAACCGCACCTTCGGCACCATGATAGGCAAGGGCTACAGCGTGAAGTCCGCACAGATAGAAATGGAGATGATTGCCGAGGGCTTCTTCGGCACAAAGTGCATGAAGGAAATCAACCGCCACCTGCACGTCAACATGCCTATCCTCGATGCCGTGTATAACATCCTCTACGAGCGCATCAGTCCGCAAATAGAGATAAAACTGCTCACCGACAGTTTCAGATAAAAAGCCCCACCATACCTCCCCCCGCAGGGGAGGCTTTTGATGACTTGATGAAATTTCTTAATTATTGTGGAAGTTGAGGATTTTTTAAACTTCCCAGAAGGGCAAATGCTCTTTGCAAGAAAGCGGCAGAGCCGAACGCATTAAATTCGTAGTTTGTATCATTGTTTCAAAGAACGCTTGTTGGTTTACAGTTCGGAGTTAGGGACTTGCTGAATGTCTGCGCGCTTGACATTTACATGTTTACTCGTCCGCTCGTATTTACACTACAAAGATACAACACGAATGAACTTTTTGCAAGAAAAATGCCCGAAATCTTCCGACCATTTTAGGGTCGGAAACGACTTCTTGAAATGCCCGCAAACCCTTTATGACAAAGCGTTTGAAGCAAGGTCGGAAATAGGTCGGAAGATTTCTTGGGTGATGGGTAATGGGTGATGGCTAATTGCTTTGTTCAAGCGTCTCTGCTCTGGCGTCTTTGCTTGAATGTGATAGCCAACACCTATCACCTATCACCTATCACCCAAAATTCAACATTTCAACATTTCAACATTCAACAAAAGGGGTTTTCTGAGGTACGACAAAACACGAAATATATGTATATATATTTTATATTATATATGTAATTATAATTATATATATAATATAATTTTTAAGCCCTCTTTTTCGCGGTGTTGTGAAAAGGGCAAATGTTGAAATGTTGAATGTTGAATTGTTGAATTTTTCGCTTGTGTCTTGCCCTAAAAAAAGTGACTGCGAAAGGTATATCACCAGAAAAAAAGTTCGATTTTTTCTTGCAAAACAGCGATTTTTTTTGTATATTTGCACTATCTAAAACCACTGCCCTGAACGCATCAAAAGGTCACAAACGACCGTCCGATAAATATGCGGTGAATATGCAAAACGACACGGAACACAGCCCCAAAAGCCATGAAAAACCAGCCCACATCATACAAATGGCAGGCGGAGCACAACATCTGCCAATTAATGTATAACCAAACAATGCCCACTAAGATAACATGCAACTGACAGTATATAAGGCGAGCGCAGGAAGCGGAAAGACGTTCCGGCTCGCAGTGGAATACATCAAGCTCCTGATAAAGAATCCCGAGAGCGCACACAAGGGGATTCTCGCCGTGACATTCACCAACAAGGCGACAGGAGAGATGAAGGAGCGAATAATGTCGCACCTGTATGGAATATGGAAAGGCCTGCCCGACTCCAACAATTATCTCGAGAGGGTTACCGAGGAACTGAACATGGGCAGTGAGGAAGTGAGAAGAAGAGCGGGCATGGCACTGGCCCATCTCATCCACGACTTCGACCGCTTCAGGGTGGAGACGATAGACAAGTTCTTCCAGAGGGTGCTCAGGAACCTCTCGCACGAACTCGGGTTGCCGGCGAATCTCAAGGTGGGACTCAACGACGCACAAGTGGAGGAACTGGCAGTGGACCAGATGATTGAACGGCTCTCCGCCGGTGACAAGGAACTGGGGTGGATTCTCGACTACATCTCGCGCCAGATGTCGGACAACAAGAACTGGAACGTCACGAAGAATATCAAGAGGTTCGGCATGAACATCTTCAAGGATGTGTATAAGGAGAAGAGGAGCGAGATAAACAGCATGGCCGGAAACGATGAGATATTCGAGTCGTTCAGGAACGCCATGTACAAGATCAGGAATGACTTCGAGAAGCAGATGGCCGAGTACGAGCCGAGATTCATGAAGATACTCGAAGACAACGGTATGGTAATCGAAGACATCCACGATGATATACGTGGATTCTACAAGAAACTGAGCAACAAGACACTCGTGAGGGGCAAACTATGGACAACGACATGTATTAAGGCACTCACCGACAACACAAAATGGATTACAAAGACACTGGCAAGGGAGCGCCCGGAACTGCTCACGGTGGCTAAGGACTATCTCGACCCGCTATTCCAGGAGGTACATGATGCATACGAAAAAGGCATTGCAGACTATAGCACCGCAAACCTGGCACTCGAGCAAATCAACCAACTGCGCCTGCTGAGTGCCATAGAGAAGAGGGTGAGCGAGGTGAACGCCAATGCCAACCGCTTCCTGCTCAGCGACACACAGCAACTGCTGACACAATTCATCAAGGACTCAGACTCGCCATTCATCTACGAGAAAACGGGAACGCAGATAAACCACATCATGATTGACGAGTTCCAGGACACCAGCACGGTACAGTGGGGCAACTTCCTCGTGCTGCTGAGAGACTGCATGAGCAGGGCAAACCCCGACATCAGCGATGTGGCACAGAATCTCATCGTGGGCGACGTGAAGCAGAGCATCTACCGATGGCGCTCGGGCGACTGGCAACTGCTGAACAACATAGAGAAGTCCTTCGGCAAGGAGCAGATGACGGTAGAGCCGTTGAGGAACAACTACCGCTCGGCAAAGAACATAATACGCTTCAACAACGCATTCTTCGACGTTGCCATACGTAACGAGACCGACAACGAGAGGGAGGTGTCCGGCGACAATGCCGTACAGATGGAGAAGGCATACAGCGACGTGGAACAGATGATTCCCGACGGCAACGACGAAGGAGGCGAGGTGAACATCATGCTACTCAGCAAAGACGACTTTGAACAGCGCATGCTCGACAAGGTGGTAGATACGGTTGACTATCTCATGGAACACGGAGCAAGGCAGAAGGACATCGCAATACTGCTGAGAGGTAATAAGGAGATAACAAAGATAGCGGAGAAGTTCATGCAGGCAAGACCGGACATACATCTCGTGAGCGACGAGGCTTTCCGTATGGACTCATCGTTGGCAGTGAACATGATAATAGAGACACTGACACTGCTACTCCACCCCGAAGACCTGCTCACGCGGGCAGAACTGGCAAAGCAATATCAAGAGAACATAGCGAAGTCGCCAACAGACATCGCCTCACAGATATGCGATGCCGACGAGGAGAAGATTAACAGACTGCTGCCCGAGGCGTTCGTGTCAAGTTTCAGCACCATGCTGGAGATGCCGATAACCGACCTCATAGAGCATATCTACAAAGTGCTTGGCCTTGAGAGACTGAGCGACCAAAGCGCATACGTATGTGCCTTCTACGATGCCGTATGCGAGTTTACTGAGGACTACTCACCAGGCATAGAGGCGTTGCTGCAAGAATGGGAAGACACCCTCTGCAAGAAAACCATAAGCAGCGACGGTATCGACGGAATACGCATACTAACAATACACAAAAGCAAGGGACTGGAATTCGACAACGTGATTGTACCCTTTGCCAACTGGCCATTGAAAGCGAGTGATATGCTGTGGTGCGCCACCGAGAAAGAGTCGTTCTGCCAGATGCCACTGATTCCCGTGAAGTACAAAAAGGAGATGAACGACAGTCATTTCGCCGCTGACTATCAATATGAGCACCTGCAGTCGACGGTGGATCACATGAACATGCTGTATGTGGCATTCACACGAGCGGCAAACAATCTCTACGTCATAGGGAAAAATGGAAATGAGGGACGCTCTGCCATCATCACGCAGTCGCTCGATGAGGTGACCGGCATGCTCGACGGGGCTACGCTGACAGAGGAGAACGGCACCAAGGTGTTCCACTACGGCACTTTCAGAAAGTCGGGCGAGGAGAAAAAGAAGGAGTCGTCGAACATCTTCATGCAAGGAACCAGCAAGGTGCATGTTGACGTAAAGACATTCCCTGTTCCCGTGGCTTTCCGCCAGAGCAACAAGAGTTTGGAGTTCACACTTGACGAGGACGACAGCGCCATGCAGCACACCACATACATCAAGCGCGGAAACATTCTACACAATGTCTTCTCGCAGATAGCGACAAAGGACGACGTGAAGCGGATACTGAAGGAAATGGAGCAAGACGGCATACTATATGACGAGGTGTCGCGCGACGACCTGATATCCTCGATAAACAAGTGCCTCGACAATCCCGTTGCCTCCGAGTGGTTCTCAGGACGATGGAGGACATACAGGGAATGCACCATCCTGGAGACCATAGACGGCAAGATGAAGGATCACCGCCCCGACCGCGTGATGACCGACGGCAACAGCACCATAGTGGTTGACTACAAGTTCGGCACGCCGAAGACCACCCACGTGGACCAGATACACCGCTACATGCGCCTGCTCGACGACATGGGACACCAGAACATCAGGGGCTACCTATGGTATGTTGACAGGAATGAGATAAGGGAAGCGTAGCCCCTCTATGCGCAGCATCAAAGTTCTTTCAGTCGCTTCGCTTTGTGAAAGCGCCCCTTCGGGTCGAGCGCAAAGTTCAAAACTCAAAGTTCAAAGTAAAATGACATCATTTTTAGAACATATAGCAGAAGACATCATCAGAAAGCACGGCACCGACCTTTCTGACATCACAATAGTGTTTCCTAACAAGCGCGCGTCGCTCTTCCTCAACGAGATTCTCGCATCGAAGACGGACAAGCCGATATGGAGCCCGCAATACGTCACCATCAGCGAACTGTTCAGGCAACAGACGGACACCGTGGTCGCCGACCCTATAAAACTGGCGTGCGAGATGTTCAAGGCATACTCCGCCTACCATACCAGCGCCGACCTCACTCTCGACAGGTTCTATGGATGGGGACAACTGCTGATAGCCGACTTCGACGACATAGACAAGAACATGGCTAATGCCGACGCGGTGTTCTCCAACGTCACGGCATTCCACGAACTGGAGACGACCATAGAGTTCACGCCGGAGCAGAAGGCTGCCATAGAGAATTTCTTCAACATCGTCGTCGATGACAGCAACTCTGAACTAAAGAGCAACTTCATAAAGATATGGAACAGTCTTGCGGGAATATACCACACACTCAACGACAATCTCGAGAAGCAAGGACTGGCATACGAGGGCGCACTCTACCGCAAGGTGATTGAGAAGGGAACGCTGAGACTTGACTCCCGACTGTACATCTTCATCGGGTTCAATGTCGTGCAGGAGGTCGAGAGCCGTCTGTTCTCAATGCTGAAGGATGAGGGCAAGGCGCTGTTCTACTGGGACTACGACGAGTACTTCATGCACGAGAGGAACATGGTTGCCAACGAGGCGGGAAAGTATATCAGCAGACTGAGACAGAAGTTCCCCAACGAACTCGACGCCTCAAGGACCGACATCTTCGACACCATGAAGGAGGAGAAGCGGATAAGGTATGTCAGCGCACCTACGGAGAACATCCAGGCACGCTATGTGAGCCAGTGGCTGAAAGAGAACAACCGCATGGCCGACGGAAAGCGCACGGCGATAGTGATGTGCAATGAGTCGCTGCTGAAAACCATCATCCACTGCCTGCCCGAGGACATCCCTGCCATTAACGTCACCACCGGCTACCCTCTCTCACAGGCACCTATTACGACTCTCATCAGTCATTTCTTCGAACTGCAAAGCGAGGGATATGTTGCCGACGGGAAGGTATTCAGGCTGCACTTCGTAAACAACATGCTCGCCCACCCCTACTCACGCTATATCTCTGAACAAAGCGGCGAACTGAGGGAGAACCTGAATACTAACCACCGCTATTTTCCGAAGGCAGAGGAACTGGCCATCGACGAGGGACTCGGGCTGCTGTTCAGTCCTCTTGACATAACGACAAAGGACTATAACCTACTGGTGCTGAGGAGATTAGCAGACATCGTGAAATATATAGCACAGCAGCATCCAAACACAAGTCAGGACAGTTTCGCCGTGGAGTCTCTATTCAGGACATACACCCTGCTGACACGACTGACGAGCCTCGTGGAGGAAGGAGACCTCATGGTGGAGTTCGACACCCTGCACCGCCTGACACTACAGGTAATAAACTCCACGACAATACCATTCCACGGCGAGCCAGCAGAGGGAGTACAGATAATGGGAGTGCTGGAGACGCGAAACCTGGACTTCGACCATGTGCTTGTGCTCTCATGCAACGAGGGAAACATGCCCAAAGGTGTGAACGACGCCTCGTTCATCCCCCACTCCATACGCTACGGACACGGTCTGACGACGATTGACAACAAGGTTTCCGTATATGCCTACTATTTCAACAGCATATTGCAGCGATGCAAGGACGTCACACTTGTATACAACAACTCCACCGAGGGAATCCACTCGGGCGAGATGTCAAGGTTTATGGTGCAGATGATGGTTGAGAAACCCGACTCATGGAGCATCACCAAAGAGGCGCTTTCAGCCGGTCAGCACTCCATAGAGCAACATCCTGCGGAGATAAGCAAGCAAGGTGATGTGGCAGAGGTTCTTGATGGCATAAAGAAACTTTCACCGACGGCAATAAACAACTATCTCAGTTGCCAGTTGCGATTCTACTATAACTATGTGGCAAGACTGAGAGAGAACGATGTTGCCGACGACGACAGCATAGATAACCGCATCTTCGGACTTGTGTTCCATGATGCATCGGAGATTCTCTATAAGAAACTGAAAGGCTCCATCATCACGAAAAGCACGCTTGAGAGCATGCTGAAAGACAAGGCTGCCATAGACAGGGCCATTGACGATGCGTTCAAGGAACAACTGTTCAAGGTCGGAAAGAACTCAAGCTTCATGCCTAAATATAACGGAATACAGCTCATCAACCGTGAGGTGATAAAGAAATATATCGAGAAACTCATAAAACTGGACATCAACCTCGCACCGTTCACCATCATCGATCTTGAGAAAGATGAATATGAGGACTTTGACATCGAGATGCCTGGCGGTACAAGGTCGGTTAAAGTGGGAGGAAGAATAGACCGTCTCGACATGATTAACGACGGCACAGGCGAGACAATACGCGTCATCGACTACAAGACAGGTGCGAAAGAGATTGAAACACCACTTAAAAATGTTGGAGAGGTATTCGACCCTTCAATGAAATACAAAAGCCACCGCGACTATTACTTGCAGTCGATGCTCTACTCTCTGCTTGTTAGCCGTAAGAAAGACAAGAGTAAACCTGTCTCACCGGCATTGCTGTTCATACAAGTCTCCAATTCCGAAGATTATAGTCCTGTGTTATATTTCAAGCCTGACAAGAACAAAGAATACATCAACGATATCGCGGTGTTAGAGACGGAATTCCTGGACAACCTGAAAAGAACGATAAGGGAAATGCTCGATACCACCACATCGTTCGTTCCTACTGAGGATAAAGGTCGGTGCGAACGTTGTCCATATAGCATAATGTGCTGGGGACGACGTTTAAGAGTTGAACATGACTATTGACGTTCATCTCTTTACCTTCCCTGTCTCTGTTCTCGGCAGTTGCGGCACTAGGGCGTAATGTCGAGGCAGCCAGTACTTAGGGAGATGTTCCTGACATATGGCACGGGCCTCTTCGATGACCGAGGGGTCGGTGCTTTCTATTACCATCACTGCTACCTCGCCGAACTTCACGTCCTTCTGCTTAGTAATCATGAAAGGCAGATGGAAATGGTCGGCAATAATCCGCTCAACCTCCTCTGCCTGAATCTTGATTCCTCCGGAGCATATCACATTGTCCTTGCGGCCCAATATCCGAAAACGTCTGCCGTCTTCATGGAACTCTGCAATGTCATTGGTCTTCATGTCCTTAACGCCTGTAGCCTCATCAGTGACCACAAGACAACCATCATCAGCAAGCGAGAGACTCACCTGCGGTAACGGCTCATACCACAAGCCACCGCCAATACGCCTTAATGCTATGTGCGACAAGGTCTCGGTCATGCCATACGAACTCCACGACTGGCAAGGCAAATGTTCAAGTTCCGACTCCATCTCACGGCTTATCTCTCCTCCGCCGATAAGCAACTGCCCCGTCTCGCATAGCCGCGCCCTCTCATCATCATTGCGAAGAGAGTTCCATACCTGCATGGGGACCATCGCTATGAAATCATAGCCACAAGACACATTGGCAAGAGGATGGCCGCAAGGCTCCACGACATCCATCTGAAGACCTCGCTCTATAGCCCTCACCGCCATCATCTTCCCTGCGATATAGTCGAGACTCATGCATAGCAGCGTGCGGTCGCCCTTCTTCAAACCGAAGTAATCATTAGTGCGACGGGCAGATGCCAGCATGTGGCTCTTCTTCACCCTCATCTTCTTGGGAATGCCCGTAGAGCCGCTGGTCTGCACCTCAATGCAGTCATCGCCATTGTCCCATGCTAACAAAAAACCTTGTATGTCCAACCTGAAGATATTAAAGTATATTACCCCTGATTAATCGTCGGCATCAATGTCCACAGGCGCGCCATCGCTATCGAACTCTATCTCAAGTCCATTGTCAAGACGCACCTCATACTTGGTCTTAAACAACTCGGAACTCTTCTTGGCGTATGTAACACCGATACCGGGATAAGACTTCTGAATATAAGCCTTGGCTGCTTCCGGCAACTGTTCTGTGGTAATGATTTTGTCTTCGTCACAAGCCGCGAAAACAAAAAGTGACATCATGAGCACAATAAAGAACTTGAACTTTCTCATTTCGTTAGTCTTTTAGGTTGTTTTACATGTTTTAGTTGACCGCAAATATACGAACATTCCACCGAAACTGCCACCTTGTCACAGTTAAATAATGTAAACACTTCTTCAACCATGATGTATAGCAAAGACAAGAAACTAAAGAAGAAGCGTTATTCGAAAAAACAGATGTAAAAATTTGGTAATCTGCTCTTCTTGCACTACCTTTGCATCGAAAATCAATCACCTTATATTTACAGAATAAAGATAATGAAAAGAGACGACCAGATTTTCGAGTTAATCGAGAAAGAACACCAGCGCCAACTGAAAGGCATGGAGCTGATTGCTTCAGAAAACTTTGTTAGTGACCAGGTAATGGAGGCTATGGGCTCATACCTTACCAACAAGTATGCCGAGGGTTATCCCAGCAAACGCTACTACGGCGGATGCCAAGTGGTTGACCAAGTGGAGCAGTTGGCAATAGACCGTGTATGCAAACTCTTCGGAGCAGAATATGCCAACGTACAGCCACACTCAGGAGCACAGGCCAATGCCGCAGTGCTGCTTGCAGTGCTGAAACCAGGCGACACATTCATGGGAATGAATCTCGACCACGGTGGTCACCTCTCACATGGTTCACTCGTAAACACCAGCGGTATCCTCTACAATCCGATAGGATATAACCTGAACAAGGAGACTGGCCGCGTTGACTATGACGAGATGGAGGCTCTCGCCCTGGAGCACAAGCCGAAACTGATTATCGGCGGTGGCTCAGCATACAGCCGTGAATGGGACTACAAGCGTATGCGCGAGATTGCCGACAAGGTAGGTGCATTGCTGATGATTGACATGGCGCACCCAGCCGGTCTCATAGCAGCAGGATTGCTCGAGAACCCTGTGAAATATGCTCACATCGTGACATCGACGACACATAAGACACTGCGCGGTCCTCGCGGAGGTATCATCTTGATGGGAAAAGACTTCGAGAATCCTTGGGGACTGAAGACTCCAAAGGGCGTTACAAAGATGATGAGCCAGTTGCTCAACAGCGCCGTGTTCCCCGGACAGCAGGGAGGACCACTGGAGCATGTCATCGCAGCGAAGGCCGTGGCTTTCGGAGAGGCATTGCAACCAGAGTTCAAAGAGTGGGCAAAGCAGGTGCAGAAGAATGCAAAAGTGCTGGCAGACGAGCTTATCAAGCGCGGCTTCAACATCGTAAGCGGTGGTACCGACAACCACTCAATGCTCGTTGACCTGCGTTCCAAGTATCCTGACCTTACTGGTAAGGTGGCTGAGAATGCCCTCGTTGCTGCCGACATCACGGTGAACAAGAACATGGTTCCTTTCGATAGCCGTTCTGCATTCCAGACATCTGGTCTGCGTCTCGGAACTCCCGCCATCACCACCCGTGGTGCAAAGGAAGACCTTATGGTTCTCATTGCCGAACTTATCGAGACTGTGCTCAATGACCCGGAGAACGAGGAGGTAATCGCAAGCGTTCGCGCACGTGTGAACGAGACAATGAAGGACTATCCTCTTTTTGCCTATTAAAAGGAGAAACTGAATAGTTGATATAAAAAAAGGAGCCAGGGCTAATGCCTTGGCTCTTATTTATTCTATTATTTAATGTATTTATTGGCGAGGACCACCAAATCCTGGCCTGGGGCCTCTTGGCTGTGGCTTGCTTTTCTCATATTTCTCGAACTGCTCTTCCGTGAGGATTGTCTTCAGTTCTGCCTCGTAAGCCTCACGTTGCTTCCTGCGCTCTTGCATTCTCTTTTCCATCTCCTCACGTGATGGACGCTGCATCTGCTGCGGTTGCTGTGGCTGCTGTGCTGTAGCACCTGTCGTGCCGTCAACCTTCTGATCTCTGTTAGGACGAGGACCGTCACCAGGGCGACCACCAGGGCGATGACCACCACGATTAAAACGCATCAACTCGGGATACTTCTCGTTAAGTGCCTTAACCTTTTCTGCCTGTTCGGGAGTGAGGTCCAACTCACGGGTCATCATCTCTGTTCTATCGTTATCCCTTGATGGCATCTCCTGTGCCGTTGCGTAACTCATTGCCATTGCGGCAACCAACGTTAAAAATACTTTTTTCATAACTCTGATTCTTTTATACATATTTTTTATTAAAACCAGTTTTATGACGAACGTACGTATAAGTGGTTTAAACAGAATGCCTTACATTAAGTTTTGTTTAAACAAATTACCGTATGTTTTGTGTTTTTTTACATAATACTGCCACAGAATGCTTATTTTTTTATGCTCCGGGATGTTCCTTGCAACCGCAGATGACTGTATCTTTTTCCTGTCATCAACAAAATCCTTCCTCCATTTCCTGAAGGAATGGCGCGCCTTGTATATCGCCTTGAAGTCGCCGACATTGCCATTGAACACCAGAGTATGCCATGCCGCCACATAGTCGAGGAACCAACGCACAATCATCGCCTTGCGGAGTTCGTCCTCAGGCAGGTTCTTGTATAGCATCGTAAGGTTATTGCGGAAGTTTAGGTATGTCTTCCGGGAACTTCCCTTAGGTAAGGTGCCGCCGCCGACATGATATACATAACTCTCAGGAATGCAGCAAATGCGACGGCCCATAAGGTGGAGACGCCAGCAAAGGTCGATTTCCTCATTGTGCGCAAAGAAACGGCCATCAAGCCCGCCAACTTTCCAATAGTCCTCCGACCTTATCATCAGACATGCGCCTGTAGCCCAGAAAATATCGCACACATCATCATACTGTCCATTATCTTTCTCCACGACATCGAATACCCTGCCTCTGCAGAAAGGGTAACCATAACGATCTATGAAACCGCCACTTGCTCCCGCATACTCGAACTTGTCACGCTCGCTCTCTGAGAGCAACTTGGGCTGACATGCCGCCACGTCCTTGTGGGAATCCATGAAGTCAACAAGAGGCTCAAGCCATCGTGAGGGTGTCTCCACGTCACTGTTCAACAGGACATAATACTCTGCTTCCACCTCGGCAAGGGCCTTGTTATAGCCTTCGGCAAAACCCCAGTTCCTGTCAAGCACAATCCTTCTGACCTGAGGGAAATGCTCTTCCAGCATTGCCAAGGAACCGTCAGTAGAGGCGTTGTCGGCGACATAGATATGAGCCGGAGACGAATGCTCAATCACAGAAGGCAAGAACTTGCGGAGCATCTTCTCACCATTCCAGTTCAAAATCACTATTGCTACCTTGTCCATCGTCAGAGTATTATATTATTTCACATCTTAAAGCAGAACCGTCATGATTGAAATCGCCAAGACGAACCATCACAAGCTGATTGTCGAGCTCCTCGCTTGCAAGTCGTGGCGGAAGTTCTACCCTAATGTAATTACGCGTAAAGCCATGCATATACCTTCCCTTCGCCGCCTTCTCAAACAGCACTTCTGCCTCTGTTCCGATATATCTTTCATAGAAAGAATGGGTCTTCCTGTCAGACATTTCAAGCAACGCATGCGACCGTCTTTTCTTCTCGGCATCATTGACAACGTACGGAATCTTGAGTGCCGCGGTGCCAGGACGCTCTGAGTATGGAAAGACATGCAGTTGGGAGACATCAAGGCTTTCAAGCAGACGGTAGCATTCTTCAAACCTCTCGTCCGTCTCGCCTCTCGTTCCTACCATGACATCAACTCCGATGAAGGCATCTGGCATCGCCTCCTTGATGAGTCTTATCTTATGAACGAACAATGCTGTGTCGTATCTCCTGTGCATCAGTTTCAACACCTCATCGCTTCCACTCTGCAGAGGAATATGGAAATGAGGCATAAAACTCTTGCTTTGGGCACAGAAAGAAATCATCTCATCGGTAAGAAGGTCGGGTTCTATGCTGCTGATGCGATACCTCTTGATGCCATCAACCGCATCCAACGCCTTTAGCAAATCAAGAAAAGAGTCACCTGTTGACTTCCCGAAATCACCGATGTTCACGCCCGTGAGAACTATCTCCTTACCTCCTTCACTCGCTGTCTGCTCTGCCTGTTTGACCAAAGAAGCGATAGATGGGTTACGACTGAAACCGCGCGCATACGGTATTGTGCAATACGTGCAGAAATAGTCGCATCCGTCCTGAACCTTCAGGAAATATCTAGTACGGTTACCTCGTGAGCATGATGGGGCAAACGACTTGATGTCCTTTGTCTTTACCACATGATAGACACCACTCTCGGAAGTACCTTCCTGCGTCTTACCCCACTCTTCGGAAAGGAACTGAATAAGATTTGCCTTCTCGTCACTTCCAAGCACAAGACTCACTCCTGGTATCTTTGCCACCTTCGGGGCCTCAAGTTGAGCATAGCAGCCCGTCACAACGACAAAGGCACCAGGGTTTTCCCTGACAATCTTGTGTATTGCCTGACGGCATTTGTGGTCGGCTACTTCCGTCACACTACAGGTATTAACCATACACAGGTCGGCTTTCTCACCCTTGTCAACGGTTCGTACGCCCATCTCTTGCAACATCTTGCTGAAAGTAGAAGTTTCTGAGAAATTCAACTTACAGCCCAATGTAACATACTTTGCGGTCTTATTATGGAATACTGCAGTATCTATCATATACATTATTATAATATATACGCGCGAGCGCATGAGAATGAAAACCACTGCAAAGATACAAAATTCTGCGGAAATACACTAAAAAACAGTTTTTTTAGCAGTGTCTAAGAAGGAATGAAATATTTAACAGTTATTAAACATTTGTAATTAGCTGATTTTCAGTACGTTGCAAAAAAGTTACAAAAACATCAAAAAAAAACTCAAAAAAAAGAACAACGTATTAAAAAAAATACTTACCTTTGCACCGTTTTAATAAACAAATGATTGTTTTACAGATTAAAAAAGCAAAGAAAATGAAAAAGTTAGTTTTAATGTTCGTAGCTATCGCAGCTATCTCATTCGCATCTTGCACTGAGCAGAAGGCAAACAACGATGTTCAGAATGCTGATTCTACAGTTGTTGCTGACAGCGCTGCTGATTCAGTTGCTACTCCAGCTGACACTGTTGCTGCTGATTCTGCTAAATAATTAGCTCGAACAGAAAAGCATTGAAAATTGCCGCCAGACTCCAAGAGTTTGGCGGTTTTCTTTTGCTATATAGCGACCGGTATGTTAATTATGCTTAAATTGGCGATAAAGACTACCATGTAAAGCAAAGATTTTCAACAAGATAACGCCATATAAAATATTTTTTGTAACTTTGCACCCGCTTTGCGGTTTTTTGCCGCATGGCATGAGTTAATTCACATAAAGTCTAACTTTATTAATAACAATTTAATTTTTTATGTCAGATTTAAAGAACGTTCAGCCACTGGAAGACTTCAACTGGGAAGAATTCGAGAATGGCAGCAGCGCAAATGTAAGCAAAGAAGAACTTGAGAAGGCTTACGACGAAACCCTTAACAAGGTTTCTGAGCATCAAGTTGTTGACGGTAAGGTTATCTCCGTTGACAAGAAAGAGGTTATCGTAAACATCGGTTACAAGAGTGATGGTATCATTCCTGCAAGCGAGTTCCGTTACAACCCAGACCTTAAGGTTGGCGACATCGTTGAAGTTTACGTTGAAAACCAGGAGGACCGCAAAGGCCAACTGTTGCTTTCACACAAGAAGGCTCGTGTCAGCAAGAGTTGGGAGCGTGTTAACGCTGCTCTTGATAACAATGAGGTTATCCAGGGTTACGTGAAGTGCCGCACTAAGGGCGGTATGATCGTAGATGTATTTGGCATCGAGGCATTCTTGCCAGGTAGCCAGATTGACGTTCACCCAATACGTGACTACGATGTATTCGTAGGCAAGACAATGGAATTCAAGGTTGTTAAGATCAACCAGGAATACCGCAACGTAGTAGTTTCACACAAGGCACTTATCGAGGCAGAACTCGAGGCACAGAAGAAGGAAATCATCGGCAAGCTCGAGAAGGGTCAGATTCTCGAGGGTACCGTTAAGAACATCACTTCTTACGGTGTATTCGTTGACCTCGGTGGTGTTGACGGACTCATCCATATCACAGACCTTTCTTGGGGCCGCGTAAGCGATCCACACGAAGTGGTTGCTCTCGACCAGAAAATCAATGTTGTTATTCTTGACTTCGACGACGAGAAGAAACGCATTGCTCTCGGCTTGAAGCAGCTTACTCCACACCCATGGGATGCTCTCAGCGCAGACCTTCAGGTTGGTGACCATGTTAAGGGTAAGGTTGTCGTTATCGCTGACTACGGCGCATTCGTTGAGATTGCACCGGGCGTTGAAGGACTTATACACGTTTCTGAGATGTCTTGGAGCCAGCACCTCCGCAGTGCACAGGAATTCATGCACGTTGGCGACGAGGTAGAGGCTGTTATCCTTACTCTCGACCGCGAGGAGCGCAAGATGTCTCTCGGCATCAAGCAGCTTAAGGAAGATCCATGGGAGACAATCGAGGTTAAGTATCCTGTTGGAAGCAAGCACACCGCTAAGGTTCGCAACTTCACAAACTTCGGTATCTTCGTAGAACTTGAGGAAGGCGTTGACGGTCTTATCCACATCAGCGACCTCTCTTGGACAAAGAAGGTTAAGCACCCATCAGAGTTCACACAGGTTGGAGCAGAAATCGACGTTGTAGTTCTTGAGATAGACAAAGAGAACCGTCGTCTTTCACTCGGACACAAGCAACTCGAAGAGAATCCTTGGGACACTTACGAGACCCTGTACACTCCAGGATCTGTTCACAAAGGAAAGATTACAGAAGTTATCGACAAGGGTGCCGTTATCGCTCTCAACGAAGGTGGCGAAGGATTTGCTACTCCTAAGCACCTCATCAAGGAGGACGGCTCACAGGCTCAGCTCGGTGAGGAGCTCGACTTCAAGGTAATAGAGTTCGTTAAGGAGACAAAGCGTATCATTCTTTCTCACAGCCGCACCTTCGAGGACGCTAAGGAAGAGCCTAAGAAGGCTGCTCGCAAGCCTCGTGCAGCAAAGAAAGAGGAAGGTCCAGCAATCAATAACGTTGCTGCCAGCACCACTCTCGGCGACATCGCAGGTCTTGCAGAACTCAAGGCTAAGCTTGAAAAGGGCGAATAATCGGAATTATTCCTTTATTAATTGAATAAATGTAATCCCGTAGTTGTGTAACTACGGGATTATTTTATTTGAAACAGGCGAAAGGCTGATAATGAGAAACGGTCATTTGTTAAAAAACAATAATGCCAAACAAAAATTGGAACAGGTGAGGAGATAATACAATAAAAAGTTGTACCTTTGCACCCGCAAACAGAAAAATTGGTGCCATAGCTCAGTTGGTAGAGCAACGGACTGAAAATCCGTGTGTCCCCGGTTCGATTCCTGGTGGTACCACCTCCTCCTTTCACCCGCCCCTGTATTTGAGTTCGCTCATTGCAGGGGCATCTTTTTTGTAGTAAGGAGTTAGCTTTTTGGAGTTGAAAGTCGTATAAGATGTGAATTACCGGCAATAAATTGTAAATTGTCGATTATTTAAATAGTGTTATGTCGGTAACAAAATGTTGTTACAATTGCACTTATTTGTTTTTTAATTCATATCTTTGCACCCATAAGACAAACATACTAAAACAAACTACAAACAAACAATTACAAGACAATGAAAAGGTTTATCGTTCTCATAGCGGGATTACTGGCTATTACTGCTGCTGAGGCAAAAGATTATTCTGGTTGCTATGCCAACCTTTCCTCCCCAATGACAAAAGTCTCGGAGCCTACAATTCCATCCAACGAAGTAAATCTTAAGGACTTCGGCGGTATCGGCGATGGTATCACGCTCAACACGGAGGCCTTCAAAAAGGCAATGAGTGCCCTTGAAAAGAAAGGTGGTGGAAGGCTTGTGGTTCCGCAAGGAGTATATATCACGGGACTCATCTCGCTTAAGGACAACATTGACCTACATCTGGAGCGCAACGCCATCATTATGGCTTCACCGGATAAGTCACTTTTCATAAAAGAAAAAGATGGAGTGAAGGAAGAAAAGGCTACCCCACTCATCAATGCAAGCAAACGTACAAACATATGCATCACGGGTGAAGGAATCATCGACGGCAACGGAGCACAATGGAGGCCAGTAAAACGCAATAAGGTAAGTGATGTGGAATGGAAAGAGTTCACCAACATGGGCGGAACGATTTCTTCTGACGGCTCTATATGGTTACCTTATGGTTTGAAACACTATGACAACATTGCCGACGACGGTGAGAAACAAGAAAAAATGCGTGCCGACCTCGTAAGACTAACCGACTGCAAGAACGTTAAGATTGAAGGTGTGACAATACAGAACTCACCACGATTCCACTTGCATCCGGTGCGTTGCGAGAATGTGATAATAGACGGAGTAACCGTGCGTTGCCCATGGAATGCACAAAACGGAGATGCCATAGACCTCAGTAATTGCCGTACTGTATTAATCATAAATTCTGTTGTTGATGCCGGCGACGATGGCATCTGCATGAAAGGCGGAACAGGAGCATCTGGTGTCAAGGCAGGTCCCTGTGAGGATATACTCATCCAAGACAACACCGTTTTCCATGCCCATGGTGGTTTTGTTATCGGTTCCGATGTGTCAGGCGGTATGAAGAACATTGTTGTTCGCCGTTGCACCTTCTCAGGAACAGACACCGGACTCCGATTCAAGAGCGGTATCGGCAGAGGCGGAAAGACCGAAGGCATCAGGATTAGCGACATTTCGATGACCGACATCAAGAATGAGGCTATTATATTTGAATGCACCTATATCGACAAAAAATACAACTATAAAGAAGGTTCGGAAAAGAAGGTACAGAATGTGGAATACTCTCCCGACTTCCAAGACATTGAAATCACAAGGGTTACAAGCCATAACTCAAAGGTAGCAATCTCCGCTCATGGACTTGAAGGTCTGAAGTGCGTTAGCAACATCAAGATTTCCGACTCGCAGTTCTTTTATACGAAAAAAGACATTGACAAGGACGATTTCGTAGATGTCAATATCACGGGATGCATATTCAAGACATACGACAAGTAATAAACCTTACTTCAGCGAAAGAAAAGTAAAAAAGAATAAGTATTGCATATGAAGAAACCATCGTGGTTAGAGAAAGAAAGACTCTACAACATCATCTTTGAGGCTGACACACCAGCAGGCAAGATGTTCGACATCGTGCTGATTATTGCTATTTCCCTAAGTCTCATTGTCTCATTTATAGAGAGTGTGCCCACGATGGCGCGTACATTCAAGACCATTCTTGAAGTACTCGAATACTTCCTTACAGGCTTCTTCACTATTGAATACATCGCACGACTCTATTGTTCGCCACGTCCGCGCGACTATGCGCTGAGTTTTTTCGGCATCATCGACCTTCTTGCCACCCTACCCCCATATCTCTCGTTCTTCTTCCCAAATGCTCGCTACATGATATTGTTGCGTTCCTTCCGTTTCATTCGAGTGTTCCGCATCTTCAAACTTTTCAGTTTCTTAAACGAAGGTTACCTGCTTATGCACTCGCTGAAGAAGAGCTTAAACAAGATAATGGTTTACTTTATGTTTGTGCTTATACTTGTCACATGTCTCGGAACACTGATGTATATGATTGAAAACGGGCAACCAGGAACAGCTTTTACCGACATCGGCACCAGTGTTTATTGGGCCATAGTTACCATGACCACCGTCGGTTATGGCGACATAACACCAGTGACTCCTTTGGGAAGAATACTTTCTGCTTTTATAATGCTTCTCGGTTACACCATCATTGCCGTGCCAACGGGAATCGTTTCGGCAACTTTCATCGACGAGACCAACAAAAAGGTGGAGAAAGGACTATGTCCACGCTGTGGAGGAAAGGTGCGGAAACGCGACCGCTTCTGCTCACATTGCGGGGAAAAACTATAAGGCCGACAATTCATCCTGAATGAATTGCAGATGAGCGGCGAGCATTGAGAGCTTAGGCATCTTATAGCCCACCTTTGCCGCTTCTCTTATGGGTCGCAAATAAAGATATTCTATTTCCATAGGCCTATGGAAATCAAAATCAAGCTTCATCGACGGGCTATATGGTACCATAGCATCGGTTGTGACCATCATCTTATCTGCAAAAGAAGAATCTATGCCTGTGACGCCAAGAGCCTGTGCTGCACCTATCACTTCCATCATCTGGTCGTATATAAGTTGGCGCGTGGCAGGATGCTTAAGCAATTTGTCTGTAGAAGTGTTGAGTGCCACCGTCATTCCGTTGAAAGGCATATTCCATACTGCTTTTTTCCATCGCGCCTCTGCATAAGGTACCTCCGCCGCATCGATGCCTGCCTGTTGCATATCGGACAGCAAGGTATTGAACAGTTCATCAGGACAAGAGAAGTTTCCCAAGTTAATGCTTCCGTAGCACTGATGCGACACATGGCCTGGTCCCACCTTGCCAGAGCATATAAAGGCGAGTCCTGCCACAATATCCAATGACGGGAACTGCTTCTGAAGGTCCTCCTCAATTCCAATGCCATTCTGTATCATCACAACTATTGTATTTTCCCTGACAATGGGTGTAAGCAGTTGTTTCAGTAAATGATTGTTTGTCGATTTCAAACAAACAACCACTACATCAGACTCTGGCATGTTTTGTGTGTTGTCATAAGCATCAACATCGTCAAGATGGAATGAGCCGTCGCAAGAATCAATTTGCAATCCATGCTCTTTCACATAGGCATAATCACTATGCAACAAGAATCGCACTTGTCGTCCTGCTTTCATCAAACGGCCTCCATAATATCCACCTATGGCTCCAGTACCAATAATAGAATATGTCATAACATGGGCAAAGGTACACTTTTATTTCTAATATAGGAAGTGATTAATTGTTTTTTTACTACCTTTGCACTCGCTTTAAAAAAGAAATAAGGCATAAACAATACTCACTTGATGTACAAAAAACTGTTTAACAAACGCAAGCCAATCAAGTTCAAGCAGTTCCTGAACAAAGGTTATGCGCTGTTCTCCTGTCTTGGAAAGGAAGTCATTGTGGGCGCTCTAAGTATCGCAACACTCACCTATGCCAAAGCAGACGGAGTCAGCACACGCACAACCCACATCGACCCTATTGAGGATGACAAGGAGGTTTTGCTTGAAGACGTGGAGGTGACTGGCTCCCTTGCGCCGCTCACCTTAGGTAAGGCAGCGAGAATGGTGACCGTACTAAGTCGCGAAGAAATACAAGCGGCGCCGGTACAAAGTATTAATGACCTGCTGAAATATGCCGTCGGCGTGGATGTAAGGCAAAGAGGTGCGCTGGGAGCGCAGACAGACATTGGCATCAGGGGTGGCACACAAGAGCAGGTGGCGATACTGCTGAATGGCATCGACATCACCGACCCGCAAACAGGACATAACTCAGCGGAGTTCCCTGTTGACTTAAGCGAGATAGAAAGGATTGAGATTATCGAAGGACCTGCAAGCAGATTGTTCGGAACTTCAAGTCTTGTGGGAGCGATAAATATAGTGACGAAGACGGCTGACAGAAACAGCATTGACCTCAATACCGAAGGCGGCAGTTTCGGATATCTCACAATCGGAGGAAGAACCAACGTAAGAACTGGCAACTGGAACAATCAGATTAGTGGCAGTTACAAGAGAAGTGACGGTCACAATCGAGCCAAATCAGGTGCGCTGAATGCCGATTACAAGGGCGGTAAGGCATTCTATCAGGGCAATTATGATGACCATAATATAAATGTCAAGTGGCATGCGGGATTCAGCATAAAGGACTTTGGCTCAAACACTTTCTATGGTTCGGGAAGCGACACGCAGTATGAACATGTGACAAAGACCTACACCGCCTTGCAAGGAGAGACCAAACGACTATGGCTACACATAAAACCCGTCGTGTATTGGAACCACACATGCGACCGCTTTGAGTATTTCCGAGGTTCCGAAGACCTTGTCCCGTATAATCATCACCGCACAAATGTATTCGGAGTAAAGGTGAATTTCTACTTCAACACGTCGCTCGGAAGAACTGCCTTCGGTGCCGAATACCGCAACGAAGACATCATAAGCGGCAATCTGGGCGAGCCTCTCGAACACCCAAAGTCCAATACCCGTCACCCTGAACGTTACAAGAACGGCCTCAACCGCTCTGACATCAGTTTCCATTTGGAGCACAACGTGCTGCTCAGAGACTTCACGCTATCGGCCGGTTTCGTGGTTTTGAAGAACACATGGAACAAGTGCCGTTTCGGGTTCTACCCTGGAATAGATGTCAGTTATCGTCTGAACAACCACCTAAAACTATATACTTCTTGGAGTTCTTCGCTCAGAACGCCGTCGTTCACCGAACTTTATTATAACGTAGGGGGACACATAGCAAACCCCAAACTTAACCCCGAAGAACTCCATGCGATAGAAGGCGGCATGAAATATACCTCGCAAAGCATTTACGGAAGCCTGAGTGTTTATCATAACCGCTATAAAAACATGATTGACTGGATTGGAGATTACGTTGAGGGGAAGCACGTTTGGCGAAGCGTGAACTTCACTCGCGTGAACACCATCGGTGTGGAAAGCAACATAAGACTCGACCTTCAGGAAATGCTCCCACGACAAAACGTGCTGAGAACACTCAACATCAGCTATAACTATATCAATCAGAACAAATGCGATGACTACGGCATTGAGACTGAGAGCAAACTGGAATACCTACGCCACAAGCTTGTGGGAGAGTTACAGATGCGCCTCATCGGGAGTCTCGATCTTGGTATAAACTACCGCTTCCAGAAAAGAAACGGCAACTATATCGACCTCGACGGTAACACCAGGAAGTATCACCCCTACTCTCTTCTCGACGCACGCCTGTCCTGGAACAAGCCTTCCCACACCCTTTATGCTGAGGTAAACAACCTTTTAAACCACAAAGACTATGTGGATTTCGGCAACATCAAGCAGCCAGGAGCCTGGGTTATTGTGGGCGCAAGATTACACATAAACTATTGAATAATGAAGAAAACACTTCTTACAATCGCTTGCTTGACAGTTATAATCATGTCATGCGGACAGACAAACGACGTTCTCGACGGCGACCTTCTTTTCTGCATCGCTGACGAAGACAACGAAATAACCGATGTCACACAGGGCATCGACGGAATGAAGATTGAGCATGTAGGCATCTATTACAATAAAAGCGTTATAGAGGCGACAAAAAGCAAGGGGGTATGTGTTACGCCTATCGACTCTTTCATCAGGCATAATGGTGGAAGAGTGATTGTTGGACGTGTTGAGTCCGCAGACATCAGGCTGTCCATAGAGAATGTACTCAAATACAAGGGATTACCTTACGACACACTATTCATGCCCGACGACCGTGCCATGTATTGCTCAGAACTGGTCCAGAAGAGTTATGTAAGAAGTGATTCAACGCTCATTTTCTCACCCATCCCGATGTCCTTTCACGATGATTCGGGAAATATCACTCCGTTCTGGACAGACTTCTACAAACAGCGAGGCATGGATGTTCCCGAAGGAATGCCGGGTTCCAACCCCGGAGAGTTGTCCCGACGCAAGAGCGTAAGAATTATTCGTAGATGGTAGTGTCGGTGATTCCCGCTTCTCGAAGCGCTTCCTTACGCTCCACACAGGTGCCACACTTGCCGCAATGATGCTCCTCTCCCTTATAGCAACTCCATGTCTTGGAGTAGTCGATGCCCAGTTTCTTACCTCGTCGGGCAATGTCTGCCTTTGTAATATCTGTATATGGAGCGACGATTTCAATGCCTGGGAAAGTACCGGTTTTTGTAGCCTCACTCATCGCCTTAACGAACTCAGGGCGACAGTCGGGATAGATGGTGTGGTCACCGCCATGATTTGCCATCATGACATACTTCAAACCACGGCTCTCGGCAATGCCTGCAGCAATTGAAAGCATGATGCCGTTGCGGAACGGAACAACCGTTGACTTCATGTTTTCGTCTGCATAATGTCCCTCAGGAATGGCATCTGAACCTTCGAGAAGCGAACTCCTGAAATATTCCGGCATGAAAGCAAGGTCGATAGTGATGTGCTCTATGCCAAGTTGTTCACAATGCCAACGCGCAAAGGGAATCTCTCTGGCATTGTGATTGCTGCCATAATCGAACGAGATTCCAAGTGCAATACGGTCTTTGTATTCGTAAAGCAGGGTGACACTGTCCATTCCTCCGCTGACTATTATTATGCTATCTTTCATTGTTCATTTGCTGTTATCAACTGACTTGTGGTTTCTGAGCGTGCCAAAGGACACCTTTCGCACTCTAAAAGGCCATCTTTAGACATGCGAAAGATATGCTTTCGCAAGTGCAAAGGTATGCTTTTTCAACCAATAATCATAATTATTTCTGCATTATTTTGTCATGCTCATATGGCATATGGACACCCCAATTGCAAAAAAGATAAAAATAATCATTTCATAGTCATGTATTCTCAATTAAATTATGTACTTTTGCGGTTGGTAAAGAGATAATTATAACAATCATAAATTAATTAAGCACTATGACAATTGATCAATTTAACTTTGCCGGCAAAAAGGCAATTGTACGCGTGGACTTCAACGTTCCACTCGATGAAAATGGTAATGTAACAGACGATACCCGTATTCGCGGTGCGCTTCCTACACTTAAGAAGATTCTCGCCGACGGCGGTGCGGTTATTATGATGTCACACATGGGCAAGCCAAAGGGCAAGGTTAATCCTAAGCTTTCTTTGAAGCAGATTGTTCCTGCAGTAAGCAAGGCTCTTGGTGTTGACGTTAAGTTTGCTCCTGATTGTGCCAATGCTTCTGAGGAGGCTGCAGCATTGAAGATGGGCGAGGCTCTGCTTCTTGAGAACCTCCGCTACTATCCAGAGGAAGAGGGCAAGCCAGTAGGTGTCGAGAAAGGCACTCCTGAGTATGACGAGGCAAAGAAGGCAATGAAGGTTTCACAGAAGGAGTTCGCAAAGAAGCTTGCTTCTTACGCTGACGCTTATGTAATGGATGCTTTCGGAACCGCACATCGCAAGCACGCTTCTACTGCTGTTATCGATGAGTTCTTTGATAAGGACAACCGCATGCTCGGTTATCTGATGGAGAAAGAGGTAAAGGCTGTTGACGCAGTTCTTGGCAATATCAAGCGCCCATTCGTTGCAATCATGGGTGGTTCGAAGGTTTCTTCTAAGATTGGTATCATAGAGAACCTGCTCGGAAAGGTTGACAAGCTCATCCTTTGTGGCGGTATGACATACACATTTGCAAAGGCTCACGACGGTGAGATTGGTAATTCTATCGTTGAGCTCGACAAACTTGACGTTGCTCTTGGTGTTGAGGAACTGGCAAAGAAGAACGGTGTTGAACTGGTTCTTGGTTCTGACTGCACAGCAACCAACGGTCTCGACTTCGGTACTATGACCGTTAAACCAGGTTCTGAGATTATCACATGTCCTGCTAACAATGTGCCAGCAGGTTTCGAGGGTGTTGATGCAGGTATTGAGAGTCAGAAGGCATTTGCCGAAGCAATCAAGGGTGCAAAGACAATCCTGTGGAACGGTCCTGCCGGAGTATTCGAGTGTGACGACTTCACAGCAGGTAGCCGTGCCATTGGTGAGGCTATCGCAGAGGCCACAGCAGAAGGTGCATTCTCTCTGATTGGTGGAGGTGACTCTGTTGCATGTGTCAACAAGTTCGGTCTTGCAGACAAGGTGTCTTACATCTCCACTGGTGGTGGTGCCCTGCTCGAGGCAATCGAGGGTAAGGTTCTCCCAGGAGTTGCAGCAATCGAAGCATAAAACATATCCTTATTAATATCATAGCGCAGCCCTTTTTAACGGCTGCGCTATTTTTGTTTCTATCAGAAAGCTTTCTCGGAACCGATAAAACAGATAAAACAAAAATACCTCTTGCATATTGAAATGCAAGAGGCATATTATTAGAGATTAATAATTCTTATTTCTCAAGAAGCAAGTTCATCATCTCACATGCTGCTTTCGCAACCGAAGTACCAGGACCGAAGATTGCCGCAACACCAGCCTTGTAAAGGAAGTCATAGTCTTGGGCAGGGATGACACCGCCGGCTATCACCATGATATCATCACGTCCGAGTTTGTGAAGTTCCTCAATAAGCTGTGGAATGAGCGTCTTGTGACCTGCTGCCAATGAAGAAGCGCCTACGATATGTACGTCGTTCTCCACTGCTTCGCGTGCTGCCTCGGCTGGAGTTTGGAACAACGGACCCATATCTACGTCGAAACCGCAGTCGGCATAACCCGTTGCAACAACCTTAGCACCACGGTCGTGACCGTCCTGTCCCATCTTCGCAACAAAGATACGTGGGCGACGACCTTCTCTCTTTGCAAACTCGTCTGTCAACTCACAGGCCTTCTCGAAGTCGGAGTCGTTCTTACTTTCACTGCTATACACGCCAGAAATAGTTCTAATTACTGCTTTATAACGGCCTACAATTTCCTCGCAGGCATCACTTATCTCACCAAGAGTACAGCGCAACTGTGCTGCCTTTACGGCAAGAGCCAAGAGATTGTTCTCACTCTTGCGTCCTTCTGCGAAGTCGCGAACACACTCTGTGATTTCCTTCAGAGCCGCCTTGCATGCTTCCTCATCACGTGTTGAGCGCACCTGAGCAAGACTTTCCTCCTGCTGTTTGCGTACAGCAGTGTTGTCAACCTCAAGGATGTCTATTGGGTCTTCATGCTCAAGACGGTATTTGTTTGTTCCCACAATGGTCTGAACACCTGAATCGATACGTGCCTGAGTACGAGCGGCAGCCTCTTCGATACGCATCTTAGGCACACCTGTCTCGATAGCCTTGGCCATACCACCAAGTTTCTCAATCTCCTGAATGTGCTCCCAAGCCTTATGAACAAGCTCGTTGGTCAGCGTCTCCACATAGTATGAACCTGCCCAAGGGTCAATCTCCTTGCACACTTTCGTCTCGTTCTGGATGTAAATCTGAGTATTACGGGCAATACGAGCCGAGAAGTCAGTAGGCAAAGCGATAGCCTCATCAAGTGCATTAGTGTGGAGTGACTGAGTGTGACCAAGCACTGCTGCCATAGCCTCGATACAAGTACGACCTACATTGTTGAACGGGTCCTGCTCAGTAAGCGACCATCCTGAGGTCTGGGAGTGAGTACGCAGAGCCATTGACTTAGGATCCTTTGCCCCGAAGCTCTTCACAATCTTAGCCCAAAGCAGACGACCCGCACGCATCTTGGCAATCTCCATGAAGTGGTTCATTCCTATTGCCCAGAAGAAACTGAGACGTGGAGCGAACTTGTCAACAGGGATTCCTGCATTCACACCAGTGCGGAGGTAGTCCATACCGTCAGCCAAAGTGTAGGCAAGCTCAATGTCTGCTGTTGCACCTGCTTCCTGCATGTGGTAGCCGGAGATAGAGATAGAGTTGAACTTCGGCATGTTCTGCGAGGTGTACTCAAAGATATCAGCGATAATCTTCATTGAGAATGCCGGTGGATAGATATAGGTGTTACGCACCATGAACTCCTTCAGAATGTCGTTCTGGATAGTTCCAGCCATCTCCTCAAGCTGAGCACCCTGCTCCAGTCCTGCCACAATATAGAATGCGAGGATAGGAAGCACGGCACCGTTCATAGTCATTGACACTGACATCTTATTGAGTGGGATTCCCGAGAAGAGCACCTTCATATTCTCCTCATTACAGATGCTCACACCTGCCTTACCGACATCACCAACAACACGAGCGTTATCAGGGTCGTATCCACGATGTGTAGGGAGGTCGAAAGCAACCGAGAGACCTTTCTGACCACTGGCAAGATTACGGCGATAGAAAGCATTTGACTCCTCTGCCGTTGAGAATCCAGCATACTGACGGATAGTCCACGGGCGGAATGGGTACATCATTGAGTAAGGACCACGAAGGAATGGAGGAATACCTGCAGCAAAATCAAGATGTTCCATGCCTTCAAGATCTTCCTTAGTATATACAGGACGAACCTCGATATGCTCTGGAGTCTTCCAGTTATACTCGATGTCATTGTCCTTGATCCACTGCGCACCGTCTTTTGCCTTGATGCCAGCGTATATGTCTACATTATTAAATTGTTTACGCATAACGAACGATATTACTTAGATTCCTAATTTAGCATTATATTCCTTCATAGTTTCAAGCACATTGCAACGCACATGAACATAGTTCTCTATGCCTGCTGCCTTCAGGTCTTCCATACAAGCTGGAGCACCAGCAACAACAAACATTGCACGACCATCAAGATACTTGAACGCAGGTATTGCATATTCTGCATACTCATCATCAGAAGAACAAAGAACGACGATGTCGGCGCCTGCCTTCAATGCTGCATCAACACCTTCCTCAACCGTCTTGAAACCCAAGTTGTCGATAACCTTATAGCCAGCAGTTGCAAGGAAGTTGCAAGAGAACTGTGCACGAGCCTGACGCATAGCCAGATTACCTATAGTAAGCATGAATGCTGTAGGAACACGAGTTTCCTCAGTATGGATGCGCAAGTCTTCAAAATCTGCTGCTAAACGAGTGCTCTCTATTGCCTTGAAAGCTGGCTCCTGCGGCTCTTCGTCAGCGCTACAACAACAATGTTTCTTGCTGACTGCCCTCTTTCCGTCACTCTTTTCAGTGAAGTTAGGGAACTGATTGGTTCCGAGCAGGAACTCCTTACGCTTTGCAGCATCACCATGACGTTTAACGTTGGTAGCATTGATATCATCCTGGATTGTGCCTGCCTTAACAGCTGCAAGGAAACCTCCTTCCTCCTCTACCTTGAGGAATATCTTCCATCCCTCAACAGCAAGCGACTCGGTGAGGTGCTCAATGAAATAAGAACCTGCACCTGGGTCAACCACTTTGTCAAAATGACTCTCCTCCTTGATGAGGAGTTGCTGGTTGCGGGCTATACGCTCAGAAAAGTCTGTCGGCTTTTCATAAGTAACGTCGAACGGAGTAACAACCATTGAATGTACACCTCCAAGTGCAGCACTCATCGCTTCTGTCTGTGAACGAAGCAAGTTAACGTAGCTGTCGAACAATGTCTGGTTATACTTTGACGTTATGGCATTTACGCACATCTTACAAGAGTCATCGTTCTTTGGCTCATACTGCTTCACTATCTGTGCCCACAGCATACGGGCAGCGCGGAACTTGGCAAGTTCCATGAAGTAGTTTTCGCTCACTCCCATGTTGAACTTAATCTTTGAGGCAGCAAGGTCAACATCAACGCCTGCATCTACGAGCTGCTGCAGATACTCGTTACCCCACGAGAGAGCATAAGCCAATTCCTGGACAATGTAAGCTCCGGCATTGTTAAGAGCCACAGAACTTACAGAAATACAACGGAAGTTAGGATAATCTTTGAACACCTCGATGAGCTGCGGAGCAGTCTCGAGTATCGAAGTGGTATCCTTGCCCTTCATAACCATCTTCTTTATCGGGTCCCATCCGATGGAACCAACAACGAGATTCTTGTCGTAACCCTGCTTCTCGAAATATTCAACAAGAATTTTAGCCAATTCCAGAGAACGACAAGCACAAGTCTTGAAATTCACCTCGACGATGTCACAGCGGATGTCTTTAAGCAAGTCGGCCACGAACTCCACACTTACAAGATTACGAGGAATCTTAAAACCGAGCGAATCCACTCCCTTGTTCAGAATGTCCAAAGCCTTGGCATTAGCCTCCTTTGCATCGGTTGCAATAATGTTTTGTCGCACATACCATGCATTGTCATTCTTCTTGTTTCCTCTAACAAACGGGAACTCGCCAGGAAGAGCATCGGGTGTTTTCATCTTGAGAACATCCTCGCGGCGATAGAAAGGCTGCACATTGAAACCCTCATTAGTTCTCCATACCAGTCGTTTGTTAAAATCTGCCCCCTTCAAATCTACCTCGATCTTGTCGAGCCACTCTTGAGTGGTGGGCACTTCAAACTCAGTAAAGAGTTTTTCCTTAATGTTTGACATAGTGTTTGTATTAAAATATAAGTTTAGATAATAAATGTCGTAATAATTATGCTTATATGATGCAAAGGTATAACTTTTTCACGACATAAAGCAAGAAAAATCATTTAAAATGATTTCGAAATAAAATAATTGCACAAAAATTATCTTTTGAGCAACTTTATTAGTAACTTTGCACCAAATTTCATCATTATTTATGGACTGGTTAATAGAGTTATTTACCAAAACTGATTCAGTTGCGCACATCGTGCTGCTCTTTTCTATTGTCATTGCAGTTGGAGTGCTGCTTGGCAAGATAAAGATTGGCGGCATTGCCCTTGGCGTGACATTCGTCCTCTTTGCTGGAATTCTTGCAGGACACGTTGGCTTTACTGCTCCCACCGAAGTATTGACATTTATTCAGGACTTCGGTCTGGTTCTTTTTGTCTTCATGATTGGTATGCAAGTAGGACCAGGATTCTTTGAGAGTTTCGGTGCCGCCGGCGTAAAACTAAACACCTTAGCTGCTATAGGCATTTTGCTTAACATTGTCGTAATGTTTGCCTGCTACTATATTTTCTTCGACACCAGCGATCCCAACAACCTGCCGATGATGGTGGGAACACTATATGGAGCCGTGACAAACACCCCGGGTCTTGGTGCCGCAAACGAGGCTTTGAACAACGTTTTCCGCAATGGTGAACTACCACAGATAGCCAGTGGTTATGCTTGTGCATATCCTCTTGGTGTCACCGGAATCATTTGCGCAACTATCCTTGTGAGGTATATCTGTAAAATTAAGCTGAACAAGGAAGAGGAAGACCTCGAACGGCAAGCCAACGAGAATGTGAATGTGAAGCCACATAAGATGCATATTCAAGTATCTAACGCATATCTTGAAGGCAAGACGTTACTTCAGGTGCATAATTTCCTGAACCGCGACTTCGTATGTTCACGCATCCTGCACGATGGGCATGTGAGCATTCCAAACCGCAATACGATATTCCACTCTGGCGACCAGCTGCTAGTTGTGTGTTCAGAAGCAGATGCTGAGGCTATAATTGCCTTTATCGGCCCAGAGATAGAGGTCGAATGGGAAAAGCAAGACCAGCCAATGGTGAGCAAGAGGATTCTCGTCACTCGATCAAGCATCAACGGAAAGACACTTGGAGGACTGCATCTCTCAAGGGTTCACGGCGTTAATGTGACACGAGTAACCAGACAGGGAATGGACATCTTTGCCAGCGCGTCACTTCACCTGCGTGTGGGCGACCGTATAATGGTTGTCGGTCCAGAAGATGCCGTTAACAGAGTCTCTGACATGATGGGTAATTCTATCCGACGACTCGACGCGCCTAACATCGCAACTATATTTATCGGCATTATAATTGGTATTATCTTCGGCTCGCTGCCCATAGCGATTCCAGGAATGCCAGTACCTTTGAAACTTGGAATAGCAGGTGGTCCGCTTATCATGGCTATACTTATCGGAAGATACGGATATAAGATACACCTCGTAACATATACCACCACGTCTGCCAATATGATGCTTCGAGAGATCGGACTAGTTCTCTTCCTTGCTAGTGTCGGAATAAAGGCTGGTGCAGGATTCTGGAACACCGTGGTTCAAGGCGATGGATTGCTTTACGTGCTTACAGGTTTCCTTATAACCGTAATACCTATTCTAATAGTAGGACCTATTGCAAGAATGAGGTTCAAGTTCAACTACTTCACCATCATGGGAATGATAGCAGGAACCTACACCGATCCCCCAGCCTTGGCATACGCGAACTCTGTCTGCACCAAGGAAGCACCAGCAGTTGGCTATTCCACTGTTTATCCTTTAAGTATGTTCCTAAGAATATTCACCGCTCAAACCATCGTACTATTCTTTTGCGGAGCATAATTGAGATAAAACAGAAAGAAGACCTGAACAATTTGTAAAATATTAAAACTTATATAACAATATCAACGCAATGAAAAAAATCCTTTTGACACTGGCAGTGTCGATAGTAAGCACCGCGATGTTCGCTCAAGGAGCAAAGAACATTAGGATAAACGAGGTGCTGACAAACAATACTGCCAGTCTTCAGGACGGATTAGGAGAGAGACTTCCATGGGTGGAACTCGCCAATACGTCGTATTCCACATACGATGTGAGGGGTATGTTCATCACTACTAACAGGAAAGTTCTCGACAAGAGTCTGTCTGCACCTGAGCGAATAGAGCTAATGAGTCCTATTCCGAACGGAGAAGAGAGGACACAGATGTCTGGACGGCAGCATCTGGTATTCTTCTTAAACTCTAACCCTGCCAATAGCTCTCTGCATCTTGATGCAAAAGCAAATGCCGGAGAACCACTATGGATTGCCCTCTATGATGGTAATGGCATCGACTTAATTGACTCTGTATCTGTTCCCGCACTCGACGAGAATAAGTCGTATGCTCGAATAAAAGACGGTAACCAGAAATGGGACATTAAGCCTGCAGAGGCTGTTACACCAGGTATTGGCAATTTCATAGAGATTAACGAGTCGAAAATCGATAAGCTTAAGAAGAACGACCCACACGGATTTGGCATCACAGTACTGTCTATGGGTATTGTCTTTGCTTGTCTTGCTCTTCTATATGTCTTCTTCACGCTCTTTGGCAAATACGTCATTGCGGCCAGAAAAGAGAAAAAGGCAAAACAGAAGATAAGCGAGTATCCCAAGATGGTTATCAATGAGGCAAACAGACAAGACAACGCTACTCCTGACGAGATAGCCGTTGCTGTTGCCACACTTGCAATTAATGAAGAGATGGCAACATATGCCGCAGTTATTGCCTTGGCGTTGAAGCAATATCAGGACGATGTCCACGATATAGAGTCAGACATCATCACAATCAAGCCACACAAGACATTATGGCACAACACTTTCAACAACTTTTAAAGAAACGGAAATTAATAACTAAAAAACATAAATATTATGAGCAACTATCAGTATAAAGTAAACGGAGTAGAATATAACGTTGAGATACAAGATATTGAGAACAATATCGCACATGTTTCAGTTAACGGCAAGCAGTTTGAGATTGAAATGCCAGAGAGCATTCCTGTACATGAGACAGTTAAGAAAGAGGTTAAGCCTGTAGAGAAAAAGCCAGTGGTTGCAGCCGCAAAGCCCGCAACAGAACCCAAACCTGCAGCTAAGCCTTCTGGAAAGGGAACAAAGGTTGTGGCTCCGCTACCGGGAACAATAACAGAAGTAAAGGTTTCTGTAGGCGACACCGTGAAAACTGGCGACACCGTTGTTATTCTCGAGGCAATGAAAATGCAGAATAACATCGAGGCTGAAGCTGACGGAACGATAACTGAAATCAGCGTTAGCAAGGGCGATACAGTTATGGAAGGAACACCACTCGTAACCATCGGATAACGAGATTTAAATACTAAACCCAATAAAACAACATGGGATTTACAGACTTTATAGTAAATAACTTTAATGAGTTTCTATCGTACACAGGCTTTGCCAATGCTACGATACCAAACCTCATAATGATTGCCGTGGGAGCATTCTTTATCTGGCTTGCCATAAAGAAAGACTTCGAGCCACTGCTCCTCGTACCCATCGGACTGGGTATCATCCTCGGCAATATACCCTTCCGTGCTGACGCCGGGCTTGAAATAGGACTATACGAGGATAACTCTGTATTAAACATATTCTATCAAGGCGTGCGTCAAGGATGGTATCCGCCTCTGGTGTTCCTTGGAATTGGTGCAATGACAGACTTCTCGTCATTGATTGCTAACCCAAAGCTTATACTCATTGGAGCAGCAGCACAGTTCGGTATATTCGGTGCATATATGACGGCGTTGGCTTTAGGCTTCGAACCGAACCAGGCTGCAGGTATTGCTATCATAGGTGGTGCCGACGGTCCTACCGCCATTTTCCTTTCATCTAAGACAGCACCGAACCTCATGGGTGCAATTGCCGTATGCGCTTATTCATACATGGCACTTGTACCAGTGATTCAGCCTTTAATAATGAAGTTGATGACAACCAAGAAAGAGCGTCTGATAAGAATGAAGACCCCGCGTCACGTCTCACAGACAGAGCGCATTCTCTTCCCTATCATCGGCTTGCTCCTAACAACATTCATCGTACCTTCCGGTCTTCCTCTTCTCGGCATGTTGTTCTTCGGCAATCTGCTGAAGGAGTCGGGAAAGACGACACGTCTGGCAAAGACTGCAGGCTCAGCACTCAACGACATCGTTGTGATGCTCCTTGGTCTTACAGTCGGTTGCTCCACACAGGCAAGTGAGTTCCTGACGATGAACACTATCTTCATCTTCATTATCGGTGCATGTGCTTTCGTCGTGGCTACCGCAAGTGGTGTGGGATTCGTAAAACTGATGAATCTCTTCTTGCCGAAAGACAAGAAGATTAACCCACTTATCGGTAATGCTGGAGTTTCTGCCGTACCTATGGCAGCCCGCATCTCCAACAATATGGGATTGGAATACGACCGCCACAACTTCCTGCTCATGCATGCTATGGGCCCGAACGTTGCAGGAGTGATTGGTTCTGCCGTTGCTGCTGGTGCGTTACTGGGATTCCTACAATAAATTGGGGAGTTGAGGAGATATATAAAGCTATGGAGTTAAGACAACGATGCTATTCATAATAACATAGTAGTATTGTCTTAACTCCATATCTTTCTTACTCCACAACATCATATATACAACCTCCTAAAAAGAATGGAACGACCAAAATTTGCCATAATCGACCCGAACACCTTATCCGTGCTTGGATTGAAACAGTTATTGCAAAACGTAATGCCTATTATTGACGTGCATGCATTCAGTTCTTTCGAAGAACTAAATACTTGCAAGTCCGAGCAGTATGTGCATTACTTTGTTGCAATGAATGTCGTTCTTGACAACCGACAGTTCTTCCTCGACCACGTACGTAAGACCATTGTTCTTACGGCATCACAAGACAAGCAGATAAGTGGTTTCAAATGCCTATGCATCAACGTGCCAGAGAAAGACCTTGTCCGTTCTCTTCTAATGCTACAACAAGGCGCTCACCCTCATGGTCATAACCTGCCACCACTGCCAGAAACATTAAACAAACAGATATTGAGCAGCCGAGAACTAGAAGTGCTCTCGCTTATTGTACAAGGATACATCAATAAAGAGATTGCCGACAAACTGAACATTGGGCTTGCAACAGTAATTACCCACCGCCGTAATATCATGGACAAACTCGGCATAAAGAGTGTTTCTGCCCTCACAATATATGCCGTTATGCACGGCTATGTTGACATAAACGATATCTAAAACACATATCTTGGATTACAAGACATATCAAAACGCGAAACAATCTTATTAACTTTGTTCAACTATATTATTCGCTCGGTTCTGCCGCTTTCACAAAGCGAAGCGACTGAAAGAACTTTGTTACCCCACTCTTGTGATTACCTCTTCTTACACTTGATAATATCATATAAAAAAAGCATGGATTGCTTCGATATGCAATCCATGCTTCATTATTTTATTTCGCATATGCTACAGAACGAGTCTCCCTGATGACCGTGATCTTCACCTGTCCAGGATATGTCATCTCGTTCTGAATCTTTGTTGCTATCTCGCCAGATAACTTCTCCGTGTCCTTGTCGTCCATCTTGTCTGCTCCGACAATGACACGAAGTTCGCGTCCTGCCTGTATTGCATAGGTCTTTGTGACGCCAGGATAACTCATTGCAATTGCCTCAAGGTCATTGAGACGCTTGATGTATGCCTCCACAATCTCACGACGTGCACCAGGTCGTGCGCCACTGATAGCATCACATACTTGTACGATGGGCGCCAAAAGAGTCTGCATTTCCATCTCATCGTGGTGCGCTCCGATTGCATTGCAGATATCAGGTTTCTCCTTAAACTTCTCTGCTATCTTCGCTCCATAAAGGGCGTGTGGCAATTCGCTCTCCTCATCGGGCACTTTACCTATGTCGTGGAGAAGTCCTGCACGCTTTGCCTTCTTTGGATTAAGTCCCAACTCGCTTGCCATAACGGCACATAGATTGGCTGTCTCGCGTGCATGTTGCAAAAGATTCTGTCCGTAAGAAGAACGGTATTTCATCTTACCCACTATCCTGATAAGCTCTGGATGCAGGCCATGAATACCAAGGTCTATTGCAGTACGTTTTCCTGTCTCGATAATCTCATTGTCGAGTTGTTTCTTCACCTTTGCCACGACTTCCTCAATGCGGGCAGGATGAATGCGACCATCACTAACCAACTGGTGAAGTGCAAGTCGACATACCTCACGACGTATTGGGTCGAAGGCTGAAATAACTATTGCCTCTGGGGTGTCATCAACAACGATTTCCACTCCACATGCAGCCTCAAGAGCTCGTATGTTTCTTCCTTCCCTACCAATAATTCTTCCTTTCACCTCATCATTATCAATATGGAATACGCTTACGGAGTTTTCAATAGCCGTTTCGGTAGCAGTTCTTTGAATGGTCTGTATAACGATTTTCTTAGCTTGTTGGTTGGCATTGAGTTTTGCCTCGTCCATTATCTCATTAATATATGAAGCAGCATCGGTGCGGGCTTCATCCTTAAGGCTTTCTACAAGGCGGTTTTTGGCTTCTTCTGCACTTAGCCCAGACAGTTCTTCAAGTTTCTCACGCTCTTGCAACTTCATCTTCTCCAGATCTTCCTGCTTTACCGCAAGGAGCTTCTTCTCATTCTCAAGACGCTGTTGCTGCTGATCTATGTCCTGCCTGCGTTTGGCTATTTCTTCTTGTCTCTGATTAAGACTTATTTCTCTCTGCTTTAGCTTATTCTCGCTCTGTTGGATGCGCTGTGTACGAGTGCGAACCTCTTTCTCAAGTTCATTCTTCTTATTGAGGAATGTTTCCTTAACCTCCAAAAGTTTTTTCTCTTTAAGCACATCTGCTTCTTTCTCTGCCGTTGCCACCATTTCATTGTATTTTCCTTTTATGACATATCGGAAAATAAAATATCCAATGACACCTCCCACGATAAGGGCGGCCACGGCTATTATTGCGTAAATCATAAAAATTATAAATTTGTTGTTAAATTACTATGTTAATATTCTCTTCTATTTCTTTTCTCCAAGCGCATCTTCCAATTCCGAAGTAATCTTGGCGAGAATATCATCATAAGGAGTGGTGTCGTTACGATCCTTGTCTTTCACATAACGCAAAGCAATATCTATAAGAGCCATATACAATAGCTCCTTATCGCTTTTACGTCCCTTGAAATACTGTGCGTAATTGTTTACCGTCTCCGTTATAAGTTTTGCAGCATTACGATAGAACTCTTCTTCCTCACGTACAATAGTAACGGGAAGTTCTGTATCGTAAACGTGCAATCTTATGTGTAATTTGTTGTTGTCTTCTGCCATTTGCTTCGGTTTTTAGTGTCATTCCTCACTTCCACTAAGTAACGCGATGCTTTTGTTCACATCTCTAATGAGACCAGCAACACGTTTCTTGGCTTCTTCAAGGTCGCCATCTGTAACTTCAAGCATCTTTGCCATCTTAAGCGAATTGTAGTCGCGCTGTGCCTGCTGCACCTGAGACTCCAACTGATGGATCTTAGCATCACGCTCATCCACCATCGCACAAAGGTCTTCATTCTCCTTTTTCAATTGTTTGAACTGGAGAATCATCTGCCTTACACGAGTAGTAAACAGCGTTATGGTTTTCTCATTTGCAGCCATGTCTCTACATTTTTCGACAAAAGTAGCAATTTTTTATCATATTACAAAATTTCTATAACGAAATTTCGTATTTTTTTATTTTTCCGGCTATTAAGAGACTTTTCAAAAGAAAAACATTTACTTATTATCGTCTTTCTTTGCGGGTTCTTTCTTAGCGAGTATCACCACCTGATAGACAAAATCTGTAACCCATTTCTGGGAAAAACCGAGACGTTTGTTGTATTGACGAACTGCCAACACAGCTTTTACTACCCCGGCATCCTTATAGTCGTTCTTGTTGAAGATGTCGTTGACAGTCTTCTCTGTCATTCCGTAAATAGCCTTTTTGAAGAAAGAAGGAACACGTAGTTTGAATTTCATTAGGTTACCCATCAGCATCATGAGATCCTGAGAGAACCCCTGAAACTGTGCCATATAAACCTGTACGTCTTGTAACTTACGACAGTTCTTTTTAAGGCTTGCATCAATTTCCTTGAAGAAATCATCGTCGGTTCCATACATCTCCTTCATCATCTTACGACATTGGTTCTTCTCCCCCACTCCCAACTTGTTATTTATTGTAGGGACTTTTAGCGTTGTTTTAAAAGTACGAAGATCCGGAAGCCACGCAAGATTTGTAATGCCAAGACTCGATGCCATGGAAGCCTGAAAATAAACTCTCACAAGAGTCATATAATCTTCCATCCCACCAATTTTTGTCTCCTCATTATTCTTGCGACCAAATATTTTACTGAAAAAGCTCATAATATTTACAAATTTTCGTGCAAAATTACTCCTTATTTGTGAAAAATCAAAATATTTTTTCATATTTCTCGAATTAGTGTTGCTATCTAACAATATAATTATTAACTTTGCACCGGTTTTTGCAAAAATAGATTTAGATAACAACAATTATTAAATGAAAGGAATAGTTCTTGCAGGGGGTAGCGGTACTCGCCTTTACCCTATTACTAAAGGCATAAGTAAGCAATTGATTCCAATTTTCGACAAGCCGATGATTTATTATCCCGTCTCGGCTCTGATGCAAGCTGGAATCAGAGATATACTTATTATATCTACTCCGCATGACTTGCCTGGATTCCGTCGATTGTTTGGAGACGGAAAGGACCTTGGCGTTCATTTCGAATATGCCGAACAACCGTCTCCAGACGGGTTGGCACAGGCATTTATTATCGGAGAGGATTTTATTGGGGACGATTGCGTATGCCTTGTACTTGGAGACAACATATTCCATGGCGTTGGTTTCACCAATTTGTTAGAACAAAGTGTTATCGATGCTGAGAAGAACGGAAATGCAACCGTATTCGGATATTATGTGAACGATCCTGAAAGATATGGAGTTGCCGAGTTCGATTCCGAAGGAAACTGTCTTTCTATCGAGGAGAAGCCACAAAAACCGAAGAGTAACTACGCCGTTGTGGGATTGTATTTCTACCCCAACAGTGTTGTGAAAATCGCGAAGAATATAAAACCAAGTGCACGTGGAGAACTCGAGATAACCACTGTTAACCAAGAGTATCTTAAGAAAAAGTGTTTAAAGGTGCAAACTCTCCAACGTGGTTTTGCATGGCTTGACACAGGTACTCACGACAGCCTTTCAGAAGCAAGCACATTTATAGAAGTAATAGAAAAACGCCAAGGGCTAAAGATTGCATGTCTTGAAGAGATTGCATACTCTAAAGGATGGATTGATGCAGAACAATTGATTAAACTTGCACAACCAATGCTAAAAAACGACTATGGACAGTATTTGACACGTCTAGTAAACGAATAAATTAGAAAATTATAGATTATTAAACAGATTATGGAAGAGAAAAAAAATTATGAAGTTTCTAACGTTATAGAGGAAGAGGAACAATCATCATTTACCTTTGCCTCTATTTACGCTGCTTTCATTCTCAACTGGAAATGGTTTTTGTTGTCTCTGATTATCTGTCTTGGATTGGCTGCAATCTATCTCAGATATACAACACCTATTTATCAGACGACAGCAAAGCTTCTTGTTAAAGGTTCTGACAAAGGTTACAGCTCTAACGCGAGTCTTAGAAGCTCATTGACTACCGGTATCATTAACCAGAACGAAGGTCTTTCTAACGAAATCCAGATTCTTCGTTCTCGTAGACTTGCAGAAGAGGCAGTAAAAGATTTGAAGCTTTATGTCAACTACGTTAAGCACGGACGCGTAAACGACGTTATGATGTATAAGGACAACTATCTTAACGTTGACATCGACCCAGCAAGCCTTAACAATCTCCCAAGTACTATTGTTCTTGAGGTAACACGTGTTAAGAACGCATTTAAAGTAGAAGGAACTGCAGGAAGAACTACCATCAATCAGACATTGAAGTCATTGCCAGCTTCAATAAAAACCAGTGTTGGTACCCTTTCTTTCACCGCTAATCCTAATGCATCCTTAAAGGATGGCAACACGATGACTGTAACCATTAATTCTCCCAAGAAGGCCTGTGGTAAATATGCGAGTTCATTAGGAACTTCTACAATGGAAGGTACATCTATTGCAATACTTTCATTAAAAGACGAAAGCCCAAGTCGTGCATCAGACTACATCAAGCAACTTGTAGTATGCTATAATAGGCAAGCTAACGACGACAAGAATGAGGTTGCCAACAGAACTGAGGAATTCATCAACAGCCGTCTTGAGAAAATCAATGCCGAATTGAATAGCACCGAAGGTGAACTTGAAGCATACAAGAAACGCAACAACATGGTTAATCTTAACATGAGCGGTTCTACGGCATTTGGCAACAGTAATGAGTTTGAACAGAAACTTGCTTCAGCCAATACTCAGGTACAGTTGCTCAACGAGCTTAGTTCTTATGTAAGAGAACCTGTCAACAAGTATCAGGTAATACCTTCTAACATTGGTCTTGCTGATGGAGCTTCAACACAACTCATAAGTAGGTATAACCAAGTTGCAATGGAGCGTAACCGTCTGCTCAAGACGGCAAGTGAAACGAGCCCCGCAGTAACACCTCTTACTGAAGAACTTGATGGTCTCTCCACAAGTATCCAACAGGCACTCAATCAACAACGCCGTTCTCTGGAGATTCAGCGCAACTCAATTGCTTCACAATTTAGCCGTTATACGGGACAGATTCAGCAGACTCCTGAACAGGAGCGTATGCTCACTCAAATTGGCAGACAGCAAGAGGTGAAGTCTGGCTTGTATCTCATGCTTTTGCAAAAACGTGAAGAGAACTCTATATCTCTCGCAGCTACAGCCGACAAGGGAAAACTCATTGACGATCCCTCATTCGCAGGAATGATAAGCCCGAAGTCAAATATGATTTTCCTTATCGCTCTCGCAATAGCCATTGGCCTTCCTTCATTGATTCTCTTCCTTATAAGTGTATTCCGCTATAAGATTGAAGGTCATGACGATGTTGCCAAACTCACCAAATTGCCAATTATAGCAGATGTAGCCGTAGCAAGTGAAACAGCGAAGACTAAAGCTGACATCGTAGTACATGAGAACCAAAACAACCAGATGGAAGAAATCTTCCGCTCAATGCGTACTAACTTGCAGTTCATGCTGAAGGAGAATGAGAAGGTTGTTATGTTTACTTCATCCACCTCTGGTGAGGGTAAGACATTTAATGCGGCTAACCTTGCGGTAAGTTTTGCCCTTCTCGGCAAAAAAGTAATATTGGTTGGTCTTGACATTCGTAAACCTCGTTTGGCCGAATTGTTCGAGTTGAAAGACCATCATCATGGTATTACACCATTGCTGACACATGACGAACCCACATGGGATATGGTGAAGGAACAAGTTTTGCCTTCTGGAGTTAACGACAATCTGGAGCTTCTGCTTGCAGGTCCTATCCCACCAAACCCTGCAGAGCTTCTTACTCGTGACTCTTTGGATAAGGTTATGAATTTGCTTCGCGATAAATATGATTTTGTTATCATTGATACCGCTCCTGTAGGACTTGTTACCGATACGCTACAAATTGGCCGTGTTTCAGACGCTACGGTTTATATGTGTCGTGCCGACTATACTCCAAAGGCAAGTTTCGACCTTATCAACGGACTCGCTAACGAGGGCAAACTTCCTAACATGTCTATCGTTATTAACGGTATTGATATGTCTAAGAAGAAGTATGGTTACTACTATGGATATGGCAAGTACGGCAAGTATGGTCGTTATGGACGTTACGGAAGCTATGGCAAGTACGGAAGGTATGGTACATATGGATCTTATGGACGTTATGGAACTTATGGCTATGGCCAATATGGCAAGAACCATTATGCAAGTCAAAACGACACTTCTATAAAATTGAAGAAATAGAATGCCCAAAGCACAAATAATAAAGGGCACGCAATTGCGTGCCCTTTATTATTTATCCTATTTGCCACCAATGTTTTTTTTTCGGTTTGTCGGCTTCGGAAATATGTCCGAGACGTTCCCTCATTATATCTTCTAACGACTTTTTATACTTAATCATTTGATACATTGTACCCCAGTCGAGCAACCCTCCTATATTACGATCGTCTATAAACATATCAACTTTTAGTTTTCTGCTAAAATGATTGTTATTCCTTAGACTCTCCTCAGGGTAATCTCTATTTATGGCATAGAACTCCACTCCCCTTTTTCTGCACCATTCCACAGCATCATCCAGAAGTTTACCTTCGCGGCAACTCCATAATATCAACTGATGCTGCTCTTTTATCAAAAGTTTTAATGTCTCTGTAGCAAATGGAATCTCTGACCCTATATCAGGATACTTGTGCTCAACTATTGTTCCGTCAAAATCAACTGCAATTGTCATTATATATATATAAACTAAAAAATTAATATGCCTTATCGTCACCGACTAAAACATCACGAATAGTCTTAAAGATAATCTGTATATCAAGCCAGAAACTCCAATGCTCAATATACCAAATATCCTTCTCCACCCTTCGTGCCATGTCGTCTACAGTCTTCGTTTCTCCACGTTCACCATGTGTCTGTGCCCATCCTGTAATACCAGGCTTTACAAAATGGCGAATCATATAATCACCTATCTTCTCCGAATAATACTCTGTATGTGCAAGCATATGCGGACGTGGTCCCACAACACTCATCTCTCCGAAGAAAACATTGATAAATTGAGGAAGTTCGTCTATATTCGTATGGCGCATGAAACGTCCCCAATTTGTGACTCTCGGGTCATCCTTAGTTGCCTGAACCTTATCAGAGTCTTCGTTGACCTTCATCGAACGAAACTTATAACAATTGAAGTTTTTCCCGTCATAACCAGTTCTACGCTGCTTGAAGAACACGGGGCCGGGCATTGTTACCTTAGTTATAATTGCAACTATAATATATATCCATGGGAATAAGAAAATGAGAAATGCTCCTGAAACAACAATATCAAAAACTCTTTTTTTCAATCGTTGCTTTACACTCATAAGCGGTTCATTATATTGTGCCATCACATAAGTTTCTCCCATTTCAACAATCTTAGTCTTACGTTTTGCAGTAGAATGACTGCGAGGTATATAATAAACCCTTATCATCCTATGTTGGCATAACTTAAGCAATGGTTTTAGTTCATCATCGTCATCAGTGTTTATGGCAATATATACCTCATCAACTCGGTTTTTTCTGAGCCAATTCATCACATCGCCATAATCACCGAGTTTTTTATATTTCTCATCAATATCTTCCAATGTGAAAATGCCAAGCAACTTATATCCATTCAAGGGATCAAGCATAACATTGGCAACCTTGCTTACCATATAACCATAACCAATAATAATGGTTCGCATGTTGTTGCGACCAGTACTCCTTATTCGCTTTATCAATTTTCTCATTATCAAGCGCTCAATGCTTGTAAACGAGAAAACAAGTGCAGCGACCAACAATGAACGCCAGAATCCCGGTACTGTCATATGAGCCATACCGAGAATTGCTGCATTAACAATCACAAAAAGCACTGCAGCCCTGGAAGAGTTACGCAATACTGACGCAGGAGTAGAAGAACGCTGATGCAGCGTTATCTGCGCGAAACTTTGAGCAACGAAATATGAGATATTGGCTATGAGCCAATCGGAGAATACAATAATATGCGTGTCAATATATGGCCAGATGTCAAGAGCGTAGCATAAAAAAAGAATTGCATTGAACATAAGCCAGTCAACAACTGACACTATGCTCGAAAGCAAAAATACCCTATTATATGCAGACTTCATGGCTAAATCTTGAGACAAATAAGTAGATATTGTTTGCAAAGATAGAAAATAAAACGCATAATAACAAAAAAAGTTGTTTTTTTTTAAGTTTTGCCACTTGTATTTTGTATTTTTGCAAACGAAAAATATTATTATTCTACTTATTTACTAATGAAGAAGATCACGTCAAAAAGCTTTATCATACCGATTATATTAGGTTTCGCACTCATCGTGGGTGTTGCCTACTTCTATCTTTTTTCATCGATAGCGAAAGGAGGAAAGACACATTTCCTATATGTAGATTATGATGATAACATCGACTCTGTTTACAAAAAAGTGGACTCCATAACAACAGCTTCTGGAATGGCTGCATTTTCTATGCTTACAAGGCATAGCAACTTCTCTGAAAACATCATACCAGGCAGGTATGCTCTTGAGGCAGATATGGGGGCATTGAGATTCCTTAGGAACCTGAAAAAAGGAGCAGAAACACCACTACATCTTACAATTCCGTCAGTACGTACCATGGACAAACTTGCAGCATCGTTAGGAAAGAAGTTGTTAGTAGATTCCTTGGAGTTACAAAAGGCTTTTTCTGACCCATCCACTTGTTCCAGATATGGTTTAGACACTCTAACCATTGGAAGTCTTTTCATCCCGAACACGTATGATGTTTATTGGACGATATCAACAAAAGAATTACTTGACCGTATGCAAAAGGAGAGTCGTGCATTTTGGAACAACGACCGTCAGAAAAAACTTAACGCATTGGGAATGACCAAAGTCCAAGTAATAACCCTCGCAAGTATTATTGACGAAGAAACGGCTAACAACGAAGAGAAGCCCATGATTGCACAAATGTATCTCAATAGGCTCAAAAAAGATATGCCGCTTCAAGCCGATCCAACGGTTAAGTTCGCACTAAAGCAATTCGATCTCCGACGCATTTATAACCAACATCTCAGTGTAAACAGTCCTTTTAACACCTATCGCAACAAGGGACTTCCGCCAGGACCGATCCGCATACCTACAGTAGCTGCTATAGATGCTGTGCTTAATCATGCCGAGCACGACTATCTGTATATGTGTGCAAAAGAGGATTTCAGCGGGACTCACAATTTTGCAAGAACATATGAGGAACATCTTCAGAATGCGAAGAAGTATGCTGACGCACTTAATAAGCGGGGGATAAAATAGAGCTTATAAAAAACAAGCGCTCCGGTCTTCTCAGAAGGGAGCACTAATCTCAATAGGTTTAAGTTTTTTAAGGTAAAAAGATTGTATTTAGGATAACGTGTGCAAAGATAGGTATTTTTTATTTCACAAACAAATATTTCATAATGTTTCTTTATCAATCTTATCAAGAATTACAGATAGATAATAGGAAGTTTCAGAAAAATACAGTATATTTGCAATCAAGAAGAGAGAAATTGCTTTTCATTTAGTAATTAAGATAGAAAATTATAAAAAAGATAAAAATGAAAGTCATAAACACAAAATCGGCACCTAGTGCCATCGGACCGTATAGTCAAGCCATACAAGTGGGAAACCTCGTTTACACCTCTGGACAAATTCCCATTGACCCTTCTACAGGATCTTTTGTAGAAGGAGGTATCAAAGAGCAGACGCGTCAGTCTCTCTCCAATGTACAAGCAATTCTTAGAGAAGCAGGACTGACAATGAACGACGTTATAAAAACAACCGTGTTCTTGGCGGACATGAACGATTTTGCAGAAATGAACAGCGTCTATGCCGAGTTCTTCAGCAATCCCTACCCCGCCCGTTCGGCTGTAGCCGTAAAGACATTGCCTAAGGGTGCATTGGTAGAAATAGAAGTAATAGCTGGAATTATTTAGTGAACTTAACAATCAGGTAAGTACCAAAGACTTGCAACAACAGTCCTGGCCATCCGATAGTGAAGTCTTTCACTGTATCGGCTATACCTCCTGTGAGAGCAAATTCTCCTAATCCTCCTATAACTTCACTAACAAGCACCACGCTGATTAAAAGCAACAATGACACGCTACGGAAGTGCTGGGCTGTCAGTCCTGCCACCAATGCAAGTACTGCAAGTTTCAATGTCATTACCGGCAACACGCCCCATTCTGGCATGCCGAAAACGAGATTGTTAATCAATGGTGATGCGACTGCTGCCAGCAGACCGGTCTTCCAACCAAGTTTGTATGCGCCAGCAAGAATAACGAGAGACAATGGTGCAAATATGATTCCACCTTGCGGAATAAGGTGGAACAACTTTGGTAGTACCATGTTGCAGACTACAAACACTGCAGCCCACAAATATGTCTTCAACTCATCGTAGTTTAATCTGTAAAGTCTTACACTTGTTTCCATATTCGAAATTTATAAGAGATATTTTAAGTAATAACCTGACTGGCTGCAAATATACAAAAATATCTTTACAATCAACACTTTTCTCGTCGAATTTATTCGTTTTCTTCATACGCTCCCTCATTTTCTAACTATACAAGTCCACTTGCCCACCCTTTTAAGGACGAGTTATTGAGTTAATAATGTATGGTTTTAATTCAATTCTTTCGATTATTAAAAATAAATAATGTAACTTTGCATCGATTTTTAAAGACAAAAAGTGAAAAAGTTAAAGTAAAGAATATATGACAACGCTACAAGAAAACTCCTGTGAGGAGAAGAAAAGTCTTAGTTTCGTAGAACAAATGGTGGAACAGGATCTTGCTGAAGGCAAGAATGGAGGAAGAATACAGACAAGGTTTCCACCAGAACCTAACGGATACCTTCACATCGGACATGCCAAGGCTATATGCATGGACTTTGGAGTGGCAGAAAACTATAATGGAGTATGTAACCTGCGATTCGACGACACCAATCCTTCAAAGGAAGACACCGAATACGTTGACTCTATACTTCATGACATACAGTGGCTCGGTTTCAAGTGGGGCAATGTATATTATGCATCTGACTATTTCGAGAAACTCTGGGATTTCGCCATCTGGATGATAGAGCAAGGCAAAGCATATGTTGACGAACAGACAAGCGAACAGATAGCAGAACAGAAAGGAACACCCACGCAAGCTGGTACTCCATCACCCTATCGTGACCGTCCAATAGAGGAAAATCTCAAGCTGTTCCGTCAGATGAACACCCCTGAAGCAGTAGAAGGTTCAATGGTGTTGAGGGCAAAACTCGATATGAGCAACCCCAACATGCACTTCCGCGACCCAATTATGTACCGCATCATCCACACTCCGCATCATCGTACAGGCACGAAGTGGCATGCTTATCCAATGTATGACTTTGCACATGGACAAAGTGATTATTTCGAGGGTGTGACCCATTCGATTTGTACTCTTGAGTTTGTACCCCACCGTCCACTCTACGACCACTTTGTAGATGAGCTTCAAGAGATGGAGAATCAGCACGACTATCGACCAAGACAGATAGAGTTTAATCGTCTCAACCTTACATATACGGTAATGTCTAAACGCAAACTGAAGGCCCTCGTTGACGAACATCTCGTTGCAGGATGGGACGATCCGCGAATGCCAACAGTATGCGGCATGCGTCGAAGAGGATATTCACCTGAGAGCATACGCAAGTTTATAGACTCCATAGGATACACCAAGTTTGACGCACTCAACGACATGGCCCTTCTGGAGGCGGCAGTACGTGAAGACCTTAACGCCAAAGCATTGAGAGTCAGTGCGGTAATCAATCCTGTTAAACTCGTTATAACAAACTATCCTGAAGGTGAAACAGAGGAAATGGTTGCCGTTAACAATCCCGAGAATGAGGCAGACGGCACTCACACCATCACGTTCAGTCGCAATCTTTGGATAGAACGTGATGACTTCATGGAAGATGCTCCAAAGAAATTCTTCCGCATGTCACCAGGAAAAGAGGTGCGTTTGAAGAATGCATACATTGTGATGTGCACAGGTTGCACTAAGGATGCCGATGGCAACATCATAGAGATACAGGCAGAATATGACCCTCAGAGCAAGAGCGGAATGGAAGGTGCAAACCGCAAAGTGAAAGGAACACTCCATTGGGTAAGTGCCGACCATTGTGTCAAGGCTGAGGTTCGCCAGTACGACCGTCTGTTCAACGTGGAGAATCCAAGTGCCGATGAGCGCGACTTCCGTGAACTTCTGAATCCGACATCACTGAATGTACTCACGGAATGTTATGTGGAGCCATTTGCTGCAGAACGTAAGCCAGGTGAATATTTACAATTCCAGCGCATCGGATACTTCATGGCCGACCTCGATTCCACGCCCGAACATCTTGTATTCAACAAGACCGTAGGACTGAAAGACAACTGGGCAAAAGTTAATGGCAAATAACTATTACGATAGTGAGGAGTTTCGGAAAATCCTCAAGTCATATGAAGAGTCGGAGAAGACGGGAGAGAACCGCTTCTTCGACTCTAACGACTTGTTAGATATTGCCGACTACTACTGTCTTCACGGAAAAGTACCAGAAGCAAGGGTTATCGTGGACAATGCCCTGGAAACATTCCCCGACTCTGATGATGCCCTGCTGATGAAGGCAAGAATGCTACTTACATACGACCATGATCCCGACAAGGCAGAAAGTGTTGCCGAAATGGTAAACGACAAGCAAGATGTTGACTATATATATATTATGGTCGAGATTATGCTTACACGCGGAAAACGCGAAGAGGCCGAGCAATGGTTGGAAAAGGTATATGGAAGTGACGAAGAAGAACCAGAAGAGGTAGCGGAAGAAATAGCCAAGATTTATGCCGACTACAACGATATGAAGATGGCAAAGAAATGGCTTGACAGAAGTGGTGATGATGATTCTTCCTCGAAGAAAGAACTAAGGGTGAGGATTCTTATCAGCAATGGCGAGATAGAAGAGAGTCAGGCAATACTCAACGAGTTGATAGACGAAGACCCATATAACACCTTGTATTGGAACTTGCTTGCAACAACGCAATATCTAAGTAACAATATCGAAGACGCCATCACAAGTTGCGAATATAGCCTAGCCATTAATCCCAACGACGAGGAAGCATTACTCAACAAAGCCAACGGACTCTATCAACTGGGCAACTATGAAGATGCAATCAAGTACTACAAGCAATTCATGAAACTCAGACCCGATGAAGACAGTGGAGACATGATGATTGGCATCAGCATGATTGCACAAGACAGGATACAAGAGGGAGTGGAATATCTAAAGAAAGCCGAGAAAAAGATTACCATTGACTCTACTCACAACAACGAGATTTACCAAGAACTGACATTAGCACTCTGCAAACTAAACCACTTCGACGAGGCTCTGGCCTATATAAAGAAAAGTGATAAAAAGAAATGCGACCATAACGACATGATGGTTTTGAAAGGATACGTACTAATGATGAAGGGCGATTTTGATGCCGGACAGGTATGCTTCAAGAAAGCATTGAAGAATTCTGGATTCTCACCATACATATATCTGAAAATCGGAATAGCCCTCTACGAGAACCATCTTTATATATCTGCATATATGACAACAAAATCTCTCATTGACACTCTTACCCATAATTCCTTAATCTCAAGTACACCTGGAGACAAACAGATACAGGAAAAGAATGTCACCACAATCGAAGACATGCCTGAAGTGTATGCTTATCATGCCCTTTTCTCGCTATATGTCAATCATGAAGACGAATACGAGGAATACAAGAAACTGGCATACGAGAAAGATCCGAATGTCGCAGATGTCGTACTAGGAGGCCTCAACAATAATCAATAGATATTAAGCGCTCATCTACAACTATCAATTAAAGAATACAAATATCAACCGTCAAAATAAAAAATGACTTGGATTACATCACTCCTCAATAACCTCAACTACCCCGCCATCTTCTTTTTGATGATGTTGGAGAGTACAGTAGTACCCGTACCATCCGAACTCGTCGTTTCACCAGCCGCATATCATGCCGCAGGTGGTAACCTCAACATGTTGCTCGTGATTCTTTTCGCAACACTGGGAGCAGACCTTGGTGCTACAATCAACTACCTTGCAGGATACTATCTTGGAAGACCTATAATATATAAGTTCGCCAACAGCAAACTGGGACACATGTGCCTGCTTAACCAACAGAAGGTTGAGAAGAGTGAGAAGTATTTCTACGACCACGGTATGGTAGCCACAATCACAGGTCGTCTCATTCCTGGCATACGCCACCTCATCTCAATACCTGCCGGACTTTCAAAGATGAACTACTGGAAGTTCTTGCTTTACACCACAATAGGAGCGGGAGCTTGGAACTGCATCCTTGCCGCTCTCGGATGGTATCTGCACACTATCGTCCCTGAAGAGCAACTCCACGACAAGATTCTCGAATACGGCGACTACATCAAGTGGGGCATCATAGCCATCGTTCTAATCGCCATCGCCTATTTCGTCCTCAAGAAACTCATCGCAAAGAAAAAGGAGGAAGGAGAAAAGAAGACAGAAGAAAAAGAATAACACGAAAGAGGTCCGCAAACTACTAAAACATAACTAATAATGAAAAGAATATCTATAATTGCAGCCATATGTCTTTTTGCATTGGGCACTAACGCACAAAAAAGAGGTAACAAGATAGAGATTACACCTAAGGCAAAAGGCACAGAGGCAAAGGTAGGCACCGAAGTAAGCATCAAAAGCGGATGGCGCTCGGCACGAGTGACCACGCAGGACGGACAGATAGTGCCCTGCCAACTCGACGACATCAATGGCGACGGTACGGCAGACGTGGTATTCTTCATAGGCGAAGCAGGCAAACGACACATCATAACACTAAGCAAGGACGAACCGCAGGAGATTTATGAGCCACAGGTTTATGCCGAACTGATGCTTACAAACAAGAAAATCAAGGAAGAAAACAAGCAAGACCTATACATCTCTCAACTGACTGTTGACAACGGAACGAATCCCTATTGGATGCTGCATCATCACGGAACGGCATTCGAGAACGAGCAAGTGGCTTACCGCATTTACTTCGACCATCGCCAGACAGTTGACATTTACGGAAAATATAATAAAGGCCTGGAACTCCAGCAGGCACAATTCTACCCAGACGCTGAGCAGAAGGCGAAAGGCTTCGGCGACGATGTACTGTGGGTGGGACAGACTCTTGGACTAGGAACACTTCGCGGATGGGACGGCCATAAGCCACTTATGCTTGAGGATGTGGCACACCGCTCACAACGAATTGTCGCGCGCGGACCATTAAGAACCATCGTTGAGGTAAAGGATGAGGGATGGACTGTAACCCCAGGATCATCACCCATCACGATGACTACCCTATACACACTTACCGCAGACGAGCGCCACTGTACCGTTGACATACGTTTCGAGGGCAATGCTGCCGACCGTGAGTTTGTCACAGGCATAATAAACGTAAAAAACTCCACAGAGTTTAGCGACGGGAAGGGGCTTCGTGCCTGTTGGGGAACCGATTGGCCCGTGTCTGCGAAAGACTCTGTGGGACACAAGCGCGAGACTGTCGGACTGGGAATCTATATCCCAGAAGAATACGTTGTGCGGCAAATGCCTGCCGACAAGGACAACTACCCCATCATCGTCCGTCCACGCAACAACCACCTCCGATACTTCATCACCTTCTGCAGCGCCAATGAAAGTTGGGGCTTCAAGTCTGATGAAGAGTGGTATCACTATCTTGTGGAGTGGAGAAAGGCCGTTAAATAACAAACAACCGACGGTATTTCGCATCCTCAAAGGGCACCTTTTGCAACCCCATTTGTATCAAATTGCATTCCCAAACATATCAAGTGACGGAACAAAGTTAATAAGATTGTTCGACAAAGTTATTAACTTTGTTTCCTCACTTGTATCTCCTTGAGAAACATGAAGATACAGGACACAAATTAACTGTCTATTTTTTGCCTCTCATTCTCATGTTTTTCATATGCAAGTTTCTGCCTTTTATGATATATAAAAGCTTAAGTAAACCAACTTTTCCGTCAAAAAACATTGCAATATGAAAGAAAAGATGTAACTTTGTCGCCGATTTAACTGTGGATACCCCTCGTCCGTTAGAGGGACCCGACTTAATGAAGTAAACAAAACAATGAAAGTAATGAAATTCGGCGGAACGTCTGTAGGTTCCGTGAAAAGCATTCTGAGCCTCCGGAATATTGTGGAAAGAGAGGCACGGCGTCAGCCAGTAGTTGTTGTAGTTAGCGCACTTGGCGGCATTACCGACAAGTTGTTGCAAACAGCCCAGATGGCACTCGAAGGTGACGAGCGCTACAAGAGCGAGATGAAGGCTATAGCTGACCGACATCACCAGATGATTGATACGATTATCAATGACCCTAAAACTCGTGAAGACTTATTCAACACCGTTGACTTACTGCTGGAGCAGTTGGAGTCTATTTATAAAGGTGTGTTCCTGATACGCGACTTGAGCGAGAAAACTCAGAACGCTATTGTGTCTTATGGCGAGAGACTGAGTTCGTACATTGTAGCAGAACTCGTGAAAGGTGCGAAACACTATGACTCGCGAAAGTTCATCCTTACAGAGCATAAGAATGGTCGTCACACACTAATGGCACAAAAAACGGAACAATTAGTAAAACAGTCGCTTCAGGATATGCCAAGAGTGGCTGTGGTTCCAGGATTCATAAGTAGTGACATTGCCACAGGTGAGACCACAAACCTCGGTCGAGGAGGTAGCGACTATACTGCTGCCATTATTGCCGCAGCAATGGATGCGGAGATTCTTGAGATATGGACAGACGTCGACGGTTTCATGACTGCCGACCCGCGAGTTATACATACGGCATATACAATCAATGAGTTGAGTTACACTGAGGCGATGGAGCTTTGCAACTTCGGCGCAAAGGTAATCTATCCCCCAACCATCTATCCTGTATGTATAAAGAATATACCTATCAGAGTAAAAAACACATTCAATCCTTCGTTTGCAGGCACTCTTATTAAAGAAAAGATTGACAACGACCGCAAGCCTATCAAGGGTATCTCGAGTATATCGGGAACCTCGCTGATTACGGTATCTGGTCTTTCGATGGTGGGTGTTATCGGCGTGAACCGCCGCATCTTCACCGCCCTTGCCGACAATGGAATATCGGTTTTCATCGTGTCACAGGCATCATCAGAGAACTCTACGAGTATCGGTGTACGTGACGATGATGCAGAATCGGCAGTAAATGTACTTAACGAGGAGTTCGCAAAGGAGATAGCAACGGGCGCAATGTTCCCAATGCATGCTGAGAGTGGGCTTGCTACGATAGCAATCGTTGGCGAGAACATGAAACACACGCCTGGTATCGCAGGTAAACTGTTCGGAACTCTTGGTAGAAGTGGTATCTCTGTCATTGCCTGTGCACAAGGTGCATCAGAGACTAATATCTCATTTGTCGTTGACGGCAGATTCCTTCGTAAGAGCCTCAACGTTCTTCACGACTCTTTCTTCCTCTCCGAGTATACTGTTCTTAACCTGTTTATATGCGGAACGGGAACAGTTGGAGGAAAACTGCTTGAGCAGATACGTCTGCAACAGGAGGAACTGAAGAGAACAAGGCGACTGAAACTGAATGTCGTGGGCATTATGAGTTCAAAATATGGAATGTTCACACGCGACGGAATAGACCTCGAGAACTATCGGGAAGAACTTAAGAAACACCCTGCGACGATGGACCAAATAAGAGATGAGGTTCTCGGAATGAATATCTTCAACTCTGTGTTTGTAGATTGTACCGCAAGCCGTGAGGTGTCTTCACTCTATCAGACATTCCTTGAGCACAACATAAGTGTCATTGCTGCCAATAAGATTGCAGCCTCTTCTGATTATGAAAGCTATGAGAAGCTGAAGACAACAGCACTTCAACGTGGAGTGAAATTCCGCTTTGAGACGAATGTCGGTGCAGGACTTCCTATCATAGGAACTATCAATGACCTTCGCAACAGTGGAGATAAGATTCTCAAGATTGAAGCAGTACTGAGCGGGACGCTCAACTTCATCTTTAACACTATTTCCGAAGATATTCCTTTCTCCGAAACTGTACGTAAGGCAAAAGAGGAAGGTTATTCGGAGCCCGACCCAAGAATTGACCTAAGCGGAATGGACGTTGTGAGAAAACTGGTTATTCTTACACGTGAGGCAGGATATAAGATTGAGCAAAGAGACGTTGAAAAGCACCTTTTTGTACCTGACGATTACTTTGAAGGAAGTATTGAGACATTCTGGAAGAGGCTTCCCGAACTCGATGCAGACTTCGAGAGCAGGAGGAAACGACTCGAAGCAGAAGGCAAGCGTTGGCGTTTTGTTGCAACAATGGAAGACGGGAAGGCTCGCGTTGAACTCAAGGAGATAGAGCGACAGCATCCTTTCTATGGCCTTGAAGGCTCTAACAACATCGTAATGCTCACAACCGAACGTTATCGCGAGTACCCAATGCTCATACAGGGTTATGGAGCAGGCGCAAGTGTGACGGCTGCTGGTGTGTTTGCAAACATCATGTCGATTGCCAATATCTAAAGCCCCAAAGAAATGAAACACATTATTATATTAGGTGACGGTATGGCTGACCACCCTGTTGAAAGATTGGGAGGCAAGACATTGTTGCAACATGCCGACAAACCATATATGGACATGTTGGCACGAAAGGGAAAGACTGGACGACTGATTACTGTCCCCGAAGGTTTTCCTCCAGGAAGCGAAGTTGCCAACACAGCAATAATGGGATACGATCTCAACAAGGTATATGAAGGCAGAGGACCATTGGAGGCCGCCAGCATTGGCTATGAAATGACCGATGACGATTTTGCCATTCGATGCAACATCATAACTCTCGAAGACGGGAAGATAATCACTCACAATGGAGGTAACCTGGAAACTGCCGATGCCGACGTTCTGATTAAATACCTTGATGATAATCTCGGTAATGACAAAGTAAAGTTTATTACCGGCATTCAATATCGCCATCTGCTCGTAATAAAAGGTGGAAACAAACACATTGTATGCAATCCGCCACACGACCATCCAAATGAGGAATGGAAACCATTGCTCGTTATTTCAGAACCAGGATGGGAGAACAAGAAAGATGGAAACAGGATGACGGGACAGGAAACAGCCGACCTAATCAACGAACTGATATTGAAGTCACAAGAGCTTTTAAAAAAGCATCCATACAATTTGCAAAAAGCAGCAGAAGGAAAGCGCCAGGCAAATAGCATCTGGCCTTGGAGTGGCGGTTATCGTCCATCTATGCAAACGCTGATGCAACTATACCCACAGGTTAAGACTGGCTCTGTGATATCTGCAGTAGACCTCATTCGTGGCATCGGACACTATGCTGGATTAGAAATCATAGAAGTGGAAGGTGCCACTGGTCTTGCAAACACCAACTACGAAGGGAAAGCAGCGGCTGCTATAGAGGCACTCAGGAAGCAGGACTTTGTTTTCGTTCATGTGGAAGCGACAGACGAGGCAGGACATGATGGTGATCTGGAACTGAAACTCCGCGCCATAAACTATCTCGACCATAGGCTTATAGAACCTATTTACAAAGAAACAAGTGAGTGGGATGAACCTGTTTGTATTGCGATTCTGCCCGACCACCCTACCCCAGTGGAAATGAGAATACACGTCAACGAACCAGTACCTTTTATTATATATTATAAAGGTATAGAACCTGACGATGTCCAAAGATACGATGAGGTAAATGTTGTTGGCGGAGAATATGGGTTGCTGCGTCTCAACCAGTTTATGGAAACCCTTATGAGCATAGAATAATCATCCAACTCCCATCATTTAACACCCATATCTATGTTATACTATAGCACAAATAAAAAAGCGCCACTTGCAACATTGGAAAAAGCAGTGGTTAAAGGTTTGGCAGAAGACCGCGGACTATATATGCCCGAACGCATCAGGCAACTGCCACATGAGTTTTTCGACAATATCGACAAGTTATCATTCCAGGAGATAGCATACACCGTTGCGTATGCTTTCTTCGGAGAAGATGTTGAGGCCGACTCGCTTCGAAAGATTGTCTATGACACATTGTCTTTTGACTGTCCCATTGTAAACGTAACAGGAAACATCTATTCCCTCGAGCTTTTTCATGGTCCTACGCTTGCATTCAAGGATGTAGGCGCAAGGTTTATGGCCCGCCTACTTCAGTATTTCCTAAAGAAAGAAAACTCATCAAGCGAGGTTAACGTTCTTGTTGCCACAAGTGGAGACACAGGTTCTGCCGTTGCCAATGGCTTTCTTGGAGTAGATGGGATACATGTCTATGTGCTCTATCCCAAAGGAAAGGTGAGCAAGATTCAGGAATGCCAGTTTACAACTCTTGGTCAGAACATTACTGCTATTGAGGTTGACGGAGTTTTTGACGACTGTCAGGCACTAGTGAAGAATGCTTTCATGGACGAAGAACTCAACAACAAGTTGAAACTGACATCTGCCAATAGTATTAATGTAGCGAGATTCTTACCTCAGGCTTTCTATTATTTCAATGCATATGCACGAATGAAAGCATTAGGTAAAGCAGACAACTTCGTGATTTGCGTTCCAAGTGGAAACTTCGGAAACATCACCGCCGCACTATTCGGTGCTCGTATGGGATTGCCCGTGAAACGTTTCATTGCCGCCAATAATGCCAACGACATTGTATTCAACTACTTGAAAACAGGCAACTACAACCCGAAGGCAAGCATACAGACTATAGCAAATGCTATGGATGTTGGCGATCCGTCGAACTTCGCACGCATATTGGACCTTTACGGGAATAGCCATGAACGCATTGTGGCACACATGGGAGGTGCGACATACACTGATGATGAGATACGCCAGACGATGAAAAAATGCTACGAAGAGAACAACTACGTCCTCGATCCTCATGGGGCATGTGGCTATCAGGCTTTGAAAGACCTTCTCAAAGAGAATGAGTGGGGAGTGTTCTGCGAGACTGCTCACCCCGCAAAGTTCAAAGATACTGTTGAGTCGGCTATAAACACCGAGATAACCATACCAGACAGACTTGCTGCTTTCATGCAAGGGAAAAAGCAAAGCGTCAGCATGGCAAAAGACTTCGCTGATTTCAAGGCTTTTTTAGTTGATAAGTAAACGAGCAGAATTGTCTACTAATTAAGATGAAATAATTCTTAAAATATTTGGAAGTTAAGAGATAAAAGAGTATTTTTGCAACAGATAAGAAGAAAAAGGGTGGCCGTATCGTATAGATCGGGATACTCATCAAAATAATACGGAAAACCGAGAAGACTTCTCTTGTTGATGGCGGGCCATATAAAGTTTTTCGAACCTAAGCTGTAAAGCCGGTGGATTACAAAGACGGAGAGTTCTCAAATCATTTCAGCTCGGAGTTTCATCACATCATCGGTACGGCCTTTTTTCTTCCTATTCCCCCTTTGTTAAATACAAATAACCCAAAAATGTTCAGCGGTATTATAGAATCGTTTGCCACCGTAGTGGCAATAGAAAAGGATAAAGAGAATGTTAACCTGACACTCACCTGCCCTTTCGTTAGTGAATTGAAAATAGACCAAAGCATTGCTCATAATGGAGTATGTCTTACTGTCGTGGAAATCGAAGGCAACAACTATGTCGTTACAGCCATGAAAGAAACTCTTGAGCGTTCGAATCTCGGACTATTGAAAGTCGGAGACAAAGTGAATGTGGAACGTTCGATGATGATTAATGGTCGTCTAGACGGACATATTGTACAAGGCCATGTAGACACCACGGCGACCTGTATAGCGATGGAAGATGCTCAAGGCAGCACATACTTTACATTCCAACATGAAAGTACTAAGGATATGGTGACAAGAGGTTATTTCACTGTTGACAAAGGAAGCGTGACAGTAAATGGAGTGTCTCTTACTGTATGTAACCCCACAGACAATACATTTCAGGTCGCAATAATCCCATATACAATGGAACACACTAATTTCTGCGATATGCACATAGGTTCTGTTGTAAACCTGGAATTCGACATATTAGGGAAATACATAGCACGAATGAAAACATTGGAAGCATAGTGCCATAGTCATTGAACGCTTAGAAATTGTATTTAGATATTATTATATAAAATGAAACTTAGAATAAAACTATTAGTCCTGATGATTTGTGGAGCTTTTGTTTCCACATGGGCACAAGAAACAAAGAAATGGACTCTTAAGGAGTGTATTGATTATGCCCTTGAGAACAACATACAATTGAAAAAGAATAGTATAAAGAAATTAAGTTCTCACGAAGATGTTTTGCAGTCACAAGCAGATCTTCTTCCTTCGCTTAGCGCATCAACATCCCAAAGTGTCACATATAGGCCTTGGCCTGAAAGCGGCAGTGCCACAGTCGCCAATGGATATGTACAGACATCGGTGGATAAAGTATATTATAACGGCTCGTATGGAGTGAATGCAAACTGGACTGTTTGGAACGGCGGACGCAATACCAATACCATAAAAATAAACAAGATGGCAGAGGAAATGGCAGAACTTGACTCGGCCGTTACAGCAAACAACATCCAGGAGCAAATTGTTCAACTATATGTTCAGATTCTCTATAGCAATGAGGCCATCGAGGTGAACAAAGAGAACTTGGAAACATGCAAGAAGAATGAAGAACGCGGACAAACAATGGTCGAGGTAGGCAAAATGAGCAAAGCAGACCTCGCCCAACTTACTGCGCAGCGTGCCCAGGCAGAATATAATGTGGTAGAGGCAGAGACAAGTGTCAAAAACTACAAAAGGCAACTGAAGCAATTGCTTCAATTGACAGATGTCTCATTCGATGTCGTTATTCCCGAGACAACTGATGAGATGGCATTACAAGAAATACCTGCACTGAACGATATCTACCAACAAGCACTCGCTAACCGCCCTGAAATAAGAAATGCCCTACTTGGCATCGAGAGCAGCGACCTTAACATAAGTATAGCCAAGGCACAGCGGTTGCCGACAATCGGACTTAATGCAAGTGCTGTGACAAACACCTCATCTATGAGCGACAATGCATGGGGAACACAGTTGAAGACAAACTTTAATCTTGGAGCAGGCGTATCTGTCAGCGTTCCCATTTTTGACAACAGACAAACAAAGACCGCAGTAAATAAAGCCATACTACAGAAACAAAGTTACCTGCTGGATTTGGAGAACGAGCGCACAAATCTTTATAGTACTATAGAGAACTATTGGTTGCAAGCGGAAACAAACCAGAGCCGTTTCAAGGCTGCCAAGATAAGCACAGAAAGCGCACAAACAAGTTTTGATCTCCTCCAAGAACAGTTTCGGCTTGGTCTAAAGAACATCATAGAACTTATGAATGGTAAGGACAACCTGCTCACAGCAAAACAAAACGAATTGCAAAGCAAATATCTAACTATCTTAAACATAGAAATGCTTAAGTTCTACGGTAAATGACACATACATTTAACTTCAAATAACTACAAACACTAAACGTCATATAAAGTGAAAAAAATAAGTAAAATCTGGATTATAGTTGGCATAATCGCCATTGTTGCCATTGTCGCATGGCTTATGTCTGGCAACAAGAAAAAGGAAGAGGTGACATTCAAGACCGAGAAGGTGTCATTAACAAATATTCAAAACAGCATTACTGCCACGGGAACCATTGAACCTGTCACCTCAGTAACAGTAGGTACACAGGTGAGTGGTATTGTCAGCAAACTCTATGTAGATTACAACAGCGTGGTGCGCAAAGGTCAGGTAATAGCAGAACTTGACCGTACCAACCTGATGAGTGAGCTCAATACAGCAAGAGCTAACCTCAGCAGTGCACAGAGTTCACTGAACTATCAGCAGGCAAACCTTAAGAGGTACAGCGAATTATATAAAAAAGGACTGGTAAGTGCTGACGATTACGAATCTGCACAATTATCTTATAGACAGTCGAAGGAGCAGGTGGCAACAGCAAATGAAAGTGTGAGAAGAGCACAGACAAACCTTAGCTATGCGACCATCACCTCCCCAATCGATGGCGTTGTACTGTCAAAATCGGTTGAAGAAGGTCAGACGGTGGCAGCATCGTTCAATACACCTGAACTTTTCAAGATAGCACAAGACCTGACAAACATGCAGGTTGTGGCAGATGTTGACGAAGCTGACATCGGCGATGTGCATGAAGGTGAGAGAGTAACCTTCACCGTTGACGCTTATCCCGATGATGTATTCCAAGGTTCTGTGACACAAGTGCGCCAAGAAGCAACAACAACGAACAACGTTGTCACCTACGAAGTAGTAATTAGTGCTCCCAATGCACAACTTAAACTGAAACCAGGACTCACTGCCAGCGTGACCATATACACAGCCGAGAAGACTGGAGTGCTGAGTGTACCAAGCAAGGCACTGAAGTTTACTCCGACAAAGGAGACCGTAGGAAACAAGAAGATTATCGACTGCAACGGCAAGAACAAAGTGTGGGCTCTTGTTGGAAACGAAATAAAAGCCTTCCCTGTAAGCATCGGAATGACAGATGGTGTCCACACTCAGATAATGAGCGGTTTGAAGGAAGGCCAGGAGATAATTACAGAACTCGAGGTTATTGAGGAAGATGCTGGCGGTGCAGATATGCAAGAGAGAAGTCCTTTGGCACCAGGACCAAGAAGGAATAACAAGAGAAAGTAGAACAAAACATGGACAATAGGAAAGTTGTCATCGAACTGCAAGACGTAAAGCGTGACTTCCTTGTTGGAGAAGAGATTGTACATGCTCTGCGTGGCGTATCGTTTAAGATATATGAAGGAGAGTTTGTGACCATAATGGGAAAGTCAGGTTCTGGAAAATCCACCCTTCTGAATCAACTTGGTTGCTTAGACACTCCCACAAGCGGTGAGTATCTGCTTGACGGAGTGGCTATACGCTCGATGTCAAAAAGTCAAAGGGCTGTACTCAGGAATAGGAAGATAGGATTCATATTCCAAAACTATAACCTGCTTCCGAAGACGACATCTGTAGAAAACGTAGCCCTGCCACTGATGTATAATTCTGAGGTCAGCGCTGAAGAACGAAAGAACCGCGCGATAGAGGCGCTGAAGGCTGTTGGACTCGGCGAACGGCTCTACCACAAGAGCAATCAGATGTCGGGAGGACAGATGCAACGTGTGGCAATAGCACGTGCATTGGTAAACGACCCTGCCGTAATTCTTGCTGATGAGGCAACGGGAAATCTTGACACCCGCACATCTTTCGAGATTCTGGTACTTTTCCAGAAACTGCACTCTGAAGGAAGAACCATCATTTTTGTTACCCACAATCCTGATATAGCAAACTACTCGAGCAGAAACATCATGTTACGTGATGGCAAGGTAATAAGTGATGAGGAGAACCATAACATCCTTTCTGCAGAAAAAGGATTGGCGGCACTACCAATTAACACAGAAGAATAAATGAACTATACTAATCTTCTTAAAATAGCCCTTGTGGCAATTGCAGCAAACAAGATGCGCTCGTTCCTTACCGCACTTGGCATTATCATCGGTATCGCGTCAGTGATAACGATGCTTGCCATCGGACAAGGAACAAAACAAAGCATACAGGCAAACATATCTGAGATGGGCTCAAACATGATAATGATTAGCCCTGGTGCCGATATGCGTGGCGGAGTAAGACAGGACGCATCTTCAATGGAAACGCTGAAACTGTCGGACTACGAGGCAATCAAGGACGAATGCTCATATGTCAAGGCAGTAAGCCCATTAGTAAACAGAAGCGGACAATGGATTTATGGAAACAACAATACCCCATCGACGCTTTATGGCATCAACCAAGATTACCTTGAAATAAGGCAGATATCCGTCAACAATGGTGAAATGTTCACCGATGCCGACATTAAGTCGAGTGCTAAAGTGTGCATTCTTGGACAGACAGTAGCGGATAATCTTTTCCCTGACGACAGCGACCCAATAGGAAAGGTGGTAAGATTCAACAGCATTCCGTTTAGAGTTATAGGAGTGCTTAAGAAAAAAGGCTACAACTCAATGGGTATGGATCAAGACGACCTCGTGCTTGCCCCATATACCACAGTTATGAAAAGGATTCTCGCACAGACCTACCTGGGAAGCATACAATGCTCAGCAATAACTGAGGGCGTGACAGACAAGGCAATAGATCAGATTACTCAAATACTGCGTCGTAACCACAAACTGAAAGATGCCACTGAGAACAGCGAGGCTGATGAAGATGACTTCAACATCCGCTCTCAGGAGGAATTATCGTCTATGATGAACTCAACAACCAACATGCTTACTGTTTTGCTTGGTTGCGTGGCAGGCATCTCGCTCATTGTCGGCGGTATAGGCATTATGAACATCATGTATGTCAGTGTTACTGAGCGCACTCGTGAGATTGGACTACGCATGAGTGTTGGAGCACGAGGCATAGATATCCTTAACCAGTTCCTCATCGAGGCTATTCTATTAAGCCTCACTGGAGGCGTTATAGGGGTGTTGCTTGGACTAGGTGCCTCCTATGCCATCAATTTATTTGCTAGATGGCCTGTCTCCGTTGAGTTATGGACTATTATCATGTCATTTGGAGTTTGTACTTTCACAGGAGTGTTCTTCGGATGGTATCCAGCCAAGAAAGCAGCACAACTTGACCCAATTGAGGCCATAAGATACGAATAGCTTTAGAGTATATCTATTCAAGATACATAGAATAGTTTAACGCAATTTGGTATACACTATATAAAAACGGGCATGAATACAAATGATTCTGCCCGTTTTATTATTTCTCTATTATTTCATATACTTACTAATCGCATCAAAAGGAATAGAAAGGTCAACCACTCCATCGGCACCTGAAGCCACCTCATACTTGCCGTAAAGGAAATGCGCCTCATTCTTCTCGTAATTTAGATAGAAATTATCCTTATGGACAGGTGGGAAACTAGTCTCCATTAACGTGCTGTAATCATCAAGGTTGGTAGCCCTTGTCTTCAGCAATCTACCTATCGTTTCCTCTGAGCCAGAGGTAAACACATCATCATAAACGATACGTTTGCCCGCATTTAGGTCATACATCATATATTCCCGACCTATATACACACCTGCACCAGTTCCGGAGCCCATATCATACATAACAGATTTCGAATACGTGATAATGTCATTACCCTCAAGACTTACCTCACTAAGTTCATAGTGTATAGACTGGGGGTAAGGATTGTAACCATCCTCACCATCAAAGTTTGTCTCCGTCTCACCCATCTTTGACACCTTCTCCCATTCATCATCGCCACAAAACTCATTGTTCAGTTTACTGATAAATGCATCAATACTATTGTATTCGTCTCCAATGAAGAAAGTGAGAAGTTCTTTCTGAAACTTTTTCAAGTCACAATTTTCTGCACTTTCTGGCCATTGTATGCTCCATGTTTGGTCAGCATAAAGTTCCCTTGAAATCTTTGCCTTGAAGAAACTCTTGCCTGTATAAGTGCGAGTCTTTACTGTCGCAGGACCATCGCCAATGGTAACAGGATCGTCGTTCTTACTCTGTGCGGAATCCACATTGCCTGCCTTCGCAGTTAATTCACCAAGTTTATGCGCTATTCTTTGACATGAGGTCATAGGCAACATAATGCCGACGCATAGCAAACCGAATAATAAAAAAGTTTTTAGATTTTTCATGATGTTTATATGGATTAAGTTTATTCATAGTCATCGATTACCGCATTGACATAGTCCATCATTGGCTTTGCTACCTTAAAGACCGAAGCCATCTCGTCAAGCCATCGTTCACCTTCGAAAAACGTGTCAGGTACTTTCTTCCAACAACAATAGTCTTTCAATCTCAAGTAATCCAAGTGATCGTAGTCACGCGGAAAGCCTTTTGGAGCAGTTGCCAGCAAAGACAAACCGAATCCTTTAGGCGCAGCACTTTCTAAATCCCATTCTCCCCCACCAGGTTTTCCGAATAAATTAACGAACTCACTGCCCTCAACGATGGCAAGCCACCTGTCAATATTAGACATTATCTCATTTCGGCATGCAGTGAGAACATTTGTAGGAAGCCAGTAGTTTCCACATGCAAGAAGACAATTGTCTGGCTCGATATGTATGTAATAACCGCCACGAAGTGCTTTCTTGCCATGAGCATTGATATAAGCACCTAAATGACGCTTGTACGGTGACTTATCAGGAGAGAAACGAGTATCACGATAGAACCGATATACTGTATCCTTCACGGTCACATGGGCTATTGATGAATCAAACTCTGCAATGCGGGCAATAGCCATTGTGATACCATCCTCGAAATCCTGTCTGACAGCATCATACTCTGAGCGGTGCTCTTGGAACCATGGACGGTTATTGTTAGCCGCAACATCTTTAAGAAATTGTATAATTCTTTTTGAGTGCATGTTTTATAGTATTATAGATTTTAAATGTGAAGAAAAGCAGATTCAAACCTTCACTCTGGAGGGGCAAAACGACACAAAAGGACAATTGCCGCACTTAGGTTTTCTGCTTTGGCATATATACCTGCCATGAAGAAGTATCCAGTGGTGAGCATCCGCTTGCCTTTCTGCAGGAATGTTTTTCTTTAGAGTTAACTCCACTTTCAGCGGAGTATTGGCTGTTAGGGGAACAAGTCCCAAACGATGGCTGACACGAAAAACGTGAGTATCAACAGCAATTGCAGAACGTCCAAAGCCCACTGCCTGTACCACATTGGCTGTCTTGCGTCCTACACCTGGTAGTTTCACAAGTTGCGACATTTCTGAAGGCACGGCACCGTCGAAGTCACTTACCAGCATTCTTGACAAGTCTACAAGATGCTGCGCCTTTGAGTTTGGATAACTGACACTCTTTATCAGTTCAAGCACATCCTCTGGTTCTGCCTTGGCCATAGACTCGGCATCAGGATAACGCTTGAAAAGATCAGGAGTCACCAGATTGATACGCTTATCAGTACATTGGGCACTGAGTACCGTGGCAACAAGCAACTGGAACACGCTTCCGAACTCAAGTTCAGTAGAAACATGTGGCATCTTCTCAGAATAGTAGTCAAGAAGACGTTTATAGCGCTCTGCTCGGGTCATAAACTATAAAGACGATAGATTTAAGAGTTGCTTGTATTAAAAAGATGACGAGTTCCTTGCATGCAAAGAACTCGTCATCTTGTCAACTATATATTATTTCTTCTCTTCAGCCTTTGCTGGTTCAGCAGCCTTCGCTGCAGGCTTGTAAGCCTTGTTCAAACCAGCAACAACTTCCTTCGTAATGTCAAGAGACTTGTCGCTGTAAAGAACGTTGTCACCAGCCTTACTGAGAATCATGGAGTATTTCTTATCCTTATTATACTGAACAAGGAAATGCTGTACGCTATCGCGAAGAGCCTTAGTATACTTCTCAGACTCTGCCTGAAGTTCAGCTGCGAGACGCTGCTGAAGCTGCTGAAGGTCAGCCTGCTGCTTCTGAAGGCTTGCATTCACCGACTGTGCCTGCTGCTGAGTATATTTGTTATTCTGCAAGTTCTGCTGGAACTGTGCTGCCTGATTCTGCAGTGCCTGTCCCTTCTGGTTCAGCGTATTGTCTGCATTCTTTGTCTTCTTCTCAAACTCTGCCTTGAAATCTGTACAGAACTTGTAAGTAGAATCGAGTTCCTCGATATCTACATAGGCAATCTTAAGTCCTGAACTCTGAGGAGCATTAGAATTCTGGTTGGCATTATTGCCACCGTTGTTGCATGAAGTCATGGCGAGCGCCGCTGCCATGGCAAGGAAAAATGTTTTCTTCATCGTTTTTCAGTTTTTTATTTTGTTTCTTATTTCTTCTGCCTTATCTGCGCTCTGGCGTGTCTCTCTGTCTTGGTCAATCACACAATGAATGCCCAACTTGCGCATCGCAGCACTGTCATGAATGTGCTGAGAGGTGAACTTCCCCTTCTTCTTGAAAAGCACCTTAACACATAATAATGCTATACAAATAGCAATTATTAACATTGTTAATACGAGAGTTTCAACCATTTTTATTAATTTTGCGCTTGATATTACGCATTTCTGTTTGCGCTTGCAAAGATAATGATTTTTTTTGTAAAACACACAAAATACAATTAATAATGAACAAAAGTGAGTTAATCCCCGCTTGCGTATTCGAACAATTCGCAAAAATCAACCAAATTCCACGCCCTTCCAAGCGCGAGGAAAGAATGATTGAGTATTTAAAGAAGTTTGGTGAAGAACATGGTCTTGAAACTAAAGTGGATGAGACAGGCAATGTTATCATTCGCAAAGGTGCTACTCCTGGATATGAGGGCAAGAAGACCATAATCCTTCAAAGTCACATGGACATGGTATGCGAGAAGCTTGTCGACATTGATTTCGATTTCGACAAGGACGCAATCCAGACATACATCGATGGTGAATGGCTAAGGGCTAAAGGAACAACGCTTGGTGCCGACGACGGTATCGGCTGTGCAATAGAACTGGCAATACTTGAAAGTGACGACATCGAGCATGGTCCTATCGAGTGTGTCTTCACGCGTGACGAAGAGACAGGCTTGACAGGTGCCGAGGGAATGAAGGCTGGTTTTATGACTGGCGATATGCTCATAAATCTTGACTCTGAAGACGAAGGACAGATTTTCGTATCGTGCGCAGGAGGCAGAAACACTACAGCCACATTCCATTTTGAGAAAGAGGATGCTCCTGATAATCTCTTCTTTATGAAGGCTTCCTTAAAAGGTTTCATCGGCGGTCACTCTGGTGACGACATCAATAAGAAACGTGCCAACGCGCTAAAGACCCTTGCCCGCTTCCTATATATCGTACAAGAGAGATACGGTTTACGCCTCGCAAGCTACAATGCAGGAAAGTTGCACAATGCCATTCCGCGCGATGGTGTCGCAATCTTTGCTGTTGACAAGGGAGTTAAGGAGAATGTGAAGGCTGACTGGAATGTATTTACAAGTCAGGTCGAAGAAGAGTATCACGTTACAGAGAAGTCTATGCAGTTTGCCCTGGAGAGTTGCGAGAGTGAGAAAGTGATTCCTCTTGAGGTTTCCACGAAACTGGTTCAAGCGCTTCAGGCTGTTGACAATGGCGTGTTTGCTATGTGTCAGGACGAGGCAATATCATGGTTGGTTGAGACTTCAAACAACGTTGCAAGCATCGAAACCTCCGACACAGAAGTGAAGATTGTGGCATCTCAGCGAAGCAATGTGATGAGTGCTCTCGACAATCAGTCTGCTACGATAAAAGCCGTGTTCCAACTCGCTGGTGCTGAAGTGGTACAAGGTGACGGCTATCCAGCATGGAACATGAATCCCGATAGCAAACTTACTGCAATAGCAGTGGAGAAATACAAGGAACTCTTCGGCAAGGAACCAAAAGTATTGGGCATTCATGCAGGACTGGAGTGCGGATTGTTCTCAGAGAAATACCCGAATCTCGATATGGTTTCATTCGGTCCTACCCTTCGTGGAGTTCATTCACCAGACGAGTGTCTGCACATCCCAACAGTAAAGATGGTATGGGACCACTTGCTTGCGATACTTAAGAGTATTTGAGTTTATTAGTTGACATATCATTTTTATAACTCGTCGACTAAACATAGAAAGCCCCAGTTTATGGTAATCACTACGTAAACTGGGGCTAAACCTATAAAAAACTACCTATTGAAAGATTTTTGCTTTCGCTTAATGAGCGTTTATTCGCCCATTATTTCTTACATGTTCCCTTAATACTTCCGTTCTATTATATAATATAATGTACTGGAAAGTATGTGTAAATAACAAAGGAAAGATATCTATGCAAGCATACGTGCTAGGAATCCGCGTACTTCCTTACGCGCTTCTCCTAAACGATGCTCCGTGCTTTTATAACCAATATTCAGGGTCATGGAAATCTCGGAAACCTTCATTCCATCAATGACATTCATGCGATAGACCTCACGCTGGCGTTCACTCAGACGGGCAATGCCTCGCTCAAGCAACTGGTTGAGTTCCGAAGCAGAATAAACGCTTGATGCGTCAAGATGGTCGGTCCTGTCTGCCGTTGTCAAAACATGCTCATACTCATCCACCGACTTATGACGGCGCCAGTTGTCATAAATAAGGTTCCTCGTCATAGTATATACAAGACATGGAAGCGTGACAGGCGTTATCATCTTGTCGATAGTCAGAAGTTTCAAGAAGACATTATGCACAATGTCTTCTGCCTCATAGGCATACTTCAGCCGCTTTGCCGCAAAAGCACACAGTTCATCACGATGCATGCTATAGTATTCGGCAATATAACGATAAGTATTATCTGGTTTTTCCATGATTTCTGTTGCAAAGATAAGAAAAAAACAAATATGTATCACCAAAATAGATATAAATATCTTTAAAATGTTACAAAACCATGCTGATTTTGCTACATTTCGACTTTGCACGATATATGTTGTAATTTGTAGATTGCAAAGTTTGGCACGACTTTTGTAAAAGGAAAGGTTAGAAATATAATTTAAATACGAAATATCATGCAAAAAGGAAACATTGGGGTTACAACAGAGAACATTTTCCCCGTTATTAAAAAGTTCTTGTATTCTGATCATGAGATATTCCTGCGTGAGATGGTCAGCAATGCCGTTGACGCTACACAAAAAATGAAAACCCTTGCAGACAAAGGTGACTTCAAGGGTGAACTGGGAGACATCACCGTTAGGATAAGTCTCGATAAGGAAAATGGCACACTTACCATCAGCGACCGAGGCATCGGAATGACCGAGGAGGAAATAGACAAGTACATCAACCAGATTGCTTTCTCCGGAGTTACTGACTTCCTCGACAAATACAAGGATTCAGCTAACGCCATAATCGGTCACTTCGGACTTGGATTCTACTCTGCTTTCATGGTTTCAAAGAAAGTGGAAATCATCACGAAGAGTTACAAAGAGGATGCAAAAGCCGTGAAATGGTCGTGCGACGGCTCACCAGAATTCACCATCGAAGACGCAGAGAAGACTGAACGCGGCTCTGACATCGTGCTTTACATCGATGACGACTGCAAGGAGTATCTTGAGAAGGCACAGATTGAGCAGTTGCTTCAGAAGTACTGCAAGTTCATGCCTGTAACCATCGCTTTCGGCAAAGAGACCGAATGGAAGGATGGAAAGCAGGTGGACACCGACAAGGACCACATTATAAATAATGCTGAGCCGCTATGGACAAAGACACCAAGCACACTGAAGGACGAGGATTACAAGAGTTTCTATCGCACCCTCTACCCTATGCAGGATGAGCCTTTGTTCTGGATTCACCTGAACGTTGACTATCCGTTCCACCTTACTGGAATACTCTACTTCCCAAGAATCAAGAGCAACATCGAGATTCAGCGTAACAAGATTCAACTCTACTGCAACCAGGTGTTCGTAACAGACCAGGTGGAAGGCATTGTACCTGAGTTCCTTACACTGCTGCACGGAGTGATCGACTCACCAGACATCCCTCTGAACGTAAGCCGCAGTTATCTGCAGAGTGACCGCGACGTGAAGAAGATTTCCACCTATATCACAAAGAAAGTGGCTGATCGACTCGCGTCAATCTTCAAGAACGACCGCAAAGACTACGAGGAGAAGTGGGACGACCTGAAGATTTTCATCAACTACGGAATGCTCTCTCAGGACGAATTCTATGACCGCGCGAAGGACTTCGCGTTATTGAAAGACGTTGATGGCAAGTACTTTACGTTCGAGGAATACCGCACGCTTATCAAGGACACACAGACAGACAAGGACGGGAATCTCATCTATCTCTATGCCAACAACAAAGAGGAGCAATACACATACATTGAGGCCGCACGTCAGAAGGGCTATAGTGTTCTGCTGATGGATGGACAACTTGACACTCCTGCCGTATCAATGTTTGAACAGAAGTTCGAGAAGAGCCGCTTCACACGTGTAGATGCCGACATCATAGAGCGTCTCATCGTAAAGGAGGATGCACCGAAGCAGACTCTCGACGCTGACACTGCTGACAATTTGTCACAGGCATTCCGCTCACAGATGCCAAGTCTTGAGAAGACAGAATTCTATGTTGAGGTACAGGCTCTCGGTGAGAATGCACAGCCTGTGCTCATCACTCAGAGCGAGTATATGCGCCGTATGAAGGACATTTCACGCTATCAGCAAGGCATGTCGTTCTATGCCGAGATGCCCGACACATACAGTCTGGTGCTCAATAGCGACCATCCGCTTATAAAGAAGGTTCTCGACGACGAGAAGGAAAAGACCGAAGAGTCGCTGAAACCAATACTGAGCGAGATTAAGGGACAGGAGGCTCGCCTTGCTGCCCTGCGCCAAAGCCAGGACAAGAAGAAACCTGAGGAAATAACACAAGAGGAAAAGGATGATATCAGCAACACCCAGAAGGCCATAGACGAGCAGCGCTCGAAGAAGCAGCAGGTGATTGCCGAATACGCCAAAGGAAACGATGTGCTTCACCAACTCATCGACCTCGCCCTGCTACAGAACGGCATGTTGAAGGGTGCAGCACTCGACAAGTTCCTTAAACGTAGTGTTGACCTCATTAAATAAGAAGTCATATCACCCTATAAAGGGATATAAGATATAGCATAATACTAAAGATGGAGGCAGAATCCGACACGGTTTCTGTCTCCATTGTATATGTTTGATAGTGTCAAAGGATACCTTTTGCATCCTAATTGGGCATCAATGAGAGTACAAAAGACCATCAATGAGATTACAAGAAGTATATGAACTGTTGGCTTGAGATTATAAAAAAGAAGCAAAGGAGTAAGAAATGACGGAAAAAAGTTGTACCTTTGCACCCACAATAATAAAATAAGGTATAAAGGAATGATAACACTTACGAACATTGCCGTGCAGTTCGGCAAGCGAGTATTGTACAAGGATGTAAACATCAAGTTCACCAACGGAAACATTTACGGAGTGATTGGTGCCAACGGTGCCGGAAAGTCAACACTGCTGAAAGCCATCAGCGGCGAACTCGAACCCAACAAGGGAAGCGTGGAACTGGGACCAGGCGAGCGTCTCAGCGTGCTCGATCAGGATCACTTCAAGTATGATGAGTTCTCTGTGATGGACACTGTGCTCATGGGACATCAGCCACTTTGGGAGAATATGAAGGAGCGTGAGGCTATCTATTCGAAGCCGGAAATGACCGAAGAGGACGGCAACCGCGCCGCAGAACTTGAGGAGAAGTTCGCCGAGATGGACGGATGGAACGCAGAGAGCGATGCCGCCCAGTTGCTGCAAAACCTCGGAGTAAAAGAGCCACAGCACCAGAAACAGATGTCTGAGCTGTCGAATAACGAGAAGGTTCGCGTGATGCTTGCAAAGGCTTTGTTCGGTCATCCTGACAACCTGCTGCTCGACGAGCCTACCAACGACCTCGACCTTGACACCGTACAGTGGTTGGAGGAATATCTGAGCAACGTAGAGCAGACGGTGCTTGTAGTGAGCCACGACCGTCACTTCCTTGATGCCGTTTCTACACAGACCGTTGACATCGACTTCGGAAAGGTTACTGTGTTCGCAGGAAACTACTCTTTCTGGTACGAGTCATCGCAGCTTGCATTGCGTCAGGCACAGAATCAGCGCCAGAAAGCAGAGGAAAAGCGCAAGGAACTGGAAGAGTTTATCCGTCGATTCTCTGCAAATGTAGCTAAAAGTAAGCAGACAACTAGCCGCAAGAAGATGCTGGAGAAACTCAATGTGGAGGAAATCAGACCTTCAAGCCGCAAATATCCCGGCATCATTTTCCAAATGGAGCGCGAGCCTGGCAACCAGATTCTCGAGGTGCACGACCTCAAGGCAACTGATGCTGACGGCACGGTGCTCTTCGACAACGTGAACTTCAACATTGAGAAGGGCGAGAAAGTGGTGTTCCTCTCGCACAACCCGAAGGCGATGACCGCACTATTCGAGATTATCAACGGTAACCGCGAGGCAGACAACGGTACATACAAATGGGGCGTTACAATAACAACGGCATATCTGCCACTCGATAATACCGAGTTCTTCAACAGCGACCTGAACCTTGTTGACTGGCTGTCGCAATACGGTACGGGCAACGAAGTTATGATGAAAGGCTATCTCGGACGTATGCTGTTCAAGCAGGAGGAGGTAGAAAAGAAAGTCAACGTACTCTCTGGAGGTGAGAAAATGCGCTGTATGATAGCACGCATGCAGTTGAAAAACGCAAACTGCCTCATCCTCGACACGCCTACCAACCACCTCGACCTGGAGTCTATTCAGGCATTCAACAACAATCTCGTGCAGTTCAAGGGCAACATTCTCTTTGCCAGTCACGACCATGAGTTCATCAACACTGTGGCAAACCGCATAATAGAACTGACACCTAATGGTACGATTGACAAGTTGATGACTTATGACGACTACATCTACGATGCCCAGATAAAGGAACAGAAAGCACGGATGTATTCATAATATGGGACTTCCTTAACGTGGCACACTTTTTGCATTTCCCAATTATGCAAGATATTGCGCCAAAACCTTTACATAAATATTATAAGTCATGGACAAGGAAGAAAGAAAAATAAACATAGAGGACGGCGACATGAACGACGACGGACTCAACAATAAAGATGAATCCCAAGAAAAAGAGGATTCAGTAAAAGAAGAAAACGTGACAGAGGAAGAAGAAACAACCGAAACTCCGGAAAACGAAGAGGAGGTTGATCCTCTGGACAAGGCACTTGCTGAGATAAAGGAACTGAAGGAGCAACTGCTATATAAGGCTGCAGAATTCGACAACTTCCGCCGCCGCACCATGAAGGAGAAGGCAGAACTGATACTTAATGGTTCGGAGAAGGCTGTGCAGGCAGTGCTCCCCGTTGCCGATGACATGGAACGTGCGCTTGCCAATAGCGAGAAAACCGATGACCCTGAGGTATTGAAAGAGGGAATGGAACTCATCTATCAGAAGTTCATGAAGTCGCTCGAAAGTCTAGGGGTTAAGAAGATAGACACCGAAGATGCCGACTTCGATGTTGACTACCATGAGGCTATTGCAATGGTTCCAGGTATGGGCGACGAGAAGAGTGGCAAGGTTCTCGATTGTGTTCAGACAGGTTACACACTTAACGATAAGGTTATCAGACATGCCAAAGTGGCAGTAGGACAACGCTAAACGAAGAAATGGCAAAAAGAGACTACTACGAGGTGCTTGGTGTTGACAAGAATGCCTCAGAAGACGAGATTAAGAAGGCATACAGAAAGATTGCCATCAAGTATCACCCTGACCGCAACCCAGGCGATAAGGAAGCCGAGGAGAAATTCAAGGAGGCGGCAGAAGCCTACGATGTGCTGCACGATGCACAGAAACGCCAGATGTATGACCAGTTCGGATTCAATGGTCCTGCTGGCTCCGGAGGCTTTGGCGGTTTCAGTGGAGGAAGCGAGTTCACAATGGACGACATCTTCTCTATGTTCGGCGACATCTTCGGCGGACGTGGAGGCTTTGGCGGTTTCAGCGGTTTTGGCGGCAGTGGCTATCGTCAGCCAGCACAACATCGCGGCAGTGACCTTCGCTTGAAGGTGAAATTGTCTCTTCAGGAAGTATCAACTGGTGTCACAAAGAAATTCAAGGTAAAGAAAGACATCACCTGTCCTCATTGTCACGGAACAGGAGCCGAGAACGGCAGCAGTAGCGAGACATGTCCCACATGTCATGGTTCTGGTGTTGAGATACGCACCCAGCAGAGCATTTTCGGCATGATGCAGACACAGACTGTTTGCCATACGTGTGGTGGAGAAGGCACCGTGATAAAGAACAAGTGCCATGAATGTGGCGGAACAGGTGTCGTTAAAGGTGAGGAAGTGGTTGAAATCACTATCCCCGCAGGCGTAGCCGAGGGAATGGTTGTCAACGTTCCAAAGAAAGGTAACGCAGGACGTCACAACGGAATACCTGGAAACATACAGGTGTTCATCAGCGAGGAGCAGAACGACACATTCGTAAGGGACGGCAACGACCTTATATATAACCTGCTACTTGACTTCCCTACTGCCGCACTTGGTGGCAATGTGGAGATTCCGACAATAGACGGTTCAAAGGTAAAGATAAAGATTGACGCAGGCACACAGCCTGGCAAGACCTTACGACTGCGCGGAAAGGGTCTGCCTCAGGTTCAGGGATACGGAAAAGGTACGGGTGATGTAGTTGTGAACATCAGCGTTTACGTACCTAAGACTCTGAGCCGTGAAGAGAAGGAAGCACTTGAGACATTAAAGGAAAGTGACAACTTCAAAGGCGACATCTCCACAAAGAAGAGTATATTTGAGAAGTTCAAGAACTATTTCTCATAAATCATTGGGAATTATGGAGTTAGGATAATGGCTGCAGGAAGCACATATCTGCATGTGTTGTGTACTGAGCACTTGTTTTAACTCCATAATTCCTTTATATTTAAATCCCTTTATCTACCTAAATCCTTAACATCTATACATAATGACTTACGACGAAACCATACAATATCTTTATAACTCCGTACCAATGTTTCAGAACGTTGGCGGTGCAGGCTATAAGGAGGGATTGGAGAACACACTGACTCTCGACCAGCATTTTGGACATCCCCATCGCACGTTCCGTACAATACATGTTGCAGGGACTAACGGCAAGGGGTCTTGCTCACACACCATTGCAGCAATACTGCAAAGTGAGGGATACAAGGTAGGTCTTTACACGTCGCCGCATCTTGTTGATTTTAGGGAGCGCATCCGCATAAACGGAAAGTGCATCAGCAAGCAGTATGTTATCAATTTCGTTAAGAAGGAACGCCAGTTTTTTGAGCCCCTGCATCCTTCTTTCTTCGAACTAACCACTGCTCTTGCATTTAAATATTTCGCTGAGAAAGGTGTCGACTGGGCTGTTATAGAAGTAGGACTCGGTGGACGGCTCGACTGTACAAATATAATAACCCCCGAACTGAGCATCATAACAAACATTTCTTTCGACCACACAGCATTTCTGGGCAATACTCTGGCCAAGATTGCAGCAGAGAAAGCAGGCATCATAAAACCTAATACCCCTGTTGTTATCGGAGAAGCAAACGCTGAGACAAGACCTGTCTTTGAAAGGATAGCCAAAGAAAACAATGCTCCCATATTCTTTGCCGAGGACGAGAGTTATGAGGAATATGACGACATAGAGTTTGAACTGAAAGGAAGCTACCAGCAGAAGAACAGAGCGACTATCTTATGCGCAACAAAACATTTAGGTATCGCACGCGATTCTATTATAAAAGGCATGTCAACGGTATGCGAGGCAACCGGTCTGCTCGGCAGGTGGCAAACGTTACGCAAGAAACCTCTTGTAATATGCGATACAGGTCATAACGTGGGAGGGTGGCAATACCTTTCACAACAGATAAAAGAAGTAGAATGCAGTAAACGACGCATTGTTTTCGGTATGGTTGACGACAAAGACATCGACACCGTGATGACCATGTTGCCCTCCGATGCGACATATTACTGGACACAGGCAAAGACAAAACGCGCCATTAGTCATGAGAGGGTAAAGGAGAAAGGTATTGAACACGGACTGACAGGAAACTCCTACCCCACCGTCATCGATGCATATCGTGCCGCGATTTCCGACTCTGAGAAGAAAGATTTCGTCTTTGTGGGCGGCAGTAGTTATGTCGTTGCCGACTTGCTTTCTGAAAGCATTTAGTCGTTTTTAACGTATTTTTTTTTCATTTCGTTTGCTGTTCTCAATATTTTTTGTTTACTTTGCAACTAAGTTTACTAACTATCAAACTTTTTAATGATGAACACAAACGAGACACAATCTTTGTGTGGTCTGAAACGCTCAGACTTTCAGACCACGGTAAACGGTAAGAATACCGATTTGTATATTCTTAAAAATAGCGTTGGAAACGAAGTAGCGATAACCAATTATGGCGGTGCATTGGTGGCAATAATGGTGCCCGACAAGGATGGCAACATCGCAAACGTGGTTCAGGGACACGACAACATCCAAGATGTCATAAATAGTCCGGAACCATATCTTTCAACACTCATCGGCCGTTTCGGAAACAGAATCAAGGAAGGCAAGTTCCAACTCAACGGTAAGCAGTACCAACTTGCTATAAATAACGGACCTAATGCATTACACGGTGGACCAACTGGATTCCACGCCCAAGTATGGGATGCAATGCAGATGAGCGACAATACGCTGGTACTTAACTACACATCTCCTTATCTTGAGGAAGGATTCACCGGCGAGGTGAAAACAACGGTTGTTTATAATTTCAGTGACGATAACGAGTTGATTATCGGATACATGGCAACCACAAACAAGAAAACCATAATTAATCTTACCAACCACGCATTCTTCTCATTAGCAGGAATAGCCAACCCTACTCCTACCATTGACGATCTTGAATGTGAGATCAATGCAGACTTCTTCTTGCCTATCGACGCAACATGCATTCCTACAGGCGAAATACTTAAGGTTGAGGGAACTCCTTTTGATTTCCGCACTTCTAAGCCAGTAGGACGTGACATCAATGCGGACGATGAGCAGATACGCAACGGTAACGGTTACGACCACTGCTTCGTGCTGAACAAGCATGAGGAGGGAGAACTGAGTTTCGCCGCACGTATCAAAGACCCGAACAACGGACGCACAATGGAGGTCTATACCACAGAACCAGGTGTTCAGGTATATACCGACAATTGGGCAGATGGTTACAAGGGACAGCATGGCGCAACATTCCCACGTCGCTCTGCAATATGCTTCGAGGCACAGCACTTCCCTGACTCTCCAAACCGTCCTTACTTCCCGTCAGTAGTACTCCGTCCTGGTCAGCAGTACAAGCAGAAGACCATTTATAAGTTCGGCGTAGAGAAATAACCACAAGAATCCTCAAACAATAAAAAACTGCAAATACAATTATGAGTAATCAACAAAAAATGAATGGCAGTGTTATTGCCATTATCACCATGTTCTTCCTGTACGCCATGATAGCGTTCGTGACTAACCTCGGAGCTCCTATCGGTGTCATCTGGAAGAATCAGCCTGGCATTGACGGCAATAACATGCTCGGCATGATGGGTAACTTCATGAACTTCTTTGCCTATCTGTTCATGGGAATTCCCGCTGGTAAGATGCTTACCAAGATAGGTTACAAGAAATCAGCTCTCATCGGTATCGCCGTTGGTTTTGTCGGTGTGTTGATACAGTACCTTTCCAGTTTCCCAGAGGGCATACCTGGATTCTGTATCTACCTGCTCGGAGCGTTCATCTCAGGATTCTCTGTATGCATTCTGAACACCGTTGTAAATCCAATGCTTAACCTCCTTGGGGGCGGTGGCAACCGTGGAAACCAGTTGAACCTCATTGGTGGTACGCTGAACTCACTTACCGGAACCCTGACCCCAATGCTCGTGGGTGCTCTTATTGGTGAAGTAACCAAGACAACACAGATGGCTGACGTGAACCTTGTAATGTTTATTGCAATGGCCGTATTCGCTTTGGCATTCATCGCACTGGTGTTCATTCCTATCCAAGACCCCGAACTGGGCAAGGTGACAGCCGAAACAAAGTTCGAACACTCTCCTTGGTCTTTCCGTCACTGTACGTTGGGTGTTATCGCCATATTCTTCTACGTTGGTGTTGAGGTGGGTATTCCTGGAGCACTTAACTTCTATTTATCTGACGGCACCGATAAGGGAGCAGGACTAATTGAGAATGCTGCCAAGATTGGTGGTGCTGTGGCTGCTATGTATTGGCTACTTATGCTCTGCGGTCGACTCGTGTCAGGCTTTATTGCAGGTAAGATATCATCACGTCAACTGATGCTGGGAACGACAACTGTTGCCATGATTCTCATTGCTGCAGCCATGATTATCCCCAAGACAAACACCGTTAACATGCCACTTTTCGACATTATGAACTTCAAGTTCTGGTCGGCAGAGGTTCCGCTCAGTGCACTTCTTTTGGTTCTTTGCGGTCTCTGCACATCTATCATGTGGGCAAGTATTTTCAACTTGGCAACAGAAGGACTCGGCAAATATACCGCTCAAGCATCAGGAATCTTCATGATGATGGTAGTAGGTGGTGGCGTTCTGCCATTAATTCAGGGTTGGTTCTCCAACTTCATGGGCTACATGCCAAGCTACTTCGTATATTTCCTCGCTGTGGCTTACATGTTCTACTATGCCCTCATAGGTTGCAAGAACGTTAACAAAGACATTCCTGTGGAATAAGATAACAGTCCCCGCCAAAATATAGAGAAATGGCGGGGGCTTCTAATATGAATAACTAACCTTTTAAGCAATTGATATGGATATTAATCACGTAAGAAGTCGTTTTATAAAGCATTTTGACGGCAAGACAGGTAAAATATATGCTTCTCCAGGTCGTATTAATCTTATTGGTGAGCATACTGACTATAATGGTGGTTTCGTATTCCCAGGTGCGGTGGATTGCGGTATCATGGCAGAAGTTCGTCCAAACGGAACCGACACGGTGATGTGCTATGCCATCGACCTAAAGGACCGTGTAGAGTTCAAAGTTGACGACCCTAAGGGTCCTAAGACCAGCTGGGCTCGCTACATATACGGCATTATTCAAGAGATGAAGAAACGTGGTGTTGACGTAAAGGGTTTCAATACCGCATTCTCAGGAGACGTTCCTCTCGGAGCAGGAATGTCATCTTCCGCAGCACTTGAAAGTTGTTTCGCTTTTGCCATCAACGACCTCTTCGGCGATAATAAGGTTTCCAAGTGGGATATGGCGCTTGCCGGACAAGCAACAGAACACAACTACTGCGGTGTCAACTGCGGTATAATGGACCAGTTCGCAAGTATTTTCGGACAAGCTGGCAAGCTTATGCGTCTCGACTGCCGCTCACGCGAATTCGAGTATTTCCCATTCGATCCGAAAGGATACAAACTCGTTTTGCTTAACTCATGTGTAAAACATGAACTTGCAGGCTCTCCATACAACGACCGCCGCAATTCATGCGAGAATGTTGTTAAGCATATCGCAGCAAAGCATCCGGAAGGCAAGTTTGAGACTCTTCGCGACTGCACATGGGAGCAACTTGAAGAAGTTCGTGCAGAGGTAGGCGAGGAAGATTACAAGCGTGCCCACTTCGTGCTCGGCGAGAAAGACCGAGTACTCGCAGTGTGCGATGCTCTTGTGGCAGGCGACTATGATACCGTTGGCAAGAAGATGTATGAGACTCACGAAGGACTGTCGAAGGAATATGAGGTTTCATGCGAAGAACTGGACTTCCTCAACGACATAGCACGTGAGAACGGCGTTACTGGCAGCCGTATTATGGGCGGCGGCTTCGGTGGTTGCACAATCAACCTCGTGAAAGACGAGCTTTACGACCAGTTCATTGCTGACGCCAAGGCCAAATACTCTGAAAAATACGGTAAGGAACCTAAAGTTATCGATGTTGTTATCGGTGATGGTTCACGCAAGGTCTCTGACTAATTGCATATAGAAAAGACACCAGAGATTCTAATCATAACCAAGAATCCCTCTGCTCGACTATCGTCAGCAGGGGGATTTTATCTTTCTATGCCATTTTCGTTTCTTATTGATACTCATTATTATGCATTGAAAAAGTGTCCTTATTATTAAAAAGTGTTATTTTTACACCACATAGCAAAAAAAGGACTTAGAAACTATTGCCGTATTTGAAAAAAGTTGTAACTTTACACCCAAAATCTAAGTTATTACTCATAATTTTTTATACAATGAAAAACTTTAAACTAATTTTGGGAGCAGGAATCGCATTCGCTATGATTTGCGCATGCACCAATGTTAACGATGCTAGTCAACTGACTGCATCAGGTTTGAATCCAGCAGCTTTCGACACCACTATCAACGATAAAGTGGTGAAGCTCTACACACTGAAAAACAACAACGGCATGGAGGTGTGCATCACCAACTATGGCGGTCGTGTTGTTTCTCTCGTAGTGCCAGACAAGGACGGAAAGCCCACAGACGTCGTTCTTGGTTTTGACAACATCGCACAATATGTAGACACACTGAACTCTCCCACCGACTATGGTTCAAGTGTGGGACGTTATGCCAACCGCATCAAGGACGGCAAGTTCAAACTTGGCGACACAGAGTATCAACTGAAGCAAAACGATGGTCCCAACTGCCTACATGGTGGCGGCACAACGGGGTGGATGAACCAGGTCTATGATGCCGAACAGATTGACGACCAGACATTGAAATTGACCATTACTGCCGAGGACGGTGAGAACGGATTCCCTGGCAAGGTGACCGCCATTACTACATATAAGGTGACCGATGACAACACGCTTGACATTACCTGGGAGGCTGAGACCGACAAGGAAACCATTATCAACCAGACCAACCACAACTACTATAATCTTTCGGGCGACTTCACCAAGCCAGGTTACGACATGGTGCTTTATGTGAATGCTGACAACTTCACACCTAGCGACAAGCTATATATCCCCACAGGTGAAATCAAGACAGTGGAAGGCACTCCCATGGACTTCCGCACACCGCACGCAATAGGCGACAGCATTAAATCACAATTCGATCAGATACAGAATGCTGGCGGATACGACCATAACTGGTGTCTGAACACCTATAAGGATGGAAAGGGCGACGACACGCAGGTATGCGCAAGTCTCTACAGTCCCAAGACAGGCATTTTCATGGAAATGTTTACTAACGAGCCGGGCGTACAGGTATATAGCGGCAACTTCCAAGGTGTTGGTAACGAGCTTAGCATACAGCATAAGCACGGCCCATATCCACAGCATGTCAGTGTATGTCTCGAGAGCCAAAAGTATCCCGACTCACCCAACAAGAAAGACTGGGTGCAACCGACATTGAAGCCGGGTGAGAAATACTTCAGCCACGCAGCCTATAAGTTCTCTGTAAAATAATTAGTAAATATCATAAATTGTAAAACAAAATTATGGCTACATTAGATTGGATCGTCATTGGTGTCTTCAGTATGGCACTGATTGGTATTGTTCTTTGGGTTGTAAGCAAAAAGAATGACAACTCTGCAGATTATTTTTTGGGAGGAAAAGATGCTACATGGATAGCCATTGGTGCAAGTATCTTTGCCTCAAACATCGGTTCTGAACATCTCATTGGACTGGCTGGTGCTGGTGCTTCATCAGGTATGGCTATGGCTCATTGGGAGATTCAAGGCTGGATTATCTTGATTCTCGGTTGGGTATTCGTACCATTCTATACCCGTTCCATGGTTTATACCATGCCTGAATTCCTCGAGCGCCGTTATAACAAGGAAAGCCGCACCATTCTTTCGGTTATCTCACTGATTAGCTATGTGCTGACTAAGGTGGCCGTTACGGTGTATGCTGGTGGACTGGTATTCCAGCAGGTGTTCGGAATCAAGGAACTGTGGGGAATCGACTTCTTCTGGATTGCTGCCATTGGACTGGTGGTTATTACTGCTCTCTACACCATCTTCGGTGGTATGAAATCAGTACTCTACACCTCTGTATTGCAGACTCCTATTCTTTTGCTCGGCTCACTCATCATCCTTGTATTGGGTTTGAAGGCCTTGGGCGGATGGGATCAGATGATGGCAACCTGCTCTATCCAGACTGTGAATGAGTATGGTGACCACATGACCGACCTTATTCGCGACCTGCGTGATCCTGACTATCCTTGGCTGGGTGCCCTCGTTGGTTCTGCCGTTATCGGTTTCTGGTACTGGTGTACTGACCAATATATCGTTCAGCGTGTACTCTCAGGAAAGAGTGAGAAGGAGAGTCGTCGTGGTACCATCTTCGGTGCTTACCTGAAGTTGTTGCCCGTGTTCCTCTTCCTCATCCCTGGTATGATTGCCTACGCACTGAGCACCAAGGGTATCGCTATGCCTAACGGCGAGGTATTCTCACTGTCAACACCTGACGCTGCCTTCCCCACCCTCGTAGCCAAGCTGCTGCCTGCCGGTGTGAAGGGTCTGGTAGTCTGCGGTATCCTCGCAGCCCTGATGTCATCACTGGCATCTCTGTTCAATTCATCTGCCATGTTGTTCACCATCGACTTCTGGAAGCGCCTGAAGCCACAGACCTCTGAGAAGAGTCTGGTACGCATCGGTCAGATTGCTACTGTGGTTATCGTAGTTCTCGGTATTCTCTGGATTCCTATCATGCGTTCTGTAGGTAATGTGCTCTACAACTACCTGCAGGATGTGCAGAGTGTGCTGGCTCCTGGTATCGCCGCTGCCTTCCTCTTGGGTATCTGCTGGAAACGTGCTTCTGCCAAGGGTGGTATGTGGGGCTTGCTCTCAGGTATCATCATCGGTCTGACCCGTCTGGGTGCTAAGGTTTATTACAGTAATGTAACCGACGCTTCCCCATCGTGGTTCAAGTCCGTATTCTACGATTTCAACTGGCTCTACTTCTGCGGTGTGATGCTCATCGTTTGCTGTCTGATTGTTATCATCGTCAGTCTATGCACGGAAGCTCCTTCACAGAACAAGATTCAGGGTCTGGTATTCGGTACGGCTACTCCAGAGCAGAAGGCTGCCACACGTGCCAGTTGGAATGGATGGGATATATTCCATACTGCTATTATCATCTGCATCACGATTGCATTCTACTGGTATTTCTGGTAAAAATCTGATCAAATGACAACATTCTATAGTGAACACTCGAAGGCTTATGTTTCCGTCGATTGTATCATCTTTGGCTTCGACGAGGGCCATCTGCGCATACTCATAGGTAAGCGCCAGATGGACCCCGGCCGGGGCGAATGGTCACTATATGGAGGTTTCGTTAACCATAACGAAAGCGTTGATGAAGCAGCCAGCCGAGTATTGTACGAATTGACAGGAATAAAAAACATATATATGAAGCAGGTGCACACCTTCGGCGCTGTTGACCGCGACCCAGGCGAACGTGTTATTTCTGTTGCATATTGTGCCCTTATCAACGTAAAAGACTACGACCAAAGTCTGCTTGAAGAGCATGAAGTACAATGGGTGGACTTGGAGAAACTTCCTAAACTATATAGCGACCACAACAAGATGGTTAATAAAGCCATTACAATGTTGCGCCGCAGGATTAATACCGAGCCCTTGAGTTTCAACCTTCTTCCAGAACTCTTCACGTTGACACAACTACAACACGTCAACGAAGCGATTCTTGGTGAGGAAATCGACAAGCGCAACTTCAGAAAGAAGATCAAGACAATAGATTTCATCGAAAAGACTGATCTCATCGACAAGGAAACATCCAAACGAGGTGCTGCTCTATACCGATTCAATAAGACGATGTATCGGGAAGAATCTGTTTCTAAGCTTTAAATCCAATCCCTATCTGGGAAGGAAAAGCACAATAATGACCCAATGCCCTGAAACGGTCTTCTCATAATGGGAATAAAAGGGGGCATACATTATGTTAGAAGAACTTAAAGAAAAAGTATTCCGTGCCAATCTCGATTTAGTGAAGCACAACCTGGTAATATTCACATGGGGCAATGTCTCGGCAATAGACCGAGAGAAAGGTCTCGTAGTGATAAAACCATCAGGTGTCAGCTACGACACTATGAAGGCAGAAGACATGGTGGTTGTTGACCTGCAGACTGGAAAAGTGGTGGAAGGCGACCTTAACCCTTCGTCTGACACTCCGACACACCTTATATTATATAGGGAGTTCCCAGAGATTGGCGGTGTTGTACACACTCACTCCACATATGCCACTGCATGGGCACAGGCAGGCAAGGATATCCCTAATATCGGAACCACTCATGCCGACTATTTCCATGACGAGATACCATGCACTGAGGACATGACGGAGGCAGAGGTTAAAGGCGACTATGAACTGGAAACAGGTAATGTCATAGTTAAGAGAATACGCAAAGGAAACATTAATCCTGCACACACACCTGGTGTATTGGTAAAGAACCATGGTCCTTTCTCATGGGGAAAGGATGCCGACAATGCCGTATATAACGCAGTGGTGATGGAACAGGTGGCAAAGATGGCGTTCGTGTCATTCTCTGTCAATCCCAATATCACAATGAACCCATTGCTCATCGAGAAGCACTTCTCACGCAAGCATGGTCCTAACGCATATTACGGACAAAAGAAGAAATAGAATCTTCTATTACTTCCTAAGCATTGAATATAACGACAAATATTAATTTAACTAAAGACCCAATGCTCCTGTTTGGTCTTCATCTGTATGGATGATAAGAGAGGAGCTGATAGATATGTTTGATAATTATGAAATTTGGTGGGTAACTGGTGCACAGTTACTTTACGGAGGTGACGCCGTCGTACAGGTTGACGCACACTCTAAGGAAATGGTTGAAGGACTTAACAATAGTGGAAATATTCCTGTTAAGGTAGTATATAAGGGAACTGCTAACAGTTCCAAGGAGGTTGAAGATGTGATGAAGGCTGCAAACAACGAAGATAAGTGTATCGGTATCATCACATGGATGCACACTTTCTCTCCTGCAAAGATGTGGATAAAAGGTTTGCAGGCACTACAGAAGCCTATGCTCCACTTCCACACCCAGTATAACGCAGAGATTCCTTGGGATACCATGGACATGGACTTCATGAACCTTAACCAAAGTGCTCATGGTGACATCGAGTTTGGTCACATCTGCACACGTATGCGTGTTCCACGCAAAGTGGTATGCGGATACTGGAAGAATGAAGAGGCTCAGAAGAAGATTGCAGTGTGGGCACGTGTAGCAGCAGGTGTTGCTGATGCGAAGAATGTTCGTTGTCTTATGTTCGGTATGAACATGAACAATGTTGCCGTTACCGATGGCGACCGTGTTGAGTTTGAGCAGCGCATGGGCTATCATGTTGACTATTATCCTGTTTCTTCTTTGATGGAATACTTCAAGAAGGTTACCAATGCTGAGGCTGAAGCTCTTGTTGAGGAGTATAAGAAAGAATACACCATCAAGATTGACGAGAGCGGAGAGGAAGTTTACTGGGAGAAGGTTAAGAATGCAGCAAAGGCAGAGATTGCACTTCGCCGTGTATTGAAGGATGAGGGCGCTACTGCATTCACGACAAACTTCGACGACCTTGGTGATGCTGATATTGACGATCCGAACTTCGTTGGTTTCGACCAGATTCCTGGTCTCGCATCACAGCGACTGATGGCAGAAGGAATCGGCTTCGGTGCTGAAGGCGACTGGAAGACTGCATGTCTCTATCGTACACTCTGGATTATCCAGCAGGGACTGCCCACCGGTTGCTCATTCCTTGAGGACTACACCCTTAACTTCGCTGGCGACCGTAGTTCTTGCCTGCAGAGCCACATGCTTGAGGTTTGTCCGCTCATTGCTGTTGACAAGCCCAAACTCGAGGTTCATTTCCTCGGCATTGGTATCCGCAAGCAGCAGACCGCACGTCTTGTCTTTACATCAAAAGTTGGTCGAGGCATCAAGGCTACAGTTGTTGACCTTGGCAATCGTTTCCGTCTCATCTCACAGGAAGTTGAGTGTATTGAGCCAAAACCAATGCCAAACCTCCCCGTGGCATCGGCACTCTGGGTTCCACAGCCAACGTTCGAGATTGGTGCCGGAGCATGGATTCTCGCTGGTGGTACTCACCACAGTGCATTCTCTTACGACATTACAGAAGAATACTGGGAGGACTTCGCAGAAATTCTCGGCATAGAATATGTCAAGATTAACAAGGATACAACCATTTCCAACTTCAAGCAAGAACTCCGCAACAGTGAGATTTACTACATGTTGAACAAGGCTTTGCAATAGTAATAGCCCTTATCAAGAAATATTATGAATGCAAAACAGACTATAGAAGCGGGAAAAGCCATCCTCGGAATAGAGTTTGGCTCTACCCGTATTAAGGCAGTCCTGATAGATGAGGAAAACAACCCTATCGCACAGGGTAGCCACACATGGGAAAACCAACTTGTTGACGGTCTGTGGACTTATAGCACCGAAGCAATCTGGTACGGACTGCAAGACTGCTATGCCGACTTGCGCCGCAATGTGTTGAAGGACTATGACACAGAGATTGAGATTCTCGGTGCCATTGGCATCAGTGCCATGATGCACGGATACATGGCTTTCAACGACAAGGATGAAATCCTGGTTCCGTTCCGCACATGGCGCAATACAAACACTGGCAAGGCTGCAAAGGCTCTGTCAGAATTGTTCGTGTATAACATTCCTCTTCGTTGGAGCATCTCTCATCTCTATGAGGCTATTCTCGACAACGAGGAACATGTTAAGGATATCAAATTCCAGACTACTCTCGCTGGCTATATCCATTGGCAACTGACTGGTCAGAGGGTACTCGGCATCGGAGATGCTTCGGGTATGATTCCCGTTGATCCAGACACCAAGACCTATAATGCCACAATGGTGGAAAAGTTCAATAAGCTTATTGAGCCAAAGGGATATGATTGGACAATTCTCGACATCTTCCCCAAAGTGCTTGTTGCAGGTGAGAATGCAGGTTTCCTAACACAAGAGGGAGCCAAGAAACTCGACATCTCCGGTCATTTGAAGGCTGGTATTCCTCTTTGTCCACCTGAAGGTGACGCAGGAACAGGCATGGCGGCTACCAATGCCGTAAAGCAACGTACTGGCAATGTTTCCGCAGGAACATCTTCTTTCTCTATGATAGTCTTGGAGAAAGACCTGTCAAAACCTTACGAGCCAATAGATATCGTAACTACTCCTGATGGAAGTCTCGTGGCAATGGTTCACTGTAACAACTGTACATCAGACATTAACGCATGGGTAGGTCTTTTCAAGGAATATCAGGAAATGCTTGGTGTACCTGTTGACATGAACGAACTCTATGGCAAACTCTTCAACAAGGCACTCGAAGGCAATGCTGACTGTGGCGGACTGATTGCGTACAACTATGTTTCTGGCGAGCCTGTAACAGGACTGGCAGATGGCCGTCCGCTTTTCGTGCGTTCTGCAAACGACAAGTTCACCCTTGCCAACTTCATGCGCGCTCATCTCTTCGGAGCAATCGGTGTGTTGAAGATAGGCAACGACATACTTTTGAAAGAAGAGAATGTCAAAGTTGACAGAATCACAGGTCATGGCGGTTACTTCAAGACCAAGGGCGTAGGTCAGCGCATGCTTGCCGCTGCACTCAACTCACCTATCTCTGTTATGGAGACTGCTGGCGAAGGAGGAGCATGGGGTATTGCATTGCTCGCCTCCTACCTTGTCAACAAAGAGAATGAGCAAACGCTTGCCGACTTCCTCGACAAGAAAGTGTTTGCTGGTGAGGCTGGTGTAGAAATAGCACCTACAGCTGAAGATGTTGCTGGATTCAATGCCTATATCGAAAACTACAAGGCATGTTTGGCAATAGAGAAGGCTGCTGTTGAGAACAAAAAATAATTCCTAATTTCACGAACGACTGGCTATGAGGCCAGTCGTTCCCTCAAATCCTATAACATGAAAAAAGTTTTAATGACCTTCATGCTCATTGCTGGCTTTGTCACTATAGCAACTGCCCAAGACATAACAGCAACTATCCATGCTGACAAACCAGGAGCAAAGATTAACAGAGAGATTTACGGACAGTTCTCTGAACACCTTGGAACATGTATCTATGGTGGACTTTGGGTAGGTGAGAACTCCCCTATTCCTAATATTCAAGGCTACCGCAAAGACGTTTTCGAAGCACTGAAGAAGTTGCAGATTCCAGTAATGCGCTGGCCTGGTGGCTGCTTCGCAGACGATTATCACTGGATGGATGGTATAGGTCCGAAGGACCAACGCCCATCTCTGCGTAACAACAACTGGGGCGGAACAATCGAAGACAACTCCTTCGGTACCCACGAATTCCTTAACCTCTGCGAAATGTTGGGCTGCGAACCATATATCAGTGGTAATGTAGGAAGTGGAACAGTAAAGGAAATGGCGCAATGGGTGGAATATATGACCAGCGATGGTGATACCCCGATGGCACGTCTTCGCCGTCAGAACGGCCGTGAGAAAGCATGGAACGTTAAGTATTTTGGCATTGGCAACGAGGCTTGGGGATGCGGAGGCAATATGACTCCAGAATATTATTCTGATGAATTCCGCAAGTTCAATACCTATCTGCGCGACCAGGGCGAGAACCATCTTTACCGTATAGCATCGGGAGCCACAGACTACGACTACAACTGGACAGAAGTGCTCATGGACAAGATTGGCAACCGCATGCAGGGTGTTTCATTGCACTATTACACATGCAGCGGATGGGAAGGACCAAAAGGCTCTGCCACCAACTTCAGCAACGACCAGTACTACTGGGCATTGGGCAAGTGTCTGGAGATTGAAGAAGTTATCAAGCGTCACAAGGCCATCATGGACGAGAAAGACCCAGAAGGAAAAGTGGGACTGTTAGTTGATGAATGGGGAACATGGTGGGACGAAGAGCCAGGTACTGTTCCTGGTCATCTCTACCAGCAGAATGCTCTGCGCGATGCTTTCGTGGCATCTCTCAGCCTTAACGTGTTCCACAAATACACCGACCGTGTAAAAATGGCCAACATCGCACAGGTGGTTAACGTGCTACAATCAATGATTCTTACCGACCAGGTGGGAACAGGTCACATGGTACTGACTCCAACCTATCATGTCTTTGAGATGTACACTCCGTTCCAGGAGGCTACTTATCTGCCACTCGACCTTGAGAGTGAAGTAACGCAGGTTAGCAAGGCATACTTCAAAGAGAAGGAGAATGCTCGTGACGCTGGCTATCGTCCATGCCCACAACTCTCCGGTTCTGCCGCAAAGACAAAGGATGGCAGCATCGTGCTGGCACTTACCAACGTGTCGCTCGACAAGGGTCAGACCGTGAAGTTCAACATCGACGGCTTCAAGGCGAAGACTGTTAGCGGCCGTATCCTGACATCAAAGAATGCCGACGACTATAACGACTTCGTTCATCCTGACGTTGTAGCACCACGCGAGTTCAAGGATGCGAAACTGAATAACGGAGTGCTCACAGTGAAGATTCCTGCAAAGAGCCTTATCGTGCTGACTCTGAAATAAAAGAGACCAGAAACTTACACCTGTTCGGGATAAGAAACTATTTGAGAAGTAGTTTTTTATCCCGAACTTTTTTATGTCCTGTTGTGATATTTTGTTTACACAATTCATCAATGTTCGCTTTGGAAAAAATAATTATGCTAAATATTCAAAAAAAAGGCAGGAATATGAAGATAAATAAGTAAATTTGCAAATTCAAAGACAAAAGAAATATAACTATTTAATTATAATTTTTTATTATGAACGACAACAAGATTATGAACATGGCAGCGGATAATATCCGTATCCTTGCTGCCGCAATGGTAGAAAAGGCTAAGTCTGGACACCCAGGTGGTGCAATGGGCGGTGCCGATTTCATCAACACACTCTACAGTGAGTTCCTCGTTTATGACCCCGAGAATCCCAACTGGGAAGGTCGCGACCGTTTCTTCCTCGACCCAGGACATATGGCTCCAATGCTCTATGCACAGTTGGCCCTCATCGGAAAATATTCTCTTGACGAACTGCAGCAGTTGCGCCAGTGGGGTTCTCCTACTCACGGACATCCCGAGCACAATCTTCTCCGCGGTATAGAGAATACCAGCGGTCCACTCGGACAGGGTCATGCATATGCAGTAGGTGCTGCCATCGCTGCCAAATTCCTTAAGGAGCGTCTGGGAAATGTAATGAACCAGACCATCTATGCATACATCTCTGACGGTGGTGTTGAGGAAGAGATTTCTCAGGGTTCAGGCCGTATTGCCGGAACACTTGGTCTCGACAACCTCATCATGTTCTACGATGCCAACGACATCCAGCTTTCTACTGAGGTAAAGGTCGTTATGGCAGAGGATACCGCAAAGAAATATGAGGCTTGGGGATGGTATGTTCAGGAAATCAACGGTAACAACGTTGAGGAGATTCGTACTGCACTCAAGAACGCACAGGCAGAGAAGGAACGTCCATCGCTCATCATCGGCCACTGCATCATGGGCAAGGGTGCCCGCAAGGCTGACGGAAGCAGCTACGAGGCTAACTGCGCTACCCACGGTGCTCCACTTGGAGGTGACAATTTCGTTCAGACAATGAAGAACCTCGGTGCTAATCCCGAGAGTCCTTTCCAGATCTTCCCTGAGGTACAGGAGATGTATGCTAAGCGTGCTGCTGAACTGAAGGAGATTTGCGCTCAGCGTTATGCCGAGAAGGCAGAGTGGGCAAAGGGTCATCCTGTTCAGGCAGAACAGCTGGAGCAGTGGTTCATGGGCGAGGCTCCAAAGGTTGACTGGAGCAAGGTAGAACAGAAGGCTGGTGCTGCCACCCGTGGTGCTTCCGCTACCGTACTTAGCGTTCTTGCAGAGCAAGTGCCTAACATGATATGTGCTTCTGCTGACCTTTCTAACAGCGACAAGACCGATGGCTTCCTCAAGAAGACCCACGCTTTCCAGAAGGGCGACTTCACTGGTGCCTTCTTCCAGGCAGGTGTGGCTGAGCTCACTATGGCTTGCTGCTGCATCGGTATGGCTCTCCACGGAGGTGTCATCCCTGCATGTGGTACTTTCTTCGTATTCTCAGACTATATGAAACCAGCCGTACGTATGGCTGCCCTCATGGAGTTGCCAGTGAAGTTCATTTGGACTCACGATGCATTCCGCGTTGGCGAGGATGGTCCAACACATGAGCCAGTTGAGCAGGAGGCACAGATCCGTCTCATGGAGAAACTGAAAAACCACAGCGGAAAGAACTCAATGCTCGTACTGCGTCCTGCAGATGCAGAGGAAACTACTGTTTGCTGGCGTCTCGCAATGGAGAACACCACTACCCCATCGGCTCTCATCCTCTCTCGTCAGAACATCGACATGCTCCCAGAGGGCAACGATTACAACCAGGCAGAGAAGGGTGCATACGTGGTAGCAGGTAGTGATGAGAACTACGATGTCATTCTGCTCGCTTCAGGTTCTGAGGTTTCTACACTCGAGGCTGGTGCCAAGTTGCTTAAGGCAGACGGCATAAATGTTCGCGTTGTAAGCGTTCCTTCTGAGGGACTCTTCCGCAGCCAGTCTAAGGAATATCAGCAGAGCGTTCTGCCTGCAGGCAAGAAGAAGTTCGGTATGACAGCCGGATTGCCCGTTACACTCGAAGGTCTTGTAGGTGCCGACGGCACAATATGGGGTCTTGAGAGTTTCGGTTTCTCTGCTCCTTACAAGGTTCTCGATGAGAAACTCGGCTACACTGGTGAGAATGTTTACAAGCAAGTAAAGGCATTGCTCGCATAGAGCAATGCCACAGAGTCTCAGTCTTCTCTGTGCACTCTGTGTATTTTTTAATAAAAAATTATGGAAGTAAAAACAGTAGGAGTTGCCTGCGACCACGCAGGTTATCCACTCAAGCAGTTCGTACTGCAATATCTGGAAGAAAAAGGCTATCCTGTAAAGGACTATGGAACATGGAGCGATGCTTCGGTTGACTATCCCGACTACGGCCATGCACTTGCAAATGGCATAGAGAGCGGCGAGGTTTATCCCGGTATTGCTATCTGCGGCAGTGGTCAGGGCATATCAATGACCCTGAACAAGCACCAGCAGGTGCGCGCCGGAGTATGCTGGGATCCCGAGATAGCACAGCTTATCCGCCAGCACAACGATGCTAACGTGCTCGTTATGCCAGGTCGTTTTATCGACAACAACACAGCACGTGCCATCATGGACAAGTTCTTCACCGTTCCATTCGAGGGCGGACGCCATGCTCGCCGTGTCGAGAAGATTCCCGTACAGGACTAAAATCAAGTATAGCTAACTATTTTTCAAGAGGCGGATTCGTTATTGAGTCCGCCTCTTTTTTGCTACCCTACTACACTTAAAAACCACACATGAGGACATAGGAAAATATTCTTTATCACACACACAATATCAATTAGGATTCTAAGTTAGTATTAATGGATGAACAATCTTATTAACTTTGTTCAACAATGTTATTAACTTTGTTAAGCCACTTGTAATCAATTGATAACAAAACTAATAAAAGAAGGCAACTATGAGTTTATTTGTAAGGCTGAAAAAGTACAAAAACAAGACCAAGAGCAGTTACGGCAAACTGTATGCTGAGACAGTTTACACAGGCGAGGTACACACACGTGACATCGCAAAGGCAGTAAGTGAGAACACCACATTCCGTCCAGGCGAGGTAAAGGGTTTGATAGACGAGATCGTAGCAGAGATGAAACGTCAGTTACAAGATTCAAATATTGTAGTGATAGACGGTCTGGGACGCTTCCGACTCATGGTAGAGAGCGAGGGCGTGGAAAAGAAAGAGGACTTCAACATACAGACCAGCATCAAGCGCATTGTGTGCAAATATCTCCCTGCAGGCAGACGAGATGCTGAAGAGACTGGCAATAAGCAGAACGGCAGAATCAAGCGCAACTTCTGCGACGGTGCTAAAGTGAAATTGTGGCCGGGGAAAGATTAAAGGTGATGACCATCTCCATCACATTAAAGTGATGGCTATTTAAAATAATGTATAAGGTTTAGGAGTACTGGAGTCACAAGAGTTCAGACAAGAATTCTGACATGTGGCAGAATAGGTAAAATGTTGTCTAAACTCCATGACTCCTAAACCATTATACTGCTAATTATCTGCTATTCCTCATTAATTATGCTCTTTTTACAAAAAAAAACGAAAAAGATTTTTTTATCACGTGGAAAACTCGTATCTTTGCAACCGCTTTAAAATCAGCGCTCAATAAAATAAGCTGATTATTAAGTTATTAAGAGAGAGAAATATAATTATTGATTATCATTTAACAAAACAAAAAAAATGACAAAGGCAAATATTATAGAGGAGATTGTTAACCAGACTGGCGTTGCCCGAAAAGACGTTTCTGCTACGGTTGAAGCCTTCATGGACGTAATTAAGAGCAGTTTGTTGGAAAAGAAAGAAAATGTCTATCTCCGCGGATTTGGAAGTTTCATCGTTAAGCACCGCGCTGAGAAGACTGCAAGAAACATCTCCAAAAACACTACTATAGTGATTCCTGCACACGACTTCCCTGATTTCAAGCCTGCAAAGAGCTTCGTAGCAAAGATGAGGGGCGAGGAAGTAGAGTTTGATGACTAATATATTCTAACTTTAAATATAAACCATTATGCCAAACGGAAAGAAGAAAAAGGGCCACAAGATGGCTACCCACAAGCGTAAGAAGAGATTAAGAAAGAATCGTCATAAGAGCAAGTAAAACACTTGCTCTTATGCTTAACCACCCTACCGACAAAAAGTTAGGGAAAAAGACAAGACAATGACCAGCGAAGTTGTAATTGACGTCCAACAGAACGAGATATCAATTGCCTTGCTGGAGGACAAGAACCTGGTGGAATACCAGACAGAGCCCCGCTCGGCTTCGTTCTCTGTTGGAAACATCTATGTGGCTAAGGTTAAGAAACTGATGGCCGGACTGAATGCCAGTTTCGTGGATGTGGGATATGAACGCGACGCTTTTCTGCATTATCTTGACTTGGGTGGACAATTCAACTCCTATGAGAAGTATCTGAAACAGGTACAGAGCGACAGGAAAAAACTTTATCCGTTCTCAAAGGCAACCAGACTTCCTGAAATGAAGAAAGACGGCACTATTACCGATGTGCTGCAAAAAGACAAGGAAGTGCTGGTGCAAATAGTAAAAGAACCGATATCAACAAAAGGTCCGAGACTGACCGCCGAACTGAGTTTTGCAGGCAGATATCTGGTTCTGATACCATTCAACGATAAGGTTTCCGTTTCTTCTAAAATTAAAAGCGGCGAAGAGCGAGCCAGGCTAAAACAACTCATCCAGAGCATCAAGCCCAAGAACGTGGGCGTCATTGTAAGGACTGTGGCTGAGGGAAAAAGGGTGGCTGAGCTTGACACCGAACTGAAAATCCTCCTCAAGCGATGGGAGGATGCCATTACTAAGGTACAGAAAACACAAACAAGACCTCAACTCATCTACGAGGAAACGAGCAGAGTGGTAGCACTGTTGCGCGACCTGTTCAACCCATCGTACGAGAACATCTACGTCAACGACGAGCAAGTGTTCAACGAGGTGAAGGAATACGTAACGCTGATTGCCCCTGAAAAGGCAGGCATTGTGAAGCTGTACAATGGTAATGTGCCTATCTTTGACAACTTTAACATCACAAAGCAGATTAAGTCGAGCTTCGGAAAGACGGTGAACTACAGGCATGGCGCCTACCTTATCATCGAACATACCGAGGCAATGCACGTGGTAGACGTGAACAGCGGCAACCGAACCAGGGCGGAAAAAGGACAGGAGGGAAACGCGCTGGAGGTGAACCTCGGAGCCGCTGACGAGCTGGCACGACAACTCAGACTGCGCGACATGGGAGGAATCATCATCGTTGACTTCATTGACATGAATCTGGCAGAAGACAGGCAGATGCTCTATGAGCGCATGTGCAAGAACATGCAGAAAGACAGGGCACGCCACAATATACTGCCATTGTCGAAGTTCGGACTGATGCAGATTACCCGACAACGCGTTAGACCTGCTATGGATGTAAACGTAGAAGAGACCTGCCCCACCTGTTTCGGCAAGGGAACTATAAAGTCGAGTTTCCTTTTCACCGACCAATTGGAGCGAAAGATTGACCGCCTTGTCAATAAGATTGGCGTTAAGAAATTCTACCTGCATGTCCACCCGTATGTTGCCGCATACATCAATCAAGGCTTCATAAGTTTGAAGCGACGGTGGCAAATGAAATACGGACTGGGACTGCACATCATTCCTTCGCAAAAGATGGGTTTCTTGCAATATGAATTCTTTGACAGCAAGAAACAAATAATCGACATGCGAGAGGAACAAGAGACAAAATAAGAAGAGCCTGATGCATAAAAGAATTGCATCAGGCTCTTTTTTATTTCAACAATAAGAAGTTATTACTCTTTATCCTTATTTGATACAACGCCTTCAAGGATTGGTTTCATGTCAACATCTGCATCGTTAGAGCCAATGCGAACAACATCTCCACTACTGAGAGCGGTCAAATAAACCTTCTTGAAGTCCTTTGCATCCTTGTAGCCAACCCATGTGTTCTTGCCTGCAACGATGTCCTCAAGTTTGTTTTCTGGCTTACAACCAAGGTTCTCAAGGGACTTTGCAGACACTTCCGTGCCATTCCACTCCTTAACATCGAGTACAACGTCACCCTTTGTGAGGAGCATGTTAGACGCATACTGATTTACAGTCCATCCTGCAGGAACAGCAACGGTGTACATTCCACGTGACTCAATCGTCGGTTCAGCGGTTTCTGCCTCGCCTGCCTTAACCTCTGTAGAGTCGGCATCCTCACCTGCCACTGGTTTCTCTGTATTACCTGTACATGCAACCATTACACACATAGCAGCGGCTGCGATTGCTACTTGAAATAAGTTCTTTTTCATGATTTTGTTTTTCTGTTGTTAGTATAAAAGGATAATCAATACTCTATCTTGTCTTCTTTTGCCGACCATGCTCGGAAAGCACGCAATGCCTCATCGTGCATGATGAACTGCTGGCGCAGTTGTCTGTCATCGTTGGGTTTCTCCAACTCACGGTAGATGAACGCGTCGCCAAAGTTAATGTCTTCGGCATCGTTCTTGTTACAACCACAGAAGACATGAGAGATATGTGCCCAGTAGATGGCACCAAGACACATAGGACATGGTTCGCACGAGGAGTAGATCGTCGTTCCCTCAAGGTCGAACGTATGCAATTTTGAACAAGCGGCACGAATTGCACTTACCTCGGCATGTGCTGTGGGGTCGTTGTTTGCCGTAACGCGGTTCACTCCTGTCGCCACAACTTTCCCGTCTTTCACTATAACAGCCCCGAAAGGACCGCCACCGTTAGCCACATTCTCAACGGCAAGGTCTATTGCCATGCGCATAAATTTCTCGTCTTTATTTTCCATAGCCTTATAATTTGGGTGTAAAGATAATAAAAAATAGTAATAATCATTGTGTTTAGCATCGAAAAAGTACACAAAAAAGTGTTTTGACATTAAAAAGTATCCTTTTTTTCATATCTTTGCAGCCATATAACAAGAAAAAACTTACTGAATTGATAAAGAAGTTACTACGACAGGTCGGCAGTTTCCGTACTGCCGCCATTCTCACACCTGTTTTCACTGCCTGCGAGGTTGTAATGGGTGTACTTATCCCATACGTCACATCGTGGATTATCGACCGCGGCATCATGGCTGGCGACATTAACAACGTTTACCTTTATGGCGGCATAATGGTGGTGATGGCTGCCTTGAGCCTTACGTTCGGTATCCTCTCAGGTCGTTGTTCTGCTAAAGCAGGCTCGGGTTTTGCCTATAACCTGCGCGACTCGATGTATAAAAACATACAGACGTTCTCCTTCTCAAGCATAGATAAGTTCTCTACGTCAGGCCTGATCACTCGCATGACCACGGATGTAAACAACCTGCAGAATGCTTTTCAGATGATTCTGCGCGTCTCGGTGCGAGCCCCACTGACACTGATTTTCAGCATGTTCATGTGTCTTTTCATCAACCTGAAGACAAGCATGATATTCCTTACCGCCCTGCTTATCCTCGGATTTGCCCTCTACAACATAATAAGCCGTACGGTAAAACTGTTTGCCCAGGTGTTTACAAAATACGACGATTTGAACACCTCGGTACAGGAGAATATCTCTGCAATACGTGTCGTAAAGGCATTTGTGCGCGAGGATTTCGAGAATGAGAAGTTCCGCAAAGCATCAGAGGCATTATATAAACTGTATGTACGGGCAGAAAGCCTTCAGGCTCTCAACAGTCCAATAATGATGACTGTCGTCTATGGCTGCATCATTGCATTGTCATGGTTCGGTGCTCAGTTCATTGTTGGAGGCGAGTTGACAACAGGTCAGTTGACTTCGCTTTTCGCATACGTCATGAGCATCCTGTCCTCGCTGATGATGTTCTCCATGATTTTCGTGATGATAACCATGAGTGCAGCCAGCGGAAAGCGTATCCTTGAGGTGATAGACGAGCAGACCGAGATAACCTCACCTGAGGAAAATGCTGTCACAGAGGTAAAGAATGGTGACATAGACTTCAATGATGTCAGTTTCGCTTATACCGAAGGAACGGGCGACTATGCCATCCGCGGCATCACGCTTCATATCGATTCGGGTGAAACTATCGGTATAATTGGCGGCACAGGTTGTGGAAAGTCCTCACTAGCTGCACTTGTCAGCCGCCTCTATGACGTATCTAAAGGTAAGGTGATGGTAGGAGGTGTAGATGTGAGAGACTACGACCTTACCACCCTTCGCAATAGTGTCAGCATGGTGTTACAGAAGAATGTGCTGTTTTCTGGTACTGTTCTCGACAATCTAAGATGGGGAAAAGAAGACGCTACTCTTGAAGAATGCCGGGAGGCTTGCCGGCTCGCACAGGCCGATGACTTCATAATGGAGATGCCTGAAGGCTATAACACACGTATTGAGCAAAACGGAAACAATGTCTCTGGAGGTCAGAAACAACGCCTATGCATAGCGCGGGCATTGCTGAAGCAGCCTAAGATTCTCATTCTCGATGATTCTACAAGTGCTTGCGACACGACAACTGACGCACGCATAAGAGAGGCTTTCAAGAATGAGATGCCCGACACCACGAAACTCATCATCGCACAACGCATACTCAGCGTGCAGGATGCCGACCGCATCATAGTAATGCAAAGCGGATGCATCAAGGCGTTCGGCACACATGAGGAGTTACTTAAAACGTGTGATATCTATAGAGAGATTTACGAAGTACAGACACAACCTAACGGAGATTTTGACAACCCACAATAGCCTATGCCACCGACAATGAATATGCGTGGTCCGCGTGGACCACGAAACCACGGAAAAGTGAAAATGCCCGAAGGCGGTATGAAGACCATAGGGCGACTGGTGAAATATGTCCTGAAGAACTATCGCTTCTCACTTGCGGGAGTGATGGTGTGCATTGTTGTGACATCATTCACCACATTGGCGTCAACACTCTTCACCCGTTCACTCATCGATGACTATATCCTCCCGCTTACAAAGCAAGCACAACCCGACTTCTCTCCTCTCGCACAAGCGTTGATGACACTTGGTGCTGTGCTCCTCGTGGGCGCCATCTGCTCATATATGCACAGCCGTTTGATGATTAACGTCAGTCAAGGAACGATGAAACGTCTGCGCAATGACCTTTTCTCCCACATGGAGAAACTGCCGATAAAATACTTTGACAGCAATGCGCACGGCGACATAATGTCTATATATACCAACGACGTTGACACCTTGCGCCAGATGATAAGCCAAAGTCTTCCCAACGTTTTCTCCTCAATAATAACCATCTGTATCACCTTCGGCAGCATGATAATGCTCAGTTGGCCGCTCGCATTGCTTGTGTTGGTCTTGACGCTGACAATGGTTTTCACCACAAAATCACTTAGTGCGCGTTCTGCCAACCATTTTATAGCACAACAGCAAAGTCTCGGAAAAATGAACGGTTTCATTGAAGAGATGCTTACAGGGCAAAAGGTTGTGAAAACATTCTGCCATGAGGATGAGGCAATAGAACAATTCCAGCAACTGAACGAGAGTTTGCGCAGCAACACCAACGATGCCAACCGCATTGCCAACATCATAATGCCAATAAACGGCAATCTCTCAAACCTCATCTATGTACTATGCGCCGTAATCGGTGCACTTATAGCATTGAATCAACTATCTATCTCTACCCTGCATTTTACCATTACCATCGGTACTCTGGTATCATTCCTTACACTTATCCGCAACTTCACACAACCAGTTTCACAAGTGAGCAACCAGATAAACAGTGTGGTGATGGCTGTGGCAGGAGCATCGCGAGTCTTCAAACTGATGGACGAGCAACCGGAAAATGATGAAGATGCAGACGTGACACTTGTCAATGCCACCGAGAATGCCGACGGCATCCTGATGGAAACAGACAAGACCACTGGTGTCTGGGCTTGGAAACGCGTTGAGAATGGGAAGGATATACTTACACGACAACGTGGAGAAGTAGATTTCTCACACGTCGATTTTGCTTATCCTGCCTCACCTGACAGCCAAAAAGCGAAACAAGTACTCTTTGACATCAATCTCGACACCGATGCAGGACAGAAGATTGCAGTCGTGGGAGGAACAGGAGCAGGAAAGACAACATTGATGAATCTCATCACACGATTCTATGACATAGACAATGGCACGATACTTTACGACAATATCCCAATAAAAAGGATATGCCGCAAAGACCTGCGCCGCTCACTTGGAATGGTGCTACAGGAAACCCATCTCTTCACTGGAACAGTGATGGAGAATATACGCTATGGAAGGCTTACGGCAACTGATGAAGAATGTATCAAGGCAGCAAAGATGACTGGTGCACACGACTTCATTAGCCGCCTTGCCGATGGCTACCAAACGATGCTTCGTGGTGATGGTGGAAACCTAAGCCAAGGAGAACGCCAATTACTAGCAATCGCACGAACGGCAGTGGCTAATCCGCCAGCACTGATTCTAGATGAAGCAACAAGTAGCATAGACACGCATACGGAACAACTTGTACAACGCGGCATGGACTCACTCATGCGGGGACGCTCCACTTTCGTCATTGCCCACAGACTGAGCACCATCCGCAACAGCGACAGCATCGTAGTGATGCAACACGGAAGAATTGCAGAGCGCGGTACACACGATGCACTTCTTGACCTTGAAGGAATCTACTACAGACTCTACACCGGGAACCTTATTTCATAATTTGCAAAAAAAGACACAAAAAAAAGCAGAGAACACAGAGTATTTAACAACATGAATAAACATTAAGCGTTAAACTCTGTGTCCTCTGTTTTCTCTGTGCGCTCTGTGCCGCCGTTTAAACGGCGGAGAACTCGTCCTTGCCAACGCCACAAAGTGGACATACCCAATCTTCTGGAAGGTCCTCAAATGCTGTACCTGGCTCTATTCCGTTCTCTGGATCACCTACTTCAGGATCATATTCGTATCCACAAACGTCGCAAACATACTTTTTCATCTTTTTTCGTTTTTAATGGTTAATAATGTTTTTCAAATAAATCAATTTTCTTTGCAAATATAAGCAATAATCCCAACAATACGAAACTTTTATATTATTTTTTTGAGGCTTTGTGTTTTTACCTATTTTATTATTACCTTTGCACATCATATAGAAATGCTGAAATTGCACTACTATAGATAGAATCCATACAAAATAGGCAGATGGAACAATTGATAACCTCGATAAACGATTTCCTATGGACCTACATATTGCTTGCAGCCTTGCTGGGTTGCGGTATATGGTTCACATGGCGCATGCGCTTTGTTCAGTTCCGTATGTTTGGCGAGATGATACGTTTGCTTGGCGATTCTGCAAAGAAGTTCGACCACAGCAAACGCCATATATCATCATTTCAGGCATTCACTGTAAGTCTTGCGTCGCGCGTAGGAACAGGAAACCTTGCGGGAGTAGCGACAGCGATAGCACTGGGCGGACCTGGAGCAGTGTTTTGGATGTGGGTTATCGCTCTCGTAGGCGCCGCCACAGCGTTCGTGGAATCCACGTTGGCACAGTTGTATAAACAACCTCACACAGACTCCTACATCGGAGGACCAGCTTACTATATATATAAAGGTATGCATAGTCGATGGATGGCGGCACTATTTGCCGTACTCATCACTATCACCTTTGCCCTTTCAAACAACTCCGTGCAAAGTAACACCATCTGCGGTGCTATGGAGACAGCATTCGGATTCAATCCCACCATTATAGGTATTGTACTCTCTGTGATAACACTTTTTGTAGTGTTTGGTGGAATACAGCGTGTGGCGAGAGTGAGCAGTTTTGTTGTTCCCATAATGGCCATCGGCTATCTCATCATCGCCATCATCGTGGTCATCATGAACATTGGGCTTATACCTCATGTGTTCCGTGTAATTGTTGAGAACGCTTTCGGTTTCGGACCTGCATTAGGAGGCGGTTTAGGCATGACCATTATCTATGGTGTGAAGCGCGGACTCTTCAGCAATGAGGCAGGTGAGGGTTCTGCCCCTAACGCTGCAGCCACCGCAGCAGTCACTCATCCCGTAAAGCAAGGACTGATTCAAGCATTGGGAGTATTCACCGACACCCTGCTTGTATGTTCTTGTACGGCATTCATTATTCTTATCAGTGGTCTCTATGAGGTCGAAGGTCTCAACGGTATCGCTCTGACACAGAATGCGCTTGAAAGCGAGATTGGTTCATCAGGACCTGTGTTCATCGCCATTGCCATCTTCCTCTTTGCCTATAGCAGTATCATTGGCAACTACTATTATGGTGAGGCTAATGTACGTTATCTTAGTGACAAGCGATGGGTACTGACAGTGTTTAGAATACTCTCCGGCGGTGTTATGGTCATGTTTGGTGCATTGGCATCTCTCGAAACAGTATGGAACATCGTTGACATTTGTATGGCATTGCTAACAGCATGCAACCTCATTGCCATTGTAACTCTCGGGAAATATGCCTTCCGTCTTCTTGAAGACTACCGTCAACAGAAGCGCAATGGCATCAAGAGTCCTGAGTTCCACCGTTCATCAATGCCCGACATTGAAAAGGACATCGATTGTTGGGAATAGGTTATGGTTTAAAGCTTAAAGATTAGGGTTATGAAGGAAAGATTGTGGAACAGCAATTACTGCAAGGTGATGGCAGCCAACTTTACGCTGTTTTTCGCATTCTATCTGCTCACTCCACTTCTGCCGCTTTATCTCAGCGAGAACTTTGGAGTAACAAAAGATGTTATCGGAATGGTGCTCTCGGGTTACACCCTTACGGCACTCATCAGTCGCCCTATCAGCGGCTATCTGGTAGATACCTTTCCGAGAAAGAAAGTGCTATTATGGTGCTTCTTCTTTTTCTTTATCTTCTTTGCTGGTTATCTTGCGGCTTCTACACTCCTGCTATTCACCATAGTAAGAACACTGCATGGTGCCCCATTCGGCAGTGTCACCGTCGCAAACAGTACTGCCGCGATAGATGTGCTTCCCTCGTCGCGCCGCAATGAAGGCATCGGCTATTACGGAATGAGCAACAATCTCGCAATGGCAGTGGCACCATCGGCAGGAATCTTCATTTATAAATACACCGACAGTTTTGAACTGATTTTCTGGCTCGCATTAGTAATAGCACTTGCAGGACTGATTACAGACAGCACGATAAAATATAACACCCCACAAAAAACATCCCTCAAAAAGGAAACAAAAGCGGACTCTAAACACGACCTTCTCGACCGTTTCTTCCTCACACGCGGTTGGCTGATAGCAGTGAACATGACATTCTTCGGTTTATGTTTCGGTGTGCTGAGCAACTATCTCGCCATCTACGGCAAAGAAGTGATGGGTATCACTGGAGGAACGGGCACCTACTTCATGCTGCTCTCCGTGGGACTGATTGTCTCGCGGCTTCAAGGCACCAAGGCATTGCGCCAAGGCAGACTGACACATAATGCTGCCGAAGGCACTATTCTCTCTACTATTGGGTATTTATTATTCGTGGCATGTCCCAATGAATGGGGTTACTATGGCTCTGCTCTTTTCATCGGACTGGGCAACGGACACATCTGGCCGGCATTCCAAAACATGGTTATAAGCATTGCTCGCCACAACCAACGAGGAACGGCAAACAGTACGCTGCTCGTATCATGGGATGTGGGCATGGGACTCGGAGTCCTCGTCGGAGGTTTCGTTTCAGAACACTTCGGATATGCTGCCGCATTCTGGACCATTGCCGTAGCACAAGCATGCGGTACACTACTCTTCATTATTGCGACAAAAGAGTTCTTCAACAAAAGAAAGTTGGAGAATTGACAAGTTACACATTAATAAACTAATGAACTTACAAACTAAAGATATGATAAAAACATACATCCTTGATTTTGACGGAACACTGGGCGACACGACAAACATAATTGTGAAAACGATGATGCAGACAATAGAAGAACTGAACCTGCCCAAGCGCACTCATGGGCAATGCTCGGCAATGATTGGACTGCCATTGAAACAGACATTCACAGACCTCTACCCCGACTTCGACCACTGCATCGTTGACGACGACCTTGGCAACAAGTGCGCTGATGTTTACCGTCGCATTTTCGACATAAACAACACACCTGAGGCAGTACCTCTGTTTCCTGGCGTCTATGACACCCTGAAAGAACTGCATCGCCGTGGTGCAATGCTCACGATTGCAAGCAGTCGTGCAAGTGCAACGCTCAACGGTTACGTCAAGAGACTAAAACTTGAAGACTATATAAGTTATGTATTAGCCGCCGACAACGTCACTCATGCTAAACCACATGCAGAACCCGTACTTAAGACAATGGAAGACAATGGCTTGCGGGCTGACGAATGCATCGTGGTTGGTGATACCCGTTTCGACATTATCATGGCACACAATGCAAGAGTGAAAGCCGTTGGTGTCACATACGGCAACGGAAAGCCGGAGGAACTTGTCGCATCAAATGCCGAATATATCATTGACGACTTCCGTGAACTCCTTGACTTACCGCAAACGTTATCGTAAAAAAAGCATCGATATGGATGACAACATAAACGAATAATATGTAATTTTGCAATTACAAATAATGCTTAGAGAACAAACTACTTAAAACAACGATAATTATGGCTAAGACATTTGTAATTGGAGACAGGGAGAAAAATGAGTGGGTGTCAGAGTTTGATAACAACAAGAAACTACTAAAATTCAAAGATAATCTTGCTGGTGCTAAACAATATGGCGAACGTCTTGCGGCTAAAGTTGATTTAAAACTGATGCAAGACACAGGTTTCTTTGGCGACTTGCAGGTATATGTCCTTGAAGACGGCATAACCTTTAAGTCTGGAGAAAGAGACAGCCTTTAAGAATTTGGAACGGAGAGTGTAGAGTGTAGAGTTATGATTACACCTTAGAAACTTGCTCTTGTTGCATGGTTCTCGAAGGTAATCATAACTCTACACTCTCCATTCTACACTTTACACTGAACAACTACCACCCTATCGGGTTATTCAGCAACAGCACCTGGTCGGCACTTAGTTTCAGAGCCTTTGCAAGTCCATCTTTATCCATCGACATTCTGGGCACCGTCTTCAGTCCAAGGGCAGTGCAAACAAGGCATATATTCTCTGAAACATAACCAGAGTCGATATTTCCCATCAACTCAGCAGCAGGATTCTTTCCACCGAATTTCGTCTTGTCGCTTACCAATATGAGCGAAATGGGAGCCTTGGCGGCAAAGTCTTGCTGTCCTGCAACCATCTTGCGAACGTCCTCATCGCACACCTTCTTCAAACTATTTGACTCTGGCTGATAGAGATATGCGCCATCCTTGCGTGCCACATATACCAGTATATCCTGCGCATTGATTGCAGAAGGAGCCGTTATCTTCTTCTCAGCAGGGCGGTTTATTCCACAAGCAGCCCATAACACCTGCGACAAAACAGCATCAGAAACTTCCTTGTCACTAAACTCACGACTTGAAGCACGCTGTTGCAGAGTCTCCATCAATGTCATTTTCGCACTTTTGTCAGGCTCAGGCAACTGTATGTCCTGTGCCGTAACACATCCTGTTAGCATCGTCATAACTATGCACAAAATTAAGTTTTTCTTCATAATTTAGTAATATAGATTAGTTAAACACTCATCAACAAAGGACTTCTCCCTACATCTTACATCTATCACTCAACATGCAAAGATAGTGTAAAGAAATGAGAATTAAAAGAAATAAAGGCATTTTTTCTCGTAAATCATAACTATTAAATAATTTTTTCATACCTTTGTAAGCAAATGGAGGGAAAAAACGACAAGCGGCTTTGCACACGAATAGACCGTCTCTTCAATGAAGCCCTGAAGCGATATGCACTGATCAATGATGGTGATCGTATCCTGATAGGACTCTCGGGAGGCAAAGACTCGATGGCATTGCTGCAACTGATGGCGCAGAGGTCACATATCTTCAAGCCCCGCTTCAACGTAGAGGCGGCATTTGTGAAGATAAAGAACATACCATATCAGTGCGATGAGAACTATCTTCACGACTTTGCAGAGTCGCTCGGGATTAATCTTCACGTGCTTGAGACTTCGTTTGATGAAAGTACCGACCATCGTCACACACATTGTTTCTTGTGTTCATGGAACCGAAGAAAGCGTTTATTCAGTGCCGCTAAAGAACTGGGATGCAACAAGATAGCGCTTGGACACAACAAGGATGACATCATCCAGACGGCACTTATGAACCTTACGTTCGAAGGACAGTTTGCCTCTATGCGACCAATGATGAAGATGGACAAGTTCGACATGACCATCATTCGTCCGCTATGTCTCATCCGCGAGAGCGAGTTGAAAGAATATGCCGAAGTGCAGGCGTTCCACAAGCAAATGAAGAACTGTCCTTTCGAGGACGCTTCTCGCCGTCACGACATGAAAGGCATAATAGAGAGACTCGAAGAAATGAACCCTGAGTTCAGTTACTCATGCTTCCATGCAATAATGAAAGAAGAAAAAGAACCATAATAAACAATTTTAATCTATGAAACATTTAAGTATTGTATTACTGGCTATGGCTATGCTGATTGCCATTCCAGCCAAAGCACAAGAGAACAAAATGGAGAATCTTCAGAAAGTAAAGGACTATCTGACCGAGTGTCGGGTGTTCTATGTTGCAACTGCCGATGGCGACCAGCCACGTGTGAGACCTTTCGGTGTGGCAGAGATCTACAATGGTCGTCTGTACATTATGACGGGCAAATCTAAGAAGGTGTTCAAGCAGATGACAGCCAATCCAAAGTTTGAGATTGTTGCCCTCAAGCCATCAGGAACAGAATGGATACGCATCAGCGGAAAACTGGTTTGCGACGACGAAGTAGCCACAAAAGAGTATCTGCTTGACAAGAATCCTGGTCTGAAAGGTATGTACTCGGCAACAGACAACAACATGGCTGCCCTCTACATCATCGAAGGCACAGCCACACTCAGTTCGTTTGCTGCACCGGAAGAGACTATCAACTTCTAAGACAGAGGTATCATGCGCAGGACACTATTATTATTGATAGTCACTCTCGCCATTGCCTCACAACCCTCTGCCTCCTCAGCCTTCTCCAAGTCCAAGCTTTACAGAATAATTGTGCAGAATGCTGACGGAAAGAATGTGAAGATGAAGCAGTACAAAGGCAAAGTGCTACTCATCGTAAACACTGCAACACGATGCGGATTTACGCCTCAGTACAAGGAACTTGAGGCAATGTACGAGAACTATCATGCACAGGGGCTCGAGATTCTCGACTTCCCGTGTAACCAGTTCGGCGAACAGGCTCCTGGAACCATTGCAGAAATACGTAGCTTCTGCACATCCAACTATAACACGCAGTTCGAGCAGTTTGCCAAGATTGATGTCAACGGAGACAATGCATCACCACTCTTCACCTATTTGAAGAGCCAACAAGGCTTCGGAGGGTTTGACACAAGCGATGAGCGCGGCAAGTTCATGGACGGTATGATGCGCAAGCGTGATGCCGACTATGATAAGAAAAGCGACATAAAATGGAACTTCACCAAGTTTCTTGTTGACCGAAAGGGCAACGTAATACGCCGCTTTGAGCCGACCGACAGCATGGAAGAAGTAGAAAAATCCATCAAAGATCTCCTTTGATGGATTTTTCATTATTACCTCTTTATTCTTCTCAACACACATCATGTATCTTATTATGCTCCAAAAGCATACCTTTGAGAGTGCAAAAGATGGCCTTTTATAATGCCAAAGGTATCCTTTTAGGACTCCATTGAGCATCTTTCATAAATGCATCACCAACCTTCCGGAAGCACAACATTGTCTAAATCATGGGCAGCAGCGAACAATGGCGCAATCTCCTCGTCACGGAAACCTGCAATACCACAGCCAATGCGAGTCACAAGGAACGTAAGATTGATGTTTTTACGTGCAAAGTCAATAAAGTCGTCAACATAAGGACGTATGGTCTCCACACCACCCTGCATGGTTGGTATGGCATAACTCTGTCCCTGCAAGCCGACGCCCTGCCCCATAACAGCACCGAACTTGCGGACCGCAACATAAGCAGCACCGCCACCATGCATTCCTCTAAGGTTGCTGCCAAATACGAATATCTCGTTGGGAGCAAGACTTGTGATAAACTCAGGAGTAACTCTTTTCTTTTTCATTTCTTTATATCTGTTTTCATATGTAATAGGCATAGAATCTTCGAAAGACTCCGATATTTGCCGAGAGATGCTTTCCTTTGCCATAGATGACATTTTATCAACAACCATTTCCTTGTCAATTACCTCAGGCATGTCCAGTTCCATATCGAAATGTTGTCTGAAATAAGGTATGATAGTCTTTTCCTTTAGCAACTTATAGCGCTGACTTACTGCCGATGGAGACATCCCAAGTTGAACTGCAATATCCTTGGATTTAAAGCCACGTTCAAACATCATCAGTGCTATAACACGGTCGGTTCGGTCCATTTGGCACGTGTCGCACATGTCCATCACGGTCTGTCGGAACCGCAGGCGCAGGTCACTCGTGATGTCAAACGACTGAAGATAATCCTCGAATGATATGCTGCCATATTCCTTTCGATACCATTTCAGGGCATCAAGCACGATATAGCGGAAGCCACCGATGACCCACGTGCGCAGGCTGACACCCTCCGAGCGATTCTCTAAAGGTTGCCAATTATGCTCAAGCAGATAAATGGCATACTGATGAGTAAGCGATATGCAGTCAAGATTCTCCTTATGACTCAGGTCGTAATGCTTATCGAAAACATAATACCCTGCCTTGCAATATTCATAGAAATAGTTTTGAATAATGTAGGAGTTACCCATCTTGAAACCATTTATAATCTGGTTGTCCGTAAGATTTCCACGCCTCATGTCATGATAATTTTCAGCGAAGATAAGAAAAAATTCCAATACTGCTTAATTTTTTCCTGTTTTTATTCTTTTAAGATATAAAAAGCACACGCAACAAGATTTTATTAACCATTTAAAAACAGAGAAGACATGAAAAAGAAAGTATTCAATCTTATTATCGTTGACGAAAGCGGAAGCATGAGTTGCATACGCAAACAAGCATTTTCAGGAATGAATGAGACACTGAGCACCGTGAGACAGATGCAGAAGAAGTTCACCGACACCGACCAACGAGTGACTCTCGTTACATTCGACAGCGAACACATGAAATGGCACTATGACAATACTCCAGCCGACAAGACACAAGACCTCAATTGGAAAGACTATTCTCCTTGCGCAGCAACACCACTCTACGATGCGATGGGTAATGCAATATCAAAGGTTAATGCGCAAGTAGGCAGCGATGACAACGTGCTTGTAACCGTGATTACTGACGGATGGGAGAACTCATCGCGCGAGTGGACACTGACCATGATAAAGCAACTCATTGAGAAACTGAAGCAACAGCACTGGACATTCACGCTCATCGGAACCGACAACCTCGACGTTGAGGGCATGGCAGCACAAATGTCAATAGATGAACACATGGAGTTTCATCAGGATGCAAAAGAAACCAAGCGCATGTTTGCACGCGAACGTCGCTCACGTGCCCGTTACAATGCATATGTATCAGAAGATGCATGCATTCCCGTCGGCAAATTCTTCGATGAAGAATAACATTAAGTAAAGCCGTTATTTGTACATTTGTGTCCCGTCTTTCACGGGACACTATTTTATTATATCATTGTACATACGTAACAAATAATACCATCAATACCGACAATAAGTTATCAAAATGTTATACAAAATGAGGTTTTCTTTGTCAAAATGGGAACACCTATTTTGTCATTTCAGAAAAAAGATGTTCCTTTGCAGCATGAAACCTATTCTCACAATTACAGGTAGTGACTCTACAAGTGGTTCCGGTGTACAGGCAGACATAAAGACAATCTCCGAACTGGGAGGCTATGCCATGTCTGCAATCACCTCAATCACCGTGCAGACGACGCTGGGAATACAGCAGTTCTATGACCTGCCTGCCTCGATAGTGAAAGGACAGATAGAGGCCATCATGAACGATTTCCAGCCAGACGTGGTGAAGATTGGACTGATACGCACTAACGAGACGTTGAATGCCGTAGTGACTGCCATTCAGAAATACCGTCCACGTCACGTCATATTGGATGCTGTGGTGTCGTCGTCACAAGGTGAGACCTTGGTGGAACGTAAACTGGTGGATGCCATTGCCAACGAACTGTTGCCTCTCTGCACTCTTGTAATAGAGATGGACGAGAAATCCATGCATGGACTTGCCAACCGTTATGCCAGTGCGGTGGCTGTTTATCTCAGTCAGGGACAAACACCTGAGCAGGCACAAGCGCTTGCGCGCAGTTATATCAACAATCAAGTGGCGAAGACAAGCGACCTGCAAGGACGTAGCAGCGAGTTGTATAACGAGTTCCTTAATGCCGTTAGCGAATACCACCGCTCAAATAGGGATGTGCATTTCTATGCAGACAAACTGAACGTGAGTAGCCGCTATCTGGCGCAAGTGACACGTCGGATTTCGGATAAGGCACCAAAGACCATCATCGACGATTTCCTGATGCAGGAGATAGAACGGCAACTCAAGTTTACAGACAATACAATTCAGGAGATAGCATATGCACTGGGATTCTCATCTCAGGCACATTTCACGAAATTCTTTAAAAAACAACGGGGATGCAGTCCCACAACATTTAGGAAACAATGAGTACACAGAACAGACAAGAACTGAACAGAAATCTCGCCCAAATGCTTAAGGGCGGAGTGATTATGGACGTAACAACGCCTGAGCAGGCGAAGATAGCCGAGGCAGCAGGTGCGTGCGCCGTGATGGCATTGGAGCGTATTCCTGCCGACATTCGCGCAGCAGGCGGAGTGAGCAGGATGAGCGACCCGAAGATGATTCGCGGCATTCAGGAAGCCGTAAGCATACCTGTAATGGCGAAAGTGCGCATCGGACATATTGCAGAGGCACAGATTCTGCAGGCTATCGAGATTGACTATATTGATGAGAGCGAAGTATTGTCGCCAGCAGACAATATCTATCATATCGACAAGACTAAGTTCGACGTTCCTTTTGTTTGCGGTGCTAAGAACTTAGGCGAGGCCTTGCGCCGTATTGCGGAGGGTGCAACGATGATTCGCACCAAAGGAGAGCCTGGCACGGGTGATGTCGTTCAGGCAGTGAGTCACATGCGACTGATGCAGAGCGAGATACGCAGACTTGTGTCGATGAGTGAAGACGAACTCTATGAGGCAGCAAAGCAATTGCAAGCACCCTATGACCTTGTGAAATACGTGCATGAGAATGGCAAACTGCCTGTAGTGAACTTCGCTGCCGGTGGTGTGGCTACTCCTGCTGATGCGGCACTTATGATGCAATTAGGTGCAGAGGGGGTATTTGTTGGTAGCGGCATCTTCAAGAGTGGCAATCCGGCAAAACGCGCTGCTGCCATTGTAAAGGCAGTAACTAACTATCAAGATGCGAAGATGCTGGCAGAACTGTCAGAGGACTTGGGCGAGGCAATGGTTGGCATCAACGAACAGGAAATAGAATTGCTAATGGCTGAACGAGGGAAATGAGAATAGCAATACTAGCATTACAGGGAGCATTTGCCGAACACGAGCAAATGCTCCATCGTTTAGGTGCGGAGACCTTTGAAGTGCGACAACTGCGCGACTGGCAGCAGCCAAAGGATGGTCTGATAATCCCTGGTGGGGAATCGACGACACAAAGTAAACTGCTGCACGACCTCGGGTTGTTTGAACCCATACGTCAAGCCATTGTCAACGGACTCCCTGTCTTCGGCACATGTGCAGGACTAATCCTTTTGTCTTCAATGCATCTCGGTACTATGGACATTGTGGCTGAACGCAATGCCTACGGTCGTCAGTTAGGAAGTTTCCACGCCAAAGCACCTGTAGAAGGCATAGGAGAAGACATCCCCATGACCTTTATACGTGCCCCATATATAAAAGAGGTGTTGTCTGAACGTTGCAAAGTTCTTGCCAGAGTGGATGGACGCATCGTTGCCGCACGTCAAGACAACCAACTTGTCACCGCTTTTCATCCAGAGTTAGACGATGACACAAGAATTCACGAGTTTTTCTTGAATCGTATTAAGGCTACAACTTCTATCTGATTCCAATTAAAGTATTGCTCGGCGAAGTACCGATGTGCTCTCGTCGAGCATCCTTATGAACTCCTGTGCAGACTTCTTCATGTATACGTTGCGCAGCAAATGGATGCAGCCATACATGCGGTTTTCCTCCGTATCCATCTCAACGATAGGTATGGCACGCAATCCCTGCTCACCCATCACTGTGCTCTCACTCAGTATGGTGACATAGTTAGATTCGCGCAGCAGACGGAAAAGCAGATATACATAATTCATCTCAACCTTCACCTTATACTCATAACCTGTACCGGCAATTATGCGCTCAAAGACATTGCGCGCCCGTGTGCCCCGCAGAGGCAATGCAAGGTCATACCGCTGCAGTTCTTCCAACGTGAGAGAAGACCTGGAAGCCAAGGCATGATGTTCATTTACCACTGCCGTCAACTTATGGCTGAACAGCACCCTGCTCTCCAGACGCGGATTGTTTTCCAATGGTTTGAACGCCAAAACAAAGTCAAACTCATGGTTCTCAAGCCTCTTAATCAGGTCAGCCATATTCGATTGACTCACGTTAACCTTCACATGAGGATATTGTCTGAGGAACGATGTCAGCGTCTCAGCCATGATACATGCGAAAGAGAAGGTGACACCGATATTCAGTTCGCCCCCCATCAGGTTCTTCAGTTCATCCAGTTTCAGCAGACAGTTGTCTGCGTCAATGATAGTCTGCTTCGCCAGTGGAAGCAGAGTCTGCCCCGCCTCTGTAAGCATCACCTCGTGACTGTTGCGGTGGAACAACGGTTGTCCCAGTTCATTCTCCAACTGCAATATCTGATGAGATAACGTGCTCTGCGTGATGAACAAGTCCTTTGCTGCCGTAGAGAAATTCAAAGTCTTCGACAGTTGCACAAAATACTTAAGTTGTCTAAGTTCCATATCTGCCACAAAGATACACATTTTATTTAAACGGAACAAGTAAAATCGATAATAAATACATGCTGCTATCGAAATTATCGATAACAGCAATTCGATTTCATTGCGGTGCCACTTGCTTTACAATTCATAATCAATTGTTGCGCGACACATAAAATCGCCATACCTTTGCACCGTGAAAAGAAAAAAGTAATAATTAAAAAAAAGATTTGTAAGATGGGAACAACATTCATGACATTAGCAGGCATGCTTCTCGTAGGCATAGTATTCAGTATTTGGTTGGCAAAGCACGATCATCTGGAAGTAATGTAAATCACCTCACCGCAGGTGACTCTTTTCCTCATCCAGCCTACACAGGCTAAGAGGATTAAAAAGACAAAAACAAACTCACTATATACAAGAATCTTAAGAGACATGCAACATCCGTCTCTTAAGATTCTTTTTATTCCCACCCCTCATCATCATCGTTCTCCATAACGGCCACGACGGTATTTTGCATTGATCTTCGAAGGCTGATCTGCAAACACATTCACCGTCTGCTCCACCGCCTCCGTTTGTATTGTTGTATCTTAAATCTAAATTTCATATTCTCAATTAGATAGCATTAGGTATTGCCAATTTTACGAGGGAATAATCATGTCTTACTGCCACTTTTTCGGGGGAAAGCTTACAGAATTCTTCTAATGGTATCCTTGCTATAGTGCTCGAATATTTGCTCAAAGTTATCTGCCACGTTGTCGTTGGCGAGGCCGCTGTCATGCATGATGAAGTAGTAGGGATGCTGTTTGGCTATCTCGGTGATGGAAGTTTCGTTTACTTCCTCACCAAAAATAGAGTCTGTGTACGAAGGCGAAACAACATACCTAGTAAACCGTTCCGTCTTCCGACTATCGACCTAGTCACATCCACCTGTTGGTACTGCTCCTCCATATGCTCTTCTATAACAAATGACGAAACCTCCTGTCTGTTTCTTTGGTCATACTATATCAAAAGCAACGTTAATGCCAATCTATTCATCCTCATCTACAATTATCACCTTATACATACTCCGATCGTTAAACACAGTAGCGCTTCTTCCATCTTCAAGCTCAAGTATTAATCTTTCGATATCACCCATTAGTTTCTCTATTTTGATTACAGTTCCTATCTGGTTGTCGGACAATCTAATAACTCTATCTCCAATTTTAGCAGCACGAGCAATCATTGTATAATGCTTTTTTTGCTTGATATTGCTTTCATCCTTCTTTCTATTCTCTTTGCTAATTGTATTTTCCGCATCTTCAATTATTGACGGTTGAAACTCATCGATTATTTCTTCTGCACTCTCAGGCTCAGAAGATTTCTTTCTTGCTTCATCAAACTTCGCTTTCATAGTTGGATTCTTATAAGTCAATCTCTTAATCGTAAGTTCCTCTGCCTTGTTATTCGCTATACGCAGATTATTCTCTGAGCCAATAAGGTTTGCCTTTATTTTCTGCAAATGGTCTATTGTTTTGTCAATTTCCTCTATAGCCTTTTGAAACTTCTCACTTGCAAGGCGATAATTGTTTGCGAAGCGTTCCTTAAAATCATTAAGCTTCGATTCAAAATTAGTAACATCTACTGATTGGCTTTGGGCAAGTAATAGTTGCTTCTGTAAAATGATACTCTTTTTTGAGGTCTGAACCAAAAGTGTAATAATAGGTATGAAGAACTGGGGACGTATAACATACATCTTGGGGTAACGGTGACACATGTCCACAATACCTGTATTATAAAGGTCATTATCAGGTTCCAACATAGACACCAACACGGCAAATTCACAGTTTTTCTTTCTACGGTCCTCATCAAGTTTCTTTAAGAAATCCTCGTTTCGGTGCTTTGTAGCAGTCTCGTCCATCTCGTTCTTCATTTCAAACATAATGGAAATATACTCAAACTTACCATAGTAATCACGAAAGATGAAATCACCCTTCGAGCCTCCAGATATGTCATTATCTTTCTCAAAATATGCCTGAGGCATTATGGGACGAATAGTTGAATTGAAAAGAGTATTACAATGAGCTTCAAGTGTCTCTCCCACCATTTTTGTAGACATGCGGATTTTCATGTCTTTATAATAATCTACAAGCTCCTGCTGTTGCTTAAGCTGACGTTCATAACCTTGGCGAAGATCTTGTTCACGACGCATAGAATCGCTCTTCTCAATTTCTAGTTTTTCTTTCCACGATGATATCTCTCCTTCTTTTATTTGAATTATCTGGTTTGCCTTGTTTTGCTCTTTCAGTACAGCCACCTCTATCTGACCTTGACTATGAGACACTTCACCTTTTAGTCGTAATATCTCAGCATCCTTTGATGCCAGTTGTTTTTCAAATTCTGCTTGCTTTTCAATCACAGCACCTTTTATCTGTTCCTCTAAACGAGCTATTTGCGATTCCTTTACTGCCAGTTCTCTTTCATATTCTAACTGTTTAGCTCTTTCTTTCCCTTGCGATTGTTCATTAAGCGATAATATTTCATGTTCTTTCTTAAGAATCTGTGCGTCTTTTTCAGCTAAAATCTTATTAAATTCTATTTGCGCTGATTGAACAGCTTCATGAGCTACTGCATTTTTTGAAGCCTCTACTCCTTTTAAGTGTTCTTCAAGCCTAGCTATTTCTGCGTTACGTTTTTCCACCTCTTGTTCTTTGGCGTTCAACTGCTGCTGGAACAACTGTTCTGCCTTCAGTTTTTCAGACTGACGTTGAAGTATCTGCTGCTTCTCTATTTCTTCAACACGTCGTTCCACATCTTTCTCGAACTCTTGCGTTCTTACCTGATTAACGACTGAAGCATAACTTGCTTCATCAACAGAAAACACTTTTCCGCAATTTGGACACTTTATTTCGTTCATATATTTTTTTATTTAGTTAGACTTCCTGATTATTTAATTACTTAAATACAAGTTGTAACTCATGTTCTGCTTTTCAAAACAACGCTTTACAGTATTAATTCATGATGATTTAGAAATCACACCACTTTAAAGCGGATGCGGAAGCTCTTGTTTATCTCGTCCCAGTTGGTGCCGAGGAGTTCGAAGCGGCCTATCTGTGAGGTGGAACGGACATGCTTGCCGATGCAGGGACATACATCATAGTCACCAATGCGCACCAGACGAATAGTTTCCGAGGCATCGTCAGGAAGTCGCTCAAGTGACAGGCGAGAGTCGGGAGAGTCCGGAGCCGCATCCATTATAATACCTTCAAGTTCCGCACGGGTGACATACTCGAAGGTAACGGGCATGTCCTGCTCTATCAGTTCGTTCATCGCCTGCTCTATGTCACGCTCATCCTTACGGTCAGGCTTGCGGTCAACGATATACGATATTTTGCTTTTCTTGCGCTCTATGTGCGCATTGCGCGAACGCTCGCAGCCAAACATACGCTGCATCAACTGATTCAGCAGATGCTCCGCAGTGTGGGCAGGTGGGAACTCCTCCTTGTTGTGTTCGTTCAGGATATAGTCTTCTGGCATAGTCTGAATGGTTTTGGACGCAAAAATACAAATAAAACTAAAATAAAACAAGATTTATGCAACTTTTCGGCCAATAGTGCCGTCTAACAGGTATAGATTATTTAATAATGAAACAATAATAGTATGAAAAAGGGATTATTTCTGTTGATGAGCTTGGTAGCATTGGCTTCATGTAATGTGAATTTTAATGGATTTGATACGAACATGATTGAGCCCAGCGGCAACGTGGTTACCAAGGAGTACAAACTGCAACCATTTGAGGAGGTGAAAATGAACTGCGCAGGCTTTGTGGAAATAGTACAGAGCGAGACCAAAGACGGCGTTGTAGAACTGACAGCGCCTGAAAACTACATAGAACTATATAAGTTTGAGAGTGACGGCAAGAATCTGAACATCAGCTTTTCTAAGAATAAAATAAACTTACAAATCAAGGATGTTAAGATTCGTGTATATACCACCGACCTTATAAAGGTTCAGAACAGCGGTGTGGGTACAATAGAGATGGACAGTCTGGACACCGACCATATTGAGATTTTGAACAGCGGCGTGGGCAGCATAACAATAAACGGAGTAGCCGACGATGCCGTAATGACATGCAGCGGGGTGGGCGGCATATACACTGGCAACCTAAAGGCGATGAACGTAAAAGCAACGGTATCGGGCGTGGGCAGCATAGAGTGCTACGCCAGCGATAGTATAGAAGGCCAAGTTACGGGCGTTGGGTCGCTTAGCTTTGGCGGAAATCCCAAGAATAAAAACAACAAGCGCACAGGAATTGGAAGTATCAGCGAGATGTGAGAACATTGCGCTTGACTTTGTCAACAGCAAAGCAAAACACGATGTCTTAGTCAGCAAATTCGCCGAAATTGGTCAGCAAATTGGGCGAAATTGGTTAGCAATCCTGCCTGTTTTGGTCAGCAATCCTGCCAGGATTGCTGAGTAAACCTGGCAGGATTGGTCTGTTATATATATGAAACATGATTGTCAGGAAACCTTTATCACAACGCCACTGAGTGCGGGTACACTGACATGTGCTGCATTGTCAGCAGCGAGTGTCAGCGTTGTGGCTTCGCCCGTCAGCAGTTCGATGGCATTGTACGTACCTTCTGCCATTTGCAAATACTCGAAAGCATGGCGTGGGATGACAACATCACACTCTGCATCATGGTCATCGAAATTGGCAACAATAAGCAGTGTCTCGCCTTCATGCTTGCGGAGGAAGGCAAACTGACGGTCGGCAATGTGCTGGTTGACATACATAAGGTCGTATGACAGTCCCTCGCTCACCGCTTGCTCCTTGTTTGCAATAGTCAGAATGCGCTGATATACCGCCTCGAGAGCTTTCTCGTCCTTCTTCATCTTACGACGGTCAAAATATCCACGACGCAATGTATCCACGCACCAATAATCGAAGATGGTGGTACGTCCGTCGCAACCGCTGAATCCTTCCTTGTCCATTCCGCGCTCTCCAAACTCCTGACCGGCATAGAGCATGAAAGGACTGGTATTGAGTAACGCACTAACAATAAATCCTGGTATGCCTTTTCGAGCATCGGCAGCAAAGAAGTCGCTTGCTATGCGCTGTTCGTCATGGTTCTCAAGGAAATAAAGCATGTGCTGACGGATATCATCGGTATGCTGCCATTGTGAGGTGATGTCAGCGGCACGTCGGTTACCACAGATTACATCACGTACGCAGTCGTACATACCCACCTTGTCGTACAGCCAGTCGAAACCAGCACCGATGTAATTGCGGTATTCGGCAGGGTTATACACCTCACCGATGAACTTTACTTCTGGATATTGGAACTTCACCTTGTCGGTTGCCCATGCCCAGAATGCCGCAGGCACCATCTCTGCCATGTCGCAACGGAAACCGTCGATGCCTTTCTGTGCCCAGAAAAGCAGGATGTCGGTCATCTTGTTCCATGTATCAGGGATTGGCTTGAAGTGTTCTGAGCGTCCTCCGGCATCGCAATAGTCGATGCCGTAGTTCAGTTTCACCGTCTCATACCAGTCGTTACACGAAGGATGGTTTGAGAAAACGTCGTTGCCGGTGGCGCGGGCGGGGGATTCGGTGTAGGCTTTCTTTTCTCCCCTCCCTACGGGGGAGGGGTTGGGGGTGAGGCTTAGGTCAAGTTCTTTTCCCCAACAATAATAGAAGTTGTTATTAGTGGAGAAATGCCAGTCTGTGTTATCGTCCTCACCAAGGTCTTTCACCCATTCAGGTTTGCAGATGCTATGGTACTGACGTGCTACATGGTTTGGCACGAAGTCCATTACTACCTTCAGTCCAGCCTTGTGCGCACGCTCTATAAGAGCCAACCACTCGCCCATGCGGTTATCCACATCGACGGCAATGTCTGGGTCTATGTCATAATAGTCGGTAATGGCGTATGGCGAGCCGGCGATACCTTTCACCACATCGGGATGCTGACAAGGAATACCATAACGGGTATAATCGGTTTGCGAGGCGTGACGAATCACGCCCGTAAACCAAATATGAGTTGCGCCGAGTCGTTTGATTCTCCTCAGCGTTACATCGTCAAAGTCATTAAGTTTACCACACCCGTTCTCTTCAATGCTTCCCCACTCCTTATTAGTCGTGTTGCGGTTGCCGAAGAGACGGGTAAAAACTTGATAGATGACAGGTTTCATTCCTCTATTCCGTGTGCGCTTACCTCACGGTTGATCTTGGCAATCATACCCTGAAGAGCCTTGCCAGGTCCGCACTCAGTGAAGTCATCGGCACCATCGGCAATCATGTTTTCAACGCTCTGTGCCCAACGAACACTGCTGGTGAGCTGTGCGATGAGGTTAGCCTTGATTTCTGCTGGGTCGGTATGTGGCTTGGCATCAACATTCTGATAAACGGGGCACTTTGGTGTGCTGATCTCTGTTGCCTCGATTGCTGCCTGCAGTTCGTCCTTTGCGGGCTGCATCAGTGGAGAGTGGAAAGCACCGCCCACCTTCAAAGGCAGAGCACGCTTAGCACCAGCAGCCTTCAACTGCTCACAAGCCTCGTTGATGGCGTCGATGTTACCAGAGATAACCAACTGTCCAGGACAGTTGTAGTTAGCAGGAACGACAACACCCTTTTCACCCTTCTTGCTTATCTCCTCGCAGATACTCTCTATTGTCTCGAAGGGCAGAGCAATGATAGCAGCCATTGTGGATGGTGCTGCCTCGCAAGCCTTCTGCATTGCCATTGCACGGGCATAAACAAGTTTCAGACCGTCCTCGAAACTCAACGCACCAGCAGCAACGAGTGCAGAGAACTCACCGAGAGAGTGACCAGCGGTCATTGCAGGATTGAAGTCATCGCCCATGCAGAGTGCGCTGATAACGCTGTGAAGGAAGACTGCAGGCTGAGTAACCTTTGTCTGTTTCAATTCATCGTCTGTTCCCTCGAACATGATGTCTGTTATGCGATAGCCGAGAATGTCGTTAGCCTTCTCGAAAAGTTCTTTTGCCAATGGATTGTTGTCGTAGAGGTCCTTGCCCATTCCTACGAACTGTGCTCCCTGTCCGGGAAAAACAAATGCTTTCATTTTTCTTTTTTACCTTAAATGATTAAAATTTAGACTGCAAAGTTAATCATTTATCGTGACTTAGCGAAATCTTTTACACATTATTTATATTTAGGGTGTTATGCTTTGACTTATCACAATTATTCATTATCTTTGCAGGGAGAAATGCAAGTTAACTATAATTCAAAATATGATTACTATGTTACATGAAATCTGCAAACTAATGGGCACAGCATTGATTGCTTCGATGCTGTTTCCAAGTAATGTCTTAGCCCAAAAGAACATCCCACTGGTTTATGACAAGGAGAACACAGGTGTTGCGATAACTGAGCCGATAAGCATACTGAAGACTCCATGCACCACCCTTCCCGACCCATTGGCATGGTTTAGCGGCAAGGGACGAGTGAAGAAATTCAAGCAATGGGAAAAGCGCCGCAACGAGATATCTGCCAGTATTCAGCAGTTTGAGATAGGCAAGAAGCCAAGTGTGCCGAAAGAGAACATCAAGGCATGGATGGACCTTGACACGCTGAACGTCGAGGTAACGGTAGGGAGCGAGAAACTTCATCTGAAATCGCTTATCACCTATCCGAAGGAAGGCAAGGCACCCTACCCTCTCATGGTTGGCGCAAGCATGATATCCCTGCCAAGACAACTGCTTGAAGAGAGAGGTATTGCGATGATGACATTCCGCGAATCACAGGTGAATGACTATTCACAAGGACAATGGCGACCACATCATGACCGTGGTGAACATAACTTCGACAGACTCTATCCAGAACTAAAGGACAACGGCGCCTATAGCGAATGGGCATGGGGATTCAGCCGACTGCTCGACGGACTTCAACTGCTGGGCGAGGAGGTGACACGCATTGACATGAAGCATATCGGCGTGACTGGTTGCTCTTATGCCGGCAAGATGGCTCTCTTCTGTGGTGCTTTTGACGAGCGCGTGGCACTTACTATTGCACAAGAGCCAGGTGGCGGTGGTGCTGCAGCATGGCGCGTGTCATATCCTATGGAGGATGTTGAGAGTCTGGAACGTACCGACTATCACTGGTTTCTTGAAAGCATGAAGGAGAAGTTCTCTGGAGACAATGTATATCTGTTACCTCACGACCGTCACGAACTGTGTGCCATGATTTGTCCCCGTGCATTCCTCATGCTTGGCAACCCTGACTATAAATGGCTTGCTGACGAATCTGCTTATGTCTCTATGAATGCAGCGAGAAAGGTATGGGAACAGTTTGGCATCGGCGACCGTGTTGGTTTTTCTATTATCGATGGTCATGGCCATTGCCAACTTCCCGAGAGTCAGTTCCCCGAAGTGTGTGCTTTCCTCGACCGTTTCCTACTTGGCAAGGAAGATGTGAATACAAGCAACATCCACATTGCCCCGATGTTCGAAGGCAAGGTGGATGTTGAGAAATGGATTAAGTGGTGATGTAAGTGCTATAGGAGTTAATATCCGAATGCCTTATACGAATGGGCAGGCAGTGTGGTTTTGAACACGGTCTGCCCTTCTCTGTATTGTGACCAACGGTTATTACCATATACTATACCTTCAGCTGGCTGCTGACGAGTATTGTTTTCAAGATTCCTTATACCTGAAACACTACTATTGAATACTATATTCACATCAACTGGTTCGTCGTTGAAATTCTCTACAACGAAAGTCTTGTTGTCATATGGGAACAGCGATACCTTTGACTTACACTCGATGTAATAGCCCATGTCACGACTGAAGAACTTACGTATCTGGTTCAGTGCTCCTGCAGGATAGTCATAGAGATTGCCAAAGTCATCAGGGATAGTAAGCACATAGAGCGTTCCCTTGGAATACTTGTTGCGAAGAAGAACGGGATAGCCCGATACGCCGCCATTAAGAGGACGACCAGCACTAACCACTTCCCACGAGTCGTTAGTGAAATACTTAACCTGTGGAATAATGAACTCGCGGTCTGACTTGCCATAATAACCGAAGTCATTGACGATAGCCTTCAAGTCACCACAATAGAGTTCACAGATGTCTGCCAGTTGTTCCTTAATCTCCTTGAGTAAGCCTGTGGTTATTATGACATCATTACCCTGACGCAACTGTGCCTTCATCTTCTCCACGATATCCTTGTCCTTGGCTGCCTGCTGAGTAAGAAGTATTTGTTGCTTACCCTCAACGAAACGCGGATGCATATCCATCGGCAGTCCAATCATACCAAGATAGTTCTGCAGGAAATCCTCACCTGACGAGTGGTAAGGCTTATAAGAGACGATGCCCACAGGATTGCCAAGTTTACCAAGGAGCTCATCGTCCTGCTTCAATGTGACACTTGCGATACGTGCAAGCGTAGATGGCTCGATGGTCTTCTTGCCTTTCTTGAATGGTGACATCATGGCATCATAGTTGAAACTATTACCGCCTGCGCTCTGCCATTCACGTCGCATATCCTGATTTATCTTCACTTCTGCAAGCTGCATATAGTTCCAGAGGATTATCTCGCGCGACTTGGAAAGCATGGTAAGATGCAATTGCTCTGCATAACGGTCGATACCCATCTGTATTCCACCTGCATCAACCCATCCTCCACCATTCTTTCCTGGTGCTATATTCTCAAAATAACGCATGATGTTATAACTGAGATAGTTCTGCAGATGCTGCGCACTACCTGGGTCACGCGTCTCCGTTCCTGTCCAAAGGCCATCAAAATAAAGCGGCTCTTCCTCAAGGTTGAAGCCCAGTCCGTGGAAATGGTCATACCAGTTAGGGTATTTTATTATCACCTTCACCTTAGGATTCACCCGCTTGGCAGGCTCCACGACAAGTTCTTTGCCGGCATCCGACATAAGACGCAGACGATAATCGGTCCAACTCTTGTCACCCTTTGCCGCTATCTCCGCATCGTTCTTGATGTCGATGAAGAAGAAGTCATCCAAGATGAAATCATCGAAATGCTTCGCAGTATATTCCGCTATCTCCCTTACCTTTTCGCGGTCAGTTGGCGTGGCATAACTATATGTCTCGAAATCGGTGGGCTCAGAAATTGTATAGGTGATTCCACCACCTACTTCCAGGCCTTGCTTCAGGAAGAAGTTCTTCACTTTCAGAAGTGTCTTCTCGTCCACAATGAACGCATCGCGGTGTGTTTCAAGATAAATCTTGTCAATGTCAACCTGTTCGCTTATGATTCGCCATGTTGACTCCAGGAAACTGTCATCAGCCATACGTGCCACGTCCTGCGCACGGATATAGGTTGACACTTTGAAATTCTGATAGTTCTTTGCCTGCAACGACAAGGAGACAGCAAACAAGAACGCTGCCAAAGACAATATTTTTCTCATAAAGTTAGTAAAATGTAAGATGGTACTTAGGTGATTTCATACTGTTTGCAAAGATAGTATTTATGACGAAACTGGCAATGCGTAAAACCTACTTTTTTCATGTTATGTTACAAACAAAGAACAACTTGCATACATCTCGGCACATCTCACTTTAACCAAATGGACAAAGCAAATAACAAAAAAGAATCCCGACCATCGATACTGATAGTCGGGACACTTATTAAAAACTGCTTTACAGCGCGAAAATATTCTTCTGATTATGCCTCTGCTGGAGCATCCTCTTCTTCAGTAGGAACTTCAAAGTCCTCCTCTTCAGCAGGTGCCTCTACAGCAACAGGAGCCTCTTCTACAACCTCAGCAGGAGCAGCAACTGGCTCATTCTCTGCAACTACAGTTACAGGAACCTTAACCTCAACCTCCTTGTGGAAGTGAACAACAGCCTCGTATTCGCCAACGTGCTTGATGTCGCGCATGGTGATGATCTTACGATCTACCTCGATGCCCTTTTCTGCCAGAGCCTCAGCAACCTTGGCTGCATTTACAGAACCGTAGAGCTGACCAGTAGCAGAAACCTTTGCGGCAATCTCGAGTGCAACGCCTTCGAACTTAGCAGCCTTCTCTTCTGCTGCAGCCTTCTGAGCTGCGAGCTTGTGAGCCTGCTGCTTCAAATTCTCTGCAAGAATCTTCTTAGCACTCTCGCTTGCGATAACGCCTTTTCCTGTTGGGATAAGATAGTTACGGCCATAGCCGTTCTTAACGGTTACGATGTCGTTCTTGTAACCTAATCCTATGATGTCTTCTTTAAGTATAATTTCCATAATTCTTTCTTACTTCATCATGTCTGTAACATATGGGAGCAAAGCTATCTGGCGTGCACGCTTAACGGCTGTTGCCACGCGGCGCTGATACTTCAGAGATGTTCCTGTGATACGGCGAGGAAGAATCTTTCCTTGCTCATTGAGGAATTTCTTAAGGAACTCGGGATCCTTGTAATCGATGTACTTGATACCGCTCTTCTTGAAACGGCAATACTTCTTCTTCTTTGTGTCAATAGAAGGAGCTGTCAAATAACGGATTTCACTGTCTTGTGCTGCCATGATTATGCCTCCTCTTTTTTAGCGTTCTTGTTTCTTCTCTTCTCAGCATACTGTGCAGCATACTTCTCGAGCTTAACTGTCATAAAACGGATTACCTTCTCATCGCGACGCAATCCTGTCTCAAAAGTTTTAATTACACTTGGCTCAGCCTTGAACTCCAGCAGGAAATAGAATCCTGAGGTTTTCTTTTCAATCTGGTAAGCCAGTTTCTTCAATCCCCAGGCCTCTTCGTTCAAAATCTCAGCACCCTTTTCGGTGAGAAGGTTCTTGAATTTAGCGACCGTTTCCTTTGCCTGCTCATCAGACAAAACGGGAGTTAAAATGAAAACGGTTTCGTATTGATTCATTTTGTTTGTAAATAAATTGATTAATTAATGATTATGCCGTGGCATTTGCCAAAGCGGGTGCAAAGGTACGATTTTTTCGTTATAAGTAAGGAGTAAGGAGCAAGGAGTTGCCTAAGATTTAAGCATTATTAACCTTTTGCGACTGTAATTCTTTGTCACAGAGTGCTTTTTATCCAAATTCTTTTCATACTTTTGCAGCCAACAGATGAGATGTCACACTATGACGTCTCTATATTTAGTACATAAAAGTATTATTAATCAGAGCGATGAGAAAGCTACTCTCTATTATATTGCCGCACATCGGCATGGCGTCAGTTTATCTTGGCACGCTTCTTCTGGTCGTTTCGTTCCTTCTGGGATGGACTTCCAGCAACTTCGTTCTGTTCTTATCGCTCTTCCTGATTATCGCCGGAGTCATTGCTCATGTGGTGATTTTAAAGCAAAATCACCAATACTAAGAACCCCTCCTGTAAGCAATTGGTTTTCAATAAGTATCAAACGGCTCAACAATTGTTGAGCCGTTTGTCATCTTTTGCCAGCCAAGAGGTGGCAAGTGGCATTCTATGCCTCTGCCTCTGGCGTAATCAGTTTATATCCCTTACCGTGGATATTGATAATCTCAATCTGGTCGTCATCTTTCAGATGCTTACGCAGTTTTGTGATATACACATCCATTGAGCGGGCATTGAAGTAGTTATCATCAATCCAGATGGTCTTCAGGGCGAAGTCGCGCTGCAAGATCTCGTTAGCATGACTGCACAGAAGTGCCAGCAGTTCGTTCTCCTTTGTTGTCAGTTTTGTCTGCTTGTCACCGATGGTGAGCAGTTGCTTCTGTGTGTCGAAAGTGAAGCGACCAATCTGATACTGAGTGCTTTCCTTTGTCTTCTTACCACGAACACGGCGAAGAATAGCCTCAATACGCATTACCAACTCTTCCATAGAGAATGGCTTGGTGATGTAATCGTCTGCACCTATCTTGAAACCTTCAAGGATGTCCTCCTTCAGAGTCTTGGCTGTGAGGAAGATAATAGGTATTTCAGCATTTGCCTGACGTATATCCTGTGCCAGTGCGAAGCCGTCTTTCTTAGGCATCATTACATCGAGCACAGCGATGTCGAACTTGCTCTTAAGGAAGGCTTTATAACCAGCCTCTCCGTCAGTGCACAACTCTGCATTAAAGCCTTTAGCCTGCAGATACTCGCGAAGCAACATTCCGAGGTTCTCATCGTCCTCGCAAAGCAAGATTTTCAATTGTTCTTCCATAATCTTTTTGTTTTTTTTATGCCTCTCTCCAACTATCCCTATAAAGTCCGAAGCCTTGAAGAGGCGTGGTTAATATTATTGTTTTATCTTAATTATTCATTAATTATCTGTCAATTCTCGACTATCTCGGGCAGAGAGATGGTGAATTTCGTTCCTTTTCCATAAACGCTCTCTACCTTTATCTCACCCTTGTGAAGGTCAACGATTTTCTTCACGTATGCCAGTCCGAGACCGAAGCCTTTAACGTTATGCACGTTACCTGTATGCACTCGGTAGAATTTCTCGAACACCTTCTTCAGGTTCTCTTTCTTTATACCTATGCCGTTGTCCTGTATCGAAAGCATGAGTTTACCATCTGAGTTCCAAGTATGCACGTCAAGTATCAGCGGACCGTCCTCCTTTTTATACTTAACAGCATTGTCCATGAGGTTGTGTATAACGTTCGAGAAGTGTATCTCGTCAACATATACCTTAGAGTTCTCTGCCTCTACGAGAGTGTTTATGCGACCGCCTGTATGCTCGACTCGCAAAGAGAACGAGTTTGCGATGTTCTCTACCATCTCGTTAAGGTCGAGTTCCTTCTTCTTGAATATCGCCGTATTGTCATCGAACATGGACATCTGCAATACCTTCTCAACGAGGAACCTTAGTCGTTTCGACTCATCGTTCACCACTCCACCGAGGTGTTTCATCATCGACGGGCTCTTTGTTACTGCCTCGTCGTTCATCATCTGTGCCGCAAGCGAGATGCTTGAGATAGGAGTCTTCAGCTCATGCGTCATATTGTTGATGAAGTCGTTCTTTATCTCTGTCAGTCGTTTCTGGCGGAATATAACGGCTATCGTGAAGATAAAGGTAACAAGCAGCACCAAGGTGAACACCACCGAAGGAATCATGAAGCGAACGGATGAAAAGATGTAACTGTTCATCGTGGGGAAATGTATCTTCACCACACCCGATTTCTGTTGTGGGTCATTTTGATAGAGATCCTGGTTGTAGCTGTATTCCTCACCTTCCTCGGTGTAGTCAGGACAACGATAAACTTCCTGTCCGTCCTGTGTAGACACGGTGAAATGATACGGAATATTGATACCGTTATTCATTAACTCAACTTTAATGTCCTTGTCGAGCATGTTGAAGTTAACTCTCTCACGCAGAGGCTTTTCCGATGCGGTATAAAGAATGCTATAGACCACCTCGTCAAGTAATGCTTTCTGATAGACATAGCGGTTTTTCACTATCTCTTTCATTGACCTCGAAGCCTCAGAAGTGGCATTCTTATCGTTACGCAATATTATGCCCTTAGGCATCTGCGCGGGTTTCCTTGTAACGGTCTTTAACTGGAAAGAAGAATAGATTGTGCCATCCTGACCGGCCACCGCAAACTGATGTGACTGCTGTGTTGATCCATCGGGCTGGGTGGCCACTGAGTCTTTCTTTAT
>JAFZIY010000023.1 GCA_017554105.1 Prevotella sp. | reverse complement strand
TAATTATATATATAATATAATTTTTAAGGCACTTTTTTTCGCGGAGTTGTGAAAAGGGCAAATGTTGAAATGTTGAATGTTGAATTGTTGAATTCTGTGTCTTTTCCTGAATATGGTTGTGTCTTTTCCTGATTTAGGTTCTTTGCAAGCAAAGCGGCAGAGCCGAGCGGACAGTTTTTGATATTTTTCCTGGTGTGGTTGACAGGCGTTTTCCCGAATGAGTTCTTTGCAAACAAAGCGGCAGAGCCGAGCGGACACTTTACTGTAATCGTTGACGCCTTTACTGAAAAGGTTGACTTTTTCCTGAAAGAGTTGACAACATCGAAAACTGTGTCTCGTTTCTGTATTTTTTGCTTGAAAAGGTGTGTTTGTTGATATAAATATTGTAACTTTGCACCATGATTTATCCTAATACCTTTGAGAAAAAAATAGGATTCAGCGAGATAAGGTCATTGCTGAAGGAGCATTGTATCAGTCAACTGGGCAAGGAACAGGTTGACGGCATGATGTTTTCCTATGACGCGGAGGTGATTAGGCAGCGACTCAATCAGGTAAGGGAGTTCAGGCGACTGCAACAGGAGACCGACGATTTCCCCCTGCAGTATTTCTTCGACGTGAGGCAGCAGGTGGCACGCCTAAGGCTTGAGGGAACGCATCTTGAGGAGGAAGAACTGTTCGACCTTAAGCGCTCGCTGGACACGATATGCCAGATAGTGAAGTTCCTGAGGAAGGAGAGTGAGATGGATGACGGAAAAGCAAAGGTGTACCCGTATCCTTCCCTGAAGAGCCTCACCGACGGCGTTGAGACTTTCCCGAACTTAGTGAAGAAGATAGACGGAATACTGGACAAGTACGGCCACATAAAAGACAGTGCGTCGCCACAACTGGCGCAGATAAGGAGTGAACTCTCGCGTATGGAGGGAAGCATCTCGCGCACACTAAGCAGCATCTTGCGTCATGCTCAGAGTGACGGACTGGTGGAGAAGGATGTCGCTCCCACATTGCGAGACGGTCGCCTCGTCATTCCTGTGATGCCCTCGATGAAAAGGAAGATTCGCGGCATAGTGCACGACGAGTCGGCATCGGGAAAGACGGTGTTCATAGAGCCGGCAGAGGTGGTGGAGGCCAACAACAGGATACGTGAACTCCAGGCTGACGAGCGACGCGAGATAATACGCATACTGACGGAATTTGCCATTGAAGTAAGACCTCATGTGAAACCGATAGTAGCTTCCTACAGACTGCTTGCCCAGATAGATTTCATACGCACCAAGGCTCTTTTCGCAGAAGACACACAGGGCTTCGAGCCTGACATAAGTACCACACCAACAGTGGATTTCATACGTGCCATTCATCCTTTACTTAGAATTTCGTTGGCGAAACAGGAGAAGGAGGTGGTGCCACTTGATATCATGCTTACTCCGGAGAAACGCATACTGCTGATATCGGGTCCCAATGCCGGTGGAAAGTCGGTATGCCTGAAGACAATGGGACTGCTGCAATACATGCTCCAATGCGGTGTGTCGATACCCGTCTCGGAACGTAGCAAGGCGGGTGTGTTTGAGAACATCCTTATAGACATAGGCGACGAGCAGAGCATAGAGAACGACCTGAGCACCTACTCGAGCCACTTGATGAACATGAAGTATATGATGCGCGCGGCCAACGAGCGCACGCTGATACTGATTGACGAGTTCGGAACGGGAACGGAGCCGCAGATAGGCGGTGCAATAGCCGAGAGCGTGCTGATGCAGTTCTGCAAGAAAAAGGCGTGGGGCGTGATAACCACACACTATCAGAACCTGAAACTGTTCGCAGACAACCATAAGGGAGTGGTGAACGGCGCAATGCTATACGACCGTCATGAGATGCGCCCATTGTTCCAACTGCAGATAGGTCAGCCGGGCTCGTCGTTCGCAATAGAGATTGCACGCAAGACAGGACTGCCTGAGGAGGTCATAGCACATGCCGAGGAGATTGTGGGCTCTGACTATATCATGAGTGACAAGTACCTTCAGGACATTGTGCGCGACAAACGATACTGGGAGGGGAAGCGACAGAACATCCACAGTCAGGAGAAGCAGATGCAGCAGACCATAGCACACTATGAGGAAGAACTGCATGAGGTGGAGAAAGAGCGCAAGGAGATACTGAAGCGTGCCAGGATACAGGCAGAGGAACTCCTGAAGGATGCCAACAGAAGGATAGAGAACACCATAAGGGAGATTAAGGAGGCGGAGGCAGAGCGTGAGGCTACGCGCAAGGCTCGTGAGGAACTGCAACTATACAAGAACGAGGTAAGCGAGATTGACACCACTGCCAACGATGAACTGATTGAACGCAAGATGCGCCAGATACTTGCAAGGAGGGAAAGGAAGGAGAAGCGCAAGGCTGAAAAGGCAAAGAAGAAACAGGAGGAAGAGCGCTTGGCGACAAGTGGTGGCGGCAACCCGGCACAGACATCAGGTGACAGCACCACACCGGCCGAACAGATAAAGGTGGGCGACACGGTGAGGATAAAAGGTCTCGGCAGCATAGGACAGGTGTCACAGATATCAGGGAAGAATGCCACTATCGTGATAGGTGGTATGAGTAGCAAGATGAGCATCTCAAAACTGGAAAAGGTGGCGGCCTCCGAGATAAAGAAGAAAGAGGAACCGAAGCCTACTTACGCAGTTCTTGGAAGAACCACGCGTGAGACCATTGACAGCCGTCGCTCAAACTTCCATCAGGACCTTGACATCAGAGGACTTCGTGGTGACGAGGCATTGGACGTTTTGATGCATTTCATTGATGATGCAATATTGATAGGAATGTCGCGTGTGCGTATCCTTCATGGTACTGGTACGGGTGCTCTCAGACAACTGGTGCGCCAGTATCTGGCTACCGTTCCCAATGTCGAGAAGTTCCACGATGAGCATGTACAGTTCGGAGGAGCGGGCATCACGGTGGTGGATTTGTAGAATGATTCCTTGAAAGTATAAAAACAAAAAACGATGCAAGTAGTATGCATCGTTTTTTTTGAGCCTCTTGTCGGATTCGAACCAACGACCCCGAGATTACAAATCACGTGCTCTGGCCAACTGAGCTAAAGAGGCGGGTGGGCAAGCGATCTGCATCGCGCCGCTACAACCAACTACCTTTGCTACGTTCCCGTCCTGGAGGATTCGAAGGGAGCTGGCCGTGCAGGACTTACCCATTTAGCGGGTGCAAAGGTAATAACTTTATTTCTGAAATCACAATATTTCATGGAATAAAACACCCTTTTAACTTTTTTTGGTTAAACGGAGTGCTATTTCGTTTGCGATGTGGTGTCGTTAGGGTGGGGCGTCCCCTTTTCAGACTCTGCCGACGTCACTCCTTTCTTTTTCTTCTTTATTCCGAAGAGGTCGTTGAGCGTGGTGAAGTCTTTCTGAATGATGAAGCCTATTCCCTGTGTCGTCAGGCTGTTGCGCGTGAAGTAGCGGTCGTTAGTCTGGTTATATACCCTTATCGCGAAATTGCCATTAGGGAAGAGCAGATACCTGATGTCGAAGTCTCCGATGAATGACGTGGTGGCATTGGCGTTGTCCCTATATCCAAACTGTCCGTTGATGAGCAGTCGGTTATTAAGCAGTCTTCCGGACAATATTCCCTCGTACTCGGCATTGTTGAAGCCCTCGTCTCCGGTGCTGATGTTTGCTCCGAAGTTCCAGTTGGAGTTGTTTGCCACGTTGCTCAGGATGGTGTTTATCTGCTGGGTGATGGTACCGCTCAGTATGCTTTGCATCGCAAGCGATGTCTGGCTTTGTTGTGCATCGGTGGACTTGGAGCCCGATTGTGAGTAGAAACGACCTATTGACAGGAGGTATATTACCTGCTGGTTGAGTTCTTCCTCGCTATTGATGAGCGAGCGCACCATCTGCTTGGCATCCTCGTTCACCGTAGGCATATCGAAGTCGAAGTCGAGATGCGGGTCGTTGGGAGTGCCTGTTATGTTCATGATACAGTCGACGCGCACGTTGTTTGAGAAGTTGCGTCCTATCTGAAGGTCGGAGAGAGGCACTCCGTTCACGGTATACTGTGCCTTGAGGTTGAGTACAGCATTGTATGGGTCGCCTCCGAAGACAATAGTTCCTCCGTTCTTGAATGTGAAGTCCTTCCTTATGACGTTTTGTATGGTGAGCGCGTATGTTCCGTGGTCAATCTCATAGTTACCGAACATCGTGAATCCTCCCTTGTTATGGAACATTGCTCGCAGGTTACCGCTTCCATAGAGTGTTATCATGTCGCCGGTCGTGTTGTCCATAAGCAGTTTCAGGGCAGCGTTAGGCGTGGCGTTGATGTGGAAGTTCATCCTTAAGTCGGAACGGAACTTGTTCTCATTATCGTCGTCGTCAGGGACTCCATCGCCGTCGCTCTGGTCGTGCCTTACCCATTCTATGAAGTCGGCATTTGAGATTGCATCGGGTGCGGCAGCGTTATATTCGAAGAAAGAACCCTTTTGTGGCGTGATGTCGATGTCGAAAACCGTCTCTCCGCTCCTTCCTCTTATGTCGCATGTTCCCGTTGCATAGACCGTACCGAAGAATGTGCTCTCGCCGAAGTCGTGGAAATCGTATGCAAGCAGATTGTCCGCGGCAACATTGAGGTCATAGGTCCATTGCGAGAGATTCTGATGTCCTATCGTACCGTTCAGTACTCCTACGTTTCCATCGCGGTCGGTGAGGGTGTCTGCCTCAAGTATTATTATATCCGGACGCATCGTGACAGGACAGTTACGCATGGTATATACGGTGTTCAGGGCAGGAATCTTCACGTCGCCGTCAACGTTGAGGTTGCCTTCCAGGTTAATGGTCTTCAGTGGTCCGAAGATATGAACATCTCCATTGGTAGATGCCTGTACGTTGTCAACGATAGAGCCGCATAAGCCCTCCATGAACTCTGCACTGGTGCCGAGAGCCTTTATCCTGAGGTCGAGATATTTCTTTGCCGGCGACACATAGCCGTTGATGAGCGTTTGGCATAATGGTCCGTCGTCGGCCCTTGCGTTTATGTTTATCTGTTTCGTCTGTTTGTCGTAGTCTACTAATGCACGCAGGGTTCCCATGTGACCTTCCTCGAAGGTGAAGTCGCGTACCGTAACGTCGCCCTTCAGTCCTGGTTCTCCGAATATCGATGATACTATGGCCTTGCCGGAGACATATCCGTCGAAATCGACAGAGTGGAAGTTCACCATATCAAGAACATATTTCGCATTGATATCGTGCAGGTTTACGACAAGAGAATCGTTGCTTGAGCGTGTCGCTATGCCGTTGATGTTCACATGCTGACTGCCATGATTGACGGAGAAATTGGACACTTCAAGATGATTGCTGGAGTATCTGACCTTTGCAGGGTCAACGTTCCAGATGGTGTCGCCCACTATTAACGTGGAAGGAAGGATGTTGATGTCGGCAGAGGTCTTGCCCGACTCGTCGGAAGAGAATGTGGCGTCAGAGTTCAGACTTCCCGAGAAACGGTTCAGCATGTGGTTGTCCCATCCTATGTTTGATACGAGACGGTCGTTGAATGCCGACGCGTTGAAAGTGAGCGATACCGTGTGGCCGTTATCCATTATCTTGTCCAATGTGGCATTGGCCTTCAGGGCATCGGTGCTGTCGGTGGAGAGGAAAAGCGAAATGTTCTTGTAGGGAGAGTCGTTATAGTAAATCTCCGGTGCTTTCAGCGTGAGGTCAACCAGTTCGCTTCTCTGGTCAACGATGCCATTGATGGTTATCGGCTTGCTGGTGTATAGCGGAATGTCCCCAAATCGTTGCAATATGGAGGCATCGTGCAAGTATGCATTTACGGTGAACACATCGGACGTCTTTGTCATTGCTGTCTTTGGGAGACCTGGCAACGACGGCAGGCGCGAGGCTATGATTCTTGATATTGCACTGGGTAGTGACGAGACACGATATTGTCCGTCAACCTCCACCCGGCCGAAGTCACCCACTAGTTGCATGTGGCGTTCCGAGGGAGTTCCACTACAGTTAAGGGTGAGATTGTTAATCGTGAACACGCTGTCGGCAGACGACTCCATCCTGAAGCCGTCGAGGGTGATGTTTCCTATTGCATCATCAATGGACTTCCCGCTGAAGTTGCCCTTAATGACTCCTGCGAATGTCTTTCCGCTCCATTGCTGGGTCAGTCCTAATGCGTTAGGATTAAGCCGCTTGACGTCAAGCGTGAGGTCGGTGAAGTGGTTCTGTGCTATCTCTCCTTCGGCAGAAAGCGATGCGTTGGGGTCGTCGATGGAGAGTCTTCCCTTCAGAACACCGTCTATCATCGAGCCGTTGACATCGATGTCGCGATAGGTGTAGCCGTTGTAATAAACCCTGTTTATTTTTCCGTTGGCACTAATGTCAGGACTCTTTCCTTTGTTCAGTTTTCCATCGATGTCTATCGTGGCGGCAAGGTCTCCCAGTTGCTCATTCTCGAGAAGTTGCCCGATGTCTAATCCGTCGGTGTTTATCCTTGCGTCGAAGTTCTGGTCTTTGAATGAGCCGTTTATGGCTACATTACCTATGTTGGAGGTGATTTTGCCTGAGGCGGAGTACTCTGAAGAGTGGTTTGCCAAAGTACCCACATACCCGAAGTCTCCCACGCGCTTCACAATCGCAGGCATAGTGATGTCCTCGTCCCTCATCACGCTGGCTATGTCCTCAATATAGTTCTCGTTGATGCGGAAATACTTGACGTCGGCCATCCAGTCGTTAAACTTCGGGAAATCATAGATGTTTCCATTTGCGAAAAGACTCATGTCGCCTCCGCGGTCTTTTATAGTAAGGTCGTTTATGACGATGTTCTCGCCGTGTCCATTTGCAGTTAGGGAGATGTCAAGAGGGTTGCCGATATCCTTGAGATTGGGAGAGAACGGTGCAAGGTCGGCAAGGTCGATGTATGAGTCAACGATGGAAGTGCTGAAATCGAGCGTCTTCAGCAGAGGCTCTTTTCCACTACTGTCATACTTAACCTTCGTGTCTCCAAGGATGATGTGCGAGTTAGGCATTTTCATCTCAAACTCACTCAGTGAGGCATCGGTTTTGGTAGCCTTTGCCTTAAACGAAAGAGAAGACAATTCGAGTCCTGACTTTTCCTTTAACGAAAGATTCTTAAGGTACACATTAATAGAGTCTTGCGTAAGTTTATGCAATACGATATGTGTACTTATATTTGATAGCCTTAGGTGGTCTGGAGAGAACTTTCCTTGCTCTACAGGAATGTCTTTCCGGTCATAGCATATAAGTCCGTTCCTAATGATAAGTGAGCCAATATGGAGGTCGAGTTTGGACGGCTCTTTCTTGTCCTTGGAAGCCAGAGAGTCGAGTATGAACTGGAAGTTGAATGGTGCGTCAGCGCTATCCTTGTTCAAATAAGCCTTTAGTCCGAACAACTGTGCCGACGATATTGATATCTTGCCCTTCAATGCATCTATTACATCGAATTTGGCAGACATACGTGAGGAAGACAGTAGAAGGCTGTCTTGCTGGCCGTAAATATATATGTCGTCGATGATAACCCTGTTGAAGAAACCTATGTCAACTTTCCCTACCTCTACTTTAGAGTCAATCTTCTCGCTCACCACATCGCTGACCCAACCACCAATCGCCTTCTGTACAGGTGGAAGGTTTAACATCAGTATAGTGGCGGCAAATAGAGCCACTAAAGACCAGATAATGATATTTATTGTTTTCTGAAGTTTCTTCATTGCCACACTTGCCAACCCTATGTTGCAAAAAGCAAAGTAGTCGGTATGTTTTGGGTGCAAAATTACAAGAAAAAGTCGGCATTATGGCATTTTGTTCTGTTTTTTATCATTAAAACAAAAAAAAAGTAGTATTTTTGCAGTCAGTTTTTATATTTAGCATATAACATCTAATCATAATTTCAATATAGTAGAAATCTTATGGCAAATGTAATTAAGTTACGGAAGGGCTTAGACATTAACCTTAAGGGCAAGGCTCAGGAGAAGCTTGCAAAGAACGGGCAGAGCGAGAACATCGCTTTGGTGCCTGATGGTTTTGTGGGTATGACTCCCAAAGTGGTTGTCAAGGAGGGAGATGTCGTGAAAGCCGGAGATGCCTTGTTTGTCAACAAGCACTTCCCAGAGGTGAAGTTCGCCTCGCCTGTAAGTGGCTCGATTGAGGCTGTAGTCAGAGGTGACCGCCGAAAGGTGCTCGCCGTGAAGATCAAGGCCGACAAAGAGCAGCAGTACGTGGATTTCGGCAAGAAAGACGTGTCAAAGATTGATGGCGACGCCGTCATCGAGAGTCTTCTTGAGGCAGGATTGTTCGGGTATATCGACCAGTTGCCTTACGCCATCTCTACCAATCCATCACAAAAGCCAAAGGCAATCTTTGTCAGTGCTTTGAGAGACAAACCGTTAGCATCAGACTTTGAGTTTGAGCTTAAGGGTAATGAGAGTGATTTCCAGACAGGACTTACCGCTCTGTCTCGCATCGCAAAAACCTATCTCGGAATTGGCATTGGACAGTCGTCTTCGGCTTTGACACAAGCCAAGGATGTAGAGATTAACGTTTTCAATGGTCCTTGTCCGGCAGGAAATGTCGGAGTGCAGGTGAACAATATCGACCCTGTTAACAAGGGTGAGATCGTATGGACGGTTGACCCTGCCTCGGTGATTTTCATCGGTAGGCTGTTCAATACCGGTCACGTTGATTTGAGGCGCATCGTTGCCGTTGCCGGCTCTATGGTGAAAGAACCTCAATATGTTGAGACCATAGTAGGAGCAAACATTTCGGATATCGTAAAGGATAACCTTTCGGATGACAGGAAGGTGCGCCTGATACGTGGAAACGTGCTTACTGGCAGACCCGTTGGCAAGGAAGACTATCTTGACGGACATACAAGTGAGTTGACGGCAATACCTGAGGGTGACGACGCCGACGAGATGTTCGGATGGATTATGCCGCGCCTGAAGCAGTTCTCCAAGAGCAGAAGCTATCTTTCGTGGCTCATGGGCAAGAAAGAGTACGATGTTGACTGCCGTGTGAAGGGTGGTGAGCGCCACATGATAATGAGTGGCGAATACGACTCGGTTCTTCCTATGGATATATATGGCGAGTATCTGATTAAGGCAATTCTCGCGGGCGATATTGACCGTATGGAGCAACTAGGCATTTACGAGGTGTCTCCAGAAGACTTTGCCGTAGCGGAGTTCGTTGACAGTTCGAAACTTGAGTTACAGAAAATCGTTCGCGAAGGTCTTGACATGCTTAGAAAGGAGAATGCATAATAACTTTTTAAGGTTTATATATTATGAGTTTAAGAAAATATCTGAACAAAATAAAGCCGAAATTTGAGGAGGGGGGCAAGTTGCATGCTTTCCGTTCAGTTTTCGACGGCTTCGAGACCTTCCTTTATGTGCCTAACGACACGGCAAAGGCTGGTGGGGTGAACATTCACGACGCCATCGACTCGAAGCGCATTATGAGTATAGTGGTCATCGCCCTGATGCCTGCTATGCTGTTTGGTATGTACAATATCGGCTATCAGAACTATGCCGCAGCAGGAAAACTTGCTGAGGCAACGTTCTTCTCGATGTTCTTCTATGGATTCTTTGCCGTGCTTCCAAAGATTCTCGTTTCCTATATCGTTGGTCTGGGCATCGAGTTTGCCTGGGCACAATGGAAGGGAGAGGAGATTCAGGAGGGTTACCTCGTATCGGGTATCATCATTCCGTTGATTATTCCTATCGGATGTCCTCTGTGGATGCTTGCTTTGGCATGTGCATTCTCGGTTATCTTCTGTAAGGAAATCTTCGGTGGTACTGGTATGAACATCTTCAACCCAGCCATCGCGGCACGTATGTTCCTGTTCTTCGCCTATCCTTCTAAGATGACGGGCGACCAAGTTTGGGTGGCTCAGGACACTATCTTCGGACTTGGTAACACATTGCCTGATGGTTTCACCGCCGCCACACCGCTTGGACAGATAGGTCAGGGTATCACTCCCGATGCTTCTATCTGCGATATGATATGTGGCTTTATCCCTGGATCCATTGGTGAGACATCGGTTATAGCAATCGCTATCGGTGCTGTTATCCTTCTTTGGACAGGTATCGCATCCTGGCGCACAATGCTGAGCGTGTTCGTGGGTGGTGCTGCATTAGCACTTCTTTTCCAGAGTACGGGTTCTTCTATGGAATGGTGGCACCACTTCGTGATGGGTGGCTTCGCCTTCGGTGCTGTATTTATGGCAACCGACCCTGTTACTTCTTGCCGCACGAAGACAGGTCAGTACATCTACGGTTTCCTCATCGGTGCGATGGCCATAATCATCCGTGTGATGAATGCCGGTTATCCAGAGGGTATGATGCTCGCCATCTTCTTTGGCAATATGTTTGCTCCTACGATTGACCACTTCGTGGTTGCCCGTAACATTTCGAAACGTTTGAAGAGAGGAGGTACCAAATGAAACTGAATACTAACAGCAACACTTATATTATTATATATAGTGCGATTCTCGTGGTCATCGTGGCTTTCCTGCTGGCATTCGTCTATCAGGCTCTGAAGCCTATGCAGGACGCTAACGTGGCCCTTGATGTGAAGAAGCAGATTCTCTATTCGCTCAATATCCGCGGCTTGGACGGCTCTGAGGCTGAGGCCAAGTATAAGGAGGTAGTGAAAGAAGGGAAGGATGTTGAAGGCCAGAAGGTCTATGAGTGTGAAGTCAATGGTGAGAAGGTTCTCGTTGCCAGTCTTAAAGGTATGGGACTTTGGGGTGGTATCAGCGGTTACATGGCCATCAAGGGCGATGGTACCGTCTATGGTGCTTACTTCAACCATGAAAGCGAGACAGCCGGTCTTGGTGCTGAAATCAAGGACTCACAGGCATGGCAGGAAAAGTTCATCGGCAAGAAAATCTATGGTGATGACGGCAACGTTGTTCTTTCTGTCGTGAAGAAAGTAGATGACCCCACAACGCAAGTGGACTGTGTGACTGGTGCCACGCTAACCTCTAATGGCGTTGATGCTATGATTAAGGATTGCCTTAAAAACGTTAGTCCGCAATTAAATGGATCACCATGCTGTAAAGCAGATTCGTGCTGCCAAAAGGACAAAGACTGTTGCAAGGATGGCAAGGACTGCTGCAAAGAAGGCAAGGACTGCTGCAAAGAAGGCAAGGACTGCTGCAAAGAACAGGCTAAAGAATGTTGCAAGGATTCTTTAAAAGAAACGAAACGTAATTGATATTATGGCACTATTCAGTAAACAAAATAAGGAGGTTTTTACTAAACCGTTGAACCTCGACCATCCTATACTTGGACAAGTATTGGGTATTTGCTCGGCACTCGCCGTCACTTCGCAGCTGAAGCCTGCCATAGTGATGGGACTTGCCGTAACGGTAATCACTGCCTTTGCGAATGTGATTATCTCCGTAATACGCAACACCATTCCTAACCGCATCCGTATCGTGGTGCAGTTGGTGGTTGTGGCTGCTCTTGTAACCATCGTATCACAGATACTGAAGGCTTTCGCCTATGACGTGAGTGTTCAGTTGAGCGTGTATGTAGGTCTGATTATAACCAACTGTATCCTGATGGGACGTCTTGAGGCATTCGCTATGCAGAACAAGCCTTGGCCTTCATTCCTCGACGGTATCGGCAATGGTCTCGGTTATGCTATGATTCTCGTCATCGTGGGTGCCGTTCGTGAGTTCCTCGGTCGTGGTTCGTTGCTGGGATTCCAGATTATTCCCGACAGTTTCTACGACTTCGGTTATATGAACAATGGTATGATGACGATGCCAGCAATGGCGCTCATCCTCGTTGGTTGTGTTATATGGGTACATCGTGCATATTTTTATAAGGAGGAGAAATAAGATATGGAACACGTAATATCATTACTATTCAGGTCCATCTTTGTGGACAATATGATTTTCGCCTTCTTCCTCGGCATGTGTTCCTACCTTGCCGTGTCGAAGACGGTGAAGACCTCGTTGGGTCTCGGTATGGCTGTGACCTTTGTGCTCACGGTTACCGTGCCCGTCAACTATCTGTTGCAGACCAAGGTGCTGGGTCCCGATTGCCTCGCTGATGGTGTCGACCTCAGTTACCTGTCGTTCATCCTCTTTATCGCTGTGATTGCCGGTATGGTACAGTTGGTTGAGATGACGGTAGAGAAATACTCTCCCTCGCTCTATGCGGCTCTGGGTATCTTCCTGCCTCTGATTGCCGTTAACTGTGCCATCATGGGTGCCTCGCTCTTCATGCAACAGCGCATCCTCATGGAGCCCTCTAACTCGCAGGCCATTACCTCTATTTGGGACGCTATGGTTTATGGCTTCGGTTCCGGTCTCGGTTGGACCCTCGCTATCGTGGCTATGGGAGCCATCCGTGAGAAGATGCAGTACTCGGATATCCCCAAGCCCCTTCAGGGTCTCGGCATAGTGTTTATTACCGTCGGCCTCATGGCTATGGCGATGATGTGTTTCTCTGGACTTAATATATAAGCCCCCTGAGTCAGGGGGGTGGGGGTCTGAACAGGCGCAGTGCTCCCTTCCTCCGGATAATAATTAATCATAATAAATGGTCTGGTAAACGCTTGTTCAGACCCCCAACCCCCTAACTTTGGGGGCTCGAATATGATACAATTCATTTCATACAGTATAGGAGTATTTCTCCTGGTAATCATTCTTCTTGTGATTATCCTACTCGTTGCGAAGAAGTATCTTTCTCCTTCGGGCGATGTGAACATTGAGATTAACGGTGACCGTACCATCTCTGTAGCCCAGGGCAACAACCTGATGGCAACACTCAACGAGAACGGCATTTTCCTGCCTTCTGCCTGCGGTGGTAAGGCATCATGTGGTCAGTGTAAGGTACAGGTGCTTGAGGGTGGTGGCGAGATTCTCGATTCCGAGAAGCCTCACTTCACACGTAAGCAGATAAAGGACCATTGGCGTCTCGGTTGTCAATGCAAGGTGAAGGGCGACCTTAAGATAAAGGTTCCCGAGAGTGTTCTCGGCGTTAAGGAGTGGGAGTGTACCGTTATCTCCAACAAGAACGTATCAAGCTTCATCAAGGAGTTTATCGTGGCATTGCCTCCAGGCGAGCACATGGACTTCATACCTGGCTCTTATGCACAGATAAAGATTCCTGCATACGATTGCATCGATTATGACAAGGACTTCGACAAGGAAGACATCGGTCCCGATTATCTTCCTTCATGGGAGAGGTTCAACATCTTCTCTCTCAAGGCCCATAATCCAGAGGACACCATCCGTGCATACTCTATGGCTAACTATCCTGCCGAGGGTGACCGCATCACACTTACCGTGCGTATCGCAACCACACCTTTCAAGCCAAAACCTGAGGTGGGCTTCCAGGATGTACCTACGGGAATCGCGTCAAGTTACATCTTCTCGCGCAAACCGGGCGACAAGGTAATCATGAGCGGTCCTTACGGTGACTTCCATCCCATCTTCGACTCGAAGAAAGAGATGATATGGGTCGGTGGTGGTGCCGGAATGGCTCCTCTCCGTGCACAGATTATGCACATGACGAAGACTCTCAACACACGCGACCGTGAGATGCATTTCTTCTATGGCGCACGTGCTCTCGTCGAGGCATTCTTCGTTGAGGACTTCCTTGAGTTGGAGAAGCAGTTCCCTAACTTCCACTTCCATCTGGCTCTTGACCGTCCTGACCCAGAGGCAGACAAGGCAGGAGTCAAGTACACCGCTGGCTTCGTTCATCAGGTGATGTATGAGACTTACCTGAAAGACCATGAGGCACCTGAGGACATCGAGTACTACATGTGCGGTCCTGGTCCTATGTCGAAGGCCGTTCAGGGAATGCTCGACTCTCTCGGCGTTGACCCAGAGTCGATAATGTTCGACAACTTCGGATAAATTGTTTTCAAAAGGCCTTAAGGGCGTTAAGGGCATTGGTGTCTTTAATCTCCTTAAGGTCTTTTTCATATTTTGACATTCCATGCGCAGAACAATTCTATTACTATCCTTATTCCCCGTCCTTTTGTTCGCTCAGGAGAAGCGCGAGAAGTATGAGTTCTATAAAGACTTTCCCGTCTATGCCGACAGTCTTATAGCATCTCTCGACTATCCGTTGGCTTGGGGTAATTCTCCCGTTAAGGATTTCAACGCATGGAAGGAACAGGCTCGCGACAAGGTGCTTGAGTGCATGATGGCGCCGCCACCACGACCATCGTCATTCGATTACAAAGTAATAGCCGAGGAGAAACGCGACGGTTACATCGCCCGCAAGATAGAGATAAACCTGAGCACTTGGTATCGCGTCCCCGCATACTTGCTTGTTCCCGACCGTAAGGGCAAAAGGCTGCCGGCCATTAATCTGCTTCACGACCACGGAGCACATCTCTTTATAGGCAAGGAGAAGATAATAGAGCCGATATTCGAGGACTCCGTAGTTCAGGATGATGCCCGCAAGTGGGTAAACGAACTCTATGACGGTGTCTTCGTGGGCGATATGTTTGCCCGTGCGGGCTATGTAGTCGTTTGTGCCGATGCTCCTCTCTGGGGTGAGCGCGGAAGAAAGGAGGGTGTGGACCGTCAGAAATACGACCTCATCGCAGGCAACATGATGATGTACGGTCGTGACCTCTCGGCATTCATGACCTACGACGATATTGCCCTTACCGATTTCCTTGCCACTCTGCCTTATGTAGATAGTGACCGAATAGGATGTTTCGGATTCTCCATGGGCGGTTACCGTTCGTGGATGCTTGCGGCACTCTCGCCCCGTATCAAGGCCTCTGCCGTCGTTTGCTGGATGGTCACCACTGATGTTCAGATGACGTGGAACTACGGACGTAAGGAGAATGGTGGCTTCGCTAATTGCATACCAGCCCTGCGCCAATATCTTGACTATCCCCACATAGCATCACTCGCTTGTCCTGCGCCTATGCTCGTGATAGCAGGGAAGCAAGATAAACTCTTCCCCTTGCCTGGAGTGGAGAAAGCCATCGGTATCATGCATCAGGTGTGGGACAGTCAGGGCGTGCCGCAAAACTTGAAGACCGAATTGCTTGACATGCCCCATCATTGTGGAAAGCAGGTGCAGGCAACAGTCCTTGACTTCTTCAACTCTAAACTTTAAACACTGATGATTAAAGAACTCCAACTCCGTCTCTCGCCTCGTGAAGCCTCTTCCTTGTCTGCTATAAAGGAAGTGGTCTCAAAGGAGACGGCTACAGGCATAGATATCATTACATCTGTGCGTATAATAAAGCGAAGCATCGACGCGCGACAGCGGAATATATTTGTCAATCTGAAGGTGCGTGCGTATATTGACGAGCAACCCGAGGAACTGCAGTACACACCTACTGAATACCGTGACGTATCAGGGTGCAGACAGGCGATAGTGGTAGGAGCGGGACCCGGTGGACTCTTTGCTGCACTAAGACTCATAGAGCGCGGAATACGTCCTATAGTCATCGAGAGAGGCAAGAATGTGCGCGACCGCAAACTCGACCTCGCGCGAATCACTAAGACACATGAGGTTGACCCTGAGAGCAACTATTGTTTCGGTGAGGGCGGGGCAGGGGCATATTCAGATGGTAAGCTCTTCACACGTTCAAAGAAACGCGGCTCCGTCGAGAAGATACTCAATGTCTTTTGTCAGCATGGTGCATCCACGGATATTCTCATAGACGCACATCCGCATATCGGAACCGACCGTCTACCGCGTGTCATCGAGGCGATGCGGAACACCATCATCAGCTGTGGCGGCGAAGTGCATTTCCAGACGAAGATGGATTCCCTGATCATCGAGGGCGACGAAGTGAAAGGCGTAATAGTATCTTCCCCCTCCGGGGGGCAGGGGGGCTCAGGGGAACTGAGGGGGGGGGTAATCCTTGCCACCGGCCATTCCGCTCGCGATGTCTATCGCTATTTGCAATCATCTAACATTGATATCGAGGCGAAAGGCATTGCTGTTGGAGTACGTCTCGAACATCCCTCGCATCTTATCGACCAGATACAATATCACAATCTGAAGGGGAGGGGAGAATACCTCCCTGCTGCCGAGTACAGTTTTGTGACTCAGGTTGACGGGCGCGGAGTGTACAGCTTCTGTATGTGTCCAGGCGGTTTCGTCATTCCAGCCGCCACAGGTCCCCGTCAGATAGTAGTCAACGGCATGTCGCCCGCTAACAGAGGCACCCGTTGGAGCAACAGCGGAATGGTGGTCGAGATACATCCCGAAGATGTCGATGGTGACGACGCCTTATGCATGATGCGCTATCAGGAACGCCTTGAGGAGTTGTGCTGGCAGCAGGGGAATATGAGGCAGACTGCACCTGCGCAACGCATGCTCGACTTCGTGAACAAGAAAGTCTCGTTCGACCTGCCAGAAAGCAGTTATGCGCCCGGCCTCGTATCGTCGCCTCTCCATTTCTGGCTGCCAGAGTTCGTCAGCAACCGTCTGCGCGATGGATTCCGTAAGTTCGGACAGCAGAGCCGTGGGTTCCTTACCAACGATGCATGCCTTATAGCGGTCGAGACACGCACATCATCACCTGTACGCATCTTGCGCGACCGCGAGACGCTGATGCACGTCCGTCTGCGTGGACTCTATCCGTGTGGCGAGGGAGCAGGCTATGCTGGTGGTATAGTGTCGGCGGCAATTGATGGTGAAAGGTGTGCTGACATGTTGGCGGAGTCCTACTCCTAATATCTTCCGAAGGGAAGAAGACGAAAAAAGGAAGCGTTGTTTGCGCTTCCTTTTATTATTCTATTCCATATTCCTTATTTCTTAAAGAACTTGCAGATTGCGGTGTGACCGTGGCGGTCAGACAGGCGGGCAATGTAGCAACCTGGCGACAGAGTGTCATAAGTCTGCTCGTAATATCCATTGGGCAGTGTGATAGTCTGCTGATTCAGCAACTGACCTGTTACATTATATATATATAGGTTAGCGGCTGGCAGCGACTGACTGCTGCGGATGACCAGACTGTTGTGCTCATAGCTCATCGTCACCTTCTCTGCCTTGTTTGAGACGGAGATGTCGTTGATTCCTGTTGGGTCGTCGCCCGTGAGGTCAATAGCATACGACGAGATGATGTTGCTCTTCTCGATGGTCGGTATGTTCATGACATACACCTTGTTGCTTCCATCGGGATAGCGACCTATGGTCTCGTCAGCCTTCGCCTCCGTATAGGTGATGACGTCGTTCCAACTTCCGTCGGCAGCCGTCAACATCACGTCACCTCCCTCGGCGCCCAGTTTGAACGAGGCGTGCAGTTGCGACTCGGGATCCAGTTTGTCGCACCAAATAATAAGGAATCCGTGTGCCGGGATTATGGTGTTCGCCTGAGTGCCCGACTTGCTTATCATGTATTTCGTAGGCTTTTTCAGGTTGTCGGTCAGATACATACCCTCCACATCAATAGGCTGGTCGGTGGTGTTGTACAATTCCACCCAGTCGTTGCGTTTGAAGAACTCATTGACGTAGATATCGTTGGCGGCACTCACCTCGTTGATACGCACCGGAGTGAGTCCCTCGTCGGCACGTTCCTCTTCCGAGAGCGGGGTGAACATCGCTGTCAGGTTTACGGCATTGTCGGTAATGTCGATGGCTTCGTCGGTAATAATGTCGTCATTGGAACTTGCTCCAACCGTAGTCTGCAACTCACCTGCCCAGAAGAGGTCGCTCGAGGTGTAACTGGTGTTGTGCACCTCAACGGCAATCACGTTCACACCTTTCCTGAACAACGTAGGATTAATTTCGAGAGAGCCCGTGAGTGGGTCGTCGCCGGCATAGGTAGATGAGAACGTACCGTAGCCAATCGAGCCCTGAGGCATGTTCACGCGACCTGCTTCCTGACCATTAACCCATACCACGCAGCCGTCGTCAACCTGATAGTTAAGCACGAAGTGGTCGGCCGAGGTAGGTGTGTTGCTCACCGTGAACGTCTTGCGGAAATATGTCGTGGGGTGCTTCTGTTGCGCGTCATCGCCATAACTTACCGTTGTGCTCACGTTCATCTTATAGCCCAGAGGTGCGGGGCCCGACTGCCATGAACTGTCGCTGAAGCCTGCCGCATTCCAGTTGGAGTCAGCCTCTCCGGCATCGTAGTATTTCCATGTGGTGTTCATCGGGAACACCTGTACGAAAGAGTCTGCCGACTTGCGCCATCCTGTGAAGGTATACCCTGCGGGTGCCTTTGCCTCCAGATGTATAGGCGAGAACAACTTGCCGTTGAACGAGGCGTATGGCACTTTTATTCCGTTGATTGTAATGGTAGCACCCTCCACGTCAGCCGCGAATTGCACGTTGTGTTTCTGCACTCCAGCGAGACCCATCGGTCCGAAGCTCTGCAACTGACTCGTCATCTTGTCCACGCGACCCTGCAATTTCTCCTTAATCTTATTCGCCGAGTTGTCGGGCAGCATACCATCGTATTGCGACATCGGGCGCATGGCATCGGCCAGTTCGTTCACGATGGCTGTGGCGCGGTCCTTCTCGAACACGCTTCCACCCATGATGCAGAAGGTGTCGATGAACTTCTTGCGGTACTCGTCGTGCTTGAGCAGATTGTTGAACAGACGCATCATGTCCACGTTGTTGTAGTCGTTGAGCGCCGATGCAAGGGTGTGGTCCCACTCGTTCAGTGCATAGTCGAGGTCGAAGCATACGAAGCGGTAGCGTCCGCCGTCCTGATAGCGGTAAGCCTTCACGTTGTTGTTAGGCCAGTCGTCGTTGCCGATATATAGTTCGGCAGCCATATAATTGGTGAACTCATCAATATCGAGCAGCGTCTTCACTTGGTCGTACACGCCCTCGTCGTTGATGTTCTCGCTCAGCGCTAGCAGTTGCTGGTAGGCCTCGCTCGTGCCGTTGGTGAACGTTGAGTTCTCGAACATGTCAATCACCTCGTCGTCATAGCCGAAGTTGGCGTATACGAACTTGTCGTTGCTTGGCTCGCGCAGGTTCAATATTCCCTTGAATCGTCCATTGATATATTCTGCCACCTGTACGAAACTCTGCACGTCGATGTCGATGCCCGAACGCTGTATGATAGTGGTCAGCGCGGGGTCCATGAAGCGTGAGCCGTTCCACACGTCGTTGCCTCCGTTGCGTACAAGCAGTGTCTTGCTGCGGATGTATGGCTTCTGTGGGAAGAAGACGTAGTTGAAGCGGTTCTGCCCGTCGAACACCTTATTCGACTTCAGTTTCATCGAGCGTGGGCTGGCTGTTCTTGTCCATCCTCCCGAGACGCTTATGTTCACGTCCTGGTTGTAGAGCATGCCCTCCGTCGGACTGATATAACTGAAGTTCACAGGACGGTCCCACGGCTGGTTCCAGTTCACGGGGTCATCGCTGCCATTACCAGTGATACCGTTCTCTCCCTTCACGTCGATACCCCACATCGAGTCGGTGAAGTAACGCTCGTCGCCTACTACGGATATCACGGGTATGGTATATTCATTGCTTGTCTTGATGAAACTGCGTGTCACAGGCACACTGGGCAGGTAGCCGTCCTTGAACAGGCGGAACACGTAGTTGGTGGTTCGCGACACGGTGAACTGTCCGTCCACACTTTGCTTGGCACCACTTGTTGAGTACCCGTCGTCTCTGTACGACTCCCATACGATGTCGTCGAAATAGAATACGTTAGACTGCGGACTCTCGTTCAAGTGGAAGGCAATGGTCTGCATCGCGCCGTCGCCAGCCTGTTCGGCGGTGATAACACCATCGTAACTGAACTCCTTCCATTCGGTGGTGACGTTGATGCTACCGTCTAACATCTGCCAGTGGATATAACTGCCGGGCGTGCGATGTGTCTGAGGCGTAATCACGTCAGCTCTGTCAGCACGCACCCTCATGCTGAAATGGTACTTGTCGCCCTCATTCCATATATGCTGAGGAGTATATACGAAGAACTGTGTGTCCCACACCTCGTCAGGGTTGTCCTTTGACTGTATCCTAATGCCGCGTGAGCCTTGGTATCCAACACCCGCAATGATATTGGTGGTATTCGTGCCATCTCCGTTCTTGCATACCAGGCAACTCGTGTCGTCACCCTCGCAATCGCCATTCTTCACCCAGTTTATCCAAGGTGACACGTCATCCTCGGGGATGACCTCAGTCACTTCCGTAGGCATGCTGCCGTCGGTGGTGTACATCAGCGTTGTACCCTCGGGGATGGTTACGCTAAATGTTATGGGGTCGTTAATCAACTGACTGCCCACACTCACTTCGGGAGCGTCGAGCCTCGTGCTGGCAAATACCGCTGTGGTATTTGTGGCGCCTGGTGTGGCATCGGCAGTCCAGTTCCAGTTGTTCCCGCCGTCGGTGGTACGAGCCCATGAGGTGCGACTCAGTGCTTCGGGGAAGTCCACACTCGTGATGAGTTGTCCGTTCTGGTCGCTCAGGCATACGGTGCCGCCGTCACAGTCCAGTTTGAATGGCGCCTGATTGGTCTTGATGTCGTCCGAACCCATCCATACCACAAGGAAACCCTTGGCGGGAACGGTACCTACGTTGCTGGGCATCTTCCATGCCGTCAGGTTACCCTCATCTACGCTGAGGTACATCCCAGCAAGATTCACAGGCTGAGTACCTGGGTTGTATATCTCAATCCAACTGTCGAAGTTCGTTGCGGGACTCATCACTACGCCAGCATTCGAAGCCATTATCTCATTGATGATAAGGACATTCGAAGGGTTGTCGCCTGCGGCATAGGCAGTCATCACCAGTTGTGTAAATAGGGCTAATAGAATTGATAGTCGTTTTACCATTGCAGTTTTTTTCGTTTTATTAACTTTGTCATTATTACTATTCATATGCAAAAAACGGCACTCCGCGTTTTGCGGTCGTAAAGGTACGAAGTTTTTTTGAATTCGGGAAATAATTAAATATTTTTAGTTGACAAGTTAACTCCTCACTCGGTATTTCTGTCCTCCTCACTTGTGCTTCCTGACCTCTCCAGAACTTATTCCTATCATCTCTACATGCTACTGGTAGGCCTCGTAGAGGAATGAATGTGTGTTGAGACACTATGGCGTTACAGTTACAGTTGTTACAGTTAAAAAACACGTAACGCAACCCCCTTCTAAAGATTATATAATTAATTGATATATAAGTATTTATATGTATAATGAGGGGTGGTGGCATATCAAAAAACAACTGTAACAACTGTAACTGTGACGCTTAATGTATTTATTTTTCATCTAAAAAGCAGTATATCAATGAAATACATAAATCACCAATGTTATGCACTCGTTACAAAGACATGCAAAAAGCACAAAAAACAGCATATTTCTCCTCTAAAAAGCATCAAATAACGAGCGTGATATGCTTGTTTCGATACTTATATCTGTACTTAAAGCACCCAAAAGTGTTTCGGAATTTTAATACTCTAACCCCATTTTGAAACAACATTGTGCTAAAATGGCCAGTCACATTGCAGAAATTGGGTGGTAAACCCTTAAAATGATAGACTAAAAATGCCGATTACAAAAAAAGGCTGGCACTTGAGTGGTGCCGGCCCTTTATATTTTTATGCCTTAACTTTCCTATCTGTCGAAATATTGTTCGAGGAGTGGAGTGGCAGAGCCCTCGTGGTTCTCGAGGTCGTTGATAATCACTCCATGCTCGAGCAACGCTATGCGTGTGCAGATATCTACGGTGTGGGCGAGGTTGTGGCTCGAGAGCAGTATCGTGGCACCTGTCTCCTTGTTGTATTCGGTAAGCAGATGCTTCAGTATGTTCTGACTTGACGGATCGAGGAAGTTGAATGGCTCGTCAAGAATCACGAGTTGCGGCGAGGCCATGAGTGCCGCCATTATACCTACCTTGTGCTTGTTGCCCGCTGACAGGTTCCTGATGAGTTTCTTCTGTCCGAGAATCTCTCCTCCCATGAATGCCTCGAACTTGTCCAGATGCTGCTTCACGTCATCGGCACTGATGTCGCTTACGTTTGCCACGAACTGGAAATACTCCTCGGGTGTGAGGAAGTCGATGAGGAAGCCCTCGTCGATATATGCGCCGGTATGGCTTTTCCAGTCCTCACTCTCGGCTGGATTGACGGTGGTAAATGCGCCCTCTTTGTTGATATATGACAGCGTGACGTTACCATCGTCGGCCTTGATAAGGTCTACAATGAGTCGGAAGAGGGTTGTCTTGCCCGCTCCGTTGTTTCCCACCAGTCCGAGAAGATCGCCGTCGGCGATCTTGAACGCCTCGACGTTGAGTACTGTCTTATTGTCGTAAACCTTCTTGAGGTTGTTTATTGATATCTGCATCGCTTATTCTGTTTTATACCAGTCCACGTCCGTGACATTGCTTGAACTTCTTTCCGCTACCACATGGGCATGGGTCGTTGCGTCCGGGGAGTTTCTCACGGGTGATAGGCATGCGGCGCTGTGGTCCGGCACTCTCGCGGGTGTCGTGCTGTGCGGCGGCCTGTTGGTTCGGGTCAACGAGTTCGTTGCCCTTCTGCTCGTTATACCTCTGTGAGCGTTGCTCGGGCGCTGCCTCACGAACCTCATCCTGCTGGAGTTCTGGTATCTGTCCGCGCATGAGAATGCTCAGTATTCGGTTGTTGTTCTGCTCAACCATGTTTTCCTTGAAGAGTTCGGCACTTTCGAGTTTGAATATCACCAGCGGGTCTTTCTGCTCGTAACTTGCGTTCTGCACGCTATGTCGCAGTTCATCGAGCTGGCGCAGGTTCTCCTTCCAGCAGTCGTCGATGACGTGGAGCATGATGGATTTCTCGAACTGCTTCACGACGCTCTTTGCCTCAGTGTCGTATGCCTCCTTGAGGTCGCATGGTATCTGATATACCTTCTTGCCGTCGGTCACAGGCACTACGATGCGCTCGTACATTGTTCCCTGGTTCTCGTACACCTGCTTAATCACGGGCCATGCCACCGTCTGTATGCGCTCGGTCTTGCGGTTGAAGGCGTCAATGGCCTTCTGGTACGACTCCTCAAGAAGTTTGTCGGTCACTCCCTCGCGGAACTGCTCCTCGGTGAACGGACACTCCATAGCCAGTATCTTAATGAACTGCTCCTTGCATCCCTGATAGTCGTTGGTTGTGATGATGCTCTCCACGCGGTTCCAGATTAGGTTGGCGATGTCCATACCGATGCGCTCTCCGATGAGTGCGTGACGGCGGTTCTTATAGACTATGGTACGCTGGGTGTTCATGACGTCGTCGTACTCGAGCAGATGCTTACGTACTCCGAAGTGGTTCTCCTCGACCTTCTTCTGGGCGCGCTCGATGCTGTTTGAAATCATTGAGTGCTCAAGACGCTCACCCTCGTCGAAGTGCAGACGGTCCATAATCTTCGCTATGCGCTCGGATGCGAACAGACGCATCAGTTTGTCCTCGAGAGAAACATAGAATACTGAAGAGCCTGGGTCGCCCTGTCGTCCTGAACGACCACGCAACTGCCTGTCCACACGACGGCTCTCGTGTCTCTCGGTACCGATGATGGCGAGACCGCCGGCTTCCTTCACTTCCTTTGAAAGCTTGATATCGGTACCACGACCGGCCATGTTGGTGGCAATGGTAACGGCTCCCAGTCCGTTGATGCTCTGACCTGCGTTGGCCACGATGTCAGCCTCACGCTGGTGGAGTTTCGCATTAAGCACTTGGTGAGGTATCTTGCGCATAGTGAGCATACGACTAAGCAACTCTGATATCTCGACGCTTGTCGTACCCACCAGCGTAGGACGACCAGCGTTTCTCATTTCCTGTATCTCGTCGATTACGGCATTGTACTTCTCGCGTGCCGTCTTATACACGCGGTCGTTCATGTCGTTACGAATAACGGGCTTGTTAGTCGGAATCTCAACCACGTCGAGTTTGTAGATATCCCAGAACTCGCCTGCCTCGGTGCTTGCCGTACCGGTCATGCCTGCCAGTTTGTGATACATACGGAAGTAGTTCTGCAGGGTAATGGTGGCGAATGTTTGTGTTGCCTCCTTCACTTTCACGTGCTCCTTTGCCTCGATGGCCTGATGCAAACCGTCGCTCCATTGACGACCTTCCATGATACGTCCTGTCTGCTCGTCCACAATCTTCACCTCACCGTCCATAACGACATATTCGTCGTTGTTGTTGAACATAGTATAGGCCTTGAGCAACTGCTGCAGGGTGTGCACGCGCTCGCTCTGCACGCCGTAGTGGCTGAGCAGTTCGTCTTTCTTTGCCACCTTCTCCTCGTCGCTTATGTTCTGAGCCTCGAGTTCAGACATCTCTGTGGTGATGTCGGGAAGCACGAAGAGTTCGCGGTCGTTAACCTGCTTTGCCAGCCAATCAGTACCCTTGTCGGTAAGGTCGACGCTGTTCAGTTTCTCGTCAACGACGAAGTAGAGCGGCTCAATGGCCTCTGGCATGTGACGGTTGTTGTTCTCCATGTAGTACTCCTCGGTCTTCAGCATACCCGACTTGATGCCTTCCTCTGAGAGATACTTGATGAGAGGCTTGCTCTTCGGTAGAGCCTTATGTGAGCGGTAGAGGGCAAGGAATCCCTCCTCGAGTTTCTTCTGACCTTCCTTGTCACCGCTCTCCACCATCTTCGTACCGTCGGTAATCAGGCGCTTGGCGTCGGCAAGATACTGTGAGGCCAGTTTGCGCTGGACGTCAACGAGACGCTCCACGAGCGGCTGGTATTCCTCGAACATCTGGTCGCCGCCGTTTGGTACAGGACCAGAGATGATGAGAGGCGTACGTGCATCGTCGATGAGCACCGAGTCGACCTCGTCGACTATGGCATAGTTATGACTTCTCTGCACAAGGTCGGACGGGCTGATGGCCATGTTGTCGCGAAGGTAGTCGAAACCGAACTCGTTATTCGTTCCGAAGGTAATGTCTGCCTGATATGCCTTGCGCCTTTCGGGAGAGTTAGGCTTGTGCTTGTCGATACAGTCGACGGAGAGTCCGTTGAACATATAGAGCGGTCCCATCCACTCGGAGTCACGTTTTGCAAGGTAGTCGTTCACGGTAACCACATGCACTCCGTTGCCTGTAAGTGCGTTGAGGAACACCGGCAAGGTGGCTACGAGCGTCTTACCCTCACCGGTTGCCATCTCGGCAATCTTACCCTGATGTAGAACAATACCTCCGAAGAGCTGCACGTCATAGTGTATCATGTCCCACTTCAGGTCGTTACCGCCTGCCATCCAGTGGTTCTGGTATATCGCCTTGTCGCCCTCTATGCGCACGAAGTCCTTCGTTGCTGCCAGTTCGCGGTCGAAATCGGTGGCTGTCACCACAATCTCCTCGTTCTGTGCGAAGCGGCGTGCGGTCTCTTTCACGATACTGAAGGCCACGGGCATCACGTCGTTGAGTGCTTTCTCGTATATCTCAAGCACGTCTTTGTCGAGTTTGTCTATCTGGTCGAAGATTGCGCCGCGCTCGTCGATAGGCGTAGACTCAATCTTTGCCTTGAGTTCGGCAATCTTTGCTTTCACGTCTTTTGCTGAATCCTGAACATAAGACTGTATCTCTTTGGTCTTTGCACGGAGAGCGTCGTTGTCGAGTTTCTCTATTTCCGGATATGCCTGCTTCACCTTTTCTACAAGCGGTTTTACAAGTTTCATATCTCTCGTTGACTTGTTGCCAAACAACGAAGTCAAGAATTTGTTGAAATTCATATTATATTTTGTTTTTATTGATTACATATAAATCGAGCGGCAAAGTTACGAAAAAATGAGTGCAATGCAAAAGAAATAATGCGTTTTTTTACTTTTCAATGCCGTGTGTCCGTTAACTTCGGCAGGGCCGAGTTACGAAAACAATTCGTCACTTGCGCATAAAATAAAATGGTAGAAGTGTATTGCGGCTGGAGAAATTATCTCAAAGGAGTAGCCGTACAGGCGTTGGGTGCCCTTATTCTAATGGCCTTTGAGATTGTGGGAGCGATGCTTACGGCTGATACCGGCACGCTGATGCTTTCTGCCCTTGTGCCTGCACCCCAGATAATGATGGGGAATACTGCCGAAGCATGTTGTGTCGTTAAGTCTTGTCTTGTGTTCTCGTTCACCAGATTCCATCCTGGCAACGTCTCTATTATAAGGTCGCCGCAGGTGTTGCTGTTGAATGAGTTGCGTATCGGGGCAAGCATGTCGGAACTTGCCGTCATTAACTGGCGACTCGAATAGACGTTGCTAACGCCCGAGGTCTCGAGCAGGAACACCTGGGAACGGTTGAGCAGTTCGTCGATGTCTATCTTTTTCTGCTCGGAAATCTTCGAGTTGAGGTAGATATGGTTGTTTACGCATCCGTCAACATACTTCCCCTGACCGTAGAGGGCATTAAGATAGAGGTCGAGGAGTTTGGCGGTGCGGTCGATGTAGAACGTACCGTGAGGAATGCGGAGCAACTCGTAGTCGGCTTTCTGGCGCGGAGCCACACCCGTACCTGTCGTTACTACGAGCAGGTTGCTCTCGCCCACGGCTTCCTGGGCCGACTTCAGCAGTTTGCCGAGGTCGTTGTTGAGCTGCCTATATGTGTTGATATCGTCCGTTACCTCGAACGTGAGTGCCAATATGTCACTATTGTCGTCTTTCCCAAGAGAGGCATTTGCGATGCAGTTTATGGCAGCGTTGGTCACCCTGCTATTGTTCTCTGCCGTAGTGGCATAGGCTGATTGTTTCTCAAAGGAATCCAGCCAGTTAGGCAATCCTCCTAAATAATAGGTTGAAGTGTTCCATCTGCCCGATTTGTTGTCCACCCAATACGCTCCATTGGCAGAATGCGATGCTGACAAAATGGCTGACTCGCGGTCGATGGCGATAGAGTAGACCATACCCAGGCTTGATGTCTTCGCCTTCAGTTCGTCGCCTATCATCGTCGCCATCACGTTGGCTGCCGAGCCACCCTCATAGGAGCCTGTACCGCGATACTTGCTGTCGTCAACGCAGGACACCACCTTCAGTGAGTTGCGGTCGAGCCATGAGGCGCTTGCGATACCATTATAATAAGGCGTGGTGCCCGTGTATATCGTTGTGATGGCTGATGCCGCGTCTGTGGGAGGGAAGGGCATTGTTGCAGAAGAATACACTTTTCCTGAGGCGAGAAGTTGTCTCAGTCCTCCGTCTTCCAACGATTCAGAATACTCGTCGAGGCATTCGCTTGTCAGTTGATTGATAACGATACTTATGACAAGCCTCGGCTTCGAGGCCTGTTGAGCCTGAATACCCGTAGAGATGAGGGCAAGCAGGGTTGCCGTCAGGTATCGTCTGTTCAACTTGAATATATTGTTCTGCATATCGCTTCTTTCTTGTTAATTTCTCAAAGGACGTCTTTCGCCTCGTCAAAGGGCATCTTTCGCATTGTCAAAGGATGCTTTTCTGCTTCCGAAAGGACATCTTTTGCAATGGTAAATGATACCTTTTATGTTTCTTATCAGCAAAGATGATGCCAAAAGATACATTCCCTCGGCATACGACTGTATAAACCCTCCTAAAAAGAAGAGAATAATGAGGATAGTCCATAGGATATATTGGCAGTCGCGGGTGCCGTTCTTCTGCCTCTTAAGCAGTCGTCTGATAAAGAACAGGGGCAGGGGATTGACAAGCAGTATCTGAAGGTTTAACCTTACCGTGGGATGCTCGGAGAACAACATCAGGAAGATTACGATACCCATCACCGATGCTACAATCATCAAGAATGCATCGTAGAACCTGAGGTTCTTTTTCCTTATTATCTCATATATGGTAAGGGCGATAGTGACGATGAGCAGCACCCATCCGCATTGTGTTGGCGTCAGGGGGAACTCTTTCTCGATGATCTGCTCCCTTGCGTTGAGAATCACCATCGTGGTATCTGTCAAAGGTGTCTTATTGTCGTTCCTGATGGCATTCTCGAAGTCAATCATCATGTTGTCAGGAAGGAACTGTCTCTGCTCCTGTGTCGTAGGCATGTCTGCCCCAACTCCGAGCAACAGGTCGTTGCCGAAGCGTGCCCAGGGGTGACCTTCGTTCTTCTCGTGTATTATCTCGCGGTAACTCTTGCCGTCGCGAGGCTTGTAGGTCACGCCTCCCTTGATGTGATTCACGAGGATGTCGCGTGCCCTTGTGGTGCAGTTGTCATAGAAATAGTTGTATCTGTAGTATTTGTTCTCGGGCATGTTGTTCACCCTTATCGCATCGAAGATTATCATCTTCTCCTCGGGAGTGAGGTTGAGTACCTGCTGGGTGATGCTGCTTCCATAGTACGCATACTCGGAAATGAAATACTTGAAAGGAATGATACCTATCTCGTACTCGGCAACACCGAAGACGAAACGCGGTATGAAAAGAGGCTTCTTGAAAGAGAACACTCCATAGTTGACGGCCACGTCGAGTCCGGTACGCTGGTCGCGCAACCTTATTGCCGTATGCCCATAAAGGCTGTACACTTGCTGATGGGGTGAGCAAGTGAGCAGGCTGATTTCCAAAGAGTCGGGATTCAACACACTTTCCTGACTGTATGAAAGTGTTGAACTCAGCATCATAACAGCCAGGAGAAACACCTTCAGGATGATTTTTCTATGTTTCACGATGCAAAATTACTTTATATTTTCCACTTACCGTGCTTTTATTTCGAAAATTTTCAATAATTTTGCACCCGAATTGATAAATAAGTGACAACTCGGAAAGCAATTTCAGGTGTGGGAAGTGGTTTGAGTCTCGTTATCGATGTCGGCAACACGTCAACTAAGATGGTATGTTTCGAAGGCAGGAACAATGTCGTCGAAGATATCCGTGTGAAGGACATAGACTGTAAGGAGGCTTCGGATTTTGTCGGGAAATACGACTTCTCCGACGGCATTTATTGCTCGACGGTGATTCTTGACGACCGTTTCAAAAGCGCACTTGAGGGCTTCGGCGTGCCGATGCTGCATTTCCAGCCGGGCATTACCCCAATTCCAATAAGGAACCTCTATGCCACCCCTCTTACGCTTGGTGCCGACCGCCTTGCCGCCTCGATAGGGGCGTGGATGAAGAACAAAAGGAAAAACAACCTTGTCATAGACGTGGGGACGTGTATCACATACGACTTTGTCAATTCGAAGGGGGAGTATAAGGGAGGAAACATCTCTCCGGGCATAGAGATGAGGTTGAAGGCCCTGAACGCCTTTACTTCGAAATTACCTCTTGTATGTGCCGAGGGTGACGTGCCGGAAATCGGAGTGTCAACCGAAACAGCCATCAGAAGTGGTGTCATTAATGGCATTTTGCATGAGATAGATGGGTATATAAGTGCGTTTAATCATAAATATTCTCAACTTTACGTTTATTTAACGGGGGGAGGCCAACTAAATTTGCATTTCTCAGAAAAAATGCCCACCTTTGCACTTGCAAATGAAAAAGGTGCCAAGATAACTCTTGTCGAAGACCGATATCTGGTGCCCGAAGGTCTTAACGCAATTCTTGAATACAATAAAAGAAAATGAAGAAGATAACTATTGCCATCATGATGATGGTCCTCGCTACGCTAACCGCCGCGGCACAAAGTGGCACCAACTCTCCATACAGCCAGTATGGCTTTGGTGTGTTGGCCGACCAGACAAGTGGTTTCAACCGCGGAATGAATGGTTTAGGTATTGCTTTCAGAGAGTCGAATCAGGTGAATTTCCTCAATCCTGCCTCTTATTCGGCAATGGATTCGCTGACTTTCATATTTGATGCGGGTATTAGCCTGCAACTGACCAACTTCTCTGAGAATGGCGTAAAGAAGAATGCAAAGAACGCAAGCTTCGAGTATGCCGTAGCAGGTTTCCGTCTCTTTAATCATGTAGGCTTGAGTTTCGGTATCATTCCCTTCACTAATGTTGGCTATAACTATACTGCTTCGGGCTTTATCAGCGGAGATCACTCGAATGGATATATAAACACATACTCAGGAGAAGGCGGTATCCATCAGGTATTCCTGGGCGTTGGCGTTGAGCCGATAAAGCACGTATCGATTGGTGTTAATGGTTCTTACATGTGGGGAAAATACTCACGTTCGGTAGTCAACACATATACTGATGCATATATCAATAGTCTTGCGAAGTATTATAATGCCGATATCAGGACCTATAGCGTTGACTTCGGATTGCAAGTGACTATTCCTTTCAGCAAGTATAACTCATTAACCTTGGGTGCCACATACGGCCTGGGACACAATATCAATGATGACGCGGAGTGTAGGATATTGTCCAAAAACGCGCAGACGGGCGTCAGGGACAGTTCCACGTTCGTTATCGAGAAGGCATTTAAGCTTCCTCAGACAATACGAGGTGGTTTGATGTTTAATCACAAGAACAAACTGAAGATAGGTGCTGACTATTCTTTGCAGAAATGGGCAAGCACTTCATTCCCTGTATATAGCGATAATAATGGTCATGCTACCTATGCCCTGAGTGACAATTACTTTAAGGACAGGCATAAGTTTACGTTTGGTGGCGAGTATTGCCCCGGTGCGTATAGCAGGAAGTTCCTGAGTAGGATACATTATCGTTTCGGCGCTTCCTATGCTACACCTTATTTAAAAATAAACGGGCAGGACGGTCCGAAGGAATTGTCGGTCAGTGCAGGTTTCGGAATTCCTATTATGAACTCTTATAACAACAGGTCGATTCTTAATGTCTCCGCTCAATGGGTTCGTACTGATTCAAAGAGTTTTGTCACGGAGAATACGTTCAGAATCAATATAGGACTGACGTTTAATGAACGATGGTTCATGAAGTGGAAGGTTGAATAACACAATAACCTGAAATGGGCAACGACGAAAGTGCTTTTTTAAAGATAAAATGTTTTGCAATGACTCTTATGAAGGGTTGTTGCAAAATGTATGTTTTGCCCTTTCTTTTGCCCATGATGGCCATTTCATGTGAGGAAGCCGTTGAACATACCGCCCCCGCCATCTACGACCGTGACTCTGTTGCTGTTATGATAAGTTATGGTGTGAACACGTTGATAAGTGACTCTGGAGTGATGAAATACCGAATAGTCACTGAAGAGTGGGAGATAAACCAGAATAGGAATCCCTCTAGGTGGATATTCAGAAATGGCCTGTTCCTTGAGGAGTTCGACAAGAACTTCCATGTTGAGGCTTATCTTCAGGCTGATACGGCCTATTACTATGATGTGAAAAGGCTTTGGGAATTGCGTGGAAGGGTGAGCGTGAGAACAAAGGACGGCATGCGGTTCACTAGCGAAGAACTGTTCTGGGACCAGAATAATCATGAGTTATATAGCAATAAGTTTTCTCGACTGGTCACCCCGACAAGAGAACTTGAGGGTTCTCACTTCCTTAGCAATGAGCAACTCACGCATTACACAATAACTAATACTAGAGGTTCGTTTGTCAGAGGTGAAGACGGTATCGGCAGTTCCAAGGGCGATACCATATTGTCCGCGCCGGATACAGCCAAGGCTAAGTTGAGGGTGCCTACTAATCCGAAGGCAAAGATAACGACAACCCCATCCCCCGCAAACAACAACTGACATTATGCAAGACATAGGCCTACCTTTAATCATCGGGATACTCATATCAATGTTGCTCTCCGCGTTCTTCTCGGGCATGGAGATAGCTTTCGTATCGAGTAATCGTATGGCTGTTGAGATGGATAAGGAGAAGTTGGGTTGGGCACGACTTCCTTTGGAGGTGTTCTATAAGCATCCGAGTCATTTTGTCAGTACGATGCTTGTTGGCAACAATATAGTACTTGTCGTATATGGTATTCTTATGGCAGCATTCTTCGACAAGACCATCTTTGCCGGCTTGGACCCGGGCATAACGGTACCTGCCGACACTGTCCTTTCAACCTTGATTGTGTTGTTTACAGGAGAGTTTCTTCCAAAGTCAATATTCAAGAGCAATGCTAACAGACTGCTTACGATATTCGCTTTCCCCGCATACATTTTTTATATATTATTGTGGCCCATATCCCGATTCTCCACAATGTTGTCGCATCTGCTGATGAGAATCATGGGAATCAAGGTGGAAAAGGATGACGAGGACGAGGAATTCTCAAAAGTCGACCTCGACTATTTGGTACAGTCGAGCATAGCAAAGGCAAAAGACGACTCGCAGATAGACGATGAGGTGAAGATATTCCAGAATGCTCTGGAGTTTTCTGACACTAAGGTTCGCGATTGCATGGTGCCGCGTACCGAGATTTGTGCTGTAGAGTACGATTGCTCTGTGAATGAGTTGAAAAACATTTTTGTGGAGAGTGGAAAGTCCAAGATTATCGTATATCGTGAGGATATAGACCATATTATTGGTTATATCCATTCTTCCGAGATGTTCAGGGATGCGAACAATTGGCATGAGGGAATACAAAACATGCCTTATGTGCCTGAGACGATGCCGGCCCAAAAGCTGATGCAGACGTTCATGCAGGAAAAGAAGACTCTCGGAGTTGTTATTGACGAGTTTGGCGGAACAAGCGGAATAGTAAGTCTTGAGGACATAGTGGAGGAAATCTTCGGAGATATTGAGGATGAGCATGATAACTCAACTTACATCGCCAAGCAGGTGGGTGATAATGAGTATGTGCTTTCCGCACGTCTTGAGATAGACAAGGTAAACGAGAAATTCAATATTAACCTTCCTGAGAGTGAAGACTATATGACTGTGGGAGGTATGATTCTGCATTATTATCAGAGTTTTCCGAAGCTCAACGAGATAGTGACTATTGGCGGTTTTGAGTTCAAAATAATGAAGAATACGATGACGAAAATAGAGTTGGTAAAACTGAAAGTGTTGAAATAATAAAACTTTTTCGAGATTATTTGCCGATAATTATCATCTTTTTTGTAATTTTGCGCCTTGAAACTTATTTTTCAGGAATTTGTGTGTTATGCCAATATGTAAAAAGGCTGTATAAACACCCGTTCCTAAACGATGTAAATAATAAAAACAATAGAATAAAATTAAAAACAAAATGGCAGCAATTGGAAAAATCAGAAGCTGGGGACCTGTGCTGATAATAGTGATTGGCTTGGGTCTTTTCGCATTCATTGCTGAAGACTGGAGCAAGATTGTCGACGCTCTCTTTGGCAGAAGAAACGAGGTGGGTACCGTTCTTGGCAAGTCGGTTGACATCAATGATTTCAATGAGAAGGTTAATGAGTTTACAGAGTATGTAAAAATTGCCCGTGGTATGGATAACCTTACCGACGAGCAGACCTCAGCTCTTCGTGATCAGGTATGGCAGACATTGGTTCAGAACAGCATTATTGAAAAGGAAGCTGGTGAACTTGGTCTTACCGTTACCGACGAGGAGTTACAGAATATCATGAAGGAAGGTACGAACCCAATGCTTCTTCAGACTCCGTTTGTAAACCAGCAGACAGGACGTTTTGATTATACAATGGTTCAGAAGTTCCTCAACGACAAGTCCGCACTTAACAATCCTCAGTTGGCAGAACAATATGAGGCAATCAGCAAGTTCTGGAGCTTCACGGAGAAGAATATGCGTACACAACTTCTTGCGCAGAAGTATCAGGCTCTTTTTGCTCGTTGTATGATGGTTACCAACAACGTTTCAGCAAAGGCAGCTTTCGCTGCTGAGAACGAGGAGAGCACAATTGAGCTTGCTGCTATTCCCTATTCGTCAATTAACGACAACAAGGTTACCGTTACTGATGGTGACTTGAAGGCTAAGTACGATGAGCTCAAGCCAATGTTCACACAGTATCAGGAAACTCGCGATATTAAGTACGTTAGCGTAAAGGTATCTGCTTCTGATGCTGACCGTAATGCTCTTACCGCTCAGATGAAGAAGTATGCTGAGGAGTTGCAGAGTTCTGATAATCCAGGAAATGTTGTAAGTAAGAGTTCTTCACTTGTTCCCTTCAATGGTGTTCCTGTAATGAAGGATGCTTTCCCAACGGCTATAGCTGCTAAACTCGACTCTATGTCTGTTGGTCAGACATTAGGTCCTGTTGAGGGAGCTGACAATACCACCAACATTATCCGCCTTATTGCTAAGGAACAGTTGCCTGATTCTGTTCAGGTACGTATAATCCAGGTGGCTGACCAGAATAATGACGTGGCCGCTAAACGTGCAGATAGTATTTACAATGCATTACAGGGCGGTGGCGACTTCGAGGCTCTTGCAAAGAAATATGGTCAGACTGGTGAGAAGATGTGGGTTACCACTCGACAATATCAGAATGCTTCCGGTATTGATGCAGACTTCCGTTCATATATTAAAGCCATTAACACTATGGCTGTAAATGAGACGAAGAACCTTCAGCTTTCACAGGGTAACATGATTATTCAGGTTGCCGACAAACGTGCAACGGTTACTAAGTACACCGCAGCAGTTATTTCAAAGAGCATAGATTTCTCTAAGGACACATATAATGCCGCTTATAATAAGTTCAGTCAGTATGTAAGCGAGAGCCAGTCAATTGAGGGTTTGGAGAAGAATGCCGCAAAGTATGGCTATAAGGTTGAAGAGCGCAAGGATTTGTCAAGTGCAGAGCACTACGTGGCAAATGTGCGTGATACTCGTGATGCAATGAAATGGATATTTGGCGCGAAGACAAATGAAGTGTCACAACTTTATGAGTGTGGTGATAACGATAACCTTCTTGTAGTTGCCCTGACTGGAATTCATAAGGAGGGTGTTCGCTCTCTTGATGATGCAGCCGTAAAAGAGTACGTGAAGAATGCTGTTCTTCGTGACAAGAAGGCAGAGCAGATTATCGCAAATGTAAAGGATGTGAAGTCTATTGAGGCCGCTAAGTCTAAGGGCGCACAGGTAAGTGAGGTATCTCAGGTGACATTTGCTGCTCCTGTATTCGTTCAGTCAACTGGTGCTAATGAGCCTGCTCTTAGTGGTGCTGTGGCAGGTACTGCCAAGGGTAAGTTCTCTGCTGCTCCTGTTAAGGGTAATGCAGGTGTATATCTTTTCCAGGTTAAGGAAAAGACTCCTCGTCCAGGCAAGTTTGACGAGGCTGCTTATACCAAGCGTCTTGGTCAGCGTGCTTCTCAGGCAGCACAACAAGCACTTCAAGAGTACTTTGTTAAGGCAGACGTGAAGGACAATCGTTATCTGTTCTTCTAATTCTAGATGAGTTTTTCTAAACTATACACAAATAATGACCACGCCAATTAAGCGTGGTCATTTTCTTGTTGAGAAATGCATATATACTAAATTATTTATGTTTTTTTTGCATATATCAAAAAATAAGATTAAATTTGCAGCCAAATAATAATCTAAATACAATTAAGAGAATGAAAAAGTTAATAATCCCAATAGTCATCATGGCTATTACGGTTCTTTTCGGTAGTTGCGGAAGTTCCAAGAAAATAGTTTACTTTCAAGGTGCAGACACGGCAGATTTGTCTCGTTCACGTTGGTTGTATGATGCACGCATCATGCCAAAAGACTTGATTAACATTAGGGTTAATACTTCTGACCAAGATGCCGCAAAGCCTTTCAACCTTAATCTGAACGAAGGTTCTACATCTAACCAGCAAGGAAGAATTTATGGTTACCTTGTTGACAACAATGGAAACATCAACTTCCCAATGGTTGGTTCTTTGCATGTTGAAGGACTTACTACTCGTGAGTGTGAGAATCTTATTCTTTCAAAGGTCCGTCCTTATATGGCAGCAAATGAGAATCCTATTGTTACCGTGCGTCTTGCAAGTTATCATGTAACCATTATCGGTGAGACTGGTTCAAGAATTGTTCCTGTTTCTACAGAGAAGATGAGTATTGTGGAAGCAATCGCCTCTGCTGGTGACCTTACAATGTATGGTCGTCGTGATAATATCTTGCTTATCCGTGAGGACAAAACAGGTCAGAAGAGCACACACCGTTTAGATATTAGTTCTGCAGAGATACTGAATTCTCCCTACTATTATCTTCAGCAGAATGACATTATATATATAGAGCCGAACAAGTCTAGAATCAGTCGTCAGACTCTCAACAACAACACTTGGTTCCTTTCAACCATTACAAGTGTGATATCATTTGGCACGTTAATTTATACTCTTGTAAAGAAATAAGGTCTTATACCTAATAATATATTACAGGGACGTGTATGTTTTTTACATGTCCCTGTTTTTACAAACTAACCTTTTTGTTAAATAATGCTTGTTAAGACATATTCTGCAGAGGTGATGGGGCTGACCGTTGTTACTGTTACGGTTGAGACCAACATATCAAAGGGAGTGCTGTTCCATGTGTCGGGGCTTGCTGATACGGCTGTTAAAGAAAACTACGACCGTATTAAGGCTGCTATAACCAATATTGGTGGCAAGATGCCAGTTGCTGACATTACCGTTAATTTGTCACCTGCCGACATTAAGAAAGAGGGTAGTGGTTACGACCTCGCTATGGCTATCGGTGTATTAGGTGCAAACGGTAATGTGAAATCCGATTTGCTTGAGCAGTATATGATGGTTGGCGAGTTGGGACTTGATGGGCAGTTGCGTTCCGTTCGTGGTGTGTTGCCATTGGCGATAAAGGCTCGTGCAGACAAGTTCAAAGGGCTCATAGTTCCTAAGGAGAATGGTCGTGAGGCTGCAGTCGTAAACAATCTCGATGTGTATGCTATGGACTCATTGACCGATGTTATAAGATTCTTAAACGGAGAGCATTACGAACCTATTATAATAGATACTAGAAAAGAGTTCTATGAGAACCAGTCGCATGTTGACCTTGATTATGCTGATGTGCGTGGACAAGAGAATGTGAAGCGTGCGCTCGAGGTTGCGGCTGCTGGAGGACATAACCTGATTATGGTCGGACCTCCAGGTTCGGGTAAGTCTATGATGGCAAAGAGACTCCCGTCGATACTTCCTCCATTGACATTATCCGAGAGTCTTGAAACAACACAAGTACATTCTGTGGCCGGAAAGTTGAGTAATGGTACGTCGTTAATCTATCAGCGTCCGTTTAGGAGTCCTCATCACAGCATCTCTCAGGTTGCGCTTGTCGGTGGTGGAACAAGCCCTCGTCCGGGTGAGATTTCACTTGCCCATAATGGAGTCTTGTTTCTTGATGAATTGCCTGAGTTTTCACGAAGTGTTTTAGAGGTAATGCGCCAGCCGCTTGAGGATAGGATGATTACCATTAGTCGTGCAAAATACACAATCGAATTTCCCTGCTCGTTTATGTTCGTGGCGTCAATGAACCCCTGTCCCTGTGGCTATTATGGCGACCCTACGCACCATTGCGTATGCACTCCTGGCCAGATACAGAGATACTTGAATAAGATTTCTGGTCCGTTGCTTGATAGAATTGACATTCATTGTGAGATTACGCCTGTTCCATTCAAAGACATATCACAAACGAAGCAGGGAGAGCCAAGCGCGAATATACGGCAGAGAGTGATTAAGGCTCGTGAGATACAGGAAGCAAGATATAAGAACGTCAAGGGCATTCATTGTAATGCTCAGATGACCGAGCGTATGATTCATCAGTACGCAGAGCCAGATGAGGCGGGTATGAATATGCTTCGTATAGCGATGGAGCGCATGCACCTATCTGCCAGAGCATACTCAAGGATACTTAAAGTGGCAAGAACAATTGCCGATCTTGATGGTTCAGAGCCAATTACAACCACCCATCTTGCAGAAGCAATATCATATCGTAATCTGGATAGAGGTGACTGGGCAGAGAGGGGCATATAAAACAATGCTAAATATGATAATAAGTAATAGACCTAATCCGAACGAAGCTTTTCCAAACCCTAACATTCCAAGCCTATGCTTCATTAAGAATGTGGTAAAGAATCCCAATATTATTATTGGTGACTATACCTATTATGATGACGTGGATGGAGCAGGCCAGTTTGAGAAACACGTTACCCATTTCTATGACTTTATTGGAGACAAACTAATAATTGGCAAGTTCTGTGCTATCGCCAAAGGTGTGGAGTTTGTGATGAACGGGGCTAATCATAGGATGGATTGTGTAACGACTTATCCTTTCTACGTTATTGGGGGAGACTGGGGGAGTGCCATAGCTCCAGTAAAAGATGAGTTGCCGTTAAAGGGTGATACTGTCGTTGGCAATGACGTGTGGATAGGGCAGAACGTGACCGTGATGCCAGGTGTCCATATTGGTGACGGAGCAATAATCGGAACAAACTCTGTAGTAGCTAAGGACATCCCGCCTTATTCAATTGCAGTAGGCAATCCGTGTAGAGTTATTCGAAAACGATTCGATGATGAACTTATCGGTTACCTCTTAAAACTAAAATGGTGGGATAAGAGTATTGAGGAGATAGAGAGTTTGATGCCTATTCTCTCTTGTCGCGATTTAGAAAAGGTCAAAAAAGAAATAAAGGCGAGGCTATGATTGTTCTTATAACTGGAGCATCACATACAGGAAAGACTCTTTTGGCGCAGAGAATGCTCGAAAGATACAAGTTCCCATATCTTTCTATCGACCATCTGAAAATGGGGTTAATACGTAGCGGTAATACCGAACTAACGCCTGAGGATGATGATGCCTTAACCGATTATCTTTGGCCAATTGTCCGTGAGATAATTAAGACTGCTATTGAGAATAAACAGAATCTTATTGTGGAAGGTTGCTACATACCTTTTGATTGGCAACAAGATTTCTGCGAACAGTATTTATCGTCAATCAAATTTATATGCCTTGCTATGACAGATGTGTTTATTGATGCTCATTTTAGTTATATAAAGAATCATAACTCTGATATAGAGACAAGGCTGTACGACACAGATATTACATCAGATTCTCTGAAAGAGGACAATCATTACTATATAAATGGTTTCGTCCAAAGTGGGGAAAAGGTATCTTTGATAGATACTAATTACGAGGAGACAATAAAAACCATATTGGAAGGATGCCTTATGTTTTAATCAAGATAAGTGTATTATTGCCCTTTTATGCTATTTCAATGTGTCAAAAATGCTATTTGAGCAATCGTTTGCATGAATTATTTGTTAAATTATGATAATTTTGGGGCTTGTGTGGGCGCACGGCACGATTCGCTAAAAAAATGAAAGAAAATAATTTGGATTGTTAAAATAAATAGAGTAACTTTGCACACGTTATCCTGAAAACAATCTTTTTACCTTAAAAAAACTAATACCTATTGGAGATATGGAGCGATCAGCTGTGAAGCCTGTCGCTTTTTTTATGCCCGTATGTTTAGTAGGGAAACGCAAAAGTATATCTTTAAGGAGGCCAGAAGTATACATCTGATGAGGTCAGAAGCCACCTCTGAGGGTGTCAGAAGTCATCTTTGAGAGTCTCAAAAGCCACCTTTGGTAAGGTAAAAGGATATCTTTTGGATAATGATGGACTATTCCTGGTTTTCTTTCAGTTCTTCCTCTAAGCCCTTTGTCATGTTCCTGAGTTGCGCAATTCTTGCTTTGGCGTTGTTTGGATGCTTCTCATAGTATGAGAGTGCAGAGGTGAAATACTCAAGTGCCAATGGCTTGTTGTTAGTGAACATGTAGCAGAAGGCGATACGATAAAGAGCATCGCCTTTCTCGTTCTCGTAGCACACATTTATGTGCTGCTCATAGTAAGGAATTGCTTCGTTATATTTTGACAAATTGAAATAGCTTTCCGCACATGCGAAGTAATAGATGCTTCGCTCATGTGGCGCGAGTCCTTCGAGTTGGGGTATTGCCTCGCTCAGCAGTTTACATGCCTCTTCGTAGTTCCATTCGTAATATTGGCACACGCCCATGTAGGCATGGAATCTTGGATTCAGATTGTATTGCTTGTCGAGTCGGCTGAAAAGCAGCAATGCCTCATGGTATTTGCCTGACGAAAAATAGTCAATGGCCATACCCAGTTGTTCTGATGCCTCGCTCTTCTGCCGTTGACGAGGTTGACAGTTTGCACCTATTGCAAACATCATCAGAAGCAATGCTATGAGAATATTGCGTTTCATTTCACGTAGAAGTCTATCAGGTTGTTTATTGCCTGTTGACAAACAGGACAGAATGTGGGATTCTCATTGGTGCGCATCCGGCAGTCCATCATTGGGCGATATACTCCGTTAAGACTATATCCCGCTCCTTTGAAAACTCCTATTGTGTCCGAATACTTGTCTTTAGCAGGTGTAGGTACAGGCGTTTTCTTGCTTATCAAATCCTCCCATTTTCCTTGAAAGTCTTTCATGGTCGTTATATTGGGCTCCCACGGCTCAACATCAGCAGGATACATTGGAATCGGCTCATTCTCGTATGCATATTCATCAGCAAGTCCGGCGAAACTATGTCCGAACTCATGCACCACAACAGGCAATGTCTTAGGGTGGTGTGCAGCCGAGAGATTGTATGAGTTGAGAATGCCTCCTCCGCCATAAACATCGGTGTTCACGAGCACTATGATATGTTCGTATGGCAGTCCTGCCAGCACGTCATGAAGTTTCTTCAGGTGAAGTGTGGTTAGATAGCGAGCGCTATAGAATGTGTCGAAATGCGATTCAAGTGCCGTATGCTTCCATATACCTTTGCGTGGCACACTCGTTCCACTTTCATCCGAAGCGGATTTCGCGGCTATTATATTGAACGACTCCTTTCTGCTTTTGAACGGTTCATGACTAAACAAGGCGTCAATCGCCCTGTTTACGTCCTCAATGAATATGGGCATCTCGTCGTTTGTATAGCCTTCTGCCACGAAGGCGATGTTAATGCAACGGGTGGAGTCTGCCGCTTGCAACATTGTCTGATAAGGAGTAGTCTCGCTATATCCCACATGCCTTATCAGTATATCGTTCGGATTTACCGTATGAGTCATACTTGCCACAACCTCGCGACGGTTGTTTCTCAGTTCTACCGTTATGTCAACGCTGTCTTTCGGCATAGGTACGAGGAATACGTTTTCGAAAGATTTAGTGGTCGTTTTTGCCTCTTCGGTGGTCAGCCATTCCTGAAATAGAGTGGAGAATGAATTCTTGTAAATGATTGTTTCTTTGGAATGCTCTCTGACTATGATAGAACCATTTCCCTCGACGGGAACTATTGCGAGGTTGTTCCTCTTGCCATACCATCGTGGAAGTTGGTTAAGTTGGTCGAGCGCTATGGTTTGTGTGGAAGTGTCTCCTGAAAAAATGTAGTCTATCCGAAGTGTTTTGTCTTCGAAATACTTATCAAACTCCTGTGCAGATACCGCGTTGGCTATCAGGCACATTAACAATATGGTTAATGTTCTCATAGAATCTCGTCTTTTAATACTTCAGCCTCTTCTACCATATCGATGATGTATTGTCTGTTCCAGTCTTTCTCATGGTAGCGTTTACCATTAAATTCCAGAATGTCGATGTCCATCTCGATGAGGTTGTTTTTGCGTTTCTCTATGGTGTCGCCACATTCTTTTTCAACCTCCTTGAATATTCTTTTGATATCTTTTAGAGGCATGGTTGTATATGCGATGCCAACACAATTCGTGAATTGTGGCGATACTATACCTATAGGGTCTGTCTTCATCAGATGGGTGAAGCGGATATCGTCGCCAAAAAGCCCGAAGATGTTAACTTTCATGCATATCACCCTGTCAGCAGACAAGGGAGAATTGGTGCCTATGGCGAACAACAGTTTCTTCTTTTCCATTACTTCTGTTTTGTAGTAATAAATGAAAACACTCTGCAAAAATATGAAAAATAAACGAAAGATTGCTGATAATGGCAAAGAATTAAACTAATTTTTGTAATTTTGCAACTATGAAAATAAATAAGGTATTAGATAAACTTGGAATCGAAGAACTGAATCTGATGCAGAAAGAGACATCAGATGCCATACTACATTCTTCGAATGACGTGCTTGTGTTGTCGCCTACGGGCAGTGGTAAGACACTAGCCTATCTGCTCCCTTTGACAGAAAGGATAGATGCTGGGCAAGATTCTCTTCAGGCCGTTGTGATAGTTCCTGGCAGGGAGTTGGCTTTACAGTCACAACAAGTGCTTGCAAGTATGGGATCGGGACTCCGTTCTATGGCTCTCTATGGTGGTCGTCCCACTATGGATGAGCATCGCCAGTTGATGAAAATCCGTCCTCACATAGTGTTTGCAACGCCAGGTAGGCTTAACGACCACATCGACAAGGGCAACATTGCTGTAGAGGATGTATGCTGGATTGTAATCGACGAGTTTGACAAGTGTCTTGAAATGGGCTTCCATGACGAGATGAGCAAGGCGATGAACAGGCTATACAATGCTAAGAGACGTGTCTTGCTGTCAGCTACCGAGACAGAGGAGATTCCATCTTTTGTCAACATGGGCAGGGTGTCACGTGTCGATTTCCTTATTGAGGACGAACAAGTGCCTGAGCGAGTAGAGATAAACATCGTTAAGAGTGCCGTGAAAGACAAACTCGACACATTGCAAAGGCTATTGCGAAGCTTCGGAGACCAAAGCACCATTGTATTCCTTAATTTCCGGGAAAGCGTGGAACGAACAGAGGAGTATCTAAAAACGATGGGATTCTCTACGAGTGCCTTTCATGGTGGACTTGAACAGGCGCAACGAGAGGCGGCACTATACCAATTCAGTAATGGTTCTACAAATGTCCTAATAGCAACCGACCTTGCCTCCAGAGGTCTGGATATCCCGCAAGTTGAGAATATTGTTCATTACCATTTGCCACTGGGAGAAGATGCATACATACATAGGGTAGGGCGTACCGCACGTTGGGATGCTATGGGAACGACATATTTCATATTGGGTCCTGACGAATATCCTCCGGAATATGTTGAAGGTGAAGTCTCCGAATTTGTTATTCCGGAGAAACTTCCGTCTCCTGCTCCTCCTAAGATGGTCACATTGTATATAGGCAAGGGAAAGAAAGACAAGATATCGAAGGTTGATATTGTTGGATTCCTTTGCAAGAAGGGAGGTCTTGAGAAAAATGAGATAGGCAGGATTGATGTCAAAGAGCGTTACAGCTACGTTGCGATTTCCAGAAAACGACTCCGTGAGGTGCTGGAAAAAGTAAAAGGTGAAAAAGTGAAAGGTGTGAAAACGCTAATTGAAGTTGTCAAATAGACACCTAAAGCCTATATTATTTGTAAATAGTGATTAAATATTTTGTCGTTTCACTTAATTTGTGTAACTTTGCGCCGTTAAATATTAACTTAACATATAATTAAAAAATACAAATGAAGAAGTACAATTTTAATGCAGGTCCTTCAATGCTTCCACGCGAGGTTATTGAAAATACTGCTAAGCAGATTTTAGACTTCAATGGCAGTGGTTTGTCACTTGCCGAAATTAGCCATCGTGCGAAAGATTTCCAGCCAGTTGTTGATGAGGCCGTTGCCTTAGTTAAAGAATTGCTCGATGTACCAGAAGGTTATTCGGTGATTTTCCTTGGTGGTGGTGCATCACTTGAGTTTTGTATGATTCCTTACAACTTCCTGATCAAGAAGGCCGCTTATCTGAACACCGGCGTGTGGGCAAAGAAGGCCATGAAAGAGGCAAAACTCTTTGGTGAAGTTGTTGAAGTGGCTTCTTCAGCTGATGCCAATTATACTTTCATCCCCAAAGATTGGTCAGTTCCTGCAGATGCAGACTATTTGCATATTACAACCAATAATACCATTTACGGAACAGAAATCCGCAAGGACCTTGATGTTGCCGTGCCTATGATTGCCGACATGTCTTCAGACTTCATGAGCCGTCCTGTTGATGTCAGCAAGTATGATGCTATCTATGCTGGTGCTCAGAAGAACCTGTCTATGGCTGGTGTGACCATCATCATCCTGAAGGACGAGAAGTTGGGCAAGGCTCCTCGTGAGATTCCTACAATGCTCGACTATCGCACACATGTGGACAAGGGTTCCATGTTCAACACTCCTCCAGTTGTGCCTATCTATTGCGCTTTGGAGAACCTTCGCTGGATTAAGAAGCAGGGTGGAGTAGAGGCAATGGACAAGATTGCAAAGCAGCGTGCAGAGATTGTATATGGTGAAATCGACCGCAACAAGATGTTCCAGGGTACTGCCAATGCTGAAGACCGTTCGTTGATGAACCTTTGCTTCGTAATGGCTCCTGAATACAAGGAACTCGAGAAGGACTTCTTGGATTTCGCAGTATCAAAGGGAATGGTTGGTGTGAAGGGTCACCGTTCGGTTGGTGGTTTCCGTGCTTCTTGCTACAATGCCCAGACCATCGAGGGAGTTAATGCTCTTGTAGCTTGCATGAAGGAATTCGAGGCTAATCATTAATAATGCATAATTCAATTATGAAAGTATTAGTTGCAACAGAAAAGCCCTTTGCAAGTGCAGCTGTGGAGGGCATACGCAAGGAAGTGGAAGCAGCCGGCAATGAGCTTGTGTTGCTTGAGAAATATACAGAGAAGGCTCAGCTCCTGGATGCAGTGAAGGATGCTGATGCGCTGATTATCCGTTCGGATAAGGTTGACGCTGAGGTTCTCGATGCCGCTAAGCAGTTGAAGATTGTGGTTCGTGCCGGTGCTGGTTATGACAACATCGACCTTGCTGCCGCTACCGCTCACAATGTGGTCGCAGAGAATACTCCTGGTCAGAATGCCAATGCAGTAGCAGAACTCGTGTTCGGTCTGCTCGTTATGGCCGTTCGTGGCTTCTACAATGGAAAGAGCGGTTCAGAGCTGTTAGGTAAGAAACTTGGTATTCTTGCATTTGGTAATGTTGGTCGTAACGTGGCTCGCATTGCTAAGGGCTTCGGAATGGATGTATATGCCTTTGACGCATACTGTCCTGCAGAAGTTATCGAGGCAGCAGGTGTTCATGCCGTTGCCAATCAGGATGCTCTCTTCGAGACATGCGACGTTGTTTCGCTCCATATCCCAGCTACACCAGAGACCAAAGAGAGCATCAACTATGCTCTTGTAGGCAAGATGAAGAAGGGGGGCATACTTGTTAATACCGCCCGCAAGGAGGTCATCAATGAGCCAGAGTTGATTAAGCTGATGGCTGAGCGCGAGGACCTGAAGTTCGTAACAGACATTATGCCTGATGCTAATGATGATTTTGCCAAGTTTGAAGGTCGTTATTTCAGCACTCCTAAGAAGATGGGTGCTCAGACGGCTGAGGCAAACATCAACGCTGGTATTGCTGCCGCAAAGCAGATAAATGCTTTCTTCAAGGACGGCGACACGAAGTTCCAGGTGAACAAGTAGAATTTACAATACTTCTAAAACAATATGCCCCCGACTACTTCAAGTGGTCGGGGGCAATTATTTTGGTATTCAATGATTGGTAGAAGTCATTTCATGATAAACTTCTTACCATTCCTGATATAGATACCCTTTTGTGGTGTGTTGACGCGCTGACCATTGAGGTTGTAGATAGCATCATCGGTCTTGGACATATCAGGCTGGAGATTTTGAATGGATGTATTGATAGGGGTAGACTCGGAAGTGACAGTACATCCCCAGGCCGACGTGACACTCAGAGATATCTCGGAATTGTCAGCCTTGATAAGAGTTACTTTCTTCACTTTTGCAGTCATTGCTCCAGAAAGGGTCTGTAAGGTAACTCCCCAAAATGTCGAACCTAAAATGCTAGCGTCGAATGTTACCATCGTGCTACTTGAACCAGAAGCAAATTGAGCATATTGCTCTTTGAACTTATCGCTTCCGTCAGGGTTCGTACCATTCTTAACGCCATATACTTTAATCTGAAGTTTGCCGGCATAACTGTCATCCTCCATTTCCACGAGGATGCCTTTATAGTTACTTAAACTTTGTGCCGTACGATTCCAATCACCATAGAGAAAGGCCTCCGACCATTCTTGGGTATAATTCACCGTATATATTGTTTGGAAATCATCTGGAGTGGGAAATTGATAGCCTGAGATACTGCCGTGATAGGCATTGACGATTGTCTGTGCCAGGTCTGCCTGATTGAATGCCGGCAGCGATCTGTTGACTCCATCGGTGAGTCCCATCCAGTAGAAAGTCGCGATGTTATTATCTTTTGCCTTCTTGACGAAGTAGTCAAGAAAATTAATCATGTTAGTCCTGTTGTTAGCGTAGTCACTTCCGTTGTCAACGTTGCTTGTTCCCCATTCTCCTATTATCACAGGTGCTTTCGTCTTGAGGTAACTGTTTATGTCGGTGAACATGTTAGCCACATCTGTCTTAGCACTATTAAGATTTGATATGTTGGGGTAGGTATGTACTTCGAATATGATATGGTTGTTCTCTCCTGAAGGCTTGTTCAGTTTTGTCAACGGGTCGTTACAGTGTGTGTTCCAACGTCCGCCGCTAGATGCCGCGTATGTGTTTACGATAAGGTTGCGGTTTACGTTGTTTCCACCAGTTCCCCTTACGGCATTTACAAAGCTTTGTGCGTAGTTGTTTATGGCATTGTATGAGGCTGTTGCAATTGATTCGGTGTAACCGTTCTCTGCGTTGTTGTAGCTTCTGGATGGCCAGCACCAAGAGTTATACTCATCGAGCATCTCATTGTAACCCTCAAACAACAGTTTATCCCCGTAGCTCTTGAACTCATTAGCTATCTGCCTCCACAGATTCTCGTATCTTGTCTTGTTGTTATTATAAGATGTGGTGCTGGCGTGAATCCAATGTTTGGAAGTGTTGGAGTCGGCACCAGTGTCGTGATGTACATTGATGATGCAGTAGAGTCCGGCATCTATTACATAATCCACGACCTCCTTCACCCTTGCCATCCATGCGGCATTAACGTTACCATTGGAGTCCATGTGGTTATACCATGTTACAGGCACTCTTATGGCTCCGAACCCTGCGTTCTTCATCATTGTTATCAGCGCTGCCGTAGTGGTTGGCTGTCCCCAGCAGGTCTCAGAATCCAATCCTTGTTGTCCCCAATAAGATGCTGATGAAATGTTTGTGACACTCTGGTTGTTGGCATCAAGTGTGTTGCCTAGGTTCCATCCCACACCCATGTTCTGTACAGCCTGTGTGGCAGTCTCGAAGCCGTCGGCGCGTGCCTCGTTGCAGAACAATCCCATGAGGATGGAAGTAAATAATAATAATTGTTTCATAAGTGCATAGTTTATTTTCACGTTGCAAAAATAATACTTTTTTATTGTGTGCGCAAATAGTAAGTCAAAATGTTTTCAAAGTTTTTTGAATATTCGGAAGTTTTTGTGTAATTTTGCATGAAATATAACCCCAACAGAATATTAAACTCACAATATCATGGCAATAATAAAACCATTCAAGGGAATCCGTCCGCCAAAAGATTTGGTGGAGCAGGTGGAGAGTCGCCCGTATGACGTGCTTAACTCAGAAGAGGCACGTGCCGAGGCGGGAGACAACGAGAAGAGCCTTTATCACATCATTAAACCAGAAATCGACTTCCCCGAAGGCACCAGCGAGTACGACCCGCGTGTATATGAGAAGGCTGCTGAGAACTTTAAGAAGTTCCAAGACAAGGGCTGGCTCGTTCAGGACGACAAGGAGCAATACTACATCTACGCCCAGCAGATGAACGGCAAGACACAATATGGACTTGTTGTGTGCGCCCATTGCGACGACTATGCGAAGGGAGTGATAAAGAAACACGAGTTGACTCGACGCGACAAGGAGGAAGACCGCATGAAGCATGTGCGTGTGAATAATGCCAACATCGAGCCAGTGTTCTTCGCTTATCCTGACAATGCTGTACTCGACGCCTTGTTAAAGAAATATGCCGCCACGGAACCAGAGTATGACTTCATTGCTCCTATCGACGGGTTCCGTCATCAGTTCTGGATTGTCTCGGACGAAAATGACATTAATACAATAACAGAGCAGTTCGCAAAGATGCCGTCACTCTACATTGCCGACGGTCATCACCGCTCAGCTGCAGCTGCACTTGTCGGTGCTGAGAAACAAAAACAGAATCCAAATCATAAGGGAACGGAGGAGTATGACTATTTTATGGCGGTTTGTTTCCAAGCGTCACAACTTACCATACTCGACTATAATCGTGTTGTAAAAGACCTTAACGGATTAACATCAGAACAATTTATCGATGAATTGCGCAAAAACTTCTATGTTGAGAAGAAAGGAACGGAAAACTACAAGCCAGCCCGGCTTCATGAGTTCTCGCTTTATCTCGATGGCTTCTGGTGGTCTCTTTCTGCAAAGGAGGGTACCTATGACAATAGTGACCCAATAGGAGTGCTTGATGTGGATATCTCAAGTCGTCTAATCCTCGATGATATACTGAGTATCAAGGACCTTCGCTCAAGTGACAGAATTGACTTCGTTGGTGGACTTCGTGGACTGGGAGAACTTAAACGACGAGTGGATAGTGGCGAGATGCGCGCAGCCTTGGCACTCTATCCTGTGAGTATGAACCAGATAATGAACATTGCTGATAGTGGTAAGATAATGCCTCCCAAGGCAACCTGGTTTGAGCCGAAACTCCGTTCGGGATTGGTAATCCACAAGTTGGATTGACTATATTAATGTAGTTTTATTAACCATCTCAATGGAAGATAGTTTTAAGACAATAAGTAAAGGAGGCGAGGGCTACTTTACCGATAAACGTAGTAAGTTCCTCGCCTTCACTCATCACGTTGAGAGCGTTGATGAGGTAAAGGATATTGTTTCAAACTATCGAAAAAAGTATTTTGATGCCAGACACGTATGCTATGCGTATGTAATTGGAGCTGACGGAAGCATTTTTCGTGCCAATGACGATGGAGAACCCAGTAGTACCGCAGGTAAACCTATACTTGGACAGATAAATAGCAATCAGTTATCAGAGACTCTTATCGTTGTGGTGAGGTACTATGGAGGAGTAAATCTCGGTACAGGAGGTCTTATCGTTGCATATCGTGAGGCCGCTGCAGATGCGATAGCCAATTCTGAAATAACAGAGAAACTTGTTGAGGAACGCATCGATTTCCAGTTCCCATACGTAATGATGAATCAAGTGATGCGCGTAGTCAAGGAAATGCAACCTCGCATATTGTCACAATCCTATGACAATACATGTATGCTATCTCTGTCCATACGCAAATCATTAGCAGAGCAGCTACGTTCGCGACTCTCAAAATTGTCTTTTGAATAAAAAATAGACGAATTGTTTTGAGTTGTCGTTTTTTAGCATTACCTTTGCATCCATATTTAAGGAAGGTTCAGTTGCTGTACCTTCCTCTTGTTCGGCAAAACGAATTTTTCGTTTGCGTTTTTTTAATTGGAAGGTTGGCAGAGTGATCGATCGCGCTGGACTCGAAATCCGGTATACCCCTTTCGGGTATCGGGGGTTTGAATCCCTCACCTTCCGCTGAATAGGTAGAAAACCAGGATAGGTTTTCTGCCTTTTTTAGTTGATTTTAGTGCCCTCTTACCCTCACTTTCTGCTATGGGACAGTCCATTTTAGCACAAAGTTGTTTCAAAAAGGGGTTAGAGTATTAAAATTCCGAAACACTTTTGAATGCTTTAAGTACAGGTAAAAGTATCGAAACAAGCATATCACGCACGTTATTTGATGCTTTTAGAGGAGAAATATGCAGTTTTATGTGCTTTTTGTCTATATGGAATACTAGTGCAGGATTTTTGTGAATGTTGTATTTCATTGATATACTGCTTTTTAGATATGAAACAAATACCCCTAAGCGTTCCAGTTCCAGTTGTTCCAGTTGTTCCAGTTGTTCCAGTTTTTTTTGATGTACAAACACCCCTCATTGTATATATAAATACTTATATATCAATTAATTATATAATATTTGGAAGGTGTGTTGTTCCTCATTTTTCAACTGGAACAACTGGAACTGGAACGCCATCGGTCTTCAAACTCATTCATTCTTTTACGAGGCTAAGACGAAGACATACACTCTTCTCCTAAGGGGAAAATAAATAGTTCCACATTAGACCAACGTGGAACTATCTTGTGGTTTGCCGTATGTTATGATTCTTGTACTATACTTTGTTTATTCTTTTCTTGATTTTTTCAACATATGCATCGATAACAGCTACGGCAGTAATATTAACTACGTCACGCACTGAACTACCGAAGTCGGTAAAGTGGATAGGTTTGTTTAGTCCCATCTGTATTGGGCCAATGATTTCAACATCTGGCGCTAATGCTTGCAACATCTTATACGAGGAACGAGCGCTTGTAAGGTTAGGGAATACAAGCGTGTTAACATCTTTGTCCTTTAATCGTGAGAATGGATAGAGGCTGTCTCTTTGTTCGCGATTCAGGGCAAATCCTATCTGTATCTCTCCGTCAACTATCATTTCGGGGTTCTTTTCCTGTAGTTCCGCTACCGCTTTCCTTACCTTCCTTGAGCCTTCAGACGTATCACTTCCGAAGTTAGAGTGGCTTACCATAGCAATGACAGGTTTCTCATTGAAGAATCTCACGGCGGTGGAGCTTAGTTTTGCTAAATCCACAAGCTCCTCGGTGTTTGGATTGTTGTTGATGAGAGTGTCTGCCAGGAATAGAGTTCCCTTTGGAGAATTGATGATGTGCATTGTTCCGAAATGTTTATATTCAGAACGAATGCCGATAACTTCCTTTGCTACTTTTATGGTGTTGGAGTATTTGGTGTAAAGTCCTGTAATAAAAGCGTCCGCTTCACCCGTCTCTACCATCATCATTCCGAAATAGTTGCGCTCAAACATCTTGTCGTTTGCTTCCTCGAATGTGTATCCGTCACGTTGGCGCTTTTGAGTAAGTATACGTGCGAAACGCTCACGTCTTTCGGCCTCGTTGTCATGTCTGAGGTTCACCACTTCAATTCCTTCGAGTGAAAGGTCGAGCTCTTTTGCCAGTTTCGCTATTCTTTCGTCATTACCAAGCAATATTGGCTGACAGATACCTTCTGCTTTGGCCTGAACAGCGGCACGAAGCATAGTAGGATGTATTCCTTCCGCAAAAACTACCCTTTGTGGGTGTGCACTTGCGGTCGCATAGAGTTTCTGGGTAAGTTTAGTCTCTTGTCCAAGTAATACGCTGAGCGAGTTCTTATATTCATCCCAGTTCTCAATTTTCTTTCTTGCCACTCCGCTTTCGATGGCTGCTCTCGCCACGGCAGCGGACACTTCAGAAATAAGTCGTGGATCGACGGGCTTGGGGATAAAGTAATCACGCCCGAACTTAAGGTTGTTCACCTTATAGACGTCATTCACAACATCTGGTACTGGTAGCTTGGCCAGGTCGGCTATGGCATTCACAGCAGCCATTTTCATTTCCTCGTTTATTGCTGTAGCATGAACGTCGAGAGCACCTCTGAAGATGTATGGAAATCCGATAACATTGTTTATTTGGTTAGGATAGTCGGTTCTTCCCGTTGCCATTAACGTATCAGGGCGAGCCTCCATGGCATCCTCGTAGGATATTTCTGGAACAGGGTTGGCGAGTGCAAAAATGACAGGGTCTTTTGCCATTGTTTTCACCATCTCCTTCGTGAGGACGTTTCCTTTTGACAGTCCAACGAAAACATCAGCCCCGTTTATTGCTTCTGCCAGTGTGTGAGCATCACGTCGCTCTGTAGCGAAGAATCTCTTTTGCTCGTTGAGGTTCTCGCGATCACTTGTTATCACTCCCTTAGAGTCAAGCATCAGGATGTTTTCCTTGCGAGCACCAAGGGCAATATAGAGCTTGGTACAACTGATTGCCGCAGCACCAGCACCATTCACTACGATTTTTACATCTTTGATACTCTTGCCATTTACTTCCAGCGCATTTTTAAGGCCTGCAGCCGAGATGATAGCCGTTCCATGTTGGTCGTCGTGCATCACGGGAATGTCAAGTGTTCTTTTGAGCCTTTCCTCAATATAGAAGCACTCGGGGGCTTTTATGTCCTCAAGGTTAATTCCTCCAAATGTGGGAGCAATTTTCTCGACAGCCTCGCAAAACTTCTCTGGGTCTTTTTCGTCAACCTCAATGTCGAAGACGTCAATTCCTCCATATATCTTGAAAAGAAGTCCCTTACCTTCCATTACGGGCTTTCCACTCATTGCTCCTATATCACCAAGTCCGAGAACAGCAGTACCATTGCTTATAACAGCCACAAGATTACCTTTGTCTGTATATTTATAAGCATCGTCGGGATTATCCTGAATTTCCAGGCATGGGAAAGCCACGCCAGGAGAATAGGCGAGGCTTAAGTCTGTCTGTGTACGATAAGCCTTAGTCGGCTTTACCTCAATCTTGCCTGGTCTTCCACTCTCATGGTAAGCCAGAGCCGCTTCCTTAGATATTTTCACCATAAAAAACTTGTTTGTTCTATCTGATTATAATTATACGATTACTAATTACTTAAAATTGCGGCAAAGTTACGAAAAAACTAAAAAACAAAATATATTTTTCGAATCTTTTTATTAACTTTGCCATTGAAAAAACACATCTATATGTTTCTGAAGCCTATTGACTAAAATTTAGTGAATATATATACAATTGGTGTATGCAAATGAATAACATATCCAACTATAAGAAAGAGTTACGCTTAAGAATATTGAGTGTTGCCATTGAGATGTTCAAGAAAAATGGTATCAAGTCTGTCAAGATGGATGATATCGCTAATGCCATGCAGATTTCCAAACGCACCCTTTATGAATTATATGACAACAAAGAAAAGCTTCTGCTTGAATGTATGCGTGAGGACAATCTTCGTATAAGGTCACATATGGCCGAATTTTTGAATCAGGCAGATAATGAAATGGATGTTGTTATTGAGTTCTTTAGAATAAAGATGGAAGACCTTGAGAATATAAGTCCATATTTCTTTTTGGAACTCCAGAAGTATTCCAATGTCGTTAGTTATTTGCGTAGCTTACATGAGGAGGATACGAAAAAATCATTAGAATTTATAAAGCGAGGAATAGAGCATGGATATTTCTTGAAAGGACTAAATTACGAGATTGTGGTAAAGATTGCCGAGGCGTCAACCAATTACTTTATAACCAATAAAATGTATATGAAGTATGACACAAAAGAATTGTTCCGCAATTTCTGGATAGTATTGATGCGCGGTTTCTGTACTTCCAAGGGTGCAGCTCGTTTGACCGAAATTTTCAAAGATGAATAATGTGGGTTTTATTCACATACCTTTTTTGATATTATTCTTCTTGTTTTAAAAATTTATTGTTAACTTTGCAACCGCTTTTAAAAGAGACACTAATTTTCAGATTGAAATGAATATATCTTATAAATGGTTGAAGGAGTATGTTGACTTCAATCTTACTCCCCAGGAAGTGTGCGACGCGCTGACAAGCGAAGGCTTGGAGGTTGATGCCCTTGAGGAAGTGCAGAGCATCCGCGGAGGACTAAAAGGACTTTATGTCGGCAAGGTGCTTACATGTGAAATGCACCCTAATTCAGACCATCTTCACGTTACCACAGTAGACCTTGGCAAGGGAGAGGCACAGCAGATTGTATGTGGTGCCCCCAACGTGGCTGCTGGTCAGAAAGTTATAGTTGCCGATCTTGGCTGCGTTCTTTATTATGGTGACAAAGAGTTCGTAATAAAGAAATCAAAATTACGCGGTGTAGAGTCGAACGGTATGATATGTGCCGAGGACGAAATAGGAGTGGGGAAGAGTCACGATGGAATAATCGTACTTCCTGAAGACGCCCAGGTGGGTATGCCTGCTGCTGAATATTATAACCTGGAGAGTGACTGGCTCATAGAAGTTGACATTACTGCCAATCGTGCAGATGCACTTTCCCATTGGGGAGTGGCACGTGACTTGTATGCATGGTTGAAACAGAATGGCTACGAGACATCTCTCCATCGTCCGTCAGACGAGTCGTTTGCAGTAGACAATGAGGATTTGCCTATTGATGTTGTAATAGAGAATACTGATGCATGTAAAAGGTATGCATGTGTTAGTATTACAGATTGCGAGGTAAAAGAAAGTCCTGATTGGCTGAAAAATAAACTGACGACAATTGGTTTGAGACCTATTAATAATATAGTAGATATAACCAACTATGTTATGATGGCTTATGGTCAGCCCTTGCATTGCTTTGATGCAGACATGGTAAAAGGACACAAGATTGTTGTTAAGACTATGCCGGAAGGAACGCCATTCATTACTCTTGATGGCGAAGAACACAAATTGTCCGAGCGAGACCTGGCTATATGTAATGCTGAGGAACCAATGTGTATTGCAGGTGTGTTCGGCGGCAAGGGGTCTGGAACATATGATAGCACACGAAACGTGGTTCTTGAAAGTGCATATTTCCATCCAACATGGATTAGAAAGAGTGCCAGACGTCATGGCTTGAGTACTGATTCTTCATTCCGATTCGAGCGAGGCATAGATCCCAATGGCACAATATATGCTTTGAAACAAGCTGCTTTGTTGTGTAAGGAACTTGCAGGCGGAAAGGTCTCCATGAAGATTAAGGATGTCTATCCCGAGAAAATCGAGAATTTCAAGGTTGGCTTGAACTATTCCTATGTAAACCAATTGATAGGAAAGGAGTTACCGATAGAGACGATAAAGAGCATTGTTACTTCTCTTGAGATGAAAATCCTTAGTGAGGACTCCGAAGGGATGGTACTTGAGGTGCCCGCATATCGTGTCGATGTCCAGCGTCCATGTGATGTAGTTGAAGACATCCTTCGTATCTACGGATATAATAATGTAGAGATTCCATCACAGTTAAAATCATCACTTGTCATCAAGGGTGACGAAGACAAGAAGCATAACCTTGCTAATATTGTCGGAGAACAACTTGTGGGTTGTGGTTTTAATGAGATACTTAACAACTCCCTTACTAAAGGTGCATATTACGATGGACTTCAGGGTTATCCGGAAAAGAACCTCGTGAGGATTTTCAATCCACTCAGTTCAGACCTTAATGTGATGCGTCAGACTCTCCTTTTCGGAGGTCTTGAGAGTGTTGCTCATAACATTAACCGACGCAATCCTAACCTTAAGTTCTTTGAAAGAGGCAATGTATATACCTTTGCACCAGAAAAGCAGAATGCCGACAACCCTATGGCAGCATATAAGGAGGAAAACATGATTGCCTTGTGGGTTACAGGTAAACGCGTAAGTGGCTCATGGGCACATGCTGACGAACAGTCGACTTTCTTTGAGCTGAAAGCGTATGTAATGAATATTTTCTCAAGAATAGGCGTTCCATTTGGCTTACTCGTGTTCAAGGAAAGTCAGAACGATATCTTTGTTAAGGCAACCTTGATAGAGAATCGTGGCGGAAAGAAGCTTGCAGAAATGGGATTGCTTAGCAAGAAGATACTGAAAGCCGCTGGTATTGACCAAGAAGTTTTCTATGCGGAGATCAATTGGTCTTTGCTGATGAAAGCCATTAAGAAACAAAAGGTTGAATACTCGGAGATTAGCAAGTATCCATCTGTAAGTCGTGACCTTGCACTCCTAATTGATAAGAAGGTCGAGTTTGCCCAAGTTGAACAGATTGCATATCAGTCAGAGAAGAAACTCCTGAAAAAGGTTGAATTGTTCGACGTATATGAAGGTAAAAACCTTCCTGAAGGCAAAAAGAGTTATGCCGTTAACTTTATTCTGCAAGATGAGCAGAAAACACTTAACGACAAGCAGATAGACGCCATTATGAACAAGATTATCAATAACTTAAAGAAAGAACTGGGAGCAGAATTGCGATAATAAAGAATTAGAACTTATTAAATGATAATAGAATATGGGAAGAGCATTTGAATATCGTAAAGCTACGAAGTTAAAGAGATGGGGTCACATGGCCAAAACGTTTACCAAGATTGGCAAACAGATAGCTATTGCTGTGAAGGCTGGAGGTCCCGAGCCAGAGAACAATCCCGCATTACGTGCCATCATCGCCAATGCGAAGCGCGAGAACATGCCCAAAGACAATATTGAGCGTGCCATAAAGAACGCTATGGGTAAGGATCAGAGTGAGTACAAGGAAGTTACCTATGAGGGATATGGTCCTCATGGAGTTGCTGTGTTTGTAGACACACTTACAGACAATACCACACGTACCGTAGGTGATGTTCGTTCGGTTTTCAACAAGTTTAACGGCAACCTTGGTACTACAGGCTCGTTAAGTTTCCTTTTCGACCATAAGAGTGTATTCACGTTCAAGAAGAAGGACGGGCTTGACATGGACGAATTGATTCTCGATCTTATTGACTATGGTGTTGAGGATGAGTTTGACGAGGACGAAGAGGAGAACAGTATTACCATCTATGGCGACCCAAAGAGTTTCAGTGAGATACAGAAACATCTTGAAGAAAACGGTTTTGAGGTAACAGGTGCAGAATTCACTTACATACCTAACGACCTCAAGGATGTGACACCAGAACAGCGTGAAACAATAGACAAGATGGTTGAGAAACTAGAAGACTTCGATGATGTACAAACCGTGTACACCAATATGAAACCAGAATAATGAAGAAAGCCGCTTGCTAGCGGCTTTCTTTATTGTCTTACCTTACTCAACTATTGATAATCCTTAGTCGTAAGCAGAGTCTCATAGAGTACCAGTCCCTTACGGCTTGCAGACGTATAGGTGTAGGCAAAGCGGAAACCTGCTTCCTTATACATTCTATTATTGGTGTTGCGCTTGAGTTCGTCTATAAGGGCCGGACGAACATTGTCATCGTTTAAAATGCCGGTACTGTCTGCATCACCCCTCAGAGAATAGTATGAGTGGACGGTTTTGGTAGACTTGTCGAAAGTAATGCTGTCGATAATCGTATATTGGTCGATAGCGACAGGACATTTCTTTTCAGTATATTCTTTTACCTCACGTGCTGCTCTTTCCTCAAGGTTTTCATGACAAGAGAAGAGCGTAATGACAAATGCAAATAATAGTATCTTCTTCATAATGGGTACAAAAATAACGTTTTTCCAAATAAATCTTTAAAAATAATGAAAATATTAGCAGAAAAAAATCATTTTTTTGTATCTTTGCGAATAATTTGGCGAGAATTCTAATGCAACATATACGTAATTTCTGCATAATAGCACACATTGACCATGGTAAGAGTACCATTGCCGACAGGCTTTTGGAACGTACCAATACCATTCAGATTACTGAAGGTCAGATGCTTGATGACATGGACCTGGAAAAGGAGAGAGGTATCACTATTAAGAGCCATGCCATTCAGATGGAATACGAACTGGATGGTCAGAATTATATACTGAACCTTATAGACACTCCGGGACATGTGGACTTCTCATACGAGGTTAGCAGAAGCATAGCTGCATGTGAGGGAGCATTGCTTGTGGTTGACGCCACTCAGGGCGTTCAGGCCCAGACTATAAGTAACCTCTATATGGCTATTGACCATAATCTTGAGATTATACCCGTAATCAACAAGATAGACATGCCTAGCGCAATGCCTGATGAGGTTGAAGACGAAATAGTAGACCTGATAGGATGCGATAGAAATGAGATAATACGTGCGAGTGGAAAAACCGGTGAAGGTATAGATGACATACTTCGTGCCGTCGTTGAGCGTATTCCTCATCCCGAAGGAGATCCCGATGCTCCTCTTCAGGCGTTGATTTTCGACTCTGTGTTTAATTCTTTCCGAGGCATCATAGCATACTTCAAGATTGTTAATGGCTCGATAAAGAAGGGTGACAAAGTTAAGTTCTTCAACACAGGAATGGAGTATGATGCTGATGAGGTTGGCGTTCTGAAGATGGATATGATATCGCGACGCGAACTGAAAACGGGTGAGGTAGGGTATATTATAAGCGGAATAAAGGACGCAAAGGAAGTTAAGGTCGGTGACACCATAACCCACATAGCAAATCCTTGCGACAAGGCAATTGAGGGATTCCAAGAGGTGAAGCCAATGGTTTTTGCCGGTGTATATCCCATCGACCCGACAGAATACGAGAACCTGCGTGCATCGTTGGAGAAACTTCAGTTAAATGACGCTTCATTGTCGTTCTTCCCTGAGTCGTCAGTTGCACTTGGCTTTGGATTCAGATGTGGTTTCTTAGGCCTTCTGCACATGGAGATAATACAGGAACGACTCGATAGGGAGTTCAATATGGATGTAATAACTACGGTTCCCAACGTGTCGTACATGGTATATACCAAGCAAGGCGAGTCGTCCGAAGTACACAACCCGAGCGGATTGCCTGATCCTACGATGATAGAACATATTGAGGAACCATACATACGAGCATCTATAATCACCGATAGCAACTATATCGGTCCTATAATGAAACTCTGCCTTGACAAGAGGGGAGAACTGATTAACCAAGAATATGTCAGTGGTAATCGTGTTGAGCTTCACTTCATGCTTCCTCTAGGTGAGATAGTTATCGACTTCTATGACAAGTTGAAGAGTATTTCCAAGGGATATGCATCGTTCGATTATCACATCGACTCATTCAGGCCATCGAAGCTTGTGAAACTCGACATACTTCTCAATGGAGAACCAGTTGATGCGTTGTCAACATTGACACATCAAGATAATGCGGTAGGTTTTGGAAGACGCATGTGTGAGAAACTTAAAGAGCTGATTCCAAGACAGCAGTTTGACATTGCAATCCAGGCAGCCATAGGTGCTAAGATAATAGCAAGGGAAACGGTAAAGCAAGTCCGTAAGGATGTAACTGCGAAATGCTATGGAGGTGATGTCAGCAGAAAGCGTAAATTGCTTGAGAAGCAGAAAAAAGGCAAGAAGCGCATGAAGCAGATTGGCAATGTGGAAGTGCCTCAGAAGGCATTCCTTGCCGTTCTTAAACTTGACTAAAAACACATACAAAATAACAACTAAAAATCTAATAAAGGGAGGACGACACGAGATGAAAGATTTGTCAAACACCGTAAGAGACATAGCCAGGGAACTAGCACGCAAGTATAGTACGATGACTCATGAGGAACTTGATATTCTTCAGAGTGTGCTTGTGCCAATGAGGTTTGCCAAGGGCGAGATGATTTTGAAGGAGGGAGAGATATGCAAGTGTATCTACTATGTAGAGAAAGGTCTTGTCAGGCAGTTCTATTACAAGAACGGCAAAGGAGTTACGGAGCATATGGCCGTTGAGGGAAATATCATAATGTGTATTGAGAGTCTTTTCCGGGAAGAGCCTACGAAACTTCAGATTGAGGCTCTTGAGCCTACCATTATCTACGCACTTCCCAAGGTCAAGCTTGAAGAGGTTGCTCTGCATAATGTCAACATCCAGATTCTGTATAGAAAGATACTCGAGGAAAGTCTGATTCTCTCACAGGTGCATGCTGACCTTGTAAGGTTTGAGTCTGCTCAAGACCGTTATCGCAAGATGTGCAAACTACAGCAGCAAGTTACCCTTCGTGCTCCCCTCGTGTATATAGCAAGCTATTTACAGATGACTCCAGAGACCTTAAGCCGTGTACGTTCCAGTACGTTGCTTGATTGACGTAGTTATCAAACATCATGTATCTCATAGTAAAAGATGCCCTTTGACGTGCTCAAAGGGCATCTTTAGCGTTGTTAGAGATGCCTTTTTACAAGGTAAAAGACCATCTTTGACAATTGTACATGATAGTATGTGACTAAAGTTTCCTGCCGTTTAGGAAATCTTTGGCGCTCATTCGTTTCTTACCACTCAGTTGAACAGACTTCAGTTCAAGCATCTCACCTCCAGCAGATACCATTAATCGACCATCATGCTTAAAGAATGAGCCTGCTGGTAGGTCGGTCGTCAGTCCTGTTGTGCGTGAGTCATATATCTTGATAGTCTGACCATCATCGCCGAAATTAGTCCATGCTCCTGGAATGGGTGAAAGTCCGCGTATGAAGTCGTGCACCTTCTTACTGCTTTCATTCCAGTTAATCTGGCAGTTCTCCTTGAATAACTTTGGTGCGCCATGAAGTTGTTCTCCATTTGTCAGAAGTTGTTCCTGTGGGATACTTTCCACTTCACCGTCTCTCTCTATTATTCTATCTATTGTCTCAATGGCCGCCGCCGCCCCCAACTTCATGAGTCCATCATACACTATCTCCACGTTGTCCTCTTCGCCAATAGCCATCTCGTGCTGAAGGATTATGCGACCGGTATCAATATCATGGTCAAGAAAGAATGTTGTCACTCCTGTTCGTGTCTCTCCGTTGATTATTGCCCAGTTTATGGGAGCCGCCCCTCTGTATTGAGGCAATAGGGCAGCGTGAACATTAAACGTACCGAATCGTGGCATTGCCCATACTACTTCAGGCAACATCCTAAATGCGACAACAACCTGAAGATCTGCTTGGTAGGACTCCAACTGCTTCACGAATTCTTCGTCTTTCATCTTTATCGGTTGCAAGACAGGAATCCCATGCTCCTCAGCGTAGACCTTCACTTGTGAAGGTTGTAGCGTGTCCTGATGCCTTCCAACAGGTTTGTCAGGTTGTGTTACTGCGCACACAACATTATATCCTCCCTCGACCAGTGCTTGCAATGTACCTACGGCAAACTCTGGAGTACCCATGAATATTATTCTTAAGTCTTCTTTTTTCATTTCTTTAGTTTATGAGTTTATAAGTTCATTGGAATGTCTTCGCAAGGAACTGGGAAGTAAACCCTTTGCCACTATTGGCGACTTCCTCGGGAGTCCCGACAACAACCACTTGTCCGCCCAGCCTTCCTCCTTCAGGTCCCATATCAATAATATGGTCAGCAAGCTTAATTACGTCAAGGTTGTGTTCTATAATTATTATAGTATTTCCCTTGTTGACGAGCTTCTGCAGAACATCCATCAGTATTCTGATGTCCTCAAAGTGTAGTCCTGTAGTCGGCTCATCGAGAATATACAAAGTCCTTCCAGTGTCCTTCTTGCTCAGTTCTGTTGCAAGCTTCACGCGCTGGCTCTCTCCGCCACTTAGCGTTGTTGATGGCTGTCCCAGTTTTATGTATCCAAGTCCGACATCCTGTATAGTCTTTATCTTGCGAAGAATGTCTGGAACGTTCTCGAAGAACTCCACTGCCTGATTGATAGTCATGTCCAGGACGTCAGCTATCGATTTTCCCTTGTATCTCACCTCAAGTGTCTCTCGGTTGTATCGCTTTCCGTGACACACTTCGCAAGGCACCATAACGTCAGGCAAGAAGTTCATCTCTATACTCTTATAGCCATTTCCGCCACAAGCCTCGCATCGTCCTCCCTTCACATTGAATGAGAAACGTCCTGGCTTATAACCGCGTATCTGAGCCTCGGGCAGATGGACAAACAAGGAGCGTATGTCTGAGAAGACACCCGTATATGTGGCAGGATTGCTTCGCGGAGTTCGCCCAAGTGGGGTCTGGTCAACACTTACCACTTTGTCGATATACTCAAGTCCTTCAATGCTTTCATAAGGGAGAGGCATTTTCAGCGAACGATACAGATGCTTGCTAAGTATTGGTTGTAATGTCTCGTTGATAAGGGTCGACTTGCCTGAGCCAGACACACCAGTAACAACTATCAGTTTTCCTAATGGAAACTCTACGCATACGTCTTTCAGATTATTACCCTTTGCACCAACAATCCTAAGCATCTTTCCGTTTCCCTCACGTCGTTTCTCGGGCACCTCGATTTCTCTTTCTCCCATGAGATATTGGGAGGTAAGAGTGGATTGTTCGCTCAACATGCGTTTGGGTGTACCCTGAAACACGACCTCTCCGCCTTTTCTTCCTGCTTTGGGTCCGATATCAATGATATAGTCGGCGGCAAGCATCATGTCACGGTCATGTTCTACGACTATGACGGTATTGTTCAGGTCACGTAGTTCCTTGAGTGAACCGATCAGACGTTCGTTGTCGCGCTGGTGAAGTCCTATGCTTGGTTCATCCAATATATACAAAACGTTCACCAGTTGCGAGCCTATTTGTGTTGCCAAGCGTATGCGCTGACTCTCGCCGCCAGACAAAGAGGCCGACTGACGATCAAGGGAAAGATAGTCAAGGCCTACTTCAAGCATGAAACTCAGTCTAGTTTGTATCTCCTTGATTATCTCTTCGGCTATAACTTTCTGTTGGCTGTCAAGATGTTGTTGAGCCTCGTTGAGCCATTCCTTTAGCTCTCCGATATCCATTTTTGCCACCTCACTGATATTCTTGTCCCATATCTTGTACGATAGGCTTTCACGATTCAGGCGTTGCCCATGACATTCGGGACATTCACATGTAGCCAGGAACTGATCAGCCCACTTCTGTCCGCTGGCACTATCATCGTTGTCAATAACATTGCGCAAGTACTTTATGACGCCATTGTATTCGACAAAATAGTCGCTAGATGTATGAACCAGTTCTTTGTCTATCTTCACGCGTTCCAATGTGCCGTATAGAACTTCGTTCATAGCGTCTTGTGGGATGTCAGCCACAGGCGACTTTAGATTGCAGTCATAATTCTTCAGTATTGACTCAATCTGCCAGAAAATCATTTGGTTTTTATATTTTCCGAGTGGAGCGATGGCACCTTCATAGATTGAAAGATGCTCGTCAGGTATGACTTTCTTGATGTCTATTTGATTAATGACACCTAATCCCTTGCATGTTGGGCAGGCACCTTCAGGAGAGTTGAACGAGAACTTGTTTGGAGCTGGGTCTCCATAGCTGATGCCTGATGTGGGGCACATAAGGCGTCGGCTGAAATACTTGGCCTCGTTACTTTCAAGGTCCATTATCATAATCAACCCGTCTCCCTGCTTCATGGCAGCCGCAACGCTTTTCTTCAAGCGTTCATCGGTAGTGTCCTTCTGAGACTCCTTGACTGCCATTTTGTCAATGACAACTTCTATGTTGTGATTCTTGTAACGGTCAACCTTCATTCCACGAGAAATCTCAACAATCTCTCCGTCAATGCGCATATACAAATATCCCTTTTTACGCATTGACTCGAAAAGCTCGCGATAGTGACCCTTACGATTTTTGACCAATGGTGCAAGTATATAGATTCGGTGACCGGAATAGTCGGTGTTTATCATGTCGAGCACACGCTCTTCCGTATATCTCACCATCTTCTCGCCGGTCATATAGCTATATGCAGTTCCGGCGCGGGCGAATAGCAAGCGAAGGAAGTCATATATCTCGGTAGTGGTGCCAACTGTTGAACGGGGGTTCTTATTGGTTGTTTTCTGCTCTATGCTGATTACCGGGCTTAGTCCTGTTATCTTGTCAACGTCAGGCCGCTCCATTCCTCCCAGGAAGTTGCGTGCGTATGCAGAGAACGTCTCAATGTATCTCCGTTGTCCCTCGGCAAATATAGTGTCGAAGGCCAATGATGACTTGCCAGAACCGCTAAGTCCTGTAATCACGGTGAGGCTGTCACGTGGAATTTCCACATTGATGTTCTTCAGATTATGTACGCGGGCTCCCCAAACGCATATTTTTTCTGATTCGTTATTCATAAAAACTAATGGAGTGGTAGTGTGTTATGAAAGGAGATTAAACCAATGGAGTTTACCTTTTAATTTCGGTTGCCTTTATGACGAAGAAGATTGACATCGCGACGTATGTTGTATATCCTTCCATCAGAGCCCTTTGCCTTTACTACAACAAAGTAAACACCCTCCTTGACATCACGGCCATTAAAGGTACCATCCCATTCACCGTCAGGGTTGTCCCATTCGTAAATCTTCTGCCCCCAGCGGTTGTAGATAGCAGCATGAAACTCTACGATACTCTTGTAGCTCTTTACCTTATATGTGTCATTATTCTTGTCCCCGTTTGGCGAGAATGCGTTAGGCATTACAAGTGAACTTTCGCTTATTGTTATCTTGAATGGTTTTCTCGATGCCCAGTATTCCTCGGTATATTCTTCCCTGGCATTTCCATTAGTAAATATGGCATAACACTCCACCAAATGAGTTCCTGCTTCGGTAAAGGTGTAGTCGGTGTCTTCCTCATATCTTATAATATAAGGCTCTTTCTCGCCTTCGCGAGTGAAACGCCATTCATAATGGGAAGTATAAGCGCCCTGATTCTGAGGATTGGCTCGGAAATGAGCCACCAAAGGTGCATCGCCAGAGACTTCGATGTCTTCCGTTACTTCGCCACTTTCATATTCTGCAACCGGGTCTATTGACGGGATATCTTGCGAGAAAGCAGAACAGTTAAACGACAATAGAATACCTAAAATGGCTATAAATCGACAATTTTTCATTTCCTTTTCTTTTAATTGATGCAAAATTACAAAAAAAACAGCGGTTAAGTCAACTTTATTGCTTATTTTTGCAAAAAATTTAGGGACGTAAATAAGATTAAACAGATTATGAGACATTTTTTTAGATATTCGTTGCTATTGGCATTCATCTTTGTTTGTTCTGCTGCTAATGCCCAGATGACCAAATGGAGGGAAATGCATAAGGTGGAGAAAGGTGAGACCATTTATGGTATCTCGCGTGAATACGGCATTACCGAGGAGCAGTTGCGGGCAGCCAATCCTGATATGAAACAGCCTGGTTATAAGCTCAAGAAGGGTGACTTCATCTTTATACCTTATGCTTCAGAGGCCGAGGCGATAGCCGCTGCCGATAAGGTTGTGGCCAGAGGTGATGAGAAGACAGACATTCGTAAGCGCTCTATTCGCGTTGGCGTGATGCTTCCGTTACATAATGTCGATGGCGACGGCAAGCGCATGGTGGAGTATTATCGTGGTTTGTTGCTGGCGTGCAACCAGGTTAAACGCGAAGGAATATCTGTTGATGTGTATGCCTGGAATGTTGATATCAATGCCGACATACGCATGACATTGCTTGACAAGGGTGCAGACAAGTGTGATATTATCATCGGACCGTTATATACCAAGCAAGTAAAAGCCTTGGCTGACTTCGCCACCAACTATGGAATAAAGATAGTAATACCTTTCTCTATTGAGAGCGATGCGGTATTTAATAATCCCAACGTGTTCCAGGTTTATCAGAATCCGTCATTCTTTAACACGGAGGTGGTGGAGCAGTTCGTAAAGCGCTTTGGTGACGCTCATCCTGTCTTCATTGATTGTAACGATGCAAAAAGCACGAAGGGCAATTTCACCACTCAGTTGCGAAAGGAACTTGAGGCCCGTAACATTGCATATAGCATTACCAACGTCAATTCTGAATGGCAGAACTTCTCGCGTTCGTTCCTTGCTAACAAGCAGAATGTCGTGATACTGAACTCAGAGAAGTCGCCCTCATTGAATCGTGTTATTTCCCGACTCGATTCTTTGCGTGCCGTTAATCCGCAGTTGCAGTTGTCGTTATTCGGATACACAGAATGGCTAATGTATGCGAAATACAATGTCGAGAAGTATTGCATGTTCGACACATACATCCCGTCACATTTCTATTACAACTCATTGTCTCAGGAAACTTCATCCCTGGAGAGGTCATATAGACAATGGTTCCGTACCGAAATGCAAGACTATCTGCCACGCTTTGCAATTACAGGTTACGATCATGGCACCTATTTCCTTAGAGGACTTCATAAGGAAGGTACCAAGTTCGTAGGAGCCGAGGCTGACAAGACAGCATTGCAAACACGACTCCACTTTAAGAAAATGGACCGCGGAGGCTATCAGAATACCAGTTTCCTTTTTGTGCATTACAATAAGGATCATTCCATCTCAACAATAAATTTCTAATTCTTGATGCCAAAGAGAATCCTTTTCATCACTCTATGCCTTACGTTAAGTATGGCCATGCGTGCTCAGGTGGGTGAACATCGCAATGACCTCAGTCTGGGTGTTAATGCAGGATATGTGTTTAGCAATGTGTCGTTCCAGCCGAAGGTGGGACAGTCTATGCATGGTGGTGTTACCGGAGGATTGACTTTTAAATATGTCTGCGAGAAGTACTTCAAGTCTATTTGTGCCATTCAGGCAGAGGTTAACTATGCTAGCATCGGCTGGAAAGAGAACATTCTCGACTCTTATGATGCTCCTGTAATCAATTCCGTCACGGGACTGAGGGAAGAGTATGAGCGTACCATCAACTATATTCAGATTCCCGTTTTTGCCCATCTGGGATGGGGAAGGGAAGTGAACGGTCTTCAGTTCTTCTTTCAGGCCGGACCACAAATTGGCTATTGCATAAGCGAGAGCACGAAGACGAATTTCAATGTCGAGCAGCGTAATGTTGAAAGCAGGGTTAACAACACCGTTGCCCAGGACACAATGGCTGTTCAGAACAAGTTCGACTATGGTATTGCTGCAGGCATAGGTATGGAATACAGCAGTTCCAAGTATGGTCGTATGATGCTTGAGGCACGCTATTACTATGGTCTTGGTAATATCTACGGCGACTCAAAGCGCGATTACTTTGGAAGAAGTAACTTCGGCAATATAGTATTGAAGTTCACATATCTCTTTGATATAATAAAAACCAAGCGTAACTAATAAACAAAATAATAGTACTATGTTCAAAAACCATCCTAAAGGGCTGCTACAGGCAGCATTAAGTAACATGGGAGAGCGTTTCGGCTACTACATAATGAATGCCGTTCTCGTACTCTTCCTTTGCTCTAAATTCGGTCTTTCTGATGAAAGCGGAGGTCTTATCTATTCATTCTTCTATGCGGGTATTTATATTCTGAGTCTGGTTGGTGGTATCATAGCCGACCGCACACAGAACTATAAAGGTACTATAATGACAGGTCTGATTATAATGGCATTGGGCTATGTCATTCTTGCCATCCCCATTCTGGCCACTTCTGGAAACATCTCGTGGCTGTTGCCGCTCACTTGCGTGGCACTCTTCCTCATCGCATTTGGTAATGGTCTGTTCAAGGGAAACCTTCAGGCTATAGTAGGTCAGATGTACGACAACTTCGAGGCAGAGGCAGCAAAGAAGGGTGAGGAGGCTTTGCGCATCGCAAAAGGTCAGCGTGACTCCGGTTTCCAGATTTTCTATGTCTTCATTAATATCGGAGGCTTGCTTGCTCCTTTCATTGCTCCATATCTGCGCCAGTGGTGGTTGGGTGTGAACAACCTTACTTATGATGCAGGTCTTCCCGCTTTGTGTCATCAGTATCTTAATGAAGGTGCTGCCATGTCGGCAGATGCGATGGCAAACCTGAATGAACTTGTAGTGAAGGTAGGCGGAGCGACATCAGACTTAAGCGCATTCTGCACACAATATCTGGATGTGTTCAACACAGGTATCCACTATTCATTCATCGCTTCGGTCGTAGCGATGCTTATATCACTCCTTATCTTCGTTGCCTCCAAGAAGATGTTCCCGACACCAGGAAAGAAGAAGGCTGTTGCTTCGGTTGACTATACAGAAGAAGAGAAGGTGGCTATGGCGAAGGAGATTAAGCAGCGTATGTTCGCCCTCTTTGCCGTGTTGGGCATTGCTGTGTTCTTCTGGTTCTCATTCCATCAGAATGGTACCTCGATGTCACTCTTTGCTCGTGACTTCGTTCATACCGACACTTTGGCACCAGAGATTTGGCAGGCGGTTAATCCGTTCTTCGTGATTGTGCTTACGCCGATAATCATGTGGCTATTCGGAACGCTTACACGTAAGGGCAAGGAGATATCAACCCCGAAGAAGATTGCCTATGGTATGGGTATCGCAGGTATAGCCTATTTGTTCATTTCCATCTATTCTGGTATGAAGGGTTATCCTTCAGCAGAGGACTTCCGCATACTGAGCGAGGGTGTCAAGGATGGCATGAAGGCTGCTCCCTGGGTTCTCATCGTTTATTATTTCTTTATGACGGTTGCCGAGTTGTTCATTTCTCCACTCGGATTGTCGTTCGTGTCGAAGGTTGCGCCCAAGCATCTGCAAGGTCTTTGTCAGGGCTTATGGTTAGGCGCCACAGCAGTAGGAAACCTGCTTCTCTGGATTGGTCCTCTTATGTATAACAAGTGGCCTATCTGGATTTGCTGGGCAGTATTCCTTATCGTTTGCGTCATATCGATGGGTGTGATGTTCGGAATGGTCAAGTGGCTTGAGAGGGTGACTAAATAGTCGGTTCTCTTTCTAAGATATAGTATAGGGTATGAACACGTTTTCATACCCTATATATTTTATAGTGTTTTCTTTTATTTCCTTAACTCAACAAAACTTGTTCTTTGTTAATTCAGATTAAATGATTTGGTGGCAACTGACTATAAGACTAACTTTGCAATACATTTAATATATGTGCTCATAATGCAAAGAGTAGTTTTAATAGCAACCTTCATAATATTGTCTCTGTCCTCATATGCACAAAGGAAAATCGTTGTAGTTGACCTTGAGACGCATATACCTGTCGAGGGCGTTACGGTGAAGGTGGACTCTTTCCCTTCGGTTACTACCAATCGTTATGGTGTTGCATATATTGAGGAGCATTTCGACTCCATCTCTTTCCGTCACATGAAATATCTTTCTGACAAGATTACCGTTGAAGAGATGAGGGACACGATGTACCTGGTCCCCAAGAACCTTCTTCTTCCTGATGTTGTCGTTACCGGAATCAATCCGGAACTGAAGAATGCAATGAAGAAGAATCATGAGCGTATGCTTTCACAACCCACCTTCAAAGGTCTTACATTCGACTTTGCCAATCTCATTGACCGTCGGGCCCGACGTGACCGTAAGCACTATAAAAAGGCAAAGAAGATTCTGAAGGAGTGGGATGCTAAATGAGGTCCATCCGATGATGCATGCTATTGCTTAGTTTGATGAAGAATGTGACAGATGTTTGCCCTTTTGTTTTATCTTATCAAATCCTAATCCGTAAACTCCTATTACGGCACTTTGCGATACGAATGCATTAGGGTCAATCTCGTTGATGAGTGAGAAAATGCGTCCCGACTCACTCCTTTTGGCCAATACGAAAAGCATTTTCACTTCCTCTCCTGAATAGAAACCACTACCATTGATTACGGTACAGCCACGTTGCGCAACTTCGTTTATCTGGTGGCCAATCTCTTCATGTTTCTTTGATATGATGAAGAACTGAACTGAGCGCCGCGAGAGGTTCACCACTTGGTCTATCATGAAGGTGGAGATATACAGCACGACGTAACCATAGATTACCTGTTCCCAACTACGGAAAACCAGATATCCCGAAGTTATGATTAACAAGTCTGTGATTAGCAGAGCGTGACCGACGGAGATGTCGCGATACTTATTTATCATTGCAGCCACGATATCTGTACCTCCTGTGCTTCCGTTTGCATTTAGCGCGATGCCTATGCCGGCACCCCAGAAACATCCGCCAAGAACTGCCGCAAGAAACAATTGGTCGTGGAGCATCTGTATGTCGCTAGTCAGTCTCTGGCCTATATGCATGAAAATGGTTATTATGACAATAGCATACATAGTCTTGACGCAAAACTTGGCCCCCAGTACTTTAAGCGCGATAAGCAACAGGATTCCGTTGATTACAATGTATGTATATTCCACCGGAATGCCTGTGCCCCAGAATACCAGAGATGCAAGACCTGCCGTGCCACCTGTTGTTATGTGGTTTGGCAACATGAACACAGTCCAGCCTACTGTACACAAAAACAAACCGATTGCAATCATTAAGTAGTCGTGCAATTCTTTCCACACGCCTTTTCTATTAACTGAATTTACCATATTGAGTGTGTTTTTTTCGGGGTGCAAATTTATGCGATAAAATTTAATATTGCAAGAAAAAACAGAGTTTTTTATTTGTTAGTCATATTATCAAACATTCATATACAAATAATGAGGATACGCATTTCACATTTGCGTATCCTCATCATTATATTGACTCAAAAAACGATAGATGCTTATTTGATGTTCGGCTCCTCAAGTCCAAGGCCTTTCTTGCGGTCAACAACCTTCAGGATGAGACCGAGAATGAGGGCGGCGACACCCAGACAAGCCAGCATCACGAGCGGTGCGGTATAGTCGTAACTTACGGCAGCCTGCTCAGCCGTGATGGTCTTGTTAGCCAGTCCGTTGACAATCTCCGGATTTGTTTTATCGAGAACTTTGCCGATAAGCAATGGGAAGAGCCATAGTCCGATGTTCTGAATCCAGAAGATGAGTGCATAGGCTGAACCGATTACCTTGGCATCGACGAGTTTCGGAACGCTTGGCCATAATGATGCAGGAACCAATGAGAACGATGCACCAAGCACAAGGATGGTTATGTAGGCCACGAAGACGCCCCAGATGGCGTTGCCCTTGAATTGAGGCAGGATGAAGGCGAATGTGAGGTGGCACGCGATGAGCAGCAATGAACCGAGCACGAGCATCGATGCTGCCTTTCCCTTATGGTCGATATAACTGCCAAGAATGGGTGTGATACCTACAGCCAGCAATGGGAACACCGCAAATATTGTCTCTGCAGACATACGTCTGTAGCCCATGTAGCAGAATACGATAAGTGCCACGATGGCGATGCAGAGCATAGTGTATTTCTTCGCCTTGTTCTTCAAGAAGTTGAAAGAGAAGGCAGCGATGGCTACAACAAGCATGATAACGTACTGAACCATTGTCACTGACGTGCCTGCCCAGAACGAGTTGGGGTCAACCTTTTCGAACGTGAGGTTGCATTGTAGCATGTTTACCGCATATTTCTGGAATGGGAAGATAGCGGAGTAGTAAAGCACGCATAGCAATGCCACAAGCCAGAATCCGCTGGAAGTAAGTATCTGTCCGAGGTCGCTTATCTTGAACGGGTCGTCTTTCTCCTCAGCCTCACCGGTCTGTGCATCGAGTTTCTTATCCATGAAGAAGTAAACGATGAACATGATGAGGGCGATGCAGAGCAATACCACACCGAAGGCAACGGAACGGGAAACGCTAATAACACCGCCTAACTTTGCGAAGAACGGTGAGAATATCATACAAGTGGCAACACCAAGACGGGCGAGAGCCATCTCTGAACCCATGGCGAGAGCCATCTCGCGACCCTTGAACCATTTCACGATACCACGGCTGACGGTGATACCAGCCATCTCCACGCCACATCCGAAGATCATGAAGCCCACGGCAGCAAACTTGGCCGAGGCAGGCATTCCCTGATAGAAGGGTGATACGCCCAGTTCCTCAAAGCCTGGGATGTAGTTCAGGTTATTGGTGAACCATGTTTCCAGACCACTTCCGGCAAAACTGTCGGTCACCGCATACCACTTGATAATGGCACCGATGAGCATTACAGCACCAGAAAGGACAGCCGTGAATCGCACGCCCATCTTGTCGAGAATGATACCAGCAAAGATAAGGAAGAACACGAAGACATTGAGGAATGTCTCTGCTCCCTGCATCGTGCCGAATGCTGTGGAATCCCATCCGCGCTCTGAAAGCATCAGGTCCTTGATGGGTGAGAGGATGTCCATGAAGATGTAACTGCAGAACATGGCGAGTGCCAGGAGCAAGAGGGCCGTCCATCGCATGGCTGCCGAGTCTCTTAGGGTCTTTTGAATTACTTGTGTCATTTTTATTTTCGATTTATTGTTAATCCGTTGTTTCGATATACTTTATTTCAACCAGCGGTCGAGCCAGTTGAAGAATGTACGCTGCCATAAAATACCGTTCTGAGGTTTCAGCACCCAGTGGTTCTCATCGGGGAAGATGAGCAGTTCGGCTGGTATTCCGCGCAGACGTGCGGCATTGAAGGCACCCATTCCCTGGTTGTAGTTGATGCGGTAGTCCTTTTCACCGTGTATGCACAGTATTGGAGTATCCCATTTGTCAACGAACCTATGCGGCGAGTTGTCGTATGTCTTCTTTGCGTCAGCAGTCTGGTCCTTGTTCCAGAAGGCATCGTCGTACTCCCAGTTGGAGAACCACACCTCCTCGGTGTCGGTGTACATCGACTCGAGGTTGAAGGCTCCGTCGTGTGCTATGAAGCACTTGAATCGCTTATCGTGGTGGCCTGCAAGATAGTATACCGAGAATCCTCCGAACGATGCACCTACCGCACCCAGTCGGTCCTTGTCAACGTATGGCAGGTTGTCGGCGGCATCGTCGATGGCAGTGAGATAGTCATCCATGCACTGTCCAGTCCAGTCGCCTGAAATCTCCTCGCACCACTCGCTACCGAATCCTGGCAGTCCGTGGCGGTTAGGTGCCACTATGACATACCCGTGAGACGCCATTATCATGAAGTTCCAGCGGTAACTCCAGAACTGGCTTACAGGACTTTGTGGTCCACCCTCGCAGAACAGCAGGGTGGGGTATTTCTTGTTCTCGTCAAAGTTAGGAGGCAGAATAACCCAGTAGAGCATCTGCTTGCCGTCGGTGGTCTTCACCCAGCGCTTTCTGACTGATGGCTTGCCCAACTGGTCCAAGATGTGCTTGTTTTCAGAAGTGAGTTGTTTTATACCCATGCTCTTCGCAATCCCTGCGGGAACCTCATCCACAACGCTCTTTGGATTGCTTTTCATTCCAGGAGTTATAACATAAAGGTCGGCAGGTTCGGTATAACTATGTCGCTCAGCCAGAATCTGGTTGGTGTTGCCAAGCATTTGAATGGAACCGAAATCGGCTTGGAAATTCGTGTGCAATGATACTATTCCCTTCAGATTAGTGGAGTACAGGTTTTCCGTACCGTGCCATACTCCTATGAAATAGAGGGTCTTGGAATTGGCAGCCCAGCAGAACTCATCCACATTCGAGTCGAAGTCCTCGGTGAGATAACTCTTCTCACCCTTCTCAATATTATAGCAGCACAGCCTCTGTCGGTCGCTCTCATATCCGTTGCGAGCCATTGAGAGCCATGCAATCTGCTTACCGTCGGGCGAGAATTGCGGGTTCTGGTCGTATCCTGGGTTGTTCTTCAGGTTCTCCGGAGCATTGACGCTCTGCGTCTTCATTGTCTTCGTGGGGTCGATGCTTGGCTCCACATAGCCCTCTGGCTTGCAGAGGTTGGTGGTGGTCTTAGTACCTATATTATACAGGTAGATGTCGGTGTCGGTGGAAATCATGTATTCCACGCCTGCCTTCTTCCTGCTTGTGTATGCTATGCTCTTGGAGTCAGGACTCCAGTCAATCTGTTCTATGCCTCCGAAGGGCTTCACGGGGCACTCGTATGGTTCGTCCTTCATGATGTCTATGCCCTCGCTGATTTTCCCGTCAGTCACGTCGGCCACAAAGGGGTGTGGGATGGTTTCAACATACTCGTCCCAGTGGCGGTAGTTAAGGTCGGTCACCAGTCGGCCTGTAGCCTTTGGCAGGTCATCGGGATTCTCCTTGATGCTCTCATGGAACGGTATCTGCTTTACTAACACCACATGCTTGCCGTCGGGTGAGAACTTGAATGCGTCGATACCGGTCTCGTCGTTGGTCATCTGTCGGCGGTCAGTACCGTCGGGCAACATGCTCCATATCTGCCCCCCTGTGATGAATGCTATTCTCTTTCCGTCCTCTATCCATGCAGCATCGGTCTCACTTTTAGCCGATGTGGTGAGCAGTTTCTGTCCTGTGCCGTCGGCGTTAATGATATACAGCACGTGGTGGCTCTTGTTCTCCTTCACGCTGTAGTAGGCCACGTTATAGACTATCTGCTTGCCGTCGGGCGAGGCAGCATAGCCACCGATGCGTCCCATTGCCCACAGGGCCTCTGGAGTCATCAGGTCGCTCGCCAACTTTATGTTGTTCTTCAGAATAGGTCTTGCCATCTCTTCCTGTGCTTTTAGCGTTGCTCCGCTCATGACGAGCAGTGCTGCACCCATTATCAGAGTTTTCTTCATATATGAAATGGTGTTTATTTCTTTTGCTGTTGTTCGCGCATGCGCTTCATTTCCTCTGCCTGCTTCTGCATCTTCTCCAGTCGTGCGGCGAAACCGTTCTGCTTCTTGGGGTTGTTCTTGTTTTCCTTGTAGCGTGCCTCCAGTATGGCGAGCAGTTTCTCGTCGTTGGTGGTCTTGCGCAGTGTCCACATGATGGCAGCACTGAAGAAGAGTGAGATGAAGTAGTAGAAGTTAAGACCTGATGAGTAGTCGTTGAACATGAAGAAGAACATCACGGGCATGAGATACATCATCCATTGCATCATCTTCATCTGCTCGGCCTGCTGTCCCACCATCTGGTCGCGCTGCTGACGCATGGTCATCCATGAATAGAGCACGTTGGCGATGCAGAAGAGGATACAGGTCAGCGACAGGTGATCGCCTATGAGCCAGATGTTCTTTCCCCATTCTATGATGGGGTCGTAGGTTGAGAGGTCTTTAATCCATAAGAAACTCTCGCGGCGAAGTTGAATGGCGTTAGGCACGAAGTTGAACATCGCAATCCAGATAGGCATCTGTATGAGCATCGGCAGACATCCGCTGAGCGGCGACACACCGTACTTGGAGTACATCTGCATCATTGCCTGTTGCTTCTGCATCTGGTCCTCTGGCTTGTCATACTGCTTTGTGGCCTCTTCGAGTTTCGGTTTCAGCACGCGCATCTTGGCAGACGACATATAACTCTTCTTCACCATCGGGAAGGTGATAACCTTCAGCAGCAGCGTGATGAGAATGAGCACGATACCCATTGGCAGACCCAGTTTGGTGAGCCAGTCGAACACATATATGGTGAACCATCTGTTGATGACGCGGAAGAGAGGCCATCCAAGATATACCAGTCGCTCCAGATCGAGATCCTTGCCAAAGGTGCTTTGCTTCTCCACGTCCTGCAATAGACGGAAGTCGTTGGGACCGAAGTAGAACTCCAGTTGTGTGGGTTTGTCGCCTTTGGGGTCGAAGGCAGTCTTCACCTTCGCGCCGTACTGCTTCAGGTAGTTTGAACCTTTTTCCTGTGGCAGCGATGTCATCAGCGAGTTGTTGGCAAAGCCGTCCTTTGATATCATCACAGCCGAGAAGAACTGGTTCTTGAAAGCCACCCAGTCGAGAGCCTCCTCAACCTTCTCATCGGCATATTCTTTTGTCTCGTTCAGGTAGTCGGTGCTGCCGCCCTTTTCCTTGTATGTCAGGGTGGAGTAGCGGTTCTCGAAGGTGAATCCGCGCTCCTGCTGCTTACAGCGCTCGTCCCACTGAATGTCAAGAGAGTTCATCGTCGGAGGGAACAGCGACTCCATTCCCTTTGCCGTGAGCGACATGTGCAGCATGTAGTCTTGCCCCAGCAGATATTTCAGTTCGAGTGTCTTGCCGTTGGCAGCCGTTGCTGTCAGTGTCACCGTGGTGTCGGTCTGCTCTGAGGGAGTGAAGAACATGTCGGCGGTGTTGATGTTCATATCCTTTCCTGCAAGCATGAACTTCAACTGCTGGTCGTTGCCTTCGAAGAGCGTGAGGTCTTTGTTGTCGGCACGGTCCTCATAGTTCTTTATCACCACCTTGTTCACCGTTCCGCCCTTAGTGCCCAGGGTGAGTTCCACCTTCTGGTTCTTCAGCACGATGGGAGCGTCGGTACCGCTCATCGCCGAGTGGAAGATTGCCGTGGTGTCCTTGAGTGCCTCCTTGGCCTTTTCTGCCTCCTTCTCCTTCTCCGACTTAGCCTTGTCAGCCAGTTCCTTCTCTGCCTTCTCCTTGTTCACCTGTGCTATAGAGTCTTGTATCTGCTGCTGGCGAATCTGCTCCGCCGAGGGGCGGTTCCACCAACTGAATCCGATGAATACAAGCGCTATTAACACAAATCCTGTGATTGTCTTCTTGTCCATTTCTTTATATTGTTTTTTCTTTTTTCTATTGTTTCACGTTGTTTTCATTCAACTATGTTGAATTTTGCCATACAAAGTGCAAAAGTACATATTTTCTCCGACATGACCAAATAATCAATCTTATTTTGGTTCTAATTGTGAAATGTAGCACCTCCGCGGCCTTCTCCCATGTGAGGAGTTTGCTTTTGCAAATTTACATAACAAATATCATGCCACCAAATTTCGCCCCCCGTAGCCCGTGAAAATCTGTTAAGAAACCGTCGCTCAACCGTTAAAAATTGTAAAGGACATGTTTATGCCCTGAAAACGTGATGTTTACGCACCGTAAAGGATATGTTTTCACATTCGATCTGTAACATTGTAACATGTAACATTGTAACATTAAGGACTTGCAATATTGTGGAGTTCTATGTCTATATTAATATATTATTATAATAATATATTAATATAGTATATATATACTTACAATCTATAACCCATTTTGTTGTAATTTTTCATAAAAACCGCATGAGC
>JAFZIY010000022.1 GCA_017554105.1 Prevotella sp. | reverse complement strand
GCCGAAAAGGCCGGACGCGAAAAAGTCTGTCTGTCACAAGGACGCATATCCGGTACAATCAATACTGGGCAAAGGACATCAAAACATCAAAAGGGCGGCATACATAAAATACCGCCTGACGGTTGTTCCCATATACCCGGATCGCCATGCATCAAGCAGGGCGACCCGCTTCTTGTACTACTTCTCTGTCTTATAGAAATCTTTCAAAGAACTCAAAATTTCGCTCGCTTCAGCACCATTTTTAGGAGCGAAGCGAGTGCAAAGGTACGACAAATAATAATACCCTCCAAATATTTCTGCGGGAAATTTTAGAAAATAACATTTTTTTTCATTTGGTCCAATTTGTACAAATATTATAAAATGTACGCGCGTGTACATTAATAATATACTACAAGGAAAATCAGAACTTCAATCGGAGCTGTAATTCGACATCTGTCATCGAAGAATGGTTTATCATCTGATAAGAAGAACCTATGGTATTCCTGTCGAAATAATTGGTTGTGGCTACTCTGGCAATCATCATCACTTTTTTTGAGAAATCGGCACGCGCAAAAAACGAATAACGTATTCCTTCACCATAGAACGAAGGAAAATTAAACGTATAAAGCGGTCCTGTCTCATAATAATATATGCGTGCATCATAACTGTCAGTCTTGAAATAAGCGATACTTCCCACAAGAGAAAGCCAACGAACAGGTTTCAAGGAAAGTCTCTCGCTTACCATCCAACCAAAATCATTCTCCTTATAAGATACATAAGTCACGTCTGCCTGAGTGGAAGAAGTCCACAACCCTCCATCATATCCAACGACAACTCTACCCCTATGCTCGCTTCTATTGATGAGAGCCGTTTTGTCCTCGTTGTCCCTTTCCTTGATTTTAATACGATAACGAGCCAGAAGATTCCAGGCGCCAAACTTATACGTAGCCTGAACGAAACCATCGTACGCATGCGATGCTATTACTGCCTGATATTTAGGCCATGGGAAGAAAGCAAAGTCAAAATAACCCATCAGACGGAATTTTGCAGAAGGATGCCAGTTGGCTCCGATATAGAAACCACTTTCATTTTGCACTCTTCCGCCTTCACTAAAACTCTCAGAATAAAGAGAATAATACTTCTTAGAGTAGAATCGATAGAGAGTCAGAATGTCGATGTCGCCTGTCGCGCGATATGAAAGGGTGTTCAGTGAAGCCATAGCCCCACAATCACCTGTTGCCGTTTCACCTGAGAACTGCAGTTTATGAGATACATAGCCATAGTTCAGACTTACATTCCACAAATCGTTTCCTGCCGCATAGTATTTTCTATACAGTGCCGAAGTGTTTGGCTTGATATCTCGTGACAGATGAGAGTAAATGCCCGTGGCACCGACATGGAAGCCACCCCTTCGATATGTGAGGTTCAAACCTCCCAGAGTAATCGATGAATTGTTTTTTTTATCCATCTCCGTCTGAGTGCGATGGTAACCATCATCGAGGATTGTCGCTATCGTAGAGTCTTTGTTCAAGGTGGCATCGATATACCTATAAGAAAAGAATGCCGTGGCATCAAGTCCTTTCGCCACATTCACCGTTGCCGCCACTCCTTGAAGGTAGTTGCTTTCCATACGTGAGGAATGTGCCCTGATGTTATATGGTGTATTACCGAGTTGCTGTAACGATGCCACCTTTCCGAGCATGAAGTCATTGTTAATCACCAGTCCCATGCCGAACTTCGCCTTATAGCGCCCCACTACAAGATTCTTCAACCTACCCATTTTACGCAGTTGCAGGTAGAAAGAATAGAAATCATATCCCAGTGAGTTGCCCTTAGTGAAAAATGGCTCGCCCGCATCCTTCGAACCAAGCACTCCCGCCTTGACATACTGTCCGTAATTGAAAGTGTATTTCAGCGAATGTTTATAAGGACTTCCGAGATAACCATCTTCGTCGCCTTTCCTTTTATACGTTGGAATCTTAGCCGTCGCCACCAGCTCGTGGTTACCATACTTCATTATATTCTTTGCCGAAGGAAACCCACGCTTCTCAACTTCACCCAGTATTACGAAATGTCGCAACAACTCACGTTGATAATAGTCGAGCGACTCTATCATTGCCAGTTCGCCGAGAGTTTTCATCGGAGCGTATTTATATAGATATTCGCAGATGTCCATTACCTGCTGTCCCGTAAGGAACGGTATTGCCTCCAGGTCTTCCCTCGTAGCATTGTTAAGGTCAATCGGGTGTTCCTCCAGTTCGCACAGTATATCATAAGTCTCTTGCCACGACATGCTTTCGCTGTCTTCCATCGACATCACTTCATTGAACAGACTTTCCCATGAACGCTGATGTTCTTGTGCAGACAATAACGATGTGCAAAAAACAGTAATCAGCAAGAGTAGAACCCTCGCAGACAGTATAGAAAAGAAAGAGGACCTCATGCTTTCAGTCATATTATTAGATTCGATTACTTAGGTTAATATGCTTTTTATAGCTTTTGTCAATGCAAAGATAAAAAGAATTATCAATAATCGGAAGAAAAAACATAAAGAAAATGTATAGAAGATAGCCTAATTCACTTTACGGCATAATAAATGCGCATGGTGTAGTTCATTACAAACGATAAACCGCATCCAAACAGTCTTTGTTTGAGATGCGGTTATCGTCATTTATGATATTACTCTACTTTATAATTCCTTTTTAAATGAACTATTCTTTTTGTCGAAAGGCTTAAAAGAAGAATCCCAAAAACCATTGGTTTCTGTTTCATCTTCTTCCTCATCATCAATCAAGATGTCGATGGTCGTGCCCTTCGCACCTGCCTCTCCTCCACCTGGTCCCCATTCACCATTTATTGACTGGTCAACGGCCAAAGGGGACAGCGGACACATTTTAAGGATGTCTGCAGATGGTATCTGATATTGCTTCTTCATTTTTCTCATTATTGTATTGTTCTTACTCCGTTACTTTACCACATATTTCCTGCCGTTAACAATATATATGCCTTTCTTGTTAGGACGACCAGGAAGGCGTTGGCCATTCACGGTGTACCACTCTTCCTCTGTAGTTACAGCATCTGGTATGGTGATTGCTGTTGGTGTGTCGTCGAAGAATGTTTCTATGACCTTGCTATCGGCAGCGTCTATAGAAGGCAACAAGAAATAGGCTCTGAATGCAGAGATGTACACGACACCGCTGTTGGCTGTCACACGCTTCAGTGTACCATTGGTGGCATCGAAGCAATAAGCACCTACAGGCACAACTCCCCTGCGACATACACCAATCATCTCATTGGCACCAGTTGGCTTGGTGTCACATGTTGCCACCACATCAACATTCTGCGCTTCAATCTGCGTACCGTTCGGGTCGATGATGTACGGAGTGTTGGCCGTGGTGGTTGGCGCACTGACGGGATAGAAACGTATGGCCGTCCCCGTCAGCTGTCCGTCGTAGTCGTATATCTTTCCGAACAGTGTGGCATCGAATGCGAAGGGCAGGTAGACGGTGGCGCGAACGCCGCCGGTGAACGTGCGCTGGTAAGTCACCTTGTCGGCATGGAACGGCGTGACGATGGGATACAGGTAGTCTTTGCCGTCTTTCAGGCGCAGGTCGGCACAGGTGTACTGTCCGTCGCCGTCTTCATCGAGCACAAGGTTGTAGGCGGGATGTTCCAGGCCGCCGACTGTCAGTCCCTCGCCCTCGAAATCGGATGCCTTGGTGCCGCTTGGCAGATAGAGCACGCAGTCGGGGTTGAGGCCCACGAACATGTAGTACTTGATTTCGGCCTTGCTGAGGTCGAGCTTGCTGAGGTCGAGCAAGTCGAGGGCCGAGCAGTTATAGAACAGGTATCCCACGTCGGTCACCTTCGCAAGGTTCAGGTTCTCCATACCGACGATCTCTTTCAGCGATGTGCAGTCGGCGAACCACGCTGCCACAGCCTTCGGCTTTGACTTTGCGAACGATGTGTCGAACACCACGCGCTCCCAAGCCTGATGGTGGTCGGTACCACCGTTGTAGATATCAGAGAGGCTTAAAATGGTTCCATCGGTGTGCTCGTCGCGCTTGTTGTCACCATAGAACGACAGCGTATGGGTGGTTTCGTCGTAAACGGCATAGCTCTTCGAGTCGAAATCGGTGAAGTAGCCTTTCTTGTTGTCGACACCATCGATGCGGGCATAGCTGTGCGTCTCAAACGAGTCGCCCTGGTAGGGGGTGCCGTTACCGCCCACGATGGAGGTGCAGCCCTTGAACATGTCGGTGCCGCCATACTGGGTGTTCACTTTGGTTGTGACGAATTCTTCGCTGGCATAGATGGTCTTCAGGTTGGAGCACCCATAGAACATGCTTCCCATCGATGTCACATTACTTGTTTCGAAACTGCCCAGGTCGATTTCTGTTATAGAGGAACACCCATAGAACATATTGGCGAGCGTGGTCACGTTTGACGTATTGAAGTTGCTGACATCTATTTCCGTCAGTTTCTTGCAATTCTGGAACATGTATGACAGATTGCGGCATGCACCGGTGTTGAAGCCGCTGACGTCGAGCTCGGTCAAGCTTGAGCATCCGTAGAACATATGGTTCATCCATATCGCCTTGGCGGTGTTGAAGCCGCTGACGTCGAGCTCAGTCACGCTGGAGCAACCGCTGAACATTTTTTGCATGCGGGTGGAGTTGGCAGTGTTGAAGCCGCTAACGTCGATCGCCTTCAGGCTGGCGCAGTCTTGGAACATCATTTCCAGCGTGTCGACCTTGGCGGTGTTGAAGCGGCACACGTCGAGTTCTTCCAGTTTCTTGCACCCATCGAACATGCGGTACATGTTGGTGACGTTTACGGTGTTGAAACTGCTGACGTCGAGACTCTTGAGGTTACTGCAGTCGGAGAACATGGCGCGCATGTTGGTAACGCTGCCAGTGTTGAAGCTGCTCAGGTCGAGTTCTTTTAGTTGCTCGCAGTTGCTGAACATAGTCGACATGTCTTTCACCTTCCTGGTGTCGAAGTGGCTGAAGTCGATGCTTTGCAGAGCCTCGCATGAAAAGAACATGCCCGACATATCGGTCACCTCGCTGGTGTTCAGGTATTCAATTCCTTCGATGGTTTGCAGCGACGTCATGTCATCGAACCACTCAAAGGTGGTAACAGGACGAGCGTCGGCAAAATCAAGCATAAACTTCACAACCTTGACGTTCTCGTGCTTTTCATACCATGGTGTAATGCCACGTGTGGTAGGCAGGTCATAGCAGGTGGTAGTGCTGCCGCGTTTGCCTTTCCAGTAGTCGTTGCAGAAATAGAGTGTCTCATTGCTGCTGTCGTAAGCTGCATACGTCTGACGTGTCATGTCATCAATGCTCCAGAAATAGCCCGGGTCTTCCGTGCCGCCATCGATGTGGCAATAGGTAAGTCCGCTTGGTCTTACTCCATACGTTTGCATGGAAGACCCCTTGCCACCAACGAGGCTCTCGCAATAGTCAATAATTCCCTTTCCCGACGTCACGTTTGCAACGGTCCAGCCGCTGCCCACGACAACCGTAGTGAGGTTGCCGCAGTTGGCGAACATTTCATGCATGTCTGTAACCAGAGTGGTGTTGAAGCTGCTTAGGTCGAGGTTTTTCAGGTTGCTGCAATTGGCGAACATTTCACCCATGTCGGTAACCTTAGCGGTGTTGAAACTGCTCAGGTCGAGGTTCTCCAACTTACTACAATTGTTGAACATTACCCACATGTTCGTGACATTCTCGGTGTTGAAGTTGTCGCCGAACTCAACGTCTTTCAGTTCTGTACAGTGGTTAAACATCAACTGCATATTGGTGACCTTGCGAGTGTCGAAATGGCTCAGGTCGAGTGACTTCACCCTGCAGTAATTGAACATTCCCTCCATATTTACCGACTCGCTGGTGTTAAGGTATTCGAGACCTTCTATCTCTTGTACATAGTATTTGTCAGATGACGATATGACACCAAAGAAGAACATTCCGCCAGTCTCCATCACAGGACGGGCGTCGGCCATCGACGGGTCGATGACCACCTTGTTGGGTGACTCTACACCATCTGGCGGTACAGGACAACCGTTTTCCCTCCTGTTGGGGTCACTGGTATATGCATGACTCGCACGCTGGTTGTCGTAGTAATAAGTGGCAACCTGGCCGTCATAGGAGATATACATCTCACGCTCAATCTCCTCTGTGCTCATAAAGATAATCACATCACCATAAATGTCTGTCAGCGTATGACTTCCGCCTGGCGTGAAGACATTGCTGATGGCACCATTGTTCACCTCGTAATGGTTGAACGGCTCCGTGCCGCTATAGGCCAGCTCTACCATTGTTCCCGACGGATAGAAACTCTCCCCACAGACAGTTACTTTCTGTTGGTCGGGGATTGTCACACTGATTCCCTCGTCGCCTGTTATGCTTCGGGCAATGGGGTCGCCCTGCAATGTCTCCATCTTGGCACCATAGTAGCAGTTGGTCAGCGTCAGCCTTTGATTGTTGTCTACATAATAACGGCCGATGGTGTTGCTGCCTGCGGTGATGGGTGTCTCGCCCTCGGCCGGAGTCTGAGGTATGTAGGCGCTGTTTTCTATGGAGCCTCTCCATCCTACATAGCCCAGGATGCCGCCACAGTTGGTGGTACCGTTGGTGGTAAGCATCTTGCCGTCGAACAGGCAGTTCTTGATATTTATAGTTACTCCAGAACCTATTTGTGTTCCGACGATGCCGCCATGTGTACCGTCACCATTTACTGACGACGTGAGCACGATACTGCTGCGGCAGTTTTCTATTGTAGATGAGGTATTGTTTCCCCTTATACCGGCAACTACTCCACCACAGAACTGATGGCCGGTCTCAATGGTGCCGGCCGTGTGCAGGTTCTTGATGGTTGCTGCCTCAATGAACTTGAATGGCGCACAATAACTCTCTGTTGACTTATAGTTCACGGTAAGCGTGTGATTTTTTCCATCAAATATGCCTTTAAATGAGAAAAGCATCAAATAGTCTCCCGACAATACTAATTCGGGCATTCCTGCCATGATTTGCAGGTCACCAAGATCCACGTCCTGAGTCATTGCCACATACTTACCGCTATAGCTCTCGCCGTTGTTGATGTTTGAACAGAAGTTCTGCCAGTCGGTTACGCTGCTGATGGTATAGGGCGAAGCCTCTGTGCCGTTACCGCTTAACGGCCGCTGGCTCATGATGGGAACGGGTTTGCCGTCAACAACCTCCCACATACCGCCTAACTTCTTGGCCAGTTCCTCTGCACTCATCCCTGCAGCCGAAGTACCTTGTACGGTACCCATGGTCGAAGTGTAGTAACTATTATAAATGTTAATCCAGTCGGGTGTGGTGGGATAAGCAAAGGTTCCGCCACTGTTAACACCTTCTGCCGAAGGGGCATAGAGACAGTTATACATATAAACATAACGGCAGTGGTAACCAATCAATCCACCACAATCAGTGGTACCGTCTGTAGTTTGTATGCTTCCATCGAACAGGCAGTTTGTAATGTAAATATTATTATAGTCTTCATCCGCAACAAAGCCACCATGACCGCCCAGGCCGTTGACTGACGAATTGATGACCACACTGCTGCGGCAGTTATTTATGCGACCATCGTCGGCAGAGGTATTACCCACTATACCACCAGCATATTTATAGGCGGTATTGATGGTACCTGCCACATGAAGTGCTGTGATTTTCATGGCTGTAGTGTAGCGGAACGGTGCACACACATCCTCTGTGGCAATATAGTGGATGGTCAGCGTGTGTCCACGTCCGTTGAACCTTCCCCTGTATCTGTACTCTGACGTGCCCACCATGGTCTGGTCGTCGCCCAAGTCAACATCCTGAGTCAGGTATGCGTCAAGCTCATTCTCTCCTGCATTGACACGTGCGGCAAACGCCTGCCAGTCACTGACAGAACCGATGGCTACCTCTTCAGCCCTAGCCACCTGTGACAGTGACAATAGTGCGAAGAGAAATACAAATAATCTCCTTTTCATCATGATTAATATCTTATTGTTAATGCTTTATAATGTCGAACTCTTTAATTGGAAAACTACTTCGTGAACTGGAAATGCTGGTAGTCTTTCATCGTTTTCCACGTCCCGCCCCAAGTGGCTCCCGCTTTCATAAAGAGTCGGTAAGCGAGGTCGTTGGTATCTATCTTATATGGAATGTCATTGCGTTTCTGACGGTTGTAGGCATAATCCTTGCCGTTCTCTGGCGACACCTTTCCGTTTCTCACATACGGATTGTAACGAGGGTTGAGGTCGATGGCCAGTCCATAGGCATGTTTCGAGAGACTACTTGTACCCGCCACCTTGCGATAGTTGAAGCATGAGGTATTGTTGTCTTCCATCGAGCGGTCATCGTCCGCATTGTAATTGTCGATGAGTGCGATGCGCTCAATGCGGTAACCCTGCAAATATAGTTGCTTGAAGATGTTCACCACACGCTCTGCTATGGCTTTGTTTACAACCATCTCGCCCGTCTGTATCTCACCTTTTACATTATAATGCAGCAGTCGCAAATATCGCAGGTCATCACGTCCTACGGGACAGCCCACGTTCCATGACTTTCCCTTCATGCGGCTCCAGACCTTGTCATCAATTCTTTGTGACACGAAACAGCGGTCGATGCCTGCCTGCTCCACTTCCTTTTTCTGCACAATCATTCCCGGCTGCCAGTCATGAATAAGTCGTATCCGTGGCTCCACAGCCCCAGCCTCGCATGGGAAAAGGCACGATAATATGAAGGCAAATACCATGCATATCATAATAGGGGTGACACTCTTATTATTCATTATTTCGGATTTTGGATGCAAAGGTAGTGCTTTTCCTATAATAACACAAGAAAAAAGCATATATTTGCAATCATAAAAGCCACAATAACACATAATTAAAGAATAAGAGAACAACAAAAGGCAAACAAAAGAAAAGGGACAGAGGAACTATTTGATATGCTCTTGGAACACCACTCATATCAAACCGCTTAACAATGTTATTAACTTTGTTGAACAATCTTATTAACTTTGTTCGACTATGTTATTAACTTTGTTACCCCATTTGTAACATGTTGGAATCCAATATATTACAAAGCGCCATTTTCACAGATAGAAAATGGCGCTTTTTCTTTGATAAAAGGTATTGGAAAAAGGTGAAATGTGAGACTAAATTCCCATTACATTTCAAACTCACCCAAGCGTTTCAATGGCTCTTTAGGCAGGTTTGACCATTTTACCTTTTCCTTTTGATTTTCAAAAGCATTGCCCGTCGTCACCTGACGTTTATGAGTCAGATAGTTCTCACTGGTGTCAGTCGTTTCACCTGAATATCGGGACAGTTCTGTGTCGTCTTTGCCAATAAGGAAGAAGTCGCCATCCTGATAGCGGAACACATAAGTGGGCCCACCAGTGGTCGCACCTCCAGCAATCATAAATATCGAAACACCTATGCGCAAGATTCCTTTGTCATTGATATTCAACGAAGTTTCCACAATCATGTTCTCATCCCTTTCCGGAATCAATTCTTCGTACTTCTTGAACAACACGAAATCGCCCGACGAATCGCCGAAATAGATTGCCAAATGTGGACGGTTAAGGTTATAGACATAGCCATCCTCACGTTCTTTCATGTTCTCCTTGAAGTTGGGTATTGCGATAACAACGAGGTCTTTCAAACCGTCTTTATTCATGTCGCCGAATTCCTCGCTGTGCTCCCATCCCTCTGGGACTATTGCCTCTATGGAAGCGCCACGCTGTGCCAGACTCTGGGCCATTGCCATAGCGGGAAGCAGTAGCAGTAAAAATAGAAATGCTTTTCTCATATCTGTCGTTATTTAGGGTTAGTAATTGCTTTTATATATGTCAGTGCTTGCCTCTGAACTTGCGTATCACACTGTATGCATCGAAGAGACCGAGTTCGCCAGCCTTGCTGAGGTCTGATATTCCGGTGTCGCTATTGCCTGAAATATGCCGCACGATGCCGCGGTTATAGTATGCCTCTGCAAGATTAGGGTCTATGCGCAAAGCCTCTGTATAGTCGTCGATGGCACGTGCATAGTCTTTTCGCGATGCATAGAAGTTTCCGCGGTCGTAATAGATGAATGCACTGTTGGGATTGAGTTTAACCGCATGGTTGAAATCGTCGAGTGTCCGTGCCGTTTTCAGTTGTATATCGATACCCTGCGAGGCATTGAAATCGTTCATCATTGACTGGCAGACCGCCCTCTGCCAGAAAGCCATTGCCGACGTACTGTCAGACGAGATATAGGTTGTGAAGTCGCTGATGGCATCGTCTAAGTCCTGCGTCTGCAAGTATGCGGCAGCGCGTTTCATCAGCAAAGGCCTTACCTTCTCCATGTCCATCCCGGCTGCAATCTCACCACTCAGTTTGTCGATGAGAGAGAAATAGCGATTGCTCTCCTTCTCCGACAGAGAACCGCGATTGCAGACGAGATATAGATTGTCGTCCTCCTTCTTGAGGGTGTTAATCTTCTCAAGTTCCACATCAAAGGCAATATACGACCTGATGCCATTGACAGCCTGACCGAAGGCAAGAACGAACATCGGCATCAGTTCGTCGTCGGTCTTACGGTTCTGCACCTTTCCACGATACTCACTGCTATACTCATGTTCCACGGTCTGTTCGTCAGCAACCACCATCTGGTTATACTTGTCCATGTCTATCTCGCTCTGTTTCCTCACCTCACGAGTCTTGCTTGCACTCCATCGTTGCTGAATACCGAAGTGCTTGTTGTTCTGGGCTTGGAAGATGCGGAACTCGTCCTGTTCGGCACGTGATGTCATGCCAAGACGACGGTAGCACTGAGCGCGATAATGAAGTCCTGTCCAGAAATTAGGGAACTGATTGATGACGGTGGTGTAGTCGCGTATCGCACCACGCAGGTCTCCCGTGCGGTCGAGAAGCAGCGCACGGTTGAATATCGCCATAAAGTTTTGTGGCTCGTGCTGTATTATGAAGTCGAAGTCGGCAATGGCACGGTTGTCGTCTCCTACCTGAACACGCAACTGTCCACGATTATAATGCGCCAGGAAGTTGTTCGGGTCAATCTCTATTGCCTTGTCATAGTCGGCCATTGCACCTCTGAGGTTATTGATATTATAACGTGCGAGCGCCCTGTTGACATAGTTGCCTACAGTGTTTGGCTTCAGATGAATGGCTTTGCTCAACTGCTCGTCGGCATCACGCCACTGCTTTCTCGACAAACTTATCATCGCACGAACCATCCATGCCTCACCGTCATAAGGGTCTTTCTCAAGACTCTTATCGAGATACTGAGCACCACCTATGGTGTCCTTCTGCATCAGGCACACCTCTGCCTTTAGGGAGTAAATTTTTGAATAATCACTCCAACGCCCCATCATTGTGTCAAGGTCGGCATTGGCACGGTCGAAGTCCTTCTTCTCGATGCGGCAAAGCACACGGTTATACCATAATCCACGGCTCATCGGCTCGTACTTTATAGTCATGTCGTAGTCGCTGATGGCTTCGTCGTATTTCTTCTGACGTATGCGGCACAACCCGCGCAACTCATACATTCCCGTGATATAAGGGTTGCGTTCTATCGCCTCGGAGCAGTCGCTTTCCGCACCGACAAAATCATCAAGGTAGAACTTTGCTATTCCACGGAAGAACCATGGCTCATAGAGGAATGGCTTGGCAGTAATTGCCTGGTTGAAATACTGTATCGAAAGAACGTAGTCCTCATAATAAAGAGCACTGCGTCCTATCATTATCAGTCTGTCAACATTATACTGTGCACGGGATGACAGGGAGGCAAGAGGCGAAAGGCAGAAGAATAGCAGAAGCCATCTGAATAAGACAGATGACCTCCCACGCAACATGGCTTTTGCGTCCTTGCTTGCCAATGCACTGCCGTTTCCTCCCATCAAACTGATATATATAATCTATTTTCTGACTGGTTTTGTGCGGTATCCACAACGATACTTGCCGAGAGTCAGCGACTTCAGTTTGTTCTTTATCATTGTCTTTCGCAGTGGAGCAATGCGGTCAATGAACATCTTGGCATCAAGATGGTCGAACTCGTGTTGCATTACACGTGCGAGATAGTCGTCAACCCACTCGTCATGCTCGTTACGCTCACTGTCTTCCCAGCGAACACGGATACGCGTCGGACGTTTCACCTTCTCGTGAATACCCGGCAAGGAGAGACATCCTTCCTCCATTGTCTCCGTCTCGCTTTCGTCATATTCCACAATATGAGGATTGATGAAAACCTTCTTGAATCCTTTATACTCTGGCTTGTCATCAGAAATAAGGTCAAGGTCGATGACCACCACTCTGATGTTTCGTCCTATCTGTGGTGCAGCGAGACCTATTCCCTCACTTGCGGCCAATGTCTCGAACATGTTTGCGGTCAGTTCCTCCAACTCGGGGAAGTCCTTTGGAATGTCCTCACTCACCTTTCGGAGAACAGGCTGACCATAGATGTAGATTGGTAATATCACTTTATTATCGTGTTTAGGGGTTTAAAGGTTATTGGTTATATGTTTGAGGTTATCGTTTAAATATCTGTTAGTCGGTGCTATTGGAAGCATTCTCGCTTTCCTTCCTACGTCCCTCCATATAACTTTGCAGGATTATGGTGGCGGAAATCTCATCAACGAGAGCCTTGTCCTGCCGTGCCTTCTTATGCAGTCCTCCGTCTATCATTGCCCTATGGGCCAGAACGGAAGTGAAACGCTCGTCAACATACTCGATTGGAACATCTGGTTGCGACTTCTTCCAATGCGACACGAACTGCTGCACACGTGCCAGGTTCTCACTGGGCTGTCCGTTTGGTTGCATCGGTTTTCCTATTATAATGCGCTCCACCGACTCCTTCGCCATATAATCCACAAGAAACTTGTAGAGTTCTGATGTAGAAACAGTCGCCAACCCATTAGCAATAATCTGCAATGGGTCGGTGACTGCTATTCCTGTTCGTCGCTTGCCGTAGTCGATAGAAACAATCCTCGCCACGTCTTTTATGTCGCGATTACTTAATCTCTGGTGAGAGCAACCAAGCGTCCGGGTATTGAGCACGGAACTCGTTGCGGCTACGTGCTGCGTCAGCCTTGCTGTCGAAGGTGGTAACAACAACACGATACATGCGGCGTGCCTCACTATATGCTACTTGAGCATCATAGCCTGCGTTCTTAAGTTTCTGCTGCAGTCCGTAAGCATTGGCATCAACGCTGAACGAACCAACAACAACGCTGAAGTTCTTCAGTCCGCTACCGTTCACTACGCGAACATTCTCCTGACGTACCGATACATTGTCATAGTTATCGGTTACCGTGGTCTCAGAGATAGGACGCTCGGTGACAGGAGCAACAACGACAGTCTCCTCACCTTGATTGTTGTTTGCCAGCGTGCTGAGACCAGCATCCTGGTTGCTCTTGGCAGCGTCATACATCTTGCGATAAGCACTCTCTGAGGATTTGCAACTTGTGAACGCCAGTGCCATAGCGAGTCCGGCGCAAACTAACATGTACTTCTTCATAATCTTCATTTGCTGTTTGTTAATTGAAAAATGTATTGTAGTTCTTTATAAAAACTGCTGCGAAATTACACAAAAACAATCAAATGTAAAGGAAAAGTGTACATAAAGTTTGTTAAATGACGTAAATAGTAACCTTTTTTTGAAAAAAAACGTCTGTTTCTTGGAAGTTTGAGAAAGAATTAATAAATTTGCCATGCATAACAATTCGAAATGTTTAACTTTTAAATAGGAAAAGAAATGAAAACAGTTGGTTACATTGGCGCATTCCTCGGAGGCGCAATTGCCGGAGCTGCACTTGGTTTGCTCATGGCTCCTGAGACAGGAAAAGATACACGTAAGAAGATCAGTGGCACTATTGAGGACTTCTGTGAGAAGCATAAGCTGAAGCTGAGCCGCAAGGAGATTGAGGAATTTGCAGATGACCTCGAGGAGATTGCAGCAACATCGGAGGATTAATCGTTTAGTAGGAGTCAAGCAGAACGAAACTTAAACAAAGGATATGTTCTCGAGCGACAGAAACATTGAGACGATAGGACAACTCGTGGAAGTGCTCAGGCACTACGTCGGGTTGCAAACCGAGTATGTGAAACTGGACGTCATCGACAAGACGGTGCGCCTAATCACAATACTCGTGATAGGCGCGGCAACATCACTCGTTATGATGCTGGCGCTTATCTACCTCTCTTTTGCCGCAGCATGCGCTATGGCTCCCTCCATAGGCTACCCGTGGGCATTCTGCATCGTGGCTGCTTTCTACCTGATAGTACTCGTCATCTTATACCTGTTCCGAAAGCCTATCATCGAACGTCCGCTCGTGAAGTTCCTTGCCGAGATGCTCTTCGACAACAGTATGAAGTCCGACCTTTAAAACAACTCAAAAGATATGGAAGAGAACAAACAGATAACTCAAATACCGGCAGCGCCAACAAAATACAAGACGCTGAAGTCTATATCTGAGAGGAAACAGCAACTGCTGACAGGCATCAGGGCAGACCATGCTCAGATGGACACGCTCTGGAAGGACTTGACCGCAAAGCATGAGCAACCCACTCGAGGGCTGCGCATGGCAGATATGCTGAACACAGGTGCCGGAATCTTCGACGGTGCCATGCTGGGATGGAAACTCTATCGAAAGTACTACGGCTTTTTGAGCAAGTTCAAGAAAAAGAACTAGCTTAATGGAGAATCACTGTCTGCCCGTCATACGCAAGTTGTATGTCGGGCGGTAGTTTTTTATTAACCTCCTCATGCAATCCGATATCGTGACAACTATGTATGAGGAATGTCTGTCGCGCCCCTACCCTACGTGCGAATGCCACAGCATCGTCCACATTCTGATGAGCATGATGGTCGGGAGTATATCTTAGTGCGTTGACAACAAGCGTATCAACATCTTTGAGATATGCCATCTCACTGTCGTCAATGGTCTTCATGTCCGTGATATATGCCAGTTTCCCGATGCGATAAGCCGTGATGGGCATCTTGCTGTGCATCACCTTGAACGGAATGACGCTCAATTCGTTCACCTTTATTTCTCTGTGATGCCTCAATCGCAGCAGGTTTATCTTGGGAGCACCTGGATAACGATGGTCTGCAAAGCAATAAGGCACGGTGTGCATCAAGGCATCCGCGGTTATATCATCGGCATAGACGTTTACCTCACCGAACTGACAGAAAGGACGCAAGTCGTCAACTCCGCCGGCATGGTCATAGTGGATATGCGTCAACAGCACTGCATCTATCTTGCGAAAAGGTTGTCCCAGCATCTGCTGACGGAAGTCCGGACCGGCATCAATGAGTATTCTGGTGTTCTCAGTCTCCACCAATGCCGAGCACCGAAGCCGCTTGTCATGCGGGTCATTGCTCTGACACACACGACATGTGCAACCTATCGCCGGTACTCCCACCGATGTTCCTGTCCCGAGAAAAGTAAGTTTCATCCTTTATTTGCTTAATAAGGCTCCTTCCTAGATTATATTTACCTCAGGGAATATAGCGACACCGAACTTTTCGAGGACATCTTTCCTAACCGCCTCGCATAGTTCCACTATCTCCTGTCCTGTCGCACCGCCTCGGTTTACGAGTACAAGAGCCTGCTTGTCGTGCACCCCTGCCCTGCCAAGTGAACGTCCTTTCCAACCGCATTGGTCAATCATCCATCCCGCAGGAATCTTCTCCCTGCCGTCGGGCAGAGAATAGTGAGGCATTCCCTGATACTGTGCAGCAAGGCTTTCGTACTTCTCCTTGTCAACAACAGGGTTCATAAAGAAACTGCCGGCATTGCCCTGTACCTCGGGGTCGGGCAACTTTTGTCGGCGTATGTCTATTATCGTCTGGCGTAACTGCTCTGCCGTTGGGTTCTCAATGCCCTTCCGCTGCAGTTCACTGCTTATGTTTCCGTACTCGGTATGGGGGGTAAAGTCACCCGTATCCAACCTATATGTCACATGAGTGATAAGGAAACGGTCTTTCCACTCGCCCTTGAAACGACTCTGGCGATAGGCATACTGACAGTCGGCAGCACTGATTGTTACCACCTCAGACGTTGCAATCTCTACCGCCTCGATGGTCTCTATGATATCCTTCGCCTCTGCCCCATATGCCCCGATGTTCTGAACGGCGCTGGCACCGACGTCACCGGGGATTAGTGACAGGTTCTCTGCACCCCACAACTCATGGGAAACGCAATAGGCAACGACATCGTCCCACTGCTCGCCGGAACCGCAACGAAGCCGTCCATCGCCCAGTTGTTCGATGCCCTTGATTGCCGAATGAACCACCGTTCCGCTGAAATCCTTTGTCAGCAGAAGGTTGCTCCCGCCACCTATTATAATATAAGGAGTATCGTCCGCCTGCACTATACGCGCCACTTGCTGTGCTTCCTCCACCGTACAGAACTCAAGGAAGCGACTGCATCGCGCCTCTATGCCGAAGGTATTATGCCGTAGCAGACTATAGTCTCTTATGTCTTTCATCACGATTATTCCACAAGTTTCGTCAGTTTCCACTTCCCGCCTATCAACCTGAACGTCATTTCCATCTCCTGACCGTTGGCAATGCCTCGCAAGCAGAATATCTTCTCTGCCCCGCCACTATACTTCGGGCCGTAGATGATGTTGAAAATCTGCCCTGTGGGCATGTCTGTAGGAGCGAAAGCGAGCCACGTCTCCGGTGCTATCTCGCCCGTCATAGTGGCGAAATCGTCATCGGGGTCGGGACCAGTGAAATGAACTGGGTCGTTCAGGCTTTGCATCTGAAAGGTGGTATCGGTAGAAAACTTGCTATAGAAGTTTAGGAACGATGCATTCTGATTCTGTCCTACGGTGCTGTTGACGATGCTCGTCAGCATCCATTGTCCATTGTTTCGGTCGAAAACAAACTGCTTCACGGCCTTGCTACCGAGGTTTATCTTCTCCACAACAACATGGTTTATCGCGGTGTCTTTCACCAACGACATCTGCTTACGGTTGTCGAATATCAGCGTATAGAACCCCTGGTCCATGAAGAAATGCTCGGTCTTCCACTGGTTGCTCTGTAACATCGTGGTCTTGTTTCCGGTTATTACAGGCAGTGGGAACACTATTCTCGTGCGTTGCAGCTTACTATTGCCTGCGAAGTTGAATACGAAATCGTCGAATAGTTCGTCCGCAGTCTTTGGCATCGGCGTTTCTTCGATAGCCATTTCCATAGAATCCATCGCCGTAGTATCTTGCATCAGGGAGTCCTGCAATATACTATCCTGTACAGGTTTCTTGTCCGTACAACTCGTTGTCTGCATCACAAAGAACGAGCATACGAAAGCCACAATCACAAAAACAAAAGCCTTTCTCATTTCTCTATCAAAAACCTTGCAATCTCTATATTTATATTGTATGTTCAGTAACCATCTCTTTCCGCTTGCAAAGTTACTGCAAATCATGCGAATTACAAAAAGAATTTATTCTTTTTTATTTATGTTTTTCTACTCTTTTTTGTATAAATAAACATACGGCCATATTAAACCTTATGACGAGTGACGTTGAAGGCGAAATAAGGAGATGTTATTTCACCGTTCAAAACATGACCTTTTACCATGCGAAACATGTCCTTTTGAAGTGCGAAAGGATACGTTTTGCAATGCAAAAGGGCATCAATTAAAAGACGACTGGCGGTGATTTAAAGAAAAATATGTATATTTGCAGTCTTAAAAATGGTATTAATCTAATCACGGAAGAATGAAGACAGCAGACGAAGTGATTGCCGCCATGCGTGGCAAAGCCGACGAAAAACAACGTGAGATACTGATGAGGTTTTTCAAGACTGGCGAAGGCGAATATGGGGAGGGCGACAAGTTTCTTGGGCTAAGGGTGCCTCTGACGCGACAAATAGCGTCAGAATGTAAGGACATGTCACGTGATGAGATAGCCAAACTGCTACATTCCGAGTGGCACGAGGCACGTCTTTGCGGTCTGCTTATACTTGTGGCGCAGTTCGGCAAGTTATGCTCCAAGCGACTTGTTGACGACAAGGAGGCGATGAAGAGTCGCGATTCCATAGTGGAATTCTACGTCGAGAATGCGGAGAGAGCCAACAACTGGGACCTCGTTGACCTGTCGGCGCCCAAGACATTAGGCTACTGGCTGATAATGCCTTCATGCTATTCTGACGAAGAGAAGCGTGAAATGGTTGACGGTCTTGCCACAAGCGGTAACCTATGGAAGGAGCGAATATCTATGGTAAGCACGTGGGGAGCATTGCAGAAAGGCAATCCCTCGTTTACGCTAAGATATGCCGAGATGCACCTTCACCACCCTCACGACCTGATGCACAAGGCCGTTGGCTGGATGCTTCGTGAGATGGGAAAGCGTGTGAGCATTGAACTTCTGCGCTCGTTCCTCACTATGCATGCCGCCGAAATGCCCCGAACGGCACTGCGTTACGCCATAGAGAAGATGGGAGAAAAGGAGAGACAGCAGTGGATGAGCATGGGCAAGGAGTGAGCAACAAAAGTAGAAATGGCCATAGGGCATTTTGCCATTAGCGAAAAAAGTAGTACCTTCGCAGGCAAATTACAAATAATAGCAACAAGATGACATTATATCCGAAACTTATAATGGATGCTCTGGAGACGGTGACGTATCCAGGCACGAAGAAAAACCTCGTCGAGAGCGGGATGGTTGCCGACCAGCCCACTATCGACGGGATGAAAGTGAAGGTAGTGCTGGAGTTCCCTCGCGACACCGATCCTTTCATGAAATCGACCATCAAGGCTGCTGAGGCGGCGATACACTACCATGTATCGAAGGACGTGGAGGTTGAGATTGTATGCGAGTTTAAGTCGAAACCGCGTCCCGAAGCAGGCAAGATGCTGCCTGGAGTGAAGAATATCGTGGCAGTAAGCAGTGGCAAGGGCGGTGTAGGTAAGAGCACCGTGTCGGCAAATCTCGCAATTTCGCTGGCTCGACTGGGCTATCGTGTGGGACTGCTCGACACCGACATCTTCGGTCCGAGCATGCCAAAGATGTTCAATGTCGAGGACGCTCGTCCCTACGCTGTTCATGTTGACGGACGCGACCTGATAGAACCGATAGAGCAATATGGTGTGCGCCTGCTGTCGATAGGATTTTTCGTAAATCCCGACACGGCAACCCTATGGCGCGGAGGAATGGCATCGAACGCTCTGAAACAACTCATCGGAGATGCCAACTGGGGAGAACTGGACTATCTCATCCTCGACACTCCACCAGGAACGAGCGACATACACCTTACCCTGTTGCAGACACTTGCCATAACGGGTGCCATAATCGTATCCACACCTCAGCAGGTGGCACTTGCCGATGCACGAAAAGGTGTTGACATGTACCGCAACGAGAAGGTGAATGTTCCAATCCTCGGACTTGTGGAGAACATGGCTTGGTTCACTCCAAAGGAACTGCCAGAGAACAAATACTACATCTTCGGCAAGGAAGGATGCAAGCAACTGGCAGCAGAACTGAACGTTCCGTTACTGGCACAAATACCACTTGTGCAGGGTATCTGTGAGAGCGGTGACGAGGGAAAGCCTGCCGCACTGTCGTCAGACACGATGACTGGCATAGCGTTTCTTAATCTGGCACAGGCTGTTGTCACTGTTGTCAACCGCAGAAACAAGGAACAGCCACCGACAAAGATTGTAGGTGTGAAGAGTTAAACAATGAATGTCGTACAATAAAAAAGGCTTCAGGGGATTACCTTGAAGCCTTATGTTTTTCTGCCTTGCGCTTGATGGATATGATTCTATCCACAGCATGGCGTCGTGTCTGTATCAACTGGAAACGGTAAACGATACAGGTGGCGAAGAAATATACCAGCACCTGAATCCAAAGCATCATATACTCGTGGGTAACATCGTTAAGCGTCGCACCCATACTGCTTATCCTCACGAAACCACGAACACCGAAAGTAGAAGGAAGGAGATAGGCAATGCCCCGCCATGCAGCAGGAACACTGGTCTCAGGCCATGAGATTCCGGCAAGGAAAAGGAACGGAAGCGAGGTGAACACTACGAGCAATATGACGTTCTCACGATAGCGTACGAGACACGACATGAACATTCCGAAGAAGATACATGCAAGCACATAAGGCAACATCAGCGCGAAAAGGTCTGATGGTTGCGGTATGCTGATGAAGCCGAAGATTCGCGGTACGACGAGAGTGACGTAGGCTGCCATGACAGCATAAATCATAAAGTAGCACAAAGATTTTCCGAATACTATGCGGAAGATGCCGTTATAGTGTCGGCTAACTGGCACGAGGTCTTTGAAACGGTTGTTCTCACGTGCGGTACCTGCACTGAGTCCAATGCCGAGAAGCAGTGTCTGCTGTATAATAAGCACAAGGACACAAGGCAGGATAAAGTTTCCATAACCGCCTGTTGTATTGAACATCTGCACCTCCTGGAAGTCAAGTGGTTTGGTCAGGATAGCGTCTTCGCGGTCGGTATAGTTGTTAGAGAGCTTCACCTGGATACCTGCATTCATGTCTTGTGACACTGCTATCGCAGTGGAATATATTGCCTTGTATGCAAGCATCATGCTCATGTCGCAGAAAAGACTGATTTTCGACTGTTCCATTCGTCCAAGACGGTTGTCGAAATCAGCAGGGATATATATAATTCCGCGCACCACCTGATGACCCACCAGTTGCTTCGCCTCATCGAGAGAGGCACATCTGTATGCCACCTTAACATCGGGTGAAGCGTCGCATTGACGTATGAACTGCCGTGATGTCTGGCCGTTGGAGAAATCAACAACTGCCACCGGAACATCGCGAGCCACCTCGTTATTGTATGCCCATGAGTAAAGCAAGGGATAAAACAAAGGCACAAGGATAAAGAAGATGAGCACTCCCTCGTCACTTATGACGGAGCGCATCTCCTTTACCCAGATGTAACAGGTATCGTATATTCCTTCTCTCAGTCTTTTGAACATTTTTATCTATGGAGTTATGAGGTTATGGAGTTAAGGAGTTAAGACAACACCATTATTGTTTTTATTATTTAATGGCGTTATTGTCCAATATTCCTCGGCTGTATCCGTTCAGGAGTTTGCTCGCCGCCTCAATGTTATTACATAGGATGTTTTGCTCTTCTTCATTAATATATAATAAATCTCTTGATAAGATAATATAATCTCTACATTCTTCGAGGCTTCCCTGTGCAATGTTAAGAAATCTGAGTTTATCTGCCTTGCTCAGTTTTTTATACCCTTCGGCTATGTTTGCCTCTATTGAAATCGCCGCTCTTCGGAACTGGGAGGTAAGCCCATATTTCTCTTCTTCAGGGAAATGTCTAGTTATGCTATAGACAGATAGCACAAAAGCATGCGCTTTTTGCCATGCTACTATGTTTTCGAAGCTAAACGTTGTCTTTGCAATCATATATTATTCTTTTGTCTTAACTCCATAACTCCTTAACTCCATAACTCCCCACACACCTTATGGAATGTAAACATACTCAAGCATTGCCTTGCGGATGTTCTTCATGACGAAGACAGGAAGACAGATGAAGATGAAGAGAGCGAGCAGATTGAACCATGCGTCACTAATTGGATAGCCATTGAAAACGCATATCTGATAGAACATATAGTAATGGCGCAGCGGGAAGAGCAGCGACAGACCCTCCAGCATAGGATTCATAGAGAACACAGGAAACGCCGCTCCACACATGGTGAAACTGAGCACTCCCCATAGCGAACATACACTCATAGACATTCGGAGCGAAGGCATCAGTCCGTATATGAACATACCGAACGACTGGGACGCGATGACTGCGAGAAGTCCGATGAGTGCTATCTCATACCATTCTCCCTGATGTGGGAAATGGAGGAAGACATATATATAGAAAAGGTAACCATAAAAAATGATTAACGAGATGAGCGTCTGAGGCAACATCTTACCTAACATAGCCACCCATACATCATTACCCGAAAGGCGCATGAGCACCTTGCTGCGGTTGAATTTCACCTCCGTACCTATGGAATAGACTGTTATGAGCAATACAAAAAGCAACAGTACTCCCGGAATCATGAACACAGAGAGATAGAAATTGTAGTTGGCCCACGGATTACCCAGCAGGTGCAAGTCTATGGATATTGGTTGCAAGAATGCGACTATCTGCTCATCAGTGTAGCCACGGGCACGCATCGTTGCCTGCCCCACTGCTGCCGAACCTAATGTACACACCGTTTTCATATCGCGGAAGAGCAATGCTCCCGCCATCAGCGACGTACTGTTATAATAGAAAGAAATCTTTGGCTGTCGCTGAGCCATGAGGTCCGAAGTAGTACCCTCAGGGAAATAGAGGAACGCATATATCTCATTCTTCTGCATCGCCTTGCGAGCCTCCGCGGGATTGGCATACTTCCCCACTACATGGCTGGTCTGCATTCCATCGAGACGTCGTATCAAGGAACGTGTTGTGGCGCTATTGTCAAGGTCAACGATACCGATAGGCAACTCCTGTGGCAGTCCGTCATCCATCAGTGATGTAAAGAATATCACACAGAAGATGGGGAATATCACCATACAGAAAGCGTATATCGGTGTTGACATCAATATGCCACATTCGCGACGTGCCACACTTAGGATACGCAAGAAAGGATTCCTCTTGTTATACATTATATTAGTTGACGAGTTCTTTGCAAAGAAATACGACCAAAGGTCGAATAAACGACTCTTACTTCTTCACTATCAATGACATACCTGGACGCAGACCGTCAATCTTCTCAACAGGACGTGCTTTCACCTCAAAGGTCTTGAGGTCATACTGTCCGTTGCTCTTGGTTGCCTTCCAAACGGCATAAGAACCTTGATCCTTTATGTAGAAAACCTTCAACTTTATGTTTTTATCGAATGCCGGACTGTAGGCTGTAATCATGTCGCCCACCTTCATTCCCTTAAGCAAGTCCTCACGCACATTGAATGTTCCCCACATATCGTTCATCACAGATATATTCATGATTGGCGAGCCAGTACCGACGAGTTCACCTACCTTGGGGAACACATTGCTTACCTCGCCCTCCATCTGTGCTATCTGAACAAGCTCTCGCTTGTACGACCTAACTTCCTGGACGGCACCCTGTGCCTGGTTTACCTGTGCTGCGGCAGCCTTCTTCTCTTCCTTACGCGCACCCTCGACAGCCATGTCATATTGGCTCTTGGCAGCCTTCGCCTGTGCTTCGAGAGCCTTGTACTGAGCCAATGCCTCGTCACGTTTCTGGGCACTCATCACACCTTCGTCATAGAGTCGCTGCACACGCTCGTAGCTTTTCTTGGCAATCTCAAGTCCAGCCGTTGCCTGCTGCCACAACTCGTAAGCACCTTGTATCTGCTGATGACGCGCTCCGTTCTGTGCCATCTCACTCATCGCAGCAGCCGCATTCTGCACACTCTGCGCCTGAGTCATCTTAGCCTCTACTTCAGGAGCATCAAGAATGGCAAGAGTGTCGCCGACCTTGACATAGTCGCCTTCCTTGGCACGTAGTTCAAGAATACGCCCCGGTACCTTGCTTGAAACTCTATATTCACTTACTTCAACCTCACCCTGTATCTCCTCATCGGCATGTCCGAAAGCGAATAAACCGATGATGGCGACTATTGCCACAACGACAATCAAGCCGAGCACGGCAAGTAAAATATTGTTATGTTGCGTCTTTACTGACATAATATATTGATTTTTGTTTTATTAATCTATATTCTTACAGTTCACCAAGAGCCTTCTTAAGTGCCACATCACTGAGTCGCGCCTCGATTTCAGCCTCAACCTTCATTGTCTCAGCCTGCATCCACGCTGTCTGTGCTGCCATAACATCAGAAGTCTGCATCACACCCTCGGCAAATCCGAGGTTGGCACAACGAAGGTTTTCCTCTGCCTTTTCGACATTCTTCACTGCCACATTATACTTTCTGTGAGCCTCCTTGACCTTGAACCGGCACTGACTTACCTGTAGCGAGATCTTCTCAGTGGCATCGGCAAGTTCCATCTGCGCTATCTGTGTTGCAGCCTTTGTTGCCCTTACCTTATACGTTCCCTCGTTCCAGTTCCATATTGGGACCCTTACTAGAACTCCGACATTCCATGTTCCTGCGAACTTCTTCTCGAAACCGTTATAAACGTTAGGGTTAGTGAGAAGGTATCCTCCTGTCATTGCTACCTGAGGAAGATACTCAGAGCGTGCAAGTTTCGTAGAAGCCTTGCTCATGTCCACTGCCGTCTGCAACATCTGAATCTCCGGACGATTGTCGTATTTCGTCACTCCCGTTGCCTCATCATATAGTGGCAATGTAAGGTTCTCACTGTCTTCGTCGGCAAGTGTAATGTCTTCCTCACACGGCATTCCACACAGTTGGCACAGTAACATCTTAGCAAGTGCCACACCATCTTCTGCCTGCAACACCTGCATCTCTGCCTCGTTCACCTTCACGTTCACCTGAAGAGCATCGGCACGCGTTGCCACTCCCTCATTGAACATCTTTTCAACATCGCTGTCAAACTTCTTAACCAGTTCAAGATAGTTGCGTGCAAGGCGTTCCTTGTGCTTTACCGACACGACCAACCAATACGCCTGATCGATATCATATAGCGTTGTCTGGCGTGCTAGTTCATATTTATTTGCCGAAAGTTCTTTCTGAAGGTCGGCAAGGCGGTTGGCAGCAGTGATGGCACCTCCCATGTAAATAGGCTGTGTCACCATGACCGATGCCCCGAACATATTACGGTTGTTAGTACGGAAAGCCCTCCTGATATCACTTCCCAAACCATTAAATGCCTGAGCCACTGGTGTCGCCAGATCATTAAACAACCCACCTAACGACTGTGCCATCTCTGGAGTAATAACACCCTTCTGCACGAATCCTGTCAGTGTCTCGGTCAATGCATTTCCCGCTTTACCAACTGCATTAGATCCAAGATTGTCCAATGCTGATTTTTGGTCATCGTTAAGCAATGATATCTCGCGGCTTGTCAGTTCGTAACCGCCAAGGGCACTTACCCTCGGAAGATATTTCGTACGCGCTATCTTCCGCGTGTTCTCTGCCACATCCTGACCGAGACGTGCCACATTCAGCTGCTTATTATTCTGCAATGCCATGCTGCGGCACTCCTCTAACGTGAGCACCTTCTGCGCATTGACATGACAGCATAACATTGACAAAACTGTCAGCAGCAAAAACCTATACATTTTAATCATAGCTGTTCTGTCTTTTTCATTCAAACCTAACGCTTCTTGAGCCAATCATCTGTCCGTCAGCAAATATACTTACCTGATAGTTTCCTGCATCAAGGAACTGGTTGATGTCATAATAAAGTGTAACTGGTGTTTCATTACCGCTATATTCAATGCCTTTCTTCATTGTGCATTGCAACTGTCGGTTCTCATACTGGAATGTTCCGGCATTACCAAGTGTTGTTCCTGCAGGTGTAGTTATACGCACATAAAGAGTGCGAATGCCGTTGGTCGCAGTAACGTTCTTTGCAATCTTAAACGACACTCTCAACTGCTTTGCCTTATTCATCTTCTCTGTCTGCTTTCCTTTCTTGTCAAGCATTGACATCTGTATGGCAGTAGCATCGAGCTGGGCAGCTATTGCAACTTTCTCCGTCAGTGTCTGTTTGTCAGCATTCAGTCCTTCTATCTGGCGCGTTGCCTCCTCATATTGTCCTTTCACACGTGTATTCTCCTCTGTGAGGTTCTGGTTCAACCTATTGAGTGAGTCAATCTCAAGCACATAACTTCTTATTACCGCCCTACATGTGGCAAGTTCTTTCTTGAGTCGTGCAATCTCGCGTGCATCGTTAGCCTTGACTGCCTTGAGTTCCTTCAATAGTTGCTGAGTACGCAACTGCTCACGCGTCAACTGTGCTACGATGGAGTCATTGTTGATGCGTGACTTCATCTCAGTATATTGTTCTGCAAAACGCTGGTACTCGTTCTCCATCTCTTTCTTGTCGAGTTCGGCGAGTTCCTGCATATCCTGATTTTCCTTCTTCTGTTCTTTCAAGCTCACTGCCAGCCAAGCGACACCCGCGATAAGCAGTGCAATGACTATAATGAGCGGTATAAGTATTTTCTTATTCATAATTAGAATCTACACTCTATCTAGTATTAATAATTGAATTGCAAAAGTACGTTTTTTAGGCAATACAACCAAATATTTTCTTTATATAAAACTTTAAGTAACTAAAAATTAAGAATTTTAAGGAAGAAAAGAAAAAAAGTATTATCTTTGTACCGTATTACCTACTATTACACTAACTTGCTACATTGACTTCTGCAGAAGCAATGACATTCCAACCTTTTGGACCATTATGAAAAAACGCAGTTTATTATATAAGGTTTACGACCTCTATTATGACGGCTTCAGGAACATGAGGCTTGGCAAGACTCTTTGGCTTATTATAGGCATAAAACTCTTTATTATCTTCATAATATTAAAACTGTTCTTCTTCCCCAACTTCATATCTCAGCATAGCGAGAAAGGAGAGGAAGCAGAATTCGTGGCGACGGAGATACTTGAAAGGTAAATGATATATACTTAAATCTACGGTATAAGCAAAACATAAATCTCTAAATACCAAACAGATATGAATAACCTATTTCTTGCAATCGATGCAAGTGCAGTAGATTGGGCAAGGGCGCAATTCGCACTAACCGCCATCTATCACTGGCTCTTCGTGCCGTTAACACTTGGACTGGCAGTGATAATGGGTATCGTGGAGACATGCTACTACCGCACTGGCAAGCTATTTTGGAAAGATGCCGCACGTTTCTGGCAAAAACTTTTCGGAGTGAACTTTGCCATGGGTGTGGCCACTGGAATCATTCTTGAGTTCGAGTTCGGAACCAACTGGAGTAACTACTCATGGATTGTAGGCGACATCTTCGGCGCTCCTCTTGCCATCGAGGGCATCGTGGCATTTTTCATGGAGAGTACCTTCGTAGCCGTGATGTACTTTGGTTGGCAGAAAGTGTCGCGAGGATTCCATCTGGCCTCGACATGGCTTACAGGACTGGGAGCAACCATCTCTGCATGGTGGATACTTGTAGCCAACTCATGGATGCAGTATCCTGTGGGCTGCGAGTTCAACCCAGACACTATGCGTCACGAAATGGTTGATTTCTTTGCCGTGGCCTTCTCACCATTCGCTGTGGGCAAGTTCTTCCACACCGTTATCTCGTCATGGATCATCGGTGCCATTTTCGTGGTTGCCGTGTCATGCTGGTATCTTATGAGGAAACGTGAGAAGAAACTGGCACTTGAGAGCATAAAGATAGCATCTATTGTGGGACTCGTTGCCGCCTTGGGTGCTGCTTTCACAGGACACATTTCAGGACAGCAGGTGGCAAAGGCACAACCGATGAAGCTTGCGGCAATGGAAGCTCTCTACAACGGAGGAACCGAACAAGGACTGACGGCAGTGGCATGGGTAAACCCGTTTGCTCAACCCGACTATGCCAACGAAGAGGCTCCGGCAATGAAAATAGACATGCCTTACGCTCTGAGTATTATGGCTACAAACAAACCCGAGGGCTATGTACCTGGCATAAACGACATTCTCAATGGCTATACTTCTCCTGACGGCAAGGTTGAGCCATCAATTGACGAGAAGATTGAACGGGGCAAGAAGGCTATTGCCGCACTGAACACATACAGGCAACTGAAAGCGAAATACAAGGACCAGACCGTTATTCCCGACGACGACAAGGCTGAGTTGCAAACAGCAAGCGACTGCCTGAACGAGAACATGAAGTACTTCGGCTATGGATATATCCGTGACAAAAACGAGGTGGTGCCATTCATCCCCGTAAACTTCTGGGCATTCCGCACTATGGTTGGACTGGGATGCATCTTCATTCTCTTCTTCGCGGTAATGGCACTATTGTCGTACCGTATTCCGCTGTTATCAGTTCTGACACGCCGTTTGCTGGCAACCTTCGGACTACTGCCCGAGACTCATGCCGACATCAACGACCTTACAGGCCTTCCCAAGTGGCATTACTGGCTTGCCATTGTTCTGGTACCACTGGCATACATAGCCTCTGAGAGCGGATGGCTTGTTGCCGAGTTTGGAAGGCAGCCATGGACGATACAAGATATGTTGCCATCAAGTGTGGCCGTGAGCAATATCTCAGCGGGCTCCGTTGCCCTGACATTCTTCATCTTCCTCGCACTCTTCACCACGATGCTGGCAGTTGAGATTAGCATCCTTCTGAAACAAATCAAGAAAGGACCAGAGTATGAATCAGAGTAATTAATTATACAATAAAAAAGAACAACCATGACATACGATTTCTTGCAACATTACTGGTGGTTCCTGGTATCGCTCTTAGGAGCATTGCTCGTTTTCCTATTGTTCGTACAGGGTGGCAACTCACTGCTCTTCAACGTGGGCAAGACGGCAGAGGAACGCCGACTTATGATAAACAGCACAGGACGCAAGTGGGAAATCACCTTCACCACCCTTGTGACATTTGGCGGAGCATTCTTCGCCTCCTTCCCTCTGTTCTATAGCACTAGCTTTGGCGGTGCGTATTGGCTGTGGATGCTCATCTTATTCTCTTTTGTATTGCAAGCGGTGAGCTATGAGTTCCAGAACAAGATAGGAAACATCCTGGGCACAAAGACCTTCCAGTGTTTCCTCGTGGCAAATGGTGTGGTGGGACCGTTGCTTCTCGGTGGTGCCGTAGCAACATTCTTCAACGGTTCCAACTTCATCGTAGCGAAACAGAACCTTACCGACGGCATGCAACCCGTTATAAGCAGTTGGGCCAATGCCTCGCATGGCCTCGATGCACTTCTTGACCCGTGGAACCTCATTCTTGGTCTCGCAGTGTTCTTCCTTGCTCGTGTTCTCGGCTCACTTTACTTCATGAACAACATCAAGGACGAGACGCTCGAGAGCCGCTGCAGAGCGAAGGTTCTGTGCGATGCCGTGCCATTCCTCATCCTCTTCGTGGCATTCCTTGTTCGCACACTTATTAAAGACGGTTATGCCGTTGACCCCGCCACTGGCGCGATAGTGATGGAACCAATGAAGTATTTGCACAACCTGCTTGACATGTGGTATCTCCTTATTATATTATTAATAGGTGTGGTACTCGTGCTTTATGGCATCATTGCGGAAATAAGGTTCAAAGCGCAAAGTTCTTCGACGAGCGAAACGGCAGAGCCGAACGCAAAATTCAAAAACAAAGGAATATGGCCTGCAGGCATCGGCACGGTGCTTACGGTGCTTGTGCTCTTCCTCCTTGCTGGATGGAACAACACCGCCTACTATCCTTCAAACATCGACCTGCAGAGTTCACTGACTATACAGAACTCCTCAAGCAGTGAATTCACGCTACGCGTGATGTTCTATGTGTCACTTCTCATCCCCTTCGTGCTCGCCTATATAGCATACGCATGGCGTTCGCTCGACCGCAAGCAAATCACCAAGAAAGAGATTGCTGAGGAAGAGTCATATTAAACCATCTCAACCATACACATGAAAATGCCCTGCGATATAAACAACCGCAGGGCATTTTCATGTATATCATTTTTCAGAATAGAACATCCAGTTTCATATTAACGCCAACCCTTGAACTTTTTATTAAACGATTGATGCCTTTTGGGGAATCAAAAGGACACCTTTTGTGATACAAAACATATCGTTTTGGACACCGAGAAGGCATCAATTAATGAATAAAACCTCAACAATTAAATGATTATATGCAAGGAATTAAGAATAAATATTTACAAAACCAATAATCAGAGTTTACCAAATGTTTCCGTAACTTTATGGTATGTAACAAGATACACCATCGAAAGTCAATTGTGACGTAACATAAAATCCATGAAACCTGATAATTATGTGTATATAATACAATTAAAATAACTTTGCAGCCGATTATTCTTACTTACACGACTAATATTCACTGTAGACAAAAATAGCTAAAACCAATTACACTAAGTTTCATGATGAAAAAATTATTTTCTTTGTTGTTTTTTGTCATAGCATTCGTTGGGAATGCCATGGCGTATGAACCAGTAATTAAGGAGACTCACTGGTTTGGAGTTTATGAGTATGCTGACTATTGGAATGATGATTTTGACAGCAAAACGATTAACTGGAACGGAAACTATCTCGAGTCTATCGTTATTGTCAAGACTCATACTGGTCAACAAGGCAACAAACAGGCACCTAAAACCTCGTTCTATTCTTGGCTTGACCACAAGTTGCGCTTTAGTGTAGGTAATACCGGTAGTTGGGGCCTGGCTAGAGAAAATGTTAATCAGTATCATCAGGGTTATGACGGAGGAAACCATTACGAATGGAAAGGTATGGGTCTGTGTAACACCTCTGGTGGTTACGATTTCTTTTATATTCATGATTTGAAAGCAGGTGACCAGATTAGTATTGAATACTATGTTGATAACCCCAACACTCCAACAGATTATATTTTCGTTTACGATACAGGCGATGTTACGGGAGCACTTGATGGGCTTAACCATGGTAACAATGTCACGAGTAAGCAAGCTTATACAGTAAGTACTGCAGGTGATGTACATTTCAATGTAGGAAAAGGAATCATCATCCGTTCTGTCACCATTACACTTGCAGACTACCAAGCATCCGATTTTAAGGTTGAAAATGCAGGTGATGTTTCTAGCATAACAAGTGATTATAATAATTTCTTGGCAGGCCAAGGTGTCTCAGCAGATGATCCCAGCAGACAGTTTGGTGCTTTAGGTTATAATTATTCTTTTAAACATGCTGGTGTGCTTGAGGACAAGCGTGGTGCCGCACCATATATCACGATGAAGTTTGGTAATGATAATGACATGACTTTTGTCAGAGACCTCGGTAATGGCGTTTTGGGTGCTGCCAGTATCATCGACGCATCGAACAACTTGGACCCTGCAACGAACAATTACGATTATCTGCAATATCGTTTAACCTATAAAGAATACAACAACACAAATAATAAGTATACAGAGGATGAAATTAGAAATACAACTGTAGAACTGATTGGAAAAGAATGGTCCACATTTACCGCCCAGCATGACTATACAGTTGATGCTAGTAGCGCAGGAACAAATAACTCGAATGGTCAACTTGTCATTTATGGTGACCTCTTCGATACCATTTGGCCTTTGTGTGGTAACTTCTTCTATTTCTTCCCCGAGGTGGATGGATTGTTACAAATTGACTATTACTGCGAAGGCTCTTATGAAACACCTGCCTTCTGGTATAAACAAAGGGCTGACGGTTCATACCCAGGCATCGGAGACCAGCCAAATGTGCAACATGTTGGCTTATCAAATGGACAGACCAACGGTTCAAACAACTATTCCCTCAGAGTGAATGTTGAAAAGGGCGGTATCTATTATCTCTGCTCGTTGCCAACGAACATCTCGCATGAGCATCCAATTCTCCGAGTGAAATCATACACATTCATTCCCAGGTTCAGCGTGACTCCTCTTTACAAGGTAGTGAAAAACACTGATGTGAATACAGCTGAGACACAAAATGTGGCAGAAATCAAGGGTGGCCCATACAATGATTTGGATGGAACAAACCACGGTTATGGTAATTACACTTATGAACTCACTGGTGACTTTATTCGCAACGCAGGATCTGAGCCAAGAGTGAAATGCCTGGGCAACGTGGCTAGTGCTAAAGCCAAGGTGGAATATAATAATGGCAAGCAGACTTTGAGTTTCTACGACATCACATTTAAACCTGCTCCTGCTAATCCTGGAGGCGCCGTTGTGGCTCATGTTGAAAATGGTGTAGGACAGGCCAGCTTCGTGCTCACCATTGCTTATGATGCTGCTGATGCTAAATGGAATGACGACAAGACAGAGCGTGTGGCTGCTACAACAAACGGAGAAGAGGTGAAGAGCTGGGACTTCTATTCAAGCAAAGATTGGGATCTCGGCCAGTATGGCGAGGATGACGGCACAAGATATGCTACTAATCCTGATGGTTGGAAGGCCAAATCCAAACTCTTCAAGGAGGTTCACAAGGCCGATGGTCTGACTGCAGACTGGGAATTTGACTATGTAGATGTGCCTAATGAGAAAGAGCCTATCTTCAAGAGTATCTATGATATGGAAGCCGACAATGCCGACATGATTCATGAGACCGCTGGTCTGGTGTTCTTTACCGAACCTAACGAGTTGGGTATCTACAACGAAAACGATGCTCCCTCAACCACATCATTCAAAGACCGCTTCATCGGACTGATGGGTGGTGGCAAACTCATTATCCCGTTCTTAAAAGAAAACGACCGCGTGGTTATAAAGATGGGATGCTTTGGTAATGCAGACAACAATGATACAACCCAACCTGCAACCCTGACATTCACAAATGCAAAGGATGCGCTTGGTACAGCCATTACAGGTGACTATAAGATTGGCGGATCTGGCGTGAAAGTCAAAAACGGGTTGGAAAGCGAAGGATTTGATGACCTGTCAAAACCATACGGCGAATATCACTTTATCTCTACTGGTGGAGACTTTACTTTACAAGTTAAGGAAGCTGACCTGTTGAAGATATACTCTATCGCTATCTACCGCAATGCTGCGAATGACAATGCCGACATCCTGACAGAAAATAGCGTAGCTGCAGAAGACGACAAACGCTATATACTCAATGTTCCTGAGAATGACGCTAAAGACCACGCTTACCTGCATATCAACTATCGCGGTGAGGATGAACCCACCAGGTTCCATCAGGAATCGAGAAAGACTGGTAACATCACTGCTGATGACATTCAGCCCGACACAGGTGCTCCTGCAAATGATGAATGGTATAACTACTCTGTTAACAGTGCTCAAGATCCTGCAAATGCAAAATTTGGAATCTTCAAGGTACGTCTTGGTGTGAAGACAATAGGCGAAACATACGTTACCGACTATGCTGAGTGCATGATTCCCGTAGGTTACCGTCAGACAATGGAGTATCCTTACACTTGGGACTTCACCGACCTGAAGAAATATGTCAGCGCAGGTATCGATGAGGACGGTGTAGAGAAGGAAGTTGACGAAGACGACTTTAAAATTTGGGATGAATATGGTTTCCGCACCAATTCTGAGGAATATGATGGTTATATCTTCGCACCGGGAGGTCAACTCTACGGCGGTACAACTATGTTCGATGAGACCCGTGGTATTGGCATCTTCCACAATGATGTTGATAATAAGACGATGACCATGAACGGTAGTGCCGATGCAGAAGATGGCGGTCTGGCCGTTAGTGATGAATTCGGTTTCATCGTTCCGCAGGTGGCAGCAGGTCAGGCTGTTTATGTACATGCTAAGCCAGTAGGTAATACTCAGAGTGCAACATTTGCCATAGGCAGTGGTGAAGCGAAGTCTTTCACATATGCTAAGGACGGTATCTTTGCCATGCAGATGGCCGACAATGCTACTACCGCTAACGTAACATTAAACTTCAAAGGTTATGAAATCAACAAGATTGCCGTCTCTACCGATGCCAAGAAGGTGAATACCAAAGGTTGGACTTCTGAAAGCCGCGACCATGCTATTGATGCATCACTGACCGCCTATATGACAGGTAAGGACATAAAGACTTATCTTGTGGGAGATCCAGACCATACCAACCGCACATTAAAACTTACCGATATCGGCGGAAGTGAAGCTAACTATGTGCTGCCAGAAAACACTGGCTGTGTGATGTTCAATGCAACAGATGAGAATAAGGCAGAAATCCTTAATGGAGGTTTCCACCTTTTCGTTCCTGACATGCACGACGGTGAGAAGTTAGCTTCAACTAGTGGAAACATGATGAAGGCAAATTCTGTAGAGGGAAAGGTTATCCCCGATTCAGAAGGCGACTTGACAAACTATGTTCTTGCGTATAAGTATTATCAATTGGACAACAATGGCAATCCTGTTGGCGATCCGATTTCAGGCGATGAGATGTTCTATCGTGCCGCTAATACAGGTATCAAGTTGCATACTAACTCCGCATATCTGCAGTTACCGACAGCAGACGTGAAACCTAAGGGTGCCGCAGGTGCTAAATACACATTCCTCTTCGCAGAATATGATGAGGAAAACGTTGGCACTTCTACTGCAATCGAGGAGATTGAGACAATATCCACTGACGATGTTAATGATGAAAGCAAGGCACAATGGTATAACCTGAATGGCCAGAAACTCAACGGTAAACCATCTGCAAGAGGCATTTACATCAAAGATGGGAAGAAAGTTTATATTAAATAATTAAATGACGTTTGAATAGAAGAATTATGAAAAAG
>JAFZIY010000021.1 GCA_017554105.1 Prevotella sp. | reverse complement strand
ATATTAATATATTATTATAATAATATATTAATATAGTATATATATACTTACAATCTATAACCCATTTTGTTGTAATTTTTCATAAAAACCGCATGAGCGCATATATGAAATTGCTTAATGTTACATTGTTACAAAGTTACATTGTTGCATTTTTCTGTTGAAATGATGCCGAAAACTTTGTTTATTGATTCAGAAAAGTGTACCTTTGCACGTGATTATGCATATAACGGAAAATTGCAAATATGAATAAACTATATTTCACTTTGTTGCTTCTGCTGCTGCCATGTGTGTCGTATGGTGCTCTTGATGATCCGCCCTTCGTGAGGCAGTACATGGACTCGTTGTATTCGTGCAAGGCAGATATTGACAGTACTGACTATCCTGCGGTGGACGCGAGATACTACCGTCTCTTCGCACCACCTACGTTCTACCATTCGCCCGCCGGTAAGGGACTGGGCTTCGACGGTGCATCGCTAAGTGGCGACGAAGTGGACGATGCCATAGACAAGGCATTGCTTGAGTTGTATTTGAAACGTCCTGACTTGCTGGAGAATAGCGAGAACCGCTTAAGTGCTTCTGGAGGTGTTGACGGCAACATATCAGAGCCGATAAAACAGGATGTGAAACTATCGGAGAACGTGGAGCCGATAGTCGACGACCCTGTGGTAGAGCCCGTCGAGGTGCTTGTGACCAAACCCAACTTCTGGGAGTTCAAGGGCGACTACGCCCTGCAGTTCCTGCAGAACTATATTTCGGACAACTGGTACAAGGGCGGCGAGAGCAACTACTCGATGCTGGGACTGGCGACGATGGAGGCCAACTACAACAACAAGCAGAAGGTGAAGTGGGACAACAAACTGGAACTGAAGATGGGCTTCATGACATCGCGAAGCGACTCACTGCATAGGTTCAAGACCTCGGAGGACCTTATCCGTCTCACCTCAAAACTCGGACTGCAGGCATCGAAGAAATGGTACTATACGCTTCAGTTGATTGCCGAGACGCAGTTCACGCAAGGCTACAAGAGCAACGACCCAAAGGTGTACAGCGACTTCGGCTCACCTTTCAAACTGTACCTCTCGCTCGGTATGACATATAATGTGGAGTGGTTCAAGAAGAAACTGACAGGAACGATAAACCTATCGCCGGTGGCATACAACTTCCGCTATGTGGGTCGTCTGAACCTGGCGCCGTCGTTCGGACTCAAGGAGGGGCACCACACCATTCACGACATCGGTTCGTCGCTCACTGCCGACCTCACATGGCAAATCGCGGAGAACATAAAGTGGAAGTCGCGCCTCTATGCCTTCACCTCATACAAGCGTGCTGAAGTGGAGTGGGAGAACACCTTCTCGTTCATGTTCAACAAGTACATCTCAGCCAGCCTGTTCGTCTATCCTCGCTTCGACGATGGTGTCGCCAGAGGCAGGAAACATGGCTACTGGCAGCTGAAGGAATACTTCTCGCTGGGCTTCAATTACTCGTTTTAAGACATTTGAGACATAGGCTAAAAAAACAAATACACACAATGAAGAAACATTTACTTATCTTGCTTGCTATTCTGGCATTGTTCGGTCAGAATACAATGGGGCAGCCAAATGCCAATACACATGTGGTAGCACTTGCAGTGCCTAAAACCGACAATAGTGGCAACTTCACCGGAACATACACCACTATGCCCTATACAGAGGTCTCGATAGGCGATGAATACACCTTGCCCGGTTGCGATGTAATAGTCAGCGGATATGACTTCGTTGGATGGTCGACTGAAGGCGATGGCACACAACTGGAGCCGAGCGAGACCGCACACCTGTATCAGCCTAATGAGACTTACACGCCCGAGGCTGACGTCGTTTTCATGGCACGCTACAAACTGCTTGAGTTGAGCCTGTCAGACAATGCCCCTAACGATGGTGTCCTGGAAGCATATAACGGTAGGAAGACCACCAGCGTCACACTAAGCGGCAGGACGCTATATAAGGACAACACATGGAACACACTGTGTCTGCCGTTCTCAATAGACAATCTGAACGGTACACCGCTTGAGGGCGCACAGGTGAAGGAACTGGCATCGTCGTCTTTCTCAGCGCAGACAGGTACGCTTATGCTTAACTTCAGCGAGAACCTCACGGAGATAGAGGCAGGACATCCGTATGTGGTGAAGTGGGAGAGCGGCTCGAACATCGAGAGCCCAAAGTTCGAGGGAGTGACCATCAGCAGCACCGAGCCAGTGGTGAAGGAGACTGACGCTGCATCGTTCGTGGGCACATACTCGCCTTACACCATAGGCCACATAACCTATCCCGTTGCCGTGCTTGATGGTACTACGCTGACGTTTAAACTTTCCGACACACCTGCCGACGGCATTACCTCGTGGTCAACCGATGATACGGGGGAGTATCCAGGATGGATTAGTGATCAAATAAGGATAGATATTGTAAAGTTCGACCCCTCGTTTGCTAAGGCAAGGCCAAAGACCTGTCGCCGATGGTTCCATAATCAAAACTATTTGGATGAGATTATCGATTTGAAATACCTGAACACCTCGGAAGTGACAGACATGTCTTACATGTTCACCAGGCTCTATGATTTAGCACCTATCGACGTATCACATTTTAATACGGAGAAGGTGGAGAATATGGAATGCATGTTCTATGGTTGTCCTTTCACGAAATTGGACCTGTCGTCGTTTAACACGGCCAAAGTCAAGAAAATGAAAAGTATGTTCGCGGTCAATCCGTACTTGAAAACAATATACGTTGGCGACAAGTGGACAACCGAAAATGTAACAGACAATGGCTCGGATATGTTCTATCGTTGTGAGTCACTAAAGGGCGGCGAAGGTACAGTGTTCGACGAGAACCATTTAGACATGGCCTATGCTCATATAGACGGCGGAGAGACAAACCCGGGCTACCTGACATACAAGGCTGCCCCGGAACAGTCAACGGAAACGCAATCCGACGATGAAGACAGCGATCCGTCCATACTATATATGGGAGCCGACAACACACTATACTATCCCAATGCCGCGATGGCAATCAACTCATTCAGGGCATATTTCCGACTGGCTGACGGACTGGTAGCATCTGACCCTGAGGGTGACGCCCAGAACGTCAAGGTCTTTGTGTTGAACTTCGATGACGAGTCAACAGGAATCAGCCTCAACACCGACGCCTCGAACAATGGCGAGGGTAGCGGCTACTACACCATCAATGGTCAGCGCCTCAACGGAATGCCCACCAGGAAGGGTGTGTATATCATCAACGGAAAGAAGGTAGTGATAAAGTAAATGCGTAGGGCGAGACCTCTGCATTCATAAATGAAGAACACCTCTCTGGCAACTGGTCCAGGGAGGTGTTCGGGTTTTATAATCTGTATTGTTTGCTATTCTGTCATTTCACCTTCAATATACAGACGGGTCAACTCAACAGCACCGTTGGTCCTCACCGTGATGTTCTTCTTGAAGTGTCCGAAAGGCTTGCCTGTTCCGTTATATGTCACGCTAACCTCACCCTTCTGTCCTGGAGCAACAGGAGTCTTGGTGTAGGCCGCAACGGTACATCCGCAACTTGCCACCGCCTGGTTGATTACCAATGGGGCATTGCCGACGTTGGTGAACGAGAAGGTGCATTTCTGTACCGGAGACTTCTCAGAAAAAGTGCCGAAGTTGTGCGTTGTCTTGTCGAACTTGATATCGGCCTTGTTCTGGGCTGACGCGATGCCGAATGTGCAAAGCGCCATCAGTGTCATAATGATAATCTTTTTCATCTTTTTATAGTGTTTAATTCGTTTATTCCTGTTGTCGATTATATGACTGTTTTGTATTCCGATGGTTTAATGTCCGCAAATTTAGCAAATAATATATTAATGATGAATGATTGGCGATAAGAATTATTATTATTTAATATTTGATAGGTATAAAAATGCGTAAAATTTTGCTCTTTGGGCAGAAATGATTACCTTTGCATTCAAATTTTATTTTGTAGACAATGTATAGAACAAACACATGTGGAGAACTGCGGCTCGCTGATGCCGGCAAGGAAGTGACTCTTGCCGGATGGGTGCAGCGCGTCAGGAAGATGGGAGGAATGACCTTTGTGGATGTGCGCGACCGTTACGGCATCACCCAGATTGTCTTTGACGAGTCGGCAGATGCTGACCTTTGTGCCGTGGCAAACAAACTCGGACGTGAGTATTGTGTGCAAATCACAGGAGTAGTGAGTGAACGACAGAGCAAGAACCCGAAGATGCCCACTGGCGACATTGAGATTCTTGCAAAGCAGATAAACATCCTAAGCGAGAGCATTACGCCGCCTTTCACAATAGAGGATAATACCGACGGCGGTGACGACATACGCATGAAGTACCGTTATCTTGACCTTCGTCGCTCTGCGGTGAGGAAGAACTTGGAATTGAGGCACAGGATGACGATACTCATACGTAACTTCCTCGACTCAAAGCAGTTCATTGAGGTGGAGACGCCAATACTGATTGGCTCAACTCCTGAGGGTGCACGCGACTTCGTGGTGCCTTCAAGAATGAATCCAGGACAGTTCTATGCGCTTCCCCAAAGCCCGCAGACGCTGAAGCAGTTGCTCATGGTGAGCGGCTTCGACCGTTATTTCCAGATTGCGAAATGCTTCCGTGACGAGGACCTCCGTGCCGACCGCCAGCCTGAGTTCACACAGATAGATTGTGAGATGTCGTTCGTCGACCAGGATGATGTCATCGACCTCTTTGAGGATATGGCTCGTCATCTCTTCAAGGAGGTGCGTGGCGTGGAGTTGCCTGCTAAACTTACGCAGATGTCCTGGCATGAGGCGATGAGACGTTTCGGTTCTGACAAGCCTGACCTCCGTTTCGGACTGGAGTTTGTGGAACTGATGGACGAACTGAAGGGCACAGGCACGTTCCCTGTGTTCAATGATGCTAATTATATTGGTGGTATATGTGTTCCCGGATGCGCCAACTATACCCGCAAGCAACTCGACCAGCTTACGGACTTCGTGAAGTCGCAACAGGTGGGCGCCAAGGGACTGGTATACATCAAGTATAACGAAGACGGTACGGTTAAGAGTAGCGTTGACAAGTTCTATACTCCAGAGGTATGGCAGTCGGTAAAGGAAAAGGCTGGAGCCAATGATGGCGACCTCGTGCTTATCCTTAGTGGTGACAATGCCAACAAGACTCGCATTCAACTTTGCTCACTTCGACTCGAGATGGGCGACAGGCTCGGATTGCGTGATAAGGACAAGTTTGAGTGTCTTTGGATTGTTGACTTCCCGCTCTTTGAGTGGAGTGACGAGGAGCAGCGCCTGATGGCAACTCACCATCCGTTCACGATGCCTAATCCAGACGACATTCCTCTGCTTGACGAACATCCGGAGCGAGTGAGGGCAAAGGCCTACGACTTCGTGTGCAACGGAGTTGAAGTGGGAGGTGGCTCACTACGTATTCATGACGGCAAACTTCAGGAGAAGATGTTCCAGATACTCGGGTTCACTCCTGAGAAGGCAATGGCACAATTCGGATTCCTTATCAACGCGTTCAAATATGGGGCGCCGCCTCATGCAGGCCTCGCGTTTGGTCTTGACCGCTTCGTGAGTCTGATGGCTGGTCTCGACAGCATTCGTGACTGCATTGCTTTCCCGAAGAACAACAGCGGTCGTGATGTGATGCTCGATGCACCCGGATTCCTTGATTCCAAACAACTGGAAGAATTAAATCTCGAATTGAAAGTGGAGGAGTAACAGTCGTCCTTTCTTTTGATGTAAGTCAAGAAATGGTGTAAATTGCTGAAAATCTGCTATAAAAAGGTAACCTAATGTAATAAAAAGCGTTATCTTTGCACTCGAAAATTAAGGTTGAATAAGATTCAATCAGGATTAATAACAATTTCAAAACAACATGGCAGAAAAGAAAGCAACAAAGGCTGCAGCCACAACAACAAAGAAGGCAGCAGCACCAAAGAAAGAGACTGTAAAGAAAGTAGCAGCAAAGAAGGCTGAACTCGTAATCAACGCTGAGAACGCTGGCTTCAAGGCAGGTGACGTATATCAGGCACTTGCATCAGCAGCTAAGGCTCTTACCGTTGCAGAGATTGCAAAGGCAGCAAAGATCAGCAACGAGGAGGCAATCCTCGGTCTTGGCTGGCTGCTTAAGGAGGGTAAGGTAAAGGACGAGGCTAGCAAGATCGTTCTGGCTTAACCGCAGAAAAGAAGAGATTTTAAATATAAGGAAGAGCCGGATGCTATATGCATTCCGGTTCTTCTTTCGTTATAAGAGATGGTGTCAAACTACGATAATAAGATTCTCGAGGTACTGGCTGAAGCAGGAGAGGCGGGCATGAGCGTGCACAAGATTGCGCGACATGTGTTTAACGCATCCAACTCCCTGTTCGAGCCTATCGAGTTCGAGGATGTCCGCCGCTATGTCCAGCAGTATGTGCTTCGCTGCTCCCGTGGTGCCGACGCTCTGCTTCAGAATGTTGGCCAGCGTGGCATTTACAGGCTCAATCCAAACTCTGCCCAGTCGCAACAACTGATGCTGATGTTCAGGGACGATGAGGAGGAACCAGAGGAAGGGAAGCCGGGCGGTGACGATTTGTCACTATCGTTGTTTTAAAATTATATGTTTAACTATAAATAGTTGGTATTATGCAAAGAGAATGGCAAGTCATAAAGGAGTTCAAGGAGATTCTTTTTGAGAGTTATAACCACATTGCGAAGATTACTATTAATCGGCCACGCTACCGCAATGCCTTCACACCGCTTACAACACTTGAGTTGTCTCAGGCGTTCAGTTATTGCCGTGAGTCTTCAGACATACGTGTAGTGATACTGACAGGTGCTGGTGACAAGGCATTCTGTGCTGGAGGCGACATGCATGTCAAGGGGCGTGGAGGCTATATTGACGAGCAGGGAATGCCCCGGTTGAGTGTACTTGACGTTCAGATGCAGATACGTCGCTTACCGAAGCCTGTCATCGCGATGGTAAACGGCTATGCTATTGGTGGTGGTCACGTTCTGCATGTTGTCTGTGACCTGACGATTGCATCAGAGAATGCCATCTTCGGGCAGACGGGTCCTAAGGTGGGCTCGTTCGATGCTGGATTCGGCTCGAGTTATCTTGCCAGGATAGTGGGACAGAAGAAGGCTCGCGAGATATGGTTCCTTTGTCGTCAATATGATGCTCACGAGGCTGAGCGCATGGGACTCGTCAACAAGGTCGTTCCTCTCGAACAACTTGAGGATACTTGTGTAGAGTGGGCCGAGACCATGATGGAGCGTTCACCGCTTGCCCTACGTATGATAAAGGCTGGTCTGAATGCGGAACTTGACGGTCAGGCAGGCATTCAGGAGTTGGCGGGCGATGCCACGATGCTTTACTACACTATGGACGAGGCCCAGGAGGGAGGCAAGGCTTTCCTCGAGAAGCGCAAGCCCGACTTTGACAAGTACCCATATTTCCCATAAGGAGCAATCATCATGGATATGCATTTCGACATCGAGGAACGGCTATTCCATTTCAAGCAACCCGCTGGTACTTCGCGAGGGGTATATACCACGCGTCGCTCTTGGTTTGTAACGCTTACCGACTCCAATGGAGATAACGGAGTTGGGGAGTGTGCTCCCTTACCGAACCTTTCGTGTGACGATATTCCCGACTATGCCGACGTGCTGAATGGCTTTGCCGAGAGACTTTGCAAGGAGGGTGAACTATGCGATGAGTTGTCGCATTACCCATCGATGCTCTTTGGTCTCGAGACGGCCCTCATGTCGCTTCGTCATCATAGCCAGAGCCTGTCGGATACTCCCTTCGCGCAAGGTAAGGAGGGTATCCCAATAAATGGTCTTGTATGGATGGGCACATACGATGAGATGGTGCCACGTATCGAGGAAAAACTCAGTCGTGGATTCCGTTGTGTGAAGATAAAGATAGGAGCAATAGACTTCGATGATGAGCTTCAGTTGTTGCGTCATATTCGCAGCCGTTTCTCGGCAGATACCATTGAGTTGCGTGTCGATGCCAATGGAGCGTTTCATCCGGACGATGCTCTACGCAAGATGGACGAACTGTCTCGTTTCAACCTTCACTCCATTGAACAGCCAATACGTAAGGGACAGTGGGAGGAAATGGCTCGTCTATGCCGCGAGACACCATTACCCATCGCACTCGATGAGGAACTGATAGGCATCAACGATATTGATGAGAAAGTACGCTTGATCGATACCATACGTCCACATTTCCTCGTGCTGAAACCGTCGTTGCATGGTGGTATGCGAGGCACTCGTGAGTGGGTGGCACTTGCATCTCAGAATGGTCGCAACATTGGCACTTGGATAACGAGTGCGCTGGAAAGCAACATCGGGTTGAATGCTATTGCTCATCTCTGCGCTGAACTCTATGGTCCTCACATATTGTTTCCACAGGGACTTGGCACGGGGCAACTCTTTGAGGACAACATACCTATGCCATTGGAAATACGCGGCGATGAGTTGTGGGTTAAACCATAAGAGTCTATGAAGAAAATTGACCGTAAAATAATTGGCGAGATATTGCGCTTCTGCATAGTGGGAGTGGTGGCCACAGTCATTCACTATGTTGTCTATCTATTGCTGAAGCAATGGATGCTGCAGGTAGTGGCTTTCGCCATTGGTTACATCGTCAGTTTCATAGCGAATTTCTTCATGACTGCAAGATTCACATTCCGCAAGGAAGCCACCGCCCGCAAGGGCGCAGGCTTTCTGGTAGCCCACATCATCAACTTCATATTGCAGACATCGCTACTACAGTTGTTCCTCTGGCTTGGAGTTAACGAGAACTATGCGCCAATACCCGTCTATTGTATTGCCGTTCCTATAAACTTTCTACTTGTCCGACACGTGTTTCGGAAATAGCCTATTCAAAGCATCCCTTTGGTTGATGGGAGTTGGAAGTGGTTGACGTCTCGTTTCACGGCCGTCCGCAATGCCCTTGCAAGTGCCTTGAATATGCCTTCTATCTTGTGGTGTTCGTTGGTGCCTTCTGCTTTGATGTTCAGGTTTATGCCTGCCGCGTCGGAGAGACTCTTGAAGAAATGAAGGAACATCTCAGTGGGCATCTCACCGATACGCTCACGGTGGAACTCGGCATCCCATACCAGCCATGGACGGCCTCCGAAGTCTATTGCAACCTGACATAGACAATCGTCCATAGGCAGACAATAGCCATATCGCTCTATTCCTCGCTTGTCACCAAGTGCCTGTCTGATGCATTCACCCAATGCCAGGGCGGTGTCCTCTATGGTATGGTGCTCGTCTACGTTGAGGTCACCTGCGACTTTGATGTTGAGGTCAATCATTCCGTGTCGTGCTATCTGCTCCAGCATATGGTCAAAGAATCCCAGTCCGGTAGAGATGCAGCTCTTACCTTCTCCGTCAAGATTCAACGAGATGTCGATGTCGGTTTCCTTTGTGGTACGTCTAACACTTGCTTTACGCTCTCCGGCAAAGACTATCTCGGCCACTTTCTCCCATGATGTGGTATCATTGATAATCAGTGCCTTTGCTCCGAGGTTCTCTGCCAGTTGACGGTCGGTGTCACGGTCTCCTATGACATAACTCGCCGACAGGTCGTAGTCGGGATTGTCTATGAACTGCTTCAACATACCTATTCCAGGCTTGCGGTCGGGATGGTTGTCCTCAGGGAAGTGGCGGTCGATGAATTGGTAGTCGAACTTCACGCCCTCTCCCTCCAATGTCTTGATGATGAAGTTATGCACAGGCCAGAACGTCTCTTCTGGGAATGCTGGCGTACCGAGTCCATCCTGATTGCTTACCAAGGCAATCTCGTAGTCGGTATGATGTCGTATGAACGAGAGCGCACCGATGGCTCCTTCCACAAACTCTAATTTCTCGAACGAGTCAATCTGCTCGTCTGCAGGTTCCTTGATAAGCGTCCCGTCGCGGTCAACCATTAATAGCTTCTTCATATTCCTTTCTTCTTGTAGTTATTGATCCGTATTGATAATATATGCAGAACAACTGCCATAGCCATACCAGTGAGCATGCGATGGAGGCTACTGCCGCAGCCGTGAAGAGTAATAGCGGGAGTGTGGAAGGCATTCCCGTGGGGTCGCCGAGATAGACACCGAGCGCGTCTTGTAGGCTTGCAATTGTCATGACTCCCAATGGTGCCGCCAATAGTGCCGCTATAATCATACCGATGAGCACGGTCACAAATGCTGTCATGAAGAGTTTCCAGAAGTGGCGCAACCCAACGAGGTAGTTCTTGCCAAGCACACTTGAAAGCTTCACATCGTCTTCAGCAAGGTATTTCATACCGCTATAACTTATGGGTATCATGAATATGGCGGTAAGTAGTGCAATACCTATGGCAATGAGGATATGGATATAAAGTGCACCTAACTGATAGAATATCACCAGAGGTATACTTATGGCGTAGAACAACACCACGGCCACAATGAATATCAACGCTATGACTGCAGCCAGCCGCAGAGCCCTCGCGATGTTGGGACGCGTGCGTTGCTCTTTCAGTACAGCCATAACGCTACCCACCGCACATGCTGTCAGGAACAGCGACACCAATGCGGCCACTGCCGATATGCACCAGAGTACGAGAATCAGGGTAGGACTCTTCTCTGGCGGTATCATCATTGCTGCAGCATATGATATTCCAGATGCTATTGCCGTACCAACTGCCCATATCCATAGTCGCTTTATCCATAGCTTCATGTTCTGTGACAGCAGTTGGTATGCCGTTGCCGTGATTGCCGAAATGCTTCGGCTCTTCATGTGGTTTTCAATCTTCAACTTATTCATAATGTTCGTTGTATTATTGTCTCATTTATAGTCCCATGGCCCTGCCCACCTGATAGACGATGGCGGAAACCACCCATGCAAGAGCGGTAGTGTAGCAGGCCGTGAAAAATGCCCATTTCCATGAGCCCGTCTCGCTCTTTATCGCCGCTATTGTCGCTATGCATGGGAAATAGATAAGCACAAAGAGCAAGTATGCAAAGGCTACGAGCGGTGTGATGCCGTCGGCGGTCATCTTCTGGCGAAGGTTGGCATAGCGCACACTCTGGTCTTCAATGCTATTGTCAGCCACCTCCTCGTCATTAGCGTAGAGCACTCCCATCGTTGAAGCCACAATCTCCTTTGCACCAACGCCTGCAATCAGCGACACATCAAGTTTCCAGTCGAATCCCTGTGGCATGAACAACGGTTCAACGGTCTTGCCTAGTCTTCCTATATAGCTTTGCTCCTGCTGCTCCTGCTTTGGCAGAGAGTCGTTGTGAGGGAAATAGCCCAGCGCCCATACGATGATGCTCGCCACCAGGATTATTCCTCCCATCTTCTTTAAATATTGCTTGCCCTTCTCCCATGTGTGCCTGCCTATAGCCTTTGCCGTCGGGAAACGGTAGGGCGGCAGTTCCATTACGAACGGCGTGTCCTCACCCTTTATCAGGAACTGGCTGAATATTCGGCTCATCAACACGGCAAGCAAGATGCCCGTGGCGTATAGCAGAATCATTATAGGAGTCTGATACCTCACAGCGAAGAAAGTGCCTACTATCATTATATAGATAGGAAGTCGGGCAGAACAACTCATCAGCGGCAACACAAGCATAGTGATAATCCTTGAGCGGCGGCTCTCGATAGTCCTTGTTGCCATCACTGCCGGTACGTTACAACCAAATCCCATAATAAGGGGAATGAACGACTTGCCGTGTACACCCATACTATGCATCAGCTTGTCCATAATGAATGCGGCGCGAGCCATGTAGCCTGAGTCTTCCATAAAGGAGATGAACATATAAAGAATCAGTATCTGGGGAAGGAATATAATCACCGACCCCACACCTGCTATGGCACCATCGACTATCATCGCGCGTAGCGGCCCGTCGGGCATCAGACTGTTTAGCCAGTCGGACAAGGCACCCACTCCAGCGTCTATCCAGTCCATAGGATATTGTCCGATATTGAATGTCACGAAGAACATGAGGAAGATGAACAGAAAGAACATCGGAAAGCCAAGCCACTTGTGTGTCACCAGGGCGTCAATCTTGTGGGTGATGCGGTAGTTGTCCGTCCCCTTCCCTGTAGCGTATCCTATCTCTTTCAGCGCACCGTGGATGAAACCGTATTTGGCATCCATTACTGCCGTCTCGGTGTCCTCGTGTGTCTCCTCCTTATATCGTGCTGCAGCATCGTCACGATGCTTTATTATCTCATCAAAGTCAGGTAGTTTACTTATGGCTTGCTCTATATCCTTGTCATACTCCAGCAACTTTATGGCAAGGTAGCGCGTGGAGAACTGTCGCCTAATCTCACGGTATTGCTTCAAGTGCTCCTGCATCTCGGTAATGGCATGCTCGATGTATCTGCCGTGATTTATATGTATATGGCGCACGGGAGTCTTCCTATACGTTCCCTCATATACTTGTATTATGGTGGTGAACAGTTCCTTGACGCCATCACCCGACTTGAACACCGTTGGCACGAGCGGAAAGCCAAGCAACTCGCTGAGTTTGGTGTTGTCCAGCAGGTCGCCGCGTGTCTCTATCTCATCATACATGTTCAGCGCGCCCACCATGCGGATGTTCATGTCTATGAGTTGTGTCGTCAGGTAAAGGTTGCGTTCAAGGTTGCTCGTGTCGATGACGTTTAGCACTATGTCGGGCGTCTTCTCCACTATCTGCTTCCTGACGTAAAGTTCCTCGGGCGTGTATGCTGAGAGCGAATATGTTCCAGGCAAGTCAACGAGATTCAGTTTGTAGCCCTTGAACTCCGCCACACCTTCCTTTGCATCTACTGTCACTCCCGAGTAGTTACCCACTCGTTCATGGGCTCCGCTTGCGTAGTTGAAGAGCGATGTCTTACCGCAGTTGGGATTGCCCACCAGTGCCACGTTAATCTCGCGGCGCCTCTCCAGAGCCAGTGAGTGAGACTTCCACTTCTCACTGCCTACCGTAAGTTTACCATCAGTAACGTCGTCACCTTCCAGAGGCTTCCAACTACTCGTCTTCACCACCTCTACTTGTGCCGCCTCTGTACGCCTCAGAGATATCTCGTAACCCATTATCCGGTACTTAACGGGGTCTCTCAAAGGGGCATTGACCAGTGCTTCTACGGTCTTACCCTTGATAAATCCCATTTCGATGATACGTTTACGGAATCCGCCGTGGCCAGAAACCTTAACGATAATCCCTCTTTCGCCAGTCTTTAATTCTGATAATTGCATTTCATTTATTGTTTATTCATGCAAAAATACGTATAAAAAGCGAGATTACTTCTTTTCCTATATCAAAATACCTACAAATTATGAGTGCTTAGGAACACCTCGGCACGTTTTAGGTCATCAGGTGTGTCAATGCCTATAGTCTCAGCATTTGTTATTCCCACCTTTATCTTATAACCGTTCTGAAGCCAGCGCAACTGCTCCAGGCTCTCCGCTATTTCGAGCGAGGATTGTGGCAATGCCGTTATCTCCTGAAGCACCTCTCGGCGATAGGCGTAGAGTCCGATGTGCTTGAGGAACGGGTATGACGACAGCCATTCTCCTTCTTCTTTTCCTCTAACGAATGGAATGATACTACGGCTGAAATACATTGCACGGCTGTTGTTGTCTATCACAATCTTCGGAGAGTTGGGATTCTGAAGCATCTCGAAACTCTGTTCTCCGTCGAAAGGCTTGCCCAGAGTCGCTATCTGTGTACTCTCGTCGTCGAAGCACTTGCAAACGGTCTCTATCTGTTCGGGCAGAATGAATGGCTCGTCGCCTTGTACGTTGATAATTACGTCGGCATCAGTGCCTATGGTCTCTGCCGCTTCCTTTATTCTGTCGGTACCACTCTTATGGTTGGAGGAGGTCATTACGGCTTTGCCTCCGAAGCTTTCAACGGCATTGAATATGCGTTCGTCGTCGGTGGCTACATAAACCTCTCCGAGAGTCTTGCTCACTTGTTCGTAAACCCTTTGAATAATAGGCTTGCCCCCCAGCATTGCCAACGGCTTACCGGGAAATCTTGTGGAGGCATAGCGTGCAGGTATGATAGCGATAAACTTCATGATTAATGTTTATTTTCAAAGTTCAATGTAAAAAGTACAATGTTCTAGGATTAATGGTGCAAAGATAATTAAAAAATTAAAATAAGAAAAAAGTAATCTGAATTTACGTCATTTTCTTTTGTTATATTATGACATTTTTATAAATTTGCGTCTTGAAACGATTAAATAACTACGTGATGAAGAAAATAATACTGGCATTGATGCTTGCCTTACCGCTCGCTTCAGGTGCCCAAAAGATAACTCTCGGTTCTTGTACATTAAAGGATGGCGCCACCTATAAAGGCGAAATGTCTGGCGGAAAACCCAACGGGAAAGGAACGGCGACATACAGGAACGGCGACATTTATGAAGGAGAATTCGTAAAAGGCAAGCGTCAGGGTGAGGGAACATATACCTTCTCGGACGGAGGCAAGTATGAGGGACAGTGGTTTCAGGACCAGCAGCACGGTCAGGGAACGCTCTACGACCCCGACAACAATAAATATGTAGGTCTTTGGTATCGCGACTATCAGGAAGGACACGGCGTAAAGTACTATTATAACGGTGATGTCTATGATGGCGAGTGGTATCATGACAACCGTCAGGGATATGGCAAATATACGTTTGCCAGCGGTGCGTACTATTCAGGAGAATGGAAAAACGACATGAGAGACGGTGAAGGCATGTTCGACTGGGGCGACGGCTCGTCTTACAACGGCATGTGGCTTGCAAACCAGATGAATGGCAAGGGTACGTTCAAGTATGCCTCAGGCGACTCCTACACAGGTGATTTCAAGGACGGAAAGATGCACGGTAAAGGCATCTACCGATTCCAGAACGGTGATGTTTACGAAGGAACTTATTTTAATGGTGAACGCACAGGTGACGGCATTTTCCGCTATGAGTCGGGTGATGTATATACCGGCCATTTCGTGAATGGTGAGAAGGAAGGACAAGGAACGCTGAAATGGCAGAACGGAGACGTCTATGTAGGCCAGTGGAAGAATGATCAGGAGAATGGTCATGGTAAACTGACGAAGAAGGAAGGCGACATCTTTGAGGGTAATTTCAAGAATGGCAATGTCGAGGGAGAGGTGATTATCCACTATGCCGACGGCAGCAAGTTCAGAGGAACATACAAGAACGGCAAGCGTAACGGCAAGGCCATCGAGGTGGACAAGGTAGGCAACCGCTTCGAAGGAAACTATATCGATGACGTCAGGGATGGAAAGTATGTCGAGAAAGACCGAAACGGAAACATTGTCAGGGAAGGGACGTACGTGAGAGGACGCAAACAATGATAATATTATGATTATAGACACATTAGAGAACCTGGGGTGTTATGCTTGCATAACCCCATTGTTCAAGGACGTTGTTGAGTTCTTGAAAACAAACGACTTAAAAACGCTGGAGGAGGGCAAGTACCTTATAAAAGGCGAAGACCTTTTCCTTAATCTCACTACCGCAAAAGGAAAAAAGCCTAACGAGGCAGTCTTGGAGACTCACAGGGTGATGATTGACATTCAGATACCATTGTCAACGACTGAGACCTACGGCTATTCCCCTTTGTGCGAACTTCCCGACATAGAGTATAATGAGGCAAATGACTACACCCTGTATCATGATGTGGAGCCAGAGTCGTTCGTAACCTGCAAGCCGGGAGAGTTCGTCATTTTCTTCCCACAAGACGGTCACGCGCCATGCATCAGTGAGGAGGAAAGCATAAAGAAGGCTATCTTCAAGGTAAAAGCATAGGTTTGAGCCAAGAAAAGCATATCTTTTGATGGCTAAAAGGCCATCTGTTAGACTTCAAAAGGACATCAATTAGAGAATCAAATAATAGTTGTAATAAAAACATAACACTAATCACAATGGCTAAAAAAGAAACAAAACAACCGAAACATATAGGTCTCGTAAAGAACGACGGTTATCTTGAACCGTTTGAGGACGCTATCCGTGGAAGACACGACCACGCAGTATGGAAGATTAACCAGCTCACACAGGACGGCAAGCAGACGCTTAACGACTTTGCTAACGGCTATGTGTACTATGGACTTCACCGCACATCGCGTGGCGGATGGGTGTTCCGTGAGTGGGCTCCAAATGCCACCGAGATTTATCTCGTTGGTGATTTCAACGGATGGAAAGAAGATGAGAAGTATAAGGCTACGCGCATCGAGGGAACAGGCAACTGGGAACTGAAACTTCCGAAGAAGGCAATGAAGCACGGCGACCTCTTCAAGATGCACGTAAAGTGGGACGGAGGTGAAGGCGAGCGCATACCAGCATGGGCTAACAGGGTAGTGCAGGACGACCAGACGAAGATTTTCTCCGCTCAGGTATGGGCTCCCGAGAAGGAGTATGAGTGGAAGAAGAAATCGTTCAAACCTAACAAGAACCCTCTGCTCATTTACGAGTGCCACATCGGAATGGGCGAGGATGCTGAGAAGGTGGGCACCTACAACGAGTTCCGCGAGAACGTCCTGCCGCGTGTAATCAAGGATGGCTACAACTGCATACAGATAATGGCCATTCAGGAGCATCCATATTACGGCTCCTTCGGCTATCATGTTAGTTCTTTCTTCGCTCCCTCAAGCCGCTTCGGAACACCTGAGGAACTGAAGGAACTTATAGACACAGCCCACAAGAACGGTATTGCCGTTATCATGGACATCGTTCACTCGCATGCCGTAAAGAACGAAATAGAAGGTCTTGGCAATCTTGCGGGCGACCACAACCAGTATTTCTATCCTGGCGACCGTCATGAGCATCCGGCTTGGGACTCGCTCTGCTTCGACTATGGTAAGGATGAGGTAATCCATTTCTTGCTCTCCAACTGCAAATACTGGCTTTCGGAGTTCCATTTCGACGGCTTCCGTTTCGACGGTGTTACGTCAATGCTTTATTATAGTCACGGTCTTGGTGAGGCATTCACTAACTACGGTGACTATTTCAACGGCCATCAGGACGACAATGCCATTTGTTATCTGACACTTGCCAACAAACTTATTCACGAGGTTAACCCTCAGGCAATAACCATTGCCGAGGAGGTGAGCGGTATGCCGGGCCTTGCCGCAAAGTTCGAAGATGGCGGTTTCGGCTTCGACTACCGAATGGCAATGAACATTCCGGACTACTGGATAAAGACCATTAAGGAGCAGGCAGACGAGAACTGGAAACCATCATCAATATTCTGGGAGGTAAAGAACCGTCGTCCTGACGAGAAGACCATCTCCTATTGCGAGAGTCACGACCAGGCACTCGTGGGCGACAAGACCATCATCTTCCGCCTCATCGACGCCGATATGTACTGGCACTTCGCAAAGAAGGACATCAATGGTGTTGCCGAGCGTGGTATCGCCCTGCACAAGATGATACGTCTGGTTACGGCATCGGCCATCAATGGAGGTTATCTTAACTTCATGGGCAACGAGTTCGGACACCCCGAATGGATAGACTTCCCACGCGAGGGCAACGGCTGGAGTTACAAGTACGCACGCCGTCAGTGGAACCTTGTGGACAACAAGGACCTCTGCTATCACTGGCTTGGTGACTTCGACCGTGAGATGTTGCGAGTAATCAAGAGTGTGAAGAACTTCCAGAACACTCCCGTTCAGGAGATATGGCACAACGATGGCGACCAGGTGCTTGCATTCATGCGCGGCGACCTCATCTTCGTCTTCAACTTCTCGCCCACACGTTCATTCACCGACTACGGCTTCCTCGTGCCTACAGGCTCCTATGATGTGGTGCTCAATACTGACTCCGTTGACTTCGGAGGTCACGGTTTTGCAGATGACAGCGTGACACATCTCACAAACTACGACCCGCTTTTTGTGAAGGACCATAAGGAGTGGCTAAAACTCTATATACCTGCACGTAGCGCCGTAGTATTAAAGAAAAACTAACCCCTAACTCGTAACTCAAAACTCCTAACTCCGAAGAATGTCAGGCGTAGCACAAAACGAGAAGAACAATAGCACCGTCGCGATAAGAGTGACGTGTGCTATTGCTTTCTTGTTGTTCACATTCTCATATCTCTATTTCTATCAGTGCGACTTGATAGGAGCGCAGCAGCATGTGCTCTCCCAAGGTCAGACTTCCTATTCAAGACTGATAGGCGCAGTCATTATAACCGCTGTGCTCTACCTTGTTCATTTGGGCGTCTACGGCATTACGAAACTTAGCAAGCAGACGCATGCGCTGACGTTTTTCCCCTCGTTGCTGCTGTTGTGTCTTCTCACAAGTCCAAAGAACAACTTCGACCAGCACTTTTCGCTCACCACGTGGACCTGGTTCATTCCTGTTCTTTTAATCATCTACGTTATCATTGTATATTCTTCGATGCAGTGGCAGCCGTACGAGTCGGAGAAGTGGGGTACGGGACTGCTGTCCAAATGGTCGTGGGTGAACATGTTGATTATGGCCCTCATGTTCATATTTGTCGGCGTATTCAGTAATGGGAACGACATCCTGCACTATCGTCTGCACATAGAGAGATGCCTGAAGGAGAAGGACTATGCAGGCGCTTTGGCAGTAGGAGAGCGCTCACTGGTGACAGACAGTTCGCTGGTGATGCTCAGGGCGAGTGCTTTGGCACGTGCTCACCAGTTGCCGGAACGACTCTTCGAGTATCCTCTTGTAGGCGGTTCCTCGTCGTTGCTTCCTAATGGCAAGAGCGTAAGATGTGTTTCCCACGATCCGGGCGACATTTACCGTCCCGTAGGTGCCATTCCCAAGGAGAAGATGACCGTAGATGAGTACCTGAAGACGATAAAGATAACACATCAGACGCGGGCCGCCTATGGCGACTATGTGCTCTGCGCGTATCTTCTCGACAAGAAGATAGACAAGTTTGCGAGTGAACTGAGGCAGTATTACAAGGTAGATTCCGCGACGGTGCTTCCCAAGCATTATCGCGAGGCGCTCACGCTATACAACCATCAGCATGCTGCCAAGTATGAGGGTTTTGTCGACGAGGTGTGCGAAGCCGACTATGAGGACCTTCAGGCGATGCGTAAGAAATACCATAACGCGCGGGAATGCCAGACCCGACTTCGGGATGCATACGGTAAAACATATTGGTATTACTATCTATATTAATCACGATAGTGACATCATGATAAAGAAAATAGGGCGATTATAGTTAAAAAACTCGTCCTATTTTTGTTTTTCTCAACTTTTTTGTTACCTTTGTTGCAACCAAATTGTAACGAGTATGGAAAACATCAAGAACATAACCCAGGAAAACTTCGACGATGTCTTCATGGACGAGGTCGAGGTTAGGCAGATAGATAAGTTCGTCTGTGCCGAGATGGGGCGTCAGATACATCGTTATATCAAGGCCATGCACGGCTCAAAGACAATGATGGAGAACTTTGAGAAAGCCATTTCCACGCTTACCGTTCCAGAGAAGGAGGTAGCTATCGCGCGCTATATCGACCTTAACCGCAAGGTGCTCAGCGGTCTCGACCTCAAGATTCTGCTTGCAAGGTCGATAGCAAACTACTGCGACACCTTCGACTATATGCTGAAGATGATAAACGACAAGAAACGCATGTCTTTCTATCTCGACCGTATAAAGTCGAAATACATCAGGTTCCATGAGGTGTTTGAGGAGAACGGGAAGTATGGAATGAGAGACTTCGAGGGCAACGTTATTATTAAGCCCGAGTACGATTTCCTGCGCACATGCTACGTCTATGTCGATGATTTCGTGATGATGCCCGTGGTTGCCGAGAAGGAAGGCAAACTGGGACTTATACTTCCCGACGGCGTGAATACCGTTGTTGCCGACTTCATCTACGACGACATATCCCTGCGCGACGAGTATCCATATTTCGAGGCGAAGAAAGGCAGGAAGAAAGTATTGCTCAACGAGAAAGGCGAAGAGTGCTCATTGTAAAGCATCTCCTCGCCTTTTTCTTAGTTATTTGTATGACTTTTATTTCTTATACTTGGTGCGAGCCGTCTCCAGTGCTTTCACCCAGTCGGTGTTGAGGTTGAACTGTGTGACATAGTTGTCGTTGTAGTATGCCTCAGTAAGCGTGGTGTCGTTGTCGTCGTAGCGAGGATTGTCAATGCAGTAAGTCTTGAAGTCCTGCATTATCTTCTTCTGCTGACTTTTCTTAGCCTGCTCGTAGTTGGTAAGAAACAGGTCGAGGAACTCATAGAGAGCCAGAGCCTGGTCGTCGAGTTCTTCTTTCTTTTCCGGCATTTGCTCAATTGTGCGCTGAGCGGTATAGCAAAGTTCGTCATACTTGAACGTTGCTATCTTACGGAGGTCGATGGGCTTGCTTTCATCTTCTGCCGTTTCGCGTGCCATTTTAAGGGCTGCCTGGTAAACTTCCTGTGCATCAGCACTGATAAACGCTGCGCAGACGAGCGCCATTACAATAAATAATCTTTTCATCTTTAATAAAGTTTATTACTTGTTTAACGTGATATTTCTTTTTTTGTTTAAAAAACGGTATTCTAATTAATCTTTTTTAACCACCCATAACCCATCACTTGTCACCACATCATCTTTTGTATAGCATCTTGTGGTTGTCGATGCATGAGGGAAGTTCCTCCTGATAGTGGGTGACCATTATCATTGTCTTGTCCTTTCGTCTGACAAAAGTGTTTATGACATCCTTCACCAGCATCCTGTTAGCATCGTCAAGACCATGCAGAGGCTCGTCGAGAATCAGCAGGTCGGGGTCCTTTACGAAGGCTCTTGCAAGCAATACGAGGCGCTGTTCGCCCGAGGAGAGTTTCAGGAATGTGCGTTCCTCCATATCCTCAAGTCCGAAGATGCTCATCCAGAAGCGGCATTTCGCATAGTCCTTCTCGTCGGGACGCGCATAGAGTCCGATGGAGTCCATCAGTCCGCTTGCCACAATCCTTATTGCCGGAAGGTCCTTGTTGTATGCCCGATGCATCTCTGGTGACACATACCCGATGTGTTTCTTGATGTCCCAGATGCTCTCTCCCGTTCCTCTTTCCTTGCCGAAGAGCGCGATGTCGCAGGCATAGCCCTGTGGATTGTCGGCACATACGAGTGAGAGCAGCGTGCTCTTGCCGGCCCCGTTCTCTCCGCTCAGTGCCCATTTCTCGCCTTTGCGTATTGTCCAGTTCAGCCTGTCGAGAATCACATGATCGCCATATCGGATGCTTACGTCGTTCATCTTCACCACCTCATCGTTGCCTGTAGCATACCTCTCTCCATATTCTAGACTCAGGATGCTTTCTTTTTTCTCATCGCTCAGTCCGGGGTGGCTATATGACTTGCGAAGACTGCGATACTCGTCGAGTGTCATTTTCTCACCGACCATCATATCTCTCACTTCCACCACATGGGTGATGTAGTCGGGTATGTCGTCGGTTTTCGACAGTACTATGATGGTCTGCAGTCGCAGTTCGCTTGTAATGGTCTGCAGCAGATGCCTCAGTTGCTCCCTCGTGTCAGCGTCAAGCCCGATGAAGGGATTGTCCATTATCAGCAGTTTCGGCTCAGCCATGAGAGTCTTCACGAGTTGCAGTTTCCTCATTTCGCCGCTTGAGAGCATCAGCAGCAGTTTACCCTTCAGTGCATCGATGCCGAACACCTTGAAAATCCTGTCTCGGAACATTCGCCTCTCTGCGGTGTCGCTTCCTGCGAGGTTATAAGCCTCGTCGAGGGCATCGTTCACCGTCGGCGCATCGTCGGCAATCTCCATCTGGTTCCATCGCTGTTGCAGGAAGTATGTGCGGTCGTTCTCGGAGCCATAGGAGTCTCTGAAGGTGATGTATCTTATGTTGTCGCTGTCCAGTTCGTGAGTGCTTGGCGAGAAGTCGTACTCTATGCCTGTTCCCACAAGCGGGTGTCTCGATGTCACAATGTCTATGAACATCGACTTACCTCCGCCGTTAGGACCAACCACCGCTATCTGTTCGTTGTCGAGCATAGTGAAGTTCACCGGCTCGGCCATCCTCCATGCAGGGTTGCGCGTTATTCCGTTCTCGATGTTTATTATCTTCTTCATCCTAAACTTTTCACTCCTAACTCCTAATTCCTAATTCCTAATTCCTCACTCCTAACTCCTAACTCTTAACTCTCTTCGCGTTCTTTGTCGCGAAGTCTTTCCAACTGCTGTAGTGAGTTGCATTCGTCTCAGGCCTCGACATCTGCATAAAGTGGCAGTATGCTGCAGCAAGGGCATCGGTGGCGTCCATGAACGCAGGCATCTCCTCCTTGTCGAGTTTCAGCAGTTTCTGCAACATTCCGGCCACTTGTTCCTTCGAGGCATTGCCGTTTCCTGTCAGCGCGAGCTTTATCTTCATCGGAGCATACTCGTGAATGGGCACGCTGTGGTGTATCGCTGCGGCTATTGCAACTCCCTGCGCCCTTCCCAGTTTCAGCATCGACTGCACGTTCTTCCCGAAGAAAGGAGCCTCGATAGCCATCTCATCGGGCAGGAACTCGTCTATTATGCCTGTGACGCGCTCGAAAATCTTACCCAGCCTGAGGTACGGGTCGTTCTCCTTACGCATGTCAATGACACCCATGGCCACCATCTTGGCGTTTCTGTCTTCCACCTTGATGATGCCATATCCCATCACGTTTGTACCCGGGTCGATGCCCAGTATCACTTTCTCCATTTATCTCAGGTATGGATTCGAGGCCAGTTCCCTTCCTATGGTGGTCTTTCCTCCGTGTCCGCTATATACTGTTGTGTCCTCGGGGAGTTTTGCCAGCACGTTCCTCAGGCTGTTTGTCATATCGGCGAACGAGCCTCCCTCGAAGTCGGTCCTGCCTATGCTCATCTGGAACAGTGTGTCGCCTGTGAATGCCACTTTCTCCTGCTCGCAGTAGAAGGTAACGCTTCCCGGAGTGTGTCCCGGCGTCTCCAGAATCCTTAACTCGTGTGTGCCGAAGGTTATCACGTCGTCCTTGGTGAGGTATTTCCCTACCGGCGGCACCTCGCGCTCAAACTCTATACCGAGGAAATTCCTTGCCTGCTGTGCCATCGATACCATCAGATACTCGTCCTTGCCGCTCACCTCCGCCTTCAGGCCATATTGCGCATAGGCGAAGTCGTTGCCCATGCAGTGGTCGAAGTGTCCGTGTGTGCACAGCAGCCTTACGGGCGTGAGGGCATTGGTCATGATGTACTCGGTGATTTCCATACGTTCGTTGTCGTAGTATGCACCACAGTCAATGATGATGCACTCACCCGTCTCGTCGCTTACTATGTAGGTGTTCTCCTGGAACGGGTTGCAGACGTATTTCTGAATGTTCAGCATAATGCTATGTTTTATGTACGACTATTCTCATGCCGGCAGGTAGATGACGTGCTTCTCCTTGAACCATTCCTCGATGAAGAAACCGCTTATCTCCCACGTCTCTATTATCTTCTTGAAAGGCTGTATCTCGCCCTCGATATTGCCGCCCTTCAGCACTATCACTCCGTTGGGCAGAGGGTTCTGCTGCTTGCCTCCGATGTTCTTTCTCACTATCTTCATCAGGTCGGGCAGCGGCATCACGGCCCTGCTCACCACGAACTGGTAGCGTCCTTTCTCCTCCTCGCCGCGCCGTTGCACTATGGTGACGTTCTTCAGTCCTATGGCGTTGGCTATCTCCTGTGCCACCTTAATCTTCTTCCCCGTGCCGTCAATCATGGTGAAGTGACAGTTGGGGAACGCTATAGCAAGCGGGATGCCCGGGAATCCACCTCCCGTTCCGAAGTCGAGGATGCTCGTTCCGTCCCTGAAGTTGATGGTCTTGGCTATTGCGAGCGAGTGCAGCACATGATGCTCGTAGAGCATGTCGATGTCTTTTCTTGAGATGACGTTTATCTTTGCGTTCCATTCGCGGTAGAGCGCGTCCAATGCTGCGAACTGCTCCATCTGCTGCTCGCTGAATGTCTTGCCGAAGTATTTCCTTATGAGTTCCATTAGTGTCTTGTTTTCAGCCTTTATCCGTTGCCTCTTCCGTTGTCACACCCTTACCTTGAGGTAGGGATTGATGTCGGAGTAACTTATCTTCACGAGTATTCTTCCCACGTCGTGCGTTGCTATCTCGTCGGCATTGTATATGAATGTCACGCCGTCGGCCTCGAGCATGAAGTTGCGGGAAGGGTAGGGGTCTATGCCGTTGAAAATCGACTTCTCGTTGAGTTGCTTGATGTCCTCTGCGTCATATTGCTCGCACAGTTGCTTCACGATGAGTTCCGTGACCATCTTCTCCGAGCCGTTCACCAGCACGTCGTCGAGTGTCAGCATACGTTTCCCGTCCATATCGATGTTCCTTGCCACCAGTGTCTGCGTGTCGTGCAGTGCACCGCTGCAGTATCTTGCCTCCGCCGTATATACTACGATGCCCTTGCGACCTTGCCTTACAGCCGTGTTGACGTCATATTCTATGTTGTAACTCTCGAGGTGGTCCTTGTCAACCTCATAGAGGCTCCTGTAGTCGCGCTGATACTCTGCGGTGTATCTTCTTATGAATGAGTCAACGGCCAGTGGTATGTCGCTCATTCCGCCGCCTATCGAGAAGTAGTCGGGTACTATGATTCCCGAACTAATCAGTTGCCTGTTGGCCTCTCTCAGGCTGTCAGCCTTTGAGTATATGATGTTCATCCGCAGTGTGCATGTCGGCGACACCGAGTCGGCAGTGAGGCTCACCGTCAGTTCTTTCTTCACTGAGTCGGCATCGAATGCTGCCACGTCTTGGCCCCATCCGTCGGCATTCCCGTTGCATGATGCGAGCGACCACGTCAGCATCAGTCCCATTATGATAGTCAGTACAAGAGCCTTTTTGTGCATTGTCATCTCTATAGTGCGTTATTTAGGCTGCAAAGTTAGTACATTTTTCATAAATATCGGGTATTCAGGGCCTAAAATTCCATTTTTTTGTATTAATGTTTCGCCATAATAAAGGAAATGATTAATTTTGCACCCCGAAACGACAGACAAACATGGAGAAAGCATACAAGGCAGCGTTGTTCGACCTCGACGGTGTGGTGTTCGACACCGAGCCGCAATACAGCGTGTTCTGGGGAGGCGAGTGCCGCAGGTATCATCCTGAAGAGCCAGGACTCGAGCATAAGATAAAGGGTCAGACACTTGTGCAGATCTTCGACAAGCACTTCTCCGGCGAACTGGAGAAGGAGCGCGAGGCCATCACATCGCGGCTTTACGAATATGAGTCACACATGGACTACCGCTATATCGAGGGCTTTGAGCAACTCATCGCCTCGCTGCGTGAGAGAGGTGTGAAGACCGCTGTGGTGACCAGTTCGAACAATGCCAAGATGGAGGCCGTGTACAGGTCGCACCCTGAGTTCCGCGGACTCTTCGATGCCATCCTCACCTCCGAGGACTTCAGCGAGAGCAAGCCGTCGCCCGACTGCTATCTCACCGCTGCCAGGAGATTCGGACTGCAGCCTGACGACTGCATCGTCTTCGAGGACAGTTTCAATGGGCTCCGCTCAGGTCGTGCCGCAGGGATGACCGTCGTGGGACTCTCAACCACCAACAGCGCCGAGGAGGTGGCTCCATTGAGCGACCTTGTAATCAGCGACTACGTAGATTTCAATATTTAAAAACAATCATAGCACAATGGCAGGTTACTTAGTAAGCGACGCGCGTAAGGTTACAACGCACCGCTTTATCGAAATGAAACAGCGCAGCGAGAAAATCTCGATGCTCACATCCTACGACTACACTATGGCAGGCATCGTTGACGGTGCAGGCATCGACGGAATACTCATCGGCGACAGTGCATCGAACGTGATGGCCGGCAATGCCACCACGCTGCCAATGACCGTCGACCAGATGATATATCATGCCCGTTCGGTGGTTCGTGGTGTGAAGAGGGCGCTGGTAGTGTGCGACATGCCCTTCGGCTCATATCAGGTTGACCGCCACGAGGGCGTGAAGAATGCCGTGAGGATAATGAAGGAAAGCGGCTGCGACGCTCTCAAACTGGAGGGTGGCGAGGAGATTCTCGACACCGTGAAGGGTATCCTCGATGCCGGTATTCCCGTGATGGGCCACCTCGGACTCACTCCGCAGAGCATCAACAAGTTCGGAACCTATGCCGTGCGTGCAAAGGACGAGGCAGAGGCCGAGAAACTGCGTCGTGATGCCGCTTTGCTGCAGGATGTGGGATGCTTCTCAGTAGTGCTCGAGAAGGTGCCTGCGCTGCTTGCCGAGGAGGTGACCAAGAACCTCACCATACCTACTATAGGTATCGGAGCAGGAGGCAAGACCGACGGACAGATACTCGTAGTGGCCGACATGCTGGGCATGACCAACGGCTTCAGTCCCCGTTTCCTCCGTCGCTATGCCAATCTCAACGAGGTGATTACCGACGCCATAGGTAAGTATGTCTCCGACGTCAAGAGCCTCGACTTCCCCAACGAGCAGGAGAGTTACTAACAAGACGTAACTGCTCTGTGCACAGAGGACAAAGATATCTAACTGCCATTTTCAGGAAATAACAACTTATGTACACTCAAAATACCCCCGTTCATGTGCGGCTCTGGCACAAAGGATTCTGGGCATTGGCATTCGCGAACCTGTTTCTGTCGATGTCGATGTTCGTCTATCTGCCGCTATTGCCCCAGTGGCTGGGTGAGCGCTTCGGGTTCAGTGGCCGTGAGGTGGCCTTTCTGGCGTTGCTCAACGGCATCGGCCTGTTCCTCTTTGGTCCCAAATGCTCGATACTGGTGCAGCGCTATCGTCGCAACATAGTGTGCGCGGTATCCATCTTTATGCATTCGGTGATGGGGCTGGCGCTGTTCTATCTATGCCGGGTGAACACTGTGATTATTGATTCATCCGACCCTTCAACGATATTCTTCTTCCTCGCTGTGTTCCAGACAGTTGGCTCGGCCTTCTACGGACTGTCGATGATGACTCTTTCGGGCACTCTGATTATTGATGTGTGCGAGTCGTTCCAGCGTACCGAGGCCAATCATTCCGCCGCTTGGTTTGGCAGGCTTGGCCTTGCCCTTGGTCCCATTGCGGCCATCCTGTGCTCGTCGTTCTTCGGGCGTGAGTCGGCACTCCTTGCCTCTTCGGTATTGGGCCTGCTGGCGCTGCTGCTGGTGATGCTGACCAACTTCCCCTTCCGTGCCCCCGGGGAGAATATCAAGAGGTTCAGCACCGACCGATTCTTCCTCACCCGCGGCATCTGGCTGTTCCTCAACTTCCTGATGATAATGGTGGCTGTGGGCATCGTGGTGGTGTGTCATCATGATGTGAGGTTCTACCTGTTGATGCTTGGCGGCTTCCTTGTTTCGCTGCTCGCGCAGAAATTCGTCTTCGCCAATGCCGAACTGAAGAGTGAGATTCTGTCGGGCCTCTTCCTTATCATAGCATCCCTGCTGATGATGATATTCCGTCATGTCGACGTGGCGGAATATGGTGCCGCGCTGCTTACGGGTATCGGTGTGGGCATCTCTGCCGCCCGTTTCCTGCTGTTCTTCATCAAACTCAGCCCACATTGCAAACGAGGGACTTCACAGTCTACGTTCTTCCTTGCGTGGCATTCGGGTCTTGCCTTTGGCGCCGCCCTTGGCATCGGCATCGGCGAGTCGTCGGTAGGTTATGTCGTGGCCCTCGCCCTGGCCGTGGTGTCGCTGTTGATGTACCATTTCTTCACCCATACCTGGTACATGGACAACAAGAGCCGTTGACAGCCGTGTGAGTTGTGGCCTCTGCCACTGTGCCTCGTAACCGCATTCACTGCGTTTCCTTTCTTCCTGGCGCCTTACATGCCACCTTTTGCGTCCTCGTCGACCATTCCGTGCCTTGTAGTGTCATCGTGGTGGTTATTGCACGTTATGTATGGTCGGGGACCGTGTTCCGGATACAGTACAAAGATACAAAACAATCCTACTTTTTGCAAGAAAAATGCCCGAAATCTTCCGACCATTTAGGGTCGGAAACGACTTCTGAAAATGCCCGCAAACCCTTTGTGACAGGGCGTTTGATGCAAGGTCGGAAATAGGTCGGAAGATTTCTCTATCACACAACACCCATCACCAAAAGTCAACAAGTCAACAAGTCAACAAAAGGGGTTTTGCGAGTCAGCAAAAGTGCAAACATATGTGTATTTTTATGTATTATATATGTATATAT
>JAFZIY010000020.1 GCA_017554105.1 Prevotella sp. | reverse complement strand
GACCCGCAGGGGCGCTTTCATAAAGCGCAGCGACTGAAAGAACGTGAGAACCCGGTTCGCAGCCGCAAAAAAATAGACGTCAAGCAAAAGCCTGACGTCTCTTTTTGCGGAGAGAGAGGGATTCGAACCCCCGGTGCCTCTCAGCACGACGGTTTTCAAGACCGTTGTAATCGACCACTCTACCATCTCTCCTTGCTTTTTTATCGGTCGATTTCCGAAAAGCGAGTGCAAAGGTAATATGAAAAAACAAGAATGAAGAAATATGACATAAGAATTTCCTCTCAATTAAGACAAATTAACAAACGACCGTGCTTCCTATCCATATTTTACAAGTCACAACAGTACATGTGCGGGAAGAATTGGTAACATATGTTTTTCTGTACGTATCAAAAATGTTTTTATTCGGGTTTTGGAATGGAATACTCGAGTGAAGTGTTTGTAATGTGAGGAAAAAGTATTATATTTGCATCACAGAAAAAGGGATTATAGCATTTTTGAAAATATAAAGAAAACAATGAAAAAGACAATCTTTACCCTTGCGTGTTGCCTATTGGCTTGTCTGCCTATGGGAGCGCAGAATCGCAATGGCGCGAAAGCCGTTTTCGACGCCTATGAGTGGGACTTCGGCAATGTGGAATCATCACTGGGTGCCGTATGCCACACATTCACACTTCACAACGCTTCAAAGCAAGCCATCAGCATTGGCAAGGCGATACCCAGTTGCGAGTGTATTCAGGCGCGCTATGCGCAGAAAGCCATAGAGCCAGGAGGCGATGCCCGTGTGCTGGTGGTCTTCACTCCGTCGAAGTCTGAGGGCAAGACCTATCGTAGTGTCGAGTTCCTTGACGGCAACGGCTCTACACTGGGTGCGCTGACGATAAAGGCGAATGTCAACAACGGCAGTATCGCACAGGGACAGAAGCCCCACTACCCTTTCCTCGACTACACACTGAGCAATGAGGAGCGCGTAGAGAATCTTATATCTCTGCTTACGCCCGAGGAGAAGGTAGGTTTGATGATGAACAAGTCGGTGTCTGTCGACCGTTTAGGCATCCCTTCATACAACTGGTGGAGCGAGGCATGTCACGGTGTGCGTCAGGGCGGCTACACCGTGTTCCCACAGCCTATAGGTATGGCGGCAGCCTTCAATGCGCAGCAGGTTTATGACGTCTTCAGCGCCGTCAGTGATGAGGCACGCGCCAACTGGAACCGTTCCGACCATAATGTGTTCAACGTTCCAATGGGCGTAACATACTATCCCGGCAATCCGGAACTCACATTCTGGTGCCCCAACGTGAACATCTTCCGTGATCCTCGCTGGGGACGCGGTCAGGAGACATGCGGCGAGGACCCATATCTGAATGCCGTACTTGGCGTGCAGACGGTGCTGGGAATGCAAGGCAACGACTCACAATACTTCAAGACACACGCATGTGCAAAGCACTATGCTGTACATAGCGGTCCAGAGCCTTTGCGACACACCTATAACGCAAGCGTCTCGATGCGCGACCTGTGGGAGACATACCTGCCTGCCTTCAAGGCACTGGTGAAGAAAGGCAACGTCCGTGAGGTGATGTGCGCCTACAACCGCTACGAGGGAACTCCATGCTGTGCCAGCGACCGTCTGCTTGTAGATATCCTAAGACGCAAGTGGGGCTATGACGCCATAGTGCTGACCGACTGTGACGCGATAAACAACTTCTACAACAAAGGACAGCACGAGACACATCCCGACCCGCTCTCAGCATCGGTGGACGCCGTGCTTAACGGTACCGACCTCGAGTGCGGCAAGGTGTTCATGGTGCTCACCGAGGCATTGCAGAAGGGACTCATCAAGGAGTCGGTTCTCGATGACCATCTCCGCAAGACCCTGATGGGACGCTTCGAACTCGGTATGTTCGACCCTGCCGACCGTCTGCCTTGGAACAATCTTGGCGAGGATGTTATCAGCAGCGAGAAGAACGACGCGCTTGCCACACAGGCAGCACGCGAGTCGATGGTTCTTCTCAAGAACAACGGTATACTGCCTCTCTCAAAGTCGATAAAGACGATTGCTGTGGTAGGACCTAATGCTGATGATACCGAACTGCTCAACGGTAACTATGGCGGAACCCCAACGGAAGCCCACACACACTCGCTGCTGTCAGGTATTCGTGCAGCCGTGCCGGGAGCCAACATAATCTACCACAAGGCATGTGAACTCAACGACGACTATGCCACCATACGTCATCTTCCTGAATTCAACGATGGCAAGGGTGCGTTCGTGGAGTTCTATAATAACAAGGAACTGAGCGGCGACCCCGCGGTGACCGGCTATTACAACGAACTGAACTTCTCCACCTTCGGTGCATGGGGATTTGCCCAGGGTGTCGACAACAATAATCTGTCGGTGAGAATCAGCGGAAAGTATGTTTCCGACTTCTCCGGCGAGATGAAATATACCCTTGCCACCGACAACGGCTATGTGTTACGTGTGAATGGAGAGGTGATTGAGGATGCCAAGCCCGAACCACGTCGCGGAGGATTCTTCAACAGGAGGGTTGAGTATAAGTCGTTCCCCGTGGAGAAGGGAAAGACATACGACATACAGATAGAGTATCGCAGGGGCAACGGCAACTTCGCACTCCTGAGAGGTGACATCTGCGAGCGCAAACTCATCGACTTCGAACCACTTGCAAAAGAGGTGGCACAGGCAGACGCCATAATAGTAATAGGTGGTATCTCGGCAAGGATGGAAGGAGAAGGCGGCGACAAGGCTGACATCGAACTGCCAAGCGTACAGCAGCGTCTGGTAAGGGCAATGCACCAGACAGGACGTCCCGTGATAATGGTCAACTGCTCTGGCTCGGCCATTGCCTTCGGCAGCATCGAGGACCAATATGATGCACTGCTACAGGCATGGTATGCTGGTCAGGGAGGAGCAAAGGCTCTGGCCGACGTTCTCTTCGGCGACTATAACCCGAGTGGAAAACTCCCTGTGACCTTCTACCGCTCCAACAACGACCTTCCCGACTTCCTCGACTATAGCATGGAGAACCGCACATACCGCTATTTCCGCGGCACTCCACTCTATGCGTTCGGCTACGGACTGTCATACACTACCTTCCAATATGGCAAGGGACGCCTGTCTCGCAAGTCAATGAAAAAGGGACAGAGCGTGACATTGACCGTTCCAGTGACAAACACGGGCAAGAAAGACGGCTCTGAGATTGTACAGGTATATGTGAAGGCTCTCGACTATCCTGAGGCTCCAATCAAGTCGCTCCGCGGATTCCAGAAACTGAATCTGGCAGCAGGCGAGACGGCCAAAGCAACAATATCCCTCGACGAAGAGGCTTTCGAGTATTACGACCCCACCATCGATGAACTCTCAATGCGTCCGGGACGATATGAGATTCTCTATGGCAGTTCGTCAAGAGAGGAAGACCTGCAGAGTCTGATGTTTAAGGTCAATTAGTGTTTAAAATTAAGTAATTAAGACTAAATGGATATGATCAAGAAAACATGCATAATGGCAATAGCAGCAATGCTATCTTGCCAGATGATGGCCCAGACACCATCTACATACGTATTGACAACAGGCGATGTCAGCATGACGATAGATGCGGAGCATGGTGCAAGGATAACATCACTGAAGTATGGTGACAAAGAAGTGATTTCCCAACTGAGATGGCCTGAGTCGTTCGGCAGCACCTTCTGGACAAGTCCTCAGAAGGAATGGAACTGGCCACCAGTACCCGAGTATGACAAGCAGCCATATAACGTACGTGAGGAGAATGGTACGCTCATCATGACCAGCAACGTATCGCAAAGAATGAAGTATCGCATTGAGAAGAAATTCTCCGTCGATGAGAAAGCAAATGCCATCGACATCACTTACAGCATCACCAATGAGGGCGACGAGGAACGACGTGTTGCCCCTTGGGAGATAACAAGAGTGCCAAATGCGGGACTCATCTTCTTCGATGCTCCGACAGAGGCTATCACTCCTGCAGGACTCATGGACTTCCGCGCGTCAGAGGGAATATCATGGTATCAGCCTGACGCCACAAACGAGAACCGCAAGATAAATGCTGACGCGAAGGGATGGCTGGCCTATGCCAACGATGGTGTGCTGCTCATCAAGAAGTTCGCCGACCTTATGCCATCAGAACCGGCTCCCGATGAGGCTGAGGTGCAAGTGTATGTCAATCGTGGCAAGACTTATATCGAACTGGAAAGCCAAGGTGCTTACACCAGTCTGAAGCCCGGCGAGACACTTTCATGGGCTGTGAGGTGGATTGTGCTTCCTTGTGATGCAGACGCCTCGCCTTCAAAGAGTCTTAAGGACATTGTCATGAAAGCAATTTAATTATTTGACAGGCTTACGAAGACTTAATTAGAATAAAAAAGGTGCGTGCTCCATTAATATCAGAGTACGCACCTTAATTTATATTTCCTATTACAAAGTGAAAGCGCAGATTACTTCAACTTCCCGAACTTCTTGTTCTTCTCTATCGTCCAGTCTTTGCGAGAAGCAAGTTGGCATTTCTTGCCCTTGAACATCTTGCCTGCCTTCTTGTCATGCTTCAGTTGCCAGTCGAGCCATGCTATTGCAACTACGGAGAACTCTCCTCCATGTGGCTGGCGATAAGTGCCACCATGACCAACGGGATAGTTCGTCGCACATGCTGGAACATGACTTATAAGGTGGAAGTCGTTCATTCCATTCTCGTAAGCAATGTCTTCCTTTCCTCCAAGAATATATATAATAGGTGTGTGCAATTCCTTGAGTTTCGACTTCGGTGGCATTGGCATTCCTCCAACGGCAGAGCCGGCATTCTCTGTGTTGAAGAGTCCGCTATTGCAGATCATTATCGACGTGATGCGAGGGTCTGCACAGTTGTAAAGTGTCTGCAGTCCTCCGCATGACATTCCTGCCGCGCAGATATTGTGCGTGTCTATCTTCTGGTAATATGGCGAGCGGGGATTGGCGTTTTGTGCTATCACCCAGTCTATTGACTCTATTTGCTGCTGTGTCGTGGACATTGGACCACGATATGGCTCCTCCTTCATCGGAATAAATCCCGTAGCGACTACGATGTACCCGTGAGATGCTATCTCGTTGAGGAACTTAAAGTGCTCCCAAGGAGAGTTGGTACATGCTCCGTTGCCCCATACGAGCACGGGTAATGGCTTCTTGGCACTAAACGGTGTGAGGTCCTGTGGCACGAATACCGTGTGTGCCTTCAATGATGGCTCTTCCTTCATGATGGCCTTGTAGATCCCTGTACCACCATCTTCAACTATAAGAGATTTTTGTGGTTGCGCCATAGCGAGCGTCGCTAGGGCAAGGATTGCGGTAGTTAAAATAGATTTCTTCATGATTATGTTTTTATTAACGATAAAACTATGTGTGCAAAGTTAATCAATTATTTTGGTATATAAATAAAAAATCGTGCTGATTTGTTGTAGATTAAGATAAAAATACGTATCTTTGCACAGAAATGATGCAGCCAATATCAATGGTTGCCTAACAATAACAAAGGTCCAAGAGAGACTTACTTCAAATGCTCTAGAAAGGGCTTCGGTCCTTTTTCCAGTTTCTCAATTACCTTTTATATTGAGTGCTTTATGACCACCAAGAACCTTATTAGCGTGGCTTTGCGCTATGGTGCTGTCTTCCTCGACATTAATCGCGAGGAAGTAAATAACAGCGCCATTCATAATAGTGGCAAAGGACTGGTTGTGTCGGTACCCGAAATGGCCTTCATTGCACGTCTGAAGGAGAATGGATATTCTGTAAGCGAAGAATTGCTTCACGCACTGAGTACCGTCAGCACAGACAGACTTGCCGAGATTACCAAGTACATCAATGACGTTATGGGTGTGAACCTCAACTGGGCTCCACTCGTAAAGGGATGGGACGTGCCTACCGGTGAGAGTCTCGCCGACCATATCATAACCCTTGTTGCGAACTTCTTCGGGGAAGAGGCAGGATTCAAGGGCACCACCCTGCCCTGCGGCCATCTTATTCCCGAGGGAACGTTTCCACTGGAGCGCTACAACGGCTGTCCTTTCTGCGGCACCCAGTTTAATACCTCCAACTTCGTCTATAAGGGTCAGGCAAGCAAACTGAAGATGCTGAATCTCTTCACTCTCGACGACATGAGGAAATTATTCGGCAAACTTCTCGCATCGCCTACTCCACTCGACGCAACGCAAAGAGATTCTCTAGAAAAGTTGCTCGACGTTTTCGCTCTTCCTGAAAACCCTCGAATAACGATGAAAGAGACTGCCATGCTTGTGACAAAGACTCTGGCTGAAAAGGGGAGATACGACGAGGCACAAGTGCTGATGACGTCGCCTGCCGACATCCTTCGTTTCCTATGGTATGAGAAAACAGGACGAGTACAGATAATAAAGCCCAAGACGCTTGTTGAGCATGCGGGAAAACTATACTCACACATGTGGGGATCACTCGACAAGAGTGCGGATGCCAGCGCAGAGATGAAAAAGAAACTAATGCTGAAGTATGACCGCAAGGCATGTATGCGGACCGCACGGTGGATGAACGCATTGCCTATGACGCCACAACAAGCGGCCGAGCAGATGAATCCCAAGCGAGGCATGTGGGTGCGTATGATCAGGGCCCTGCGTCTGGGTGAATACTCCCGAAAGAAAGGCTTCGAGCATCTGGCTGAGATTCTTGACGTGTTCTATAAGCAAGAATACCATACATGGCAAGGAAATGTGGACAAGGCACAAAGGGCAAATGACGCAGAGACGACTCTCGAACTGCTAAAGCAGCGCCCAGGACTATTTGCCAGATGCCTCTTCGCCACGATGTTGCGCTTCGGAAGTGACAAGGTTATAGCAGCATTCGAACATGTGGCAGACAAGATGCCTGCACGATTGCTCATATCGCTAAGCAATGCGGCTGAGATATATTTCGACCCAGAGAGTGAGCGAATCGCCCACCCCGTAACAGGAGTAACCCACCGCCTTGAGCCTAACAAGATGCTCTCGTTATATGACAAAGAAGAGTTGGACAAGATGGTGAAAGCCGTAGGCGACGTCTTCAGTCGCTCTATGGCAAGACGATTTGCTGAACAGAAGACAGAGTCTAAGACTATATTCATTGACAAACAACTATACGACATACCCGTAAGCGTAGGCAACCGTTCAGAAACCATCCAAGACACATCGTGCGCCTTGATGGGTACTCGGTTCCCAGTAGAAGGTGATGCGGTAAGGCTTTTCCTGCAATGGGGAAAGGGACTGCACGCGATGCACCTCGATATGGACCTCAGTTGCCGCATCTCACTACCCGACAATATAGTTGTAGAGTGCGCATACTACTCCCTGACCTGTCCTGGTGCCAAGCACTCGGGCGACATACGCTCAACACCTGAGATGGTGGGTACGGCGGAGTATATAGAACTGTCAATGCCTGAACTGGAAGCAGCCGGCGCAAAATATGTGACATTCACTTGCAATGCCTACTCTGTGGGGGCTCTGTCGCCAAATCTCGTTGTGGGATGGATGAACTCTGCATTCCCCATGCAGGTGTCTGAAGAGACAGGCGTTGCCTATGATCCGTCGTGCGTTCAACACATGGTTCGTATCAGTCAGACAAATCTCTCAAAAGGACTGGTATTCGGCGTCCTCGATGTTGTCAAGCGCCAAATAATATGGTTGGAAATGCCGTTCACATCCCAGAACATAAAAGGTGCTGACAATAAGTCAGTCGAAGCACTTCTTCGCAAACTGGAGGCAAGACTCTCGGTTGGCGGCCTGCTTGAAATCAAGGCAAAGGCACAAGGGCTCACGATTGTTGAGAACGCTGAGGACGCTGACGAGAAATATGATTATGAGTGGGCGAAAATGGGTGATTATGGGTTTTGAATAATTAATTATCAATATATAAATGAACACTACACAAAGTTACTTTTTATTGTTTTTCAGACTGTTAGGATCGCTTGCATTGCTTATGTACGGTATGAAGACCATGAGTGATGCCCTTCAAAAGATGGCTGGTCCACAACTTCGTCATGTACTTGGAGCAATGACCACCAATCGCTTCACGGGAATGCTCACCGGTATGGGCGTGACTGCTGCCGTACAGTCATCTACCGCCACCACAGTAATGACGGTGTCGTTCGTATCGGCAGGACTCCTTACGTTGGCGCAAGCCATATCAGTAATCATGGGAGCCAACATCGGTACCACGCTCACAGCATGGATAATGTCGGCAGGATTCTCATTCAATATCACCGACTTTGTATATCCTGCATTCTTCCTTGCCATCATTCTCATATATAGAAAGAAAAACCGCGTGGTGGGTGATTTCCTGTTCGGTATCGCATTCATGTTCCTCGGACTGGGCACCTTAAGGCAGACGGGCATAGACATGAATCTTGGAGAAAACCAGTCGGTATTAGCATTCTTCTCATCATTCGACCCACAGAGTTTTCTTACCACGATACTCTTCCTGCTTATCGGAGGAGTGCTCACCATGTGCGTACAGTCGTCAGCCGCGGTGATGGCCATCACGATGATACTTTGCTCAAGCGGTGTGCTGCCTATCTATCAGGGTATTGCACTTGTGATGGGTGAGAACATCGGTACCACTGTAACGTCTAACATCGTCGCACTATCTGCCGGAACACAAGCACGAAGGGCTGCCTTCGCACACATGTTCTTCAACCTCTTCGGAGTGTTCTGGATTCTCATAGTCTTCAGGCCTTTCGTCGATTTCGTGTGTGGTCTCGTAGGCTATGACGTGACTATGACTAAGGAAGGCGTTGGAGAAACGGTTTTTCTTGCTAATGCTGCCAAACTGAGTTTCGTACTCGCCGCATTCCATACGTGTTTCAACCTTGCCAATACTGGTATTCTCATATGGTTTATACCACAGATAGAGAAACTGGTGTGCAAAGTAATAAAGTCAAAGAAAACTGATGAAGAGGAAGAAACACGACTAATGTACATACAGAGTGGTATCATCAAGACTCCTGAAATTGCCGTATATCAAGCGCAAAAGGAGATTGCACTCTTCGGAACGAGAATACAACGCATGTTTGGAATGGTTCGCGACCTGCTTGAAGAACGTGACACAGATAAGTTCTCAAAGTTGTATTCACGTATCGAGAAGTATGAGGGCATATCCGACAATATGGAAATAGAGATTGCGAAATATCTGGAACAAGTTGGAGAGGCACACCTGTCTGATGATACAAAGCAAAAGATAAGACAGATGATGAGAGAGATAAGCGAGATAGAATCGATTGGAGACTCATGCTACAACCTCGCACGCACCATAAACAGAAGAAAGCAATCGAACAAAGACTTCACCGAAAAGCAGTATAAAGAACTGCATGCGATGATTCAGTTGACCGACGACGCTCTGACCCAGATGAACAGAGTAATGACGGGAAGACGAGAAGAGACAAGCATTAATGATACTTTCCGCATAGAAGATGAGATAAACAACACGCGCACACGTCTGAAGGAAGAAAACATTCAGGCCATCAATGACCACGAATACGACTACTCGGTAGGCACTATGTATAGCGACCTGGTCAGCGAGTGTGAGAAACTGGGCGACTACGTTGTCAATGTCGTACAGGCGCGCTTGGGACAATAGGAGATTAAAGAAATTATACATAACAAAAAAGAGAACATCCACAAAAGTGGAGTTCTCTTTTTTATTTGTGATATAAGCTTATTTTAGATAAACTCGAAAAGGCTATTGAATCCCGTCATCTCAAAGACACTGAGGATATCGTCCTTAATGCCTCTGACATATACGGTGCTACCTTTGCTTTTCGCATTCTTCAGTACGTTGAGGAAGATGCGCAAGCCACTTGAAGAGATGTACTCAAGTTCAGAGCAATCTAAGATAATGTCGTGTCCCTCGCAATCATTAAGTGCATGCATGTCCTTTTCTGTCTGAGAACTGGCGGCTGTATCCAACCTGCCCTCAAGAAACATTACATAGTTGTTGTCTTCTGTTTTGAAAGTTGTTTTCATATCTGTGAGTTTATGATTTTGTAAGTTTATGATTTATTTCCAGAGAATTTTATCAGCGTCAGCACATTCATATCGTCAACGCGTTCGTATTTGACAGTGTCCATCAGATTCTTTACAAGATGTATTCCCAGCCCACCTACAGGACGCTCCTCTGCTGAGAGAGTAGTATCTGCCGCATCGCTCTTTGTAGGGTCAAAAGGAACACCTTTATCTGTAATGACGAACTTAATATTGTCATCACTTCCCTGAGCCTCAACTATCACCTCTCCATACGAGCCTTCGGGATATGCATAACTCATAACGTTTACAACAGCCTCTTCGATGGCAAGGTTAAGCTTCATCGTTTCTGAGGAATCGTATCCCATATCATTAACGATGTCTTCAATGAAGGGCGTCAGTTTACTAACTGTCTGAATATCGTTCGGCAACACGATGCTACGACACATCGTCACCTCCTTATTAGCCTTTGTGTATTCTACGGCTAACATGGTGAGGTCGTCGCCCTGCTCATTACCGTCAACAAAGCCATGTACCGCCGTTGTCATGTTGTTAATAAACTCTTTAGGAAGCGGCAAGCCACCTGTCAGCATCTTTTCAGCCTCGTTCACTACCCCACTTACTCCAAACTGGACATGAGAATGGTTCTCAGCCTCCGTAAGTCCGTCAGTATATAGGAAGATTATGGTGCCAGGATTAATTTTCAACTGTTGAGAAATGAACTTCCTACCACTCATGAACCCCACAGGAATGTTCGCCTTGACGTCGAGTTTGCTCACCCCGTCCGACAACAATATAGGCGGACAATGGCCTGCATTGCAATAATCCAGGACACCTGTCGGAAGATCAAGGACACCAACAAACATCGTTGTGAACATATTCCTTTCATTCATCTCCGCCATTGTGTCATTCATGCGCTCTACAATCCTATCTGGCAATGCCTCATTAGCAGAGAGCGTTCGGAAGAGTGTTCGCGTGACGGACATCATTAGAGCGGCAGGCACTCCCTTCCCACTTACGTCTCCTATGCAGAAGAACAGTTTCTCGTCTCTTAGGAAGAAGTCGTAGAGGTCACCGCCTACCTCTTTGGCCGGCACAAGCGAACCATACACCTCTATGTCATTGCGTTCGGGATATGGCGGGTAAACCTTAGGCAACATTCCCACCTGTATTTCGTTAGCAATGCGCAACTCACTGTCTATAATCTCCTTGTCAGCGTTTGCCTTCTGAAGTTTCTTAAACCCATGAATGGAGCGAATAACGATGAAAGTAAGCAAGGCAAGGCCTATAAGCATCAGAAGGGTTAGGAAAACACCCATTCTTCGCAATCCGGCAAATATCTCCCTGTGTGGACATACGACAGCCATCGACCATCCCGTGTTGCCCTTTATAGGTGCAAAGAAGATGTAGTTCTTCTCGCCATTCTCATCTATTACCGTTGTCTGTCCATGTTGTCCTGCCTTCAACAGTTGGTTAATGCCTTGCATTGAAGCATTATTACTCTTAGACGTTATTTCATCGATATTACGTTGCATGGCAAGACTCTCCACAGGACTGGCCATCAACATTCCGTTACGGGAGATAATAACATCATACGAGGAAGAATATGATTCGTTCATGTTGACCACATCGGCGAGCCAATCCAAAGCGACATCCGCACCAACAACGGCAACACATCGACCGTTACTGTCGTGTATGGGCATTGAATAGGTGGTCACCATTCCATGAGCACCATCGGGGTCAAGATATGGTTCACTCCAGAACGCAGAGTCACCCTCAATACATTTTGTATAAAACTCAAGTTTTGTATAGTCGTGTGATGGACCTCCTATCTGCATATACTCTGCAGGCGCATCATCATGAAGCAAAGTGTATGGTTCATACCACTTGCCCTTCTGCGGATAATAGTTAGGGATGAATGCCACTCCACAGCCCCATATCTGCTCATTCTGGCCCGCCAGGCGATGCTCTATGGTATAAATAGAATCAGGATAAGGCAGCGCTTTCTCAAATACCCACACATGATTCTTTACCGCAACCTCAACAGCCGTCATCACGTTCTGAATCTCAAGGCTTTGCTCCCTCAGTTCACTCTTGGCGCGTCGCTCCACCTCATGCTGTATTCCCTCACGCGAATACCAATACTGGATGGCAACAGTAAGTTCTATAAGAACCGCTGCTGTCACAACGATTGCAAGACTCGAACGAGTCTGCCATGACTTCTGCCATTTTCCTATCGTTTCCTTATTCATAACCATGAGTTATAGCCTGTCTTGTTTGTGATGAACACGGAGGGTGTTCTAAAAACGTCAGCAAAGTTACAACGAAATTATTCAACCTCCAAAAATCAATCTTCAATAACCCGAAAATTGATGTTAATTTAATCTAAACATCACCTTTGAACATGTTAAACGTGGTCTTTGACCTCATCAAACGTGTCCTTTGAGCATGTCAAACATGGCCTTTCGCGGAAGCAAAGCATATCTTTGAAAGCATGAAGCATCAATCACATATACCAAACAAAGCGCTTCCGAGCCCTTGAAAGGATAAAATATGCACGTTTTTCTTTGGAAATTTATCAATTAATGAGTAATTTTGCCCCATAAAACATAAAAGAGGACAATGGCAACTCTAGAAGAATACTCACAGCTGAAAGAATACTCACGCATCGATGGTGCTTTGGTGGGTTTGATGTGGGCGGTGAGCTTCGCATGCATGATAGCCGGTTTCAAGAACCCTTCGTGGTCTATGGCATCAGTAGTCATAGGTCTGGCGTCACCCATATATGGCATCTCCCGAATGAGGAGATTCCGCCGCAAGGTACTGGGTGACAAGATGAGTTACCGTCGTGCATTGGGTTATGCCATAATGATGTTGCTCTATGCCTCTCTGATATTGGCAGGCGTGCAACTGGTCTATTTCCAGTTTCTCGATCATGGATATTTCGCAGAAAACTATGCCGCCATACTTAAGGCGCCGGAAATGATGGAGATGGCTAAGAACTATGGTCTTACGGCACAGGACGTCGACTCAACGATAGCCGTCATATCCGAGATGCGCCCCATCGAGGTCGTCATTCAGTTCCTCTCAAGCAACGTCATTCTCGGAGTGTTACTAAGCATTCCGATGGCATTATTCGCTAAAAAGAGCTGAGAGTGCCATGAACGCAGAATATTAATTGATAATTACAAACTAAACATATGGATATTTCTGTTGTTGTTCCTTTGTATAACGAGGAAGAGTCGTTACCCGAACTCTACGGATGGATAGAGCGCGTGATGAAGGAGAATAATTTCTCATACGAGGTTATTTTCGTAAACGACGGTTCAAGAGACCACTCCTGGAACGTTATTTGCGACCTGAAATCAAAGAACCCAGAGGTGAAGGGCATCAAGTTCCGCCGCAACTACGGCAAGAGTCCTGCCCTCTATTGCGGGTTTGAAGAGTCACAAGGCGATGTCGTGATTACGATGGATGCTGACCTTCAGGACTCTCCCGACGAGATTCCAGAACTCTACAAGATGATAACCGTCGACGGCTACGACCTTGTTTCGGGCTACAAGCAGAAACGATATGACCCAATATCGAAGACGCTTCCCACGAAACTGTTCAATGCAACGGCACGTAGGATAAGTGGAATAAAGAACCTTCACGACTTCAACTGCGGCCTCAAGGCTTATCGCAAGGATGTGGTCAAGAATATTGAGGTGTACGGTGAGATGCACCGCTATATCCCATATCTCGCCAAGAATGCCGGATTCACCAAGATTGGTGAGAAGGTGGTGCAACATCAGGCACGCAAGTACGGAAAGACGAAGTTTGGTCTGAACCGCTTCTTCAATGGATATCTCGACCTCATAACACTATGGTTCCTGAGCAATTTCGGCAAGAAACCGATGCATGTCTTTGGTTTCCTCGGCACAATAGTGTTTATAATCGGTTTCCTGGCAGCCGCATACATTGGTGCCGACAAGATATGGTGCCTTGCTAATGGCATCAAGCAAAGACTTGTAACCGACTCACCTTTCTTCTACATCTCGCTCACGATGATGATGATAGGTACGCAACTGTTCCTAACTGGATTCCTTGGCGACCTCATAAGTCGCTCTTCACAAGGAAGAAACGACTATCAGGTTGAGGAGAAAATATAAGCACTAAACTCAAAACTGACGACAATGAAAAAACTGCCCTTGCTGATGATGGCAATGACAATGGTGCTTGCCGCATGCTCCTCGATAGAATGTCCGCTCAACAATACCGTCTGTGCGACATACTACCTGTATGATACTGACGGAAACAAATACACGCTTGCTGACACGTTGACCGTATTCACGAAAAAACATACCACAAACGAGGACACCATTCTGCTGAACAGCAAGGCAAACGCCACGACATTCAGCCTGCAAATGAGTTATACAGGCAGTTCCGACCTATACATACTTATGATGAAGGACACGCTTGACAATATTGTATATGACACCATTACCGTCAGCAAGACAAATACTCCGCACTTTGAGTCAACCGAATGCGGACCGGCATTCTTCCACACAATAGAAGGAGTGGCCTTTACAAGACATAAGATAGAATCGGTAAACATCAACGACAAGGAAGTTAATTATGATGCTACAAAAGAACACATACAAATTCTTTTTAAGTCTGACGATTAGTATTCTTATGCTGCCGCAGACGGCATTTGCGCAACGGAAGAATATAGTTGTCGAACAAGACACCGTACCTTTCTTCCGAGGCATTGCTGTTTCTGCTGACCTTGTGGGGCCTGGAATGTTACTTCTGGGTGACTATGGACAGTATGAGGGTGCCCTGCGCATAAACCTTCGCGACCGATACTTCCCTATCATCGAAATAGGAATTGGTAAGGCAGACCATAAAAACGACCTGACAAACATTAGATATAAAACAAGTGCGCCATACGGAAGAATAGGTGTCGACTTTAATCTCATGAAAAACAAGCACGATGACTATCGGCTCTATGGTGGCGTAAGATATGCATACACATCATGGAAATATGATGTGGAGCATCCAGGAGTGGTCGACCCTGTATGGGGAGACGTGGTAGAGTATGGAGGAAAAGACATAAAATGCAACTACCACTGGGCCGAACTTCTGATTGGAGTGGACGCAAAGATATGGGGACCTATTCGTCTCGGATGGAGCGCACGATACAAAAGTCGCATAAAACACAAGAACGATGAATTCGGCAAGGCCTGGTACGTGCCCGGATACGGAAAAAACGGAAGCAAACGACTGGGCGGTACATTCAACGTTATTCTTGAATTCTGAAATATAAACTACTAACTAAAAAACCTACTTACTAACAAATGAAACGCTTTCTGCAAATACTATTCCTCGTTGCCCTCATCGTCGGCACCATACTTATCATAAGGCAACAGCAGTCTATGCCGTATCAGCATGACAAGGGCGAGGTATTTGGAACATTCTACAACATCACATATCAGTCTGACAAGAACCTGAAGAGCGAAATAGAAGCCGCACTAAAGGAAATTGACGCGGTATTCTCAATGTATAACGAGAACTCTACAGTAGCTAAAATCAATAGAGGTGAAAAACCTGAACTGAACGAAATGTTCATCGAAGTGTACGATTTGGCGACTATGGTGAACAAGGAAACGAATGGTGCTTTTGACATAACCGTCGCTCCTTTGGTTAATGCGTGGGGCTTTGGTTTTAAGACAAAGGAGATGCCTGATAAACGTCAGGTAGACAGTATTTTAGCATTTGTCGGTAAAGATAAGTTTAAAGTAGTAAAAGAAGGTAACAAACACTTTCCTCAAAAGAGTGACAAACGGACCATGCTCGACTTCAGCGCCATCGCAAAAGGATATGGCAGCGATGTTGTCGCACGCCTTCTGAGAAAACACGACATCAAGAATTTCATGGTTGAGATAGGCGGCGAAATAGTAACCTGTGGCAATAGTGAGAAACGACTGCCGTGGAAGATTGGCGTGACTAAACCCGTTGACGACTCCCTAAGCGTAGAAAATGAACTGCAGACCGTGCTTAACATTACCGACAAGGCGATGGCTACAAGTGGCAACTACCGTAAATTCTACTATAAAGGCGGGAAAAAATATGCTCACACCATTGACCCAAAGACGGGACAACCGGTACAGCACAGCATTTTGTCGGCCACAGTGATTACGAAGAACTGCGCAATTGCCGATGCCTATGCAACCGCCTTCATGGTTCTCGGTATGGACGAGACAAAGAAAGTACTTGAGAAGCATCCAGAACTAATGGTCTATTTGATTTATTCCAATGACAAAGGAGAGAATGAGGTATGGTTCTCCCCATCTCTGGAAGGCAAGATAACACAATAGAAAACTCCTAACTTTTAACTCCTAATTTCTAACTCCTAACCCCAATTCCCCTCCCCCCATGCGTCTGCACGACAGGCTACTTTTACTCCCACTATTTCAGGGAATGACACGCAACGACATAGAGAATGTCGTAGGAAACACACGTCTGGGATTCTCGAAATACGGGAAGGGAAAAGTAATTATCAGCGACGGAGAACAATGCAACTACCTCCGCTTCCTGCTTCAGGGTGAGTGCGTTGCAACAAGTGAAGCCAACGACGGGAGTTATAGTATAGGAGAAATAATAAAATCACCCGAAGTGATACAGCCGGAGTGTCTCTTCGGAATGAACCAACGATACACAAAAACGTTTACTTCCATCACCGAATGCAGCATCGTAAGCCTGAACAAGAATGATGTCACTCATCTTATGGCGGAGTATGACATATTCAGGATTAACCTACTCAACATAATGAGTACTCACACACAAAGGCTCTCAAGGCAGCCCTGGAGGAAACTACCCGACTCCATTCGTCACAAGGTCTTCCGTTTCATTGAAATGAGATGCCTCAAACCCGCTGGGCATAAGATGCTTAAGATAAAGATGGAAGTGCTTGCAGAGCATATCGGAGAAAGCAGACTGAACGTTTCACGATGCCTCGCCGAACTTGAAGAAGAAGGTCTTCTGACACATAGTCGTGCCACTATGGACATTCCAGCACTTGAGAGACTTATGGACTGATGCCAGATAATCCCAAACAACGATACAAATGTCCTGTAAGAGGTGTTATGGGTGGAGTGTTTATGTGAAACGTTAATAACTGTCATAAAAAAAGGGTAAAATCTTTTGCGTTTCGGCAGATTTCTTATATCTTTGCAAATTGTGAGATAAAGATGGAAAGAAATATGATTATGAACGACAAAAGCATAGATAACAACAAGGAAAACAACAATAAAGAGGGAGAAATGAAACAGGAAGGACGCGAGAACCCGTTCTTCAAAAAGTATGATACCCCACATGAAACGGCACCTTTCGACAAGATAAGGCTTGAGGACTATGAAGAGGCGTTCATGGAGGGCATACGACGTGACAACGAACAACTGGACAAAATTATAAATAACCCAGAAAAGCCGACCTTCGACAATACCCTTCTGAACAAGGATGACGACGAAGACTACTACGGTTTGCTGGGACGCGTGAGTACTGTTTTCTTCAATCTGCTCAGTGCCGAGACAAACGACGATATGGACGCGCTGGCACAGAAGATGCAGCCGGTGCTTACAAAACACGCAAACGACATGGCTCTCAACGAGAAATTGTTTGAGAGAGTGAAATATGTGCACCGTCATCACCGCAAGTTAACACCTGAAGAGAAGCAATTGTTGGAGAACAGTTATCAGGGTTTCGTGCGCTCTGGTGCACTGCTCGACAAGGAAGGCAAGGACAAACTGAGGCAACTCACAGAGGAAGCATCGATGCTTTCGCTGCAGTTCTCGCAAAATCTGCTCAAGGAAAACAAGGCCTTCACTCTGCACATCACCGACGAAAATGACCTCGATGGACTGCCCGAGACCGCAATAGAGGCAGCCAAAATGGCAGCAAAGGAACGTAATCTCGATGGATGGGTGTTCACACTCGACTATCCAAGTTATGGACCATTCATGACATACAGCACCAGCCGCGACCTCAGGGAGAAACTATATATGGCCCGTAACTCCGTTTGTATTCACGACAATAGCGAGAATAATCTTGAGATATGCAAGAGACTGGTCAACCTCAGACGCGAGGTTGCGCAGTTACTTGGCTATAAGACCTATGCCGACTATGTGTTGAAACGTAGGATGGCAAGTAATACACGCAGCGTCTATCGGTTGCTGAACGACCTGATTGACGCTTACATGCCTACCGCCCGCAAGGAACGTGAGGAACTGGAGCGTATGGCAAAGCGCACGGAGGGCAAGGATTTCGAGATGATGCCTTGGGACAACGGTTTCTATTCGCATAAGTTGCAGATGAAGAAGTATAACATAGACAGCGAGATGCTGCGACCATACTTCGAACTCTCAAAGGTGATTGACGGCGTTTTCGGACTTGCCAACCGTCTGTATGGCATCACTTTCAAGCCGAACAATGAAATACCCGTATATCACCCCGACGTGAAAGCATATGAGGTGTTCGATAAGGACGGATCCTTCCTTGCCGTCTTCTATGCCGACTTCCACCCCAGGAAAGGCAAGCAGGGAGGAGCGTGGATGACAGAGTATCAGGGACAATGTATGAAAGCCGACGGAACAAACGTGCGCCCACATGTCAGCGTCGTAATGAACCTTACAAAACCCACAGAGGAGAAGCCCGCCCTGCTTACGCTTGACGAGGTGGAGACATTCCTGCATGAGTTCGGTCACTCGTTGCACGGTATGTTTGCAAACACAAGATTCGAGAGTCTCTCAGGTACAAACGTGCTATGGGACTTCGTGGAACTACCCTCACAGTTCATGGAGAACTTCTCCATAGAGAAAGAGTTCCTGCGTACTTTTGCATTCCATTACAAGACGGGAGAGCCTATTCCTGACGAACTGATAGACCGCATCGTGAAGAGTCGCAACTTTATGGCTGCAATGGGCTGCATGCGTCAGGTGAGCCTGGGACTGCTCGACATGGCCTATTACACCAAGCGCGACGCATTCGACGAAGACATCCTGAAGTTCGAGCGGAAAGCGTGGGCGAAGGCCATAGTGAAGAAGAACCGCCATAAGTTGAACACCTGTATGACGGTACAGTTCTCTCACATCATGGCTGGAGGATATGCCGCCGGTTACTATAGTTACAAGTGGGCTGAGGTGCTCGACGCCGATGCCTTCAGCGTGTTCAAGAAGAACGGCATCTTCAACCAGGAGACGGCACAGAGGTTCCGCGACTGCATATTGTCAAAGGGCGGCACCGAGCACCCTATGACACTCTATAAGCGTTTCAGGGGCAGCGAGCCAACTATCGATGCCCTTCTGAAAAGAAATGGAATAAAAAGAGTTAGAAGTTAGGAGTTAGGAGTTATGGAAGATAAACAGCAAAAACTCGATACACGCTACCTGCGTATGGCCCGCATATGGGCAGAGAACAGTTACTGCCAACGGAGACAGGTAGGAGCCCTCGTGGTTAAGGACAAGATGATTATCAGCGACGGATACAACGGTACTCCAAGCGGATTTGAGAACGTATGCGAGGACGAGCAAAATGTGACTAAGCCCTATGTGCTGCATGCGGAAGCAAACGCCATTACGAAACTGGCACGCAGTTCAAACAACAGCGAGGGCTCGACGCTCTATGTCACCGCATCACCATGCATCGAGTGTGCGAAACTCATCATTCAGGCAGGTATAAAGCGTGTCGTATATGGTGAGAAATACCGTCTTGAGGACGGCATCAACCTGCTTAAGCGGGCTGGAATAGAAGTTGTTTTACTGGAACTATAATAATATGAAGCAAAACAAGAACAACCGCTACATGCCTCTACTGATGGCTGTGTGCGTAATGGTGGGAATCCTGATGGGTACTTTCTTTGCCAACAGGTTCTCCGGCAACAGGTTGAATATCATCAACAGTGGTAGCAACCGGCTTAATAACCTGTTGCACATCATCGACGACCAGTATGTGGACAAGGTGAATATTGACTCACTCGTTGAAAAGGCCATGCCGCAGATACTTGCCGAACTCGACCCGCACTCCGTATATATCAGTGCCAAGGACGTGCAACTGGCCACCGACGACCTAAAGGGATCGTTCTTCGGCGTGGGCATAGAGTTCGTTATCCGCGAGGACACCGTACACGTACAGGCAGTCATTGCCAACGGTCCAGCAGAGAAGGCGGGCGTCATAGCGGGCGACAAGATAATAAGCGTCGATGACAAACCATTCGTAGGTAAGGGCGTGACCAACGAGGAAGCAATGAAACGCCTGAAAGGACCCAAGGACACGAAGGTGAAGATTGGCGTGATACGATATGGTGAGAAGAAACCACAATACTTCACCATCACCCGTGGCGAGATACCTATGAAGAGCGTCACTGCCGCATATATGCTCGATGAGAATACGGGATATGTAAAGGTGAAAAACTTCGGTGAGCACACCTACGACGAGATGACTATCGCTCTTGCGAAACTCAACAACGAGGGACTCTCAAACCTTATCCTCGACCTGCGCGACAATACAGGAGGATATCTCAAGTCGGCGGTACTTATGGCACAAGAGTTCCTTCCAGCAAACCAACTCATAGTTTACACCGAGGGACGCAAGTCTCCACGACAGGACTATAAGAGCGACGGACGCGGTGCATTCCAGAAGATGCCGCTCGTAGTACTCATAAACGAGTCGTCAGCCTCCGCCTCCGAAATCCTCGCCGGTGCCATACAGGACAACGACCGCGGCACCATAATAGGCAGACGCTCTTTCGGCAAGGGACTCGTACAGCAACAGATACCATTCAACGACGGTTCAATGATACGTCTCACCATTGCACGTTACTACACTCCTTCAGGTCGATGCATCCAAAAGCCCTACAGCATAGGCGACGGAGCAGGCTATGAGCAGGACATCATACATCGCTATGAACACGGCGAGTTCTTCTCACAAGATAGCATAAAGCACGAGGGCACGCCATATAAAACACGCATCGGAAGAACGGTGTTCGGAGGCGGTGGAATAACTCCCGATATCTTTGTTCCAGAGGACACGCTGGGAATAACCACATACTACAAGGAAGCGGCTATGAGCGGATTAATCCTGCAGTTCGCGTTCACATATACCGACGACAACCGCATCAAACTCAACAACTACAAGGAGATGATGCAACTGTCTGACTACCTGAAGAGACAGAACCTCGTGGAGCAGTTCGCCAACTACGGGGCAACACGAGGACTGCAGCGACGCAACCTCATGATACAGAAAAGCCACAACCTGCTCGAGCGCTACATCAACAGCCGCATCATATATAACATGCTGAACGAGGAGGCGTGGACAGAATACCTCAACCTCGACGACCCCGTAATAAAGAAAGCACTCGAGGTGTTCAACAACGGTGAGTCGTTCCCCAAGAAACCTGAGGCAGACAAGGAAGAGATAAAGAAACAGAAGGTGGCACGCGCAAGAGCATACGGCTCGCCGATGACCATCACCGCGAACAGAAACCTTGTAGTAAGAACCTGATATGGAAAAGAAAGACCTCAGAAACTTCATCCGGATGCAGAAGAAGATGTTCAGCCAGCAACAACTGGAGGAACTATCAACCGAAATCATTGGCCGACTGATGGCTAGTCCGAAACTGAAGGCTGCCAAGACGGTCCTGATGTACTACTCGCTCGACGATGAGGTGAACACCCACACCGCTGTTGACATGCTGCTGCAGCAAGATAAGCAGGTGCTTTTGCCCACCGTTGTCAGTGACACAGAGATGGAACTGCGCCGATACACAGGACCACAAGACCTGCAGGGCGGCTTCTTCGACATCATGGAACCCGTGGGCGAACCATTCGAGCGTTATGAGGACATCGACCTTGCAGTAGTTCCGGGAATGGCCTTCGACAGCCAGAACAACCGTCTAGGACGCGGCAAGGGATACTACGACCGTATGCTGCCCCGCCTTACCAAAGCATATAAGATAGGCGTCTGCTTCGACTTCCAGCGCCTTCCGGGGATACCTGCAGACGAACATGACTGCAAGGTTGACGAAGTGATTTGACAACGTGTCTTATACTCCGCAAATATAACGTAAATACTAAATTATTGGGGAATTCACGTTAAGAGAAAAATTAATATATCCGAAGGTCGATGATTATGCGGGAACCTACCGTCTGATTAAGGCGGTTGACGATATCAGTACGCATCATGTTGAGGTCGGAACGCAATGCCGGATTAAGGATTTTAACATGAAGGACCTGGTTGCGGATGTATTTCTCAGAAGTATAGCCAGCCACTGTCTTCCCCACCACCGACTCCCATGAGTCGAGGAGACGATACTGCAGCATGGGAGTCTCCAGACCCTCCTGCCGCAATGTCCTATTGAGGACTTCTGATAATGGTAATACTTCTTTCTTAAACACGATATATTAATTTTGAAGGTTGAAGTGTTCTCGCTTCGCTGCGATTAAGAATTACGAAATAATCTCGTAACTCCTAACTCCTAATTATCTTTCCTTGTTTTACCTCGAAGAGACGGTAGTCTGCCCCACTGCCCTCAAGTATTTTGTCGATGTGGCTGCGGTTGGTGTCGGTGATGAATATCTGTCCAAAGTCCTCTGCCCCAACAAGCCTTATTATCTGTTCCACACGATGTGCGTCGAGTTTGTCGAAGATGTCATCGAGAAGGAGCAACGGTGATGTTCCGACCTTCTCTTTCAGGAACCGCAATTGCGCGAGTTTCAACGCTGCGACAAATGTCTTGTTCTGTCCCTGACTGCCCTCGCGCTTCATCGGATAGTCACCCAGCATCATCTCAAGATCATCACGGTGTACTCCGTGCAACGAGTAGCCCATGATGCGGTCTTTGGGACGGTCGCGTTGTATCACTTCGAGCAACGGGCCACGCTGACAATGCGACACATAGTGCAGACTTACCTGTTCCTTGTCCTCTGAAATGCGCTGATAGATATGTTGGAACAAGGGCGACAACTGACGTATGAACTCCTCACGTTTCCCATACAGGAACTCACCCTCTCGCGCCATCTGCTCCTCCCATATCTCAAGCAACGACACGTCGGGTTCCTCCTCGAGTTTTAGCAGCGAGTTGCGTTGCTGCAGGGCCTTGTTGTAACGTGTCAGCGAGTCGAGATAGTTGCGGTCGTATTGTGAGATGACGACGTCCATGAGTCTCCGTCGCTCCTCGCTCAATCCCTCTATCAGGGCATTGTCTGACGGCGACACCATTATCAGTGGCAACAGTCCGATATGCTCGGACAGTCGGCGATACTCTTTCTTGTTGCGCTTGAAGTGCTTCTTTGTGCCCCGCTTCATCCCGCAGTAGATGAGTTCCTCGTCGCCAAGGTCATTCTCGTATGTGCCTTGCAACATGAAGAAGTCCTCGTCGTGACGTATTATCTGCGAGTCGATATTTGTGGTTGCACTACGGCAGAATGAGAGATAATAGACGGCATCGAGCAGATTTGTCTTCCCCTCGCCGTTGTTTCCCACGAGGCAATTCAGTTTCGGCGAGAGTTCCAGTTCAGCCTCGCCGATGTTCTTATAGTTGAGTATTGAGAGTTTCTTAAGTATCATTCCGTTTGCAAATTTCGCAATAATTTCGGAGATAGGGAAAAAAAACATGTAAAAGTTTTCAATATGTGAGATAAAATGACTAATTTTGCAACCCGAATTGTGTTCGATTAAATAAAACAAAAAAATAATGGCAAAAAAACAAATTAAGAAGAGCGTTGTAGAAGAAGACGCTTTGAGCAAGAGTGAGGCTTTTTTCCTAAAGTATCGCAAGCCTATTCTTATCGCCATCGCAGCCATCGTAGTGGTTGTATTGGCCATTTTCCTTTTCAAGAATTTCTATCTTGAGCCACGCGCACAGAAGGCAAGCACCGAACTGGCAAAGGGTCAGCAGTATCTCGACGCAGAGCAGTACGACAAGGCTCTCAACGGCGACAAGGCTACCTTCGCAGGTTTCCTGAAGATTGCCGACGAGTACAGCAATACCGACGCAGGCAACTTGGCTAACCTCTATGCCGGCATCTGCTACGCTCAGCAGAAGAAGTGGAACGAGGCGCTGAAGAGTTTTGAGGCATATTCTACTTCCGACGACGCTCTCGTTGCTCCCGCTGCTATCAATGCGCTGGCTGCAGCCTATGCCAACACCAACCAGTTGGACAAGGCCGTTGACACATACAAGAAAGCAGCCGACGTTGCCGACAAGCGTGCACAGGGCGGTATCAACAACTCTCTGTCTCCGCAGTTCCTTCTCTATGCTGCCGACATCCTGAATCAGCAGGGAAAGAAAGACGAGGCCCTGAAGATTTATCAGGACATCAAGAAGAAGTATGTCAACGCACCTGTACAGCAGGAGATTGACAAGTACATCGAGCGCGCATCAGCAAAATAACAATATGGCTACAGCACTCCACAACCTCTCCGACTACGACTGCAGCAAAGTGCCTGACGCATCGAACATGTGCTTTGGTATCGTTGTTGCTGAATGGAACCCAGAGATTACAGGTGCTCTCCTCGATGGTGCCGTAGGTACACTTGAGAAGCACGGGGCTCTGCCTGAGAACATCCACGTCAAGACAGTGCCTGGAAGTTTCGAACTCGTATATGGTGCTCATCAGATGACTCTCAACGACGGATATGATGCCGTTATCATACTGGGATGCGTCATCAGGGGCGAGACACCTCACTTTGACTACATCTGTCAGGGAGTGACACAAGGTATCGCACAGTTGAATGCCACAAGTCAGATACCCGTTATCTATGGCCTTCTGACCACGAATGACTTGCAGCAGGCCAAGGACCGTGCGGGCGGAAAGATGGGAAACAAAGGAGACGAGTGCGCCATCGTTGCCATAAAGATGGCTAAATTCTAAACAGCAAAACTAAACTACTTATTATATTATATAATAGGTGAGAGGCAAGAGATAAGAGGTGAGGAACATGTTTCCTCGCCTCTATTTTATTATAGTATTAATTCCCGTGCGAAAAATAAAATGTTAAACGTTCTAAATAAAAATCACAATGAACATCATTTTAGATTATATTTGCACCCGAATTAATATTTATTCAATCCTTTAAAACAAACATGATTATGAAGAAAGTATTGTTTATGGCAATTGCTGCCGCTGCAATTTCATTTGCAAGTTGTACAAACTCTGTTAAGGGTGATGCTAATCCAGCAGACTCTACTGCAACTCCTAACGTGGAATCGGTTGCTGAGGAAATGACAAAGGATCTCCAGTCTAAGCTTGATGCAAAGGATGCTACCGGCATGCAGGCTGCGCTGGCAACTATCAATGAGAAGATTGAGGCTCTGAAGCAGGAAGGAAAGCTCGAAGAGGCTAAGGCTCTGGTAAAGAAGGTTCAGGACTTCCTGACCACCAATGCAGAGGCTGTAAAGAGTGTTGTAGGCGAGAATGAGGCTCTCAACAAACTTGTAGAAGGAGTAAAGGCTATTCCTGCTGATGCCATCGGCGCAGGCAAGGAGGCTGTAGAAGATGTTAAGGACGCTGCAAACGCTGCTGCTGACAAGGCTGGCGAGGCTGTTGACGCTGCAAAGGAAAAGGCAGGTGAGGCTGTTGACGCTGCTAAGCAGAAGGCTGCTGACAAGATCAACGAGACAGCCGACAAGGCTGCTGATAAGGCTATCAAAGGTCTCGGTCTTTAACAGTAAAAGATATTTAGCAAACAAAAACGCAACGGTTAATAGCCGTTGCGTTTTTTTGTTCAACTCAATTATTATAGTTATCTTATCCTGTCAGCCGCCCTTACTAGCGCCTCGTCTGCAAGGATACCGCGTCTTGCCATAAGTAGGAGAATAACGTTCACCAACGGTAGCGCAGCGGCTATGGAAGGAGTAAACAGGGCATTCTCCACGCGGGGCACAGCATAGCCGAAAACAGCATATGCGGCATACCACGCAAGCATCAGAAGCATTGACATCAGGCACAGCCGGCTCTGAAAGATGCGGTTCCTGTATGCAAAGATGGCTGCTATAGTCACAGGACATGACAGCAACAATACTGCAAACATCGGCCATACGGAATAATCATGCGTTCCATCCGGTTGATTAACCCACAGGTTAACCATAAGTGATGAAGGCTGCATATTCTCAGGCGAGAACAACCCTACGGGAAGGCACAGGCATACAACAGTCAGTATGAGTGCCAACAACAGGAATATGGTTTGTTTGCGTTGCAGCATTACTCGTCTTCTTTTTGAGCCTCTTTGTTCAGATCGCGCCAGAATACATTGCCATCTACAAACTCCTCTGTTGCCAGCAATGTAGGTTTCGGCAGTTTCTCGTAGTAACGTGAGATTTCTATCTGCTCACGATTCTCGAACACTTCCTCAAGACTGTCATTATATGAGGCAAACTCTGCAAGTTTCTTGCTGAGGTCCTGCTTTATCTCTGCAGAAATCTGATTGGCTCTCTTAGCGATTATTGCAACACTCTCATAAATGTTGCCTGTATCCTCGCAAAGGTCCATGATGTTGCGTGTAACGGTGTTTACTGGTGCTTTTGACTTTTTGTAATCCATATTTATCTTATAAGTTTTTTAATCGTTTTCCTCTCCTGTTCCCGTGAATTTCTTGCATCTTGCAATATATTTCTCTGCGGTCGCCCTTTCCTTTGAGTCTGGGTACTCGTTTATAAATCCATAGCACTCATCCTCGGCATCGCGGAATCTCTCCACTTTCTTCTCATCGACACTCTGCTCGGCAAGTTCGTACTTACTCTTCATTATCAGGATAGCGAACTTCTCTCTCTCCTGACAGAAAGGATAGTCCTTGAGTGCATTCTCCGCCGTGATGACGCATGCCTCGTAGTTACTTCCTCCGCTAGTGCAGTTTCCGAAATATGTTCCGAGGTTGTAATAGAGTTGCGAGGTGGCAAGTTCCTTCTGGATGAGTTTGTCCTGCAGTTCCATCATCTTACGCTGTGCCTCGTTCTTCTTCACTGCATCAGGGAACATGTCAAGATATTCCTGATAAGCGGAAATCGCCGAGTAGGTAGGAGTCTGGTCAAGTCGCGGCTCCGGGGTGCTCATGTAGAGACTCTCGCCGATATAGAATGATGCCATCTCCGCATATTGACCACGAGGATATGCCTGGAAGTACTTCTTGAAATACTCTGCTGCCGTCTCGTAGTCTTTGGACATAAATTCCGACATAGCAAGCATATAGAGACACTCCTCGCCGTTATCAGTACCCTTCTCTATAGTGACAAGTTCCTGCAGGAGTGTGGCGGCACGCACATACTTGCCCGTTGCAAAACACTCCTTAGCGTATTCGTATCTGTAATCTATATTGGTTGACTTGTACACCTTGTTGAATTCCCCTGCACAACTGCAAAGCAACAAGAGTGCGACAAGAGTCGAAAAGACATTCTTCTTCATTATTCGGAAATTTAGGTGCAAAATTACACATATTTCTATTAACCACAAAACACGTTGTGTATTTTTTAGTAAAAAATTGCCAATATCAACCCTTAATTAGTGTTTTTTAGTCGTTTTCCAACCAAAAGGCATGTATTTGTCATTGGAAAATAGAGTAAAGTCTTGCATCAACAAAAAAGAATGAGTATATTTGCAGAATGGAATTCAGGCTGACATCACAATACAAGCCCACAGGAGACCAGCCGGAGGCTATAGAACAACTGACCGAAGGCATAATGAGAGGCGACAGAAGCCAGGTGCTTTTGGGCGTTACTGGCTCGGGCAAGACGTTCACGGTGGCAAATGTAATTGCCAAAGTGCAACGCCCTACCCTCATTCTGAGTCATAACAAGACTCTGGCGGCACAACTATACCAAGAGATGAAGGCCTTCTTCCCGGATAATGCCGTAGAGTATTATGTCAGTTACTACGACTACTATCAGCCGGAAGCCTATCTCCCGCAGACAGACACATACATAGAGAAGGACCTCGCAATAAACGAGGAAATCGACCGTCTCAGGCTTTCTGCCGTATCTTCCCTGCTCTCGGGCAGGAAAGATGTCGTTGTGGTGTCATCCGTGTCGTGCATATATGGAATGGGAGGCCCTGTGGCTATGGCCAACAGCGTCATCACCGTGAAGAAAGGACAGCGACTTGACCGCAATATGTTTCTTCGACAACTGGTAAATGCACTATATGTCAGGAACGACATCGAACTGAAACGCGGTAATTTCAGGGTGAAGGGCGATACCGTCGATGTCTTTATGGCTTATAGCGACAACGTTCTTCGTGTCTCGTGGTGGGACGATGAGATTGACTCCATTGAGGAACTGGATGCCGCAACGTATCACAGGCTGGCGCAATTTGAAGGGTATCAGATTTATCCCGCCAATCTTTTTGTCACGTCAAAGGAGCAGACAGAGTCGGCAATACGCATGATTCAAGACGACCTGATGAAACAGATAGAGTTCTTCAATGACCTCGGCGACACGCTGAAAGCCCAGAGAATAAAGGAACGCGTAGAGTATGATATGGAGATGATAAAGGAACTCGGACATTGCTCGGGCATCGAGAACTACAGCCGTTACTTTGACGGAAGAGATGCGGGCGAGCGACCTTATTGCCTGTTCGACTTCTTTCCGAAAGACTATCTCCTCGTCGTAGATGAGAGTCATGTCAGCGTCCCACAGACAAGCGCGATGTATGGTGGCGACAGGGCACGCAAGAAGAACCTTGTGGAGTATGGTTTCCGCTTGCCCGCAGCATTCGACAACCGCCCGTTGAAGTTCGAGGAGTTTCAGCAACTTGTCAACCAAGTCATCTATGTCTCTGCCACCCCGGCCGATTTTGAGTTGAATGAATCGGAAGGTGTCGTAGTAGAGCAAGTAATCAGGCCCACAGGACTGCTTGACCCTGAGATAGAAGTACGTCCCAGCGAGAATCAGATTGACGACCTTCTGAACGAGATAGTGGAACGTTCTGAACGCAACGAGAGAATTCTTGTCACCACCCTCACTAAACGTATGGCGGAAGAACTGACGGAATACCTTCTCAACAACGGCATTCGTGCCAACTATATACACAGTGATGTGGCCACACTCGACAGGGTGAAGATAATGACCGACCTCCGTCAGGGAGTGTTCGACGTACTTGTCGGCGTTAACCTTCTTCGTGAAGGACTTGACCTTCCAGAGGTGTCGCTCGTTGCCATTATCGATGCCGACAAGGAAGGATTCCTCCGTTCCCACCGCTCACTCACACAGACGGCAGGTCGTGCAGCACGTAATGTCAACGGAAAAGTGATAATGTATGCCGACACCATAACCCCAAGCATGCAACTCACTATTGACGAGACAATGCGACGACGCATGAAGCAGTTAAAGTATAACGAGGAGCACGGAATAACGCCTCAGCAAATAGTCAAGTCCATAGATACAAACTCTCTCGTAAAGACTGGAAGTGATGCTCTAACGAAATCTGATAACAACTTGGTTTACAAACCATATATCGAGCCTGATAATATGGCGAAGGTGGCTGACCCGATTATCGAAAAGATGAGTCGTGAGCAGATAGAAAAGAGCATCGCCAACACGACTGCACTGATGAAGAAGGCGGCAAAGGAACTCGACTTCCTGCAAGCAGCACAATATCGTGACGAGATAATAAGACTTCAGGAAATGCTCGAAGATTAAGAGCTGGGTGAGATATTGCCTTTGATGCTATACCCTAAAGCCGCCACATTATAAAAATCCGTAAAAAATCGGCAAAAAACGACCGACAACCAACTTTATTTGCTACCTTTGCGGAAAATTAGTAACATCACACACCTAAAAAGTATGAAAAAGATATTAGCCGCTCTCGCTCTTTGGTTTCCCATCAGCATGATGGCACAGAGCAATTGGGAGATTCCAAACGCGGGAAACAACAAGCAAAAAGAGGTGAAAAAGGAAAAGAAAGCCGAGAAACAAAGTGCTCAGGCTGCCTATCGTGATCCAAAATACACCAGTAAGGACGCTGTTACCGAGATTGACGGAAAGGTAGCGTGGGAAATAGACATAGACGTTCCCGGCTCTACTGCTCAGCAGAATTACGACAAGATGCTCGAGTTCCTCAATAAACTGGTTACGGAGAAGAACCAGCTGGAAAACAGCAATGTCTCTCTTGTAAACAAACAGGAGCATAAGATTGCGGCTTCAGTACGCGAGTGGCTTATCCTCAGTTCCACGTTTTATGCAACCGACCGCACGAAGTTTTATTATACGTTGTTCGTAGATTGCTTTGACAATCATGTGAGAGTAACTATGAACCGCATCAATTATTACTACGACGAGCGTCCTAATATTACAACGAAGTTTACGGCTGAGGAACTGATATCTAACGACAACGCGCTGAATAAGGCAAAGACAAAACTTGTACGTCCAGGTGCCAAGTTCCGTCGTCGTACTATTGACCGTAAGGACGAGTTGTTCAGCAAGATTAAGTCGTACCTGATTAATGGTTAGTCATAAACATGCAAATGGATAATTACGAAGATATAAACAACGAGAATATAGAACAGGGGGGACTGGCAAAGCGCCCCGAACACAGAACTCGTCGGAAAGAAAAAGACCCAAACAGATTTTTCGTGCTGAGAAATTGGCTGAACTCGATTTTCATTCTCGGCGCAATAGTGGGTATGTGTATGTATTTCTTTGGAAATAAAGAGATCGGCACCTATATCGTATTGGCTTCGATGGTCGTGAAATTTGTTGAATGCATCTTCCGCGTAATGAAGTAAATGAAGAAGGTTCTCACAATCTTATGTTTTATCATCGCCACTACGACGAATGTAATGGCGCAAGAAGACTATTCATCCATCAATGAGGATGGAGAGATATTGAATTCCACCCAAAGAAGGAACCGTAACGACTCACTGGGCGTTACTCACAAGGAAATACCAAGAGGACTGAAGGTATGGACCGTTGACGAGCGTTTTGGTGACAGGCAATCGGCGGAGCCCGATACTATGCCACATATGTACATGAATTCGATATTCAATACTGGTCTTCGAGGAGAGTATAACTCATTGGGAAACGTGGGGTCCCCACGTATTAACCGTATATTTGCCGACAGGGAAGAACAGGACCATTTCATCTTCACCCAGCCTTTCGACTATTTCATCACCAAACCCGGACGACTGCACTTCACCAACACGTTGTCGCCAATAACAAACTTGTCATTCAACACTGCGGGAAACAGGACCAACGGCGAGGACCACCTTAAGGCTTTGTTTGCTGTTAATGCGGGTAAGAAGTTAGGTCTGGGATTTAAGTTCGACTACATTTATGGCCGGGGATACTATCAGAACCAAAGCACGAGCCACTTCAACTATACTATGTTCGGCTCTTATCTTGGCGAACGGTATCAGGCTCATCTCATTCTCTCCACCAATCATCAGAAAATAGCAGAAAACGGAGGTATTACCGACGACAGGTATGTTACCCACCCGGAATTATTCGACGACAACTACCGTTCAAACGAAATACCTACCGTGCTTGAACAGAACTGGAACCGTAACGACAATCAGCACATATTTCTCTCTCATCGGTTTAATGTGGGCTTCAATCGTAAGGTTCCCATGACCGAGGAGGAGATAAAGGCAAAGAAATTTGCTATGGAGTCGAGAAGGGAGAATGATTCCGCTAAGGCAAAAGAGCAGGAACGCAGGAGAGCATTGCGCGAAGGACGCGACTTCGATGAGGATGCCTATGACAATCAGAAGACGTTCTCGGGACGACCAGACGATGCCAAGATAGCCGGCGACGAGCCCGTTGACTCTTTGGCAACAGCAGATAACGGACGCATAACCATTACTGACAAGGCTATGGCTGACAGTCTTATCGCGGCTGACCTTAAAGCCAAGGAAGACTCTATGTGGCTAAAGAACGAGTATGTGCCTGTTACCAGTTTCATCCACACCCTGCATTTCGACAACTACAAGCGTATTTATGAGGCTTATAAGACTCCTGAGGACTTCTACGAAAATCATTATTATAATATTGGCAGGCTGACCGGCGACTCCATATATGACAAGACAAAGCACTATGACCTTAAGAACACCTTCGCCATAGCGCTGCTGGAAGGATTTAACAAATGGGCTAAAGCGGGACTGAAGGCTTTTGTCACACACGACCTCAGACACTTCGTATTGCCTGACTCACTTGGTGGGAACAACATATATAACGAGCATTCCCTGAGCATCGGCGGACAACTGAGCAAGAAAGAGGGACGCATGCTTCATTATAACATCACGGCCGAGACGTGGCTCGTGGGCGAGGATGCCGGGCAGTTGAACGTCGATGCTAAGGCAGACTTCAACTTCCGCTTATTCGGAGATACCGTAAGCCTGGCTGCAAGAGCATATTTCCATCGACTCAACCCCACCTTCTATTACCGTCATTATCATGCACGTCACCTATGGTGGGACAATGACGAACTGTCAAAGGAGATACGCACACGCATAGAAGGCCGCCTTTCCCTGAAGAAGACCGGCACAATGCTGCGTGTGTCAGCAGAGACCCTGAAGAACTATACTTACTTCGGGCAGCAATACTCCCTGACAGACAAGTATCTGCGCGTCGGTAATGACGTTGCCGTAAGACAGCATAGTGGGAACATCAGCCTGTTTACCGCACAACTTTCGCAAGACCTGAGGTTCGGACCGTTGTGCTGGGAGACCGTACTCACCTATCAGGAGTCCAGCAATACAGATGTCCTGCCCGTTCCGAGGCTTAACATCTACACCAACCTTTTCCTGAACTTCATGATATCCCGCGTGCTGCGTTGCGACCTCGGAGCCGACGTTCGCTATTTCACCAAGTACTATGCGCCCGACTATTGCCCGTCTCTCGGACAATATACCGTGCAGGAGAATAGTGATAGTAAGGTGGAAATAGGCAACTATCCCATAATAAACGTTTATGCGAACTTCCATCTCAAGCACGCCCGTTTCTTTGTAATGATGAGCCACGTGAATGCTCATTCCGGGAAGCGGAACTATTTCCTTACTCCCCACTACCCTCTTAACGAGCGTATCTTGCGATTCGGAGTGTCCTGGAACTTCTTCAATTAAGACAACAGCATTCCCAACGACACAAGTATTCCATAGACAAGCATATTGCGAGCGGTGTCGCCAAGTACTTTGTTTAGTGCCTGGCCCTTGACTATCTTCACCATTTTCCTATAGGCATAATAGTGCAATAAGAGATAGACAAGAGGTAGGACGAAGGCCAGGTAATGACCATTTACAAGAAATATCCCGCCCAGCAGGAAGGCGAATATGCCGAGAGCCAGATAGAAACAGCGACTCAACTGCTCACCCATCCGCACACAAAGCGTGTTCTTCCCTGCACGACGGTCGTTCTCTATGTCACGATAGTTGTTCACGACAAGCAGCGTGTCAATTACCAGACCACATGCAAGAGAGGCCACGAACACCTGGAATGTTACCGTCTGAGTCTCTATATAATATGTAATACATACGGGAACAATACCGAAGAATACAAGGACGAGGACATCTCCGAGACCGAGATAACTGAGGTTTGTGGTATATAGAAAACAAAAGATAATACATATTACTCCTATAAGTATCATCTCCAGTCCTCCATACAAAACCAGCGGAAGTCCTATGACGCACGCCAATGCCGTAACAATCATAATGGCTATACGCATAGCATCGCTGCTTACCCACCCTTGGGCACATGCTCTTCTGGGCCCCAGACGTGTCTCATCGTCATTACCACGAACGAAGTCGAAATAGTCATTTATGAAATTAGCGTCTATCTGCATCACGAAGGCGAAGAGCATACACAACAGGGCAGGAATCCAATTGAAGCCTCCCGTAGAACGAAGGTCGGCATACGCTAAGGACAACCCTATCATCACAGGCACGGCGGCACCGCTGAGCGTCTTGGGACGAGAGGCCAGCAGCCACGCCCTTATGGAGTTCTTTTTTACTGTATCTTTCATAATTCTTTCCGAAAAACGTTGCAAAAATAAACATTTATATGTATATTTGCAAAAATAAAATGCCTTTTCGTTATGGACAACAACGTCAGCCTCGACTTAATGGAGTTTATTGAGAAGCACATCCTGCCTCGATATGCCGAGTTTGATAAGGCTCATAATATGGAACATGTCACCTCTGTGGTGCGTCGTTCGCTTGACATCGCACGCAAACTGGGAGCCGACCTCGATATGGCCTATACCGTTGCAGCATATCACGACCTCGGTCTTTCCGGTCCACGTGCCGTACACCATATCACAAGCGGGAAGATTCTCATTGCTGACGCACGTCTGAAACGCTGGTTCTCACAAGACAAACTGAAAATCATGAAGGAGGCAGTAGAAGACCATCGTGCTTCCGCAAGCCACGCACCACGCAGCATCTACGGCAAGATTGTAGCGGAGGCAGACCGCGACCTTGAGCCCGACAGAGTGTTCCGGCGTACCATACAGTTCGGACTTTCCAACTATCCCGAACTTGACAGGGAGGGACAATGGAAACGCTTCTGTCAGCACATGGAGAACAAATACTCTCACAACGGCTATATAAAACTATGGATTCCAGGCTCGCCCAACGAGGCTAACTTGAAGAGAATAAGAGAGTTGATTGAGAACAAAACACTTCTCAAAGAGGTGTTCGACAGGATATTTGATGAGGAAAACAGTTAATTATTTCCCTGGTTTATTTCTTTTATAATAAAAAACATTATCTTTGCAGCATATAATCCATTATCATTCAAACTAATAACATCATAAAACACTATCATTATGAAAAAGAAATTAAGTATTTTTGCGTTTTCTGCAACACTGCTGTTAAGCAGTTGTGGCGGACTTACAGGACTGGGAACCGGCACTGGTTCTGATGGTACGGGCATTCTGGGTAGTATTCTCGGAGCGGCAACCGACGGCGAGACACTCTCAAACATCATCTACAACGTCATCGGACTATCCAAAATCAACGAGCAAGACCTCTATGGCACATGGGCATACGAGTCACCAGGATGTGCCTTCACCAGCGACCAACTGCTCGCTAAGGCCGGAGGTGAGGTAGCGGCAAAGAAAATCGAGGACGAACTACAGAACACTTATACCAAGATAGGTATCAACAGGTCAAACACTACATTCACCTTCAACCAGGACAAGACCTTTACGGCAAGCATCGCCGGCACGAAGATCAGCGGTACCTACACCTACGACAAGTCTGACAGTTCGATAAAGTTCAAGACCTTACTGCTCTCCACCACAGGATATGTAACACGTAACGCGAAGGGAGTAAGCCTCGTTTTCGAGTCAAAGAAACTTCTCAACGTGCTGCAGGTGATTGCTTCAGCAAGCGGCAACAGCACACTCTCAACCATCGGTGAGATAAGCAAGAATTACGATGGTGTGCGCCTCGGGTTCGACCTGAACAGATAATCCTTGAGAGTATAGGAGATATATAGACGGAAAAAGTTAAAGGTAAGGGACTTCCCTTACCTTTTTTTGTCCTGCTTCATGTCATTGCATGAAGTAGATATAATAAATCACGCTCAATATAGCGAGAATCACTATCATCACTACGGTCTTTATCAGGCAACTAGTTATTTTCTTCATCAGGAAGAAGACCGTCACCAGCACTATTATACCAAACAGATAGTACAGAAAATCGCTATATAATAAATTCTTGAAATCCATTGTTCGTTGCTTTTATTCATTAAAAATTTTTATTTCACTATAAATACCTGTGGCACAGGAGTAGAAAACTCCATACGCTCATGGGTAACAGGATGGTAGAAGCACAGAACGTAGGCATGAAGGCACAGGCGCCCTACAGGGTCATCGCCGTTACCATATTTCACGTCACCACACACAGGATGTCCCATATCGGCAGCATGCACGCGTATCTGGTTCTTCCTTCCCGTCTCAAGGCGGAACTCCACCAACGAGCGGTTGCCTATAATATCAAGGGTATAGAAATGTGTGACGGCATACTTTCCGCCATTATCGACCGGAGAAGAAAAGGTGATATATGCGGCATTGTCCTTTAACCAATTGGAGATAGTCCCCTCCTGCTGCTCCATCCTGCCTGACAGCAAGGCCACATAACGACGGTCATACACTATTCCGTGCCAGTCGCGCTCCAGTGCCTGCTCCGTCTGCATGTCCTTGGCGTATATCATAAGCCCGCTGGTATCACGGTCGAGACGATGCACCACATGCGCCTGACAATGCTGCTTTGACATATGGAAGTAGTCGTCGAGAACAGCCTTTACATTCAGCGACGAATGACCGGCAGCCATAGAGAGTATTCCCACCGCCTTGTCCACAACGACGATATACTGGTCCTCATATACTATCTTGACATAACGGCTGCGCAACACATTCTGGTTACGCTTTGTCTTACTTACGGATACCCGCATGCCTGGCTTCAGGGGGTAGTCGAACTGTGTTACGCACGTCTTCCCAACAAGAACACCGTGTCCCTGCAGCGTAGCCTTTATCTTCGAACGGCTCTGACCTTGCACTTTCTCAAGAAGGAACTCCAGCAACGGCTGGTCCTTCTCAACCACATAAGTGTCGTAGTCGCCCTTCTGACAGATAACTCTCCTTTTCATTTCGGTGCAAAATTAATGAAAAGAGACTAAAAAACAAAATAAAAGAAACACTATATTATTTGACCTGTGAGAATTAGCGGCATTTCAGACCTCACCCCTTCCCCTCCCCTTGAGGGGCAGGGAGGCATCAGGATAAGTAATAGAGCCTGCACTAACGTTTCCCCACCCCTTGAGGGGCGGGGGCAGGGGCGGGGTAAAGAAACTACATTTTCTGGAAGAAACGGGCGATGCAGGCGACAAACGGGGACAGATTCTGGTCAAACACCCTACCCCATTGCGTGACCCGCTTACGGCTCCAGGTGAGTATCAGGCGATGCTTTGCCCGTGACAGGGCGACATACAGACGGCGCATCTCCTCTTCCTGCCTTTTCATATCGTCACGAGCGAAGAATCCGGGATAGTTCCCGTCGCTCACCTCATATACGATGACGTTGTCGAACTCCAGACCTTTTGCCTTATGTACGGTAGAGACGAACACACGTTCCTGCATGCTGGCGCTACCACAGAGGTCGGCCTCCTTCAGGGTGTTCAGCATGTTCATATACCGCTCCAACTGCACATGCAACGGACTGCGGTCCTCACCTATCACCTCATCGCGTATATATTGCTCCGCATACGACATCTTCCCTATCGGCTCTATGCGTCCCAGCAATATCAGGGTTTCGTAGGCATAGCGCCATTCCGCGAGCAGTGCCGGTTCATCCCCATCATATTCATCATACAGGATGCTACGGGTGTGGTCATAAAGCGGTTTGTAGGTCTCGCGCAGACGTTTCATCGCACGACTGTACTTTATCGGTATATCCACCTGCAATGCCGCCTTCTTCTGTCCTTCCCTGAAACAAAAGTCCGCCAGATGCCACGTGGCCACGATGTCGTCATTGGCAAGATGTGAGTTCTGCCCTTCAATATCAAACTCCGTTATCAGGTCCTTCAACTTATGACTCCTCAACCGGGGATTGATGATTCTTGCCATATGCAACGTGTCGAGACAACGTGGGAACAGTTGCCTGAAGTCGTTTCTCCCACAACGGCGACGCATATTGTTGTCCATGATATGATAGTCGTACATTGAGTTGTGGCCCAGAAGCACACACCCTTTGGCATAGTCGATGAACATCCGCATCGCCTCGTCTGCCTCAAGTATCTCCTGTCTCTGGTATTCTTCCACCAGAGGATTCTCAATATCACCGAGCATCCGAGGTATCTCACGCTGTGTCCTGATAAAGACATTAAACTCCGAGCCTTCCACATACTCGCCCTTATGCAGTTTAATGGCCGCTATCTGCACCACATCGTCCTCCTCTATCGACAGTCCTGTGGTCTCGGTGTCGAACACCACGATATCATCATGCGAATAAGCCTGAAGGAATTCCTGCAACGAGGTGATGCCGTCATCACGCATGAGGTCGGCAGGTGTCATACCGTTCAGTGCGAGGTCACGCACCATATCACGTGCCGCAGAGTTAGAGCCTACGGCCTTTATGCCAGCCACAATGCGCGACCAGGCGAGGAAATCGTGGTCGCCCATCGACACACTGAGGTGAGCCAGCAGCAGTTTCACGGCGGGCTCTGAGAAGAGGTCACGCCCCGACACCTTGAAATGGTTCACCCCGAGGTTTGTGAGACGTGCGCTGATGTCGTCGGCCTCCGAGTTATAACTCACCACCACTGCTATCGTCTCGTCAGGATATCGCGTGTGTATGCGCTTCGCAAGTTCCGCCACATCCTGCTGCTCGTCGATGTTATTCTCCGAGCATGTTATCAGAAGGTCACCCCGTTGTGCCTCCACACTCCTGTTTGTCTGTGGCAGCAGGCGCTCGTCAAGTCCCAGCATCTGATGCCCGTAGGTGTTGAACACCTCAAGCAGATACTTCGGTGAGCGGTAGTTCGTATAGAGGTTGTGTATCTTGCAATGACCTGCGAGTTGGTTTAGCGTCTCACTCTTGGCACCCATGAACGAGTATATGGCCTGCTGGCTGTCACCAAGATACATCACCGTCGGCGAATCCTGGGAAGTAATGAGGCTGACAATCTCCAGTTGCAGGGGACTAAGGTCCTGTATCTCGTCTATCTGAATCCAGCCGTAGCGCTTGCCGTCATAGCCGTCCCTCAGCGTGTCGTATGCAATGAGGAGAAGGTCGGCGAAGTCCACGAGGTTGTGCTGCTTCTTGTATTTCTCATAATGACGGGCAGCCGACATCATGCGTATGAAGTTCTGCAACTCACCGTTGCGGTTCAGTTCCGCCAGTCGTCCATAGTCGTCTATGTTACGATAGAACTCCGTGATGCTGTCGCGGGTGAAGTCCTTCATCATTATCGAGCATATCTGCCGCAATGCCTTTGCGTTCAGGTCCTCGCTGTGTACGGTCAGTTCCTTGGGATAGCCACCCGCATACTGGTGCATGAAATGCTGGAGATTGACTATCGTTGAGTACTGATGGCGCACCTTCGCGTCACCCATCACCGTGAGTTCGTCCTGCTGCATGTAGTCGGCGATGATGCTTGCACTGTCGTCTTCGTCGAGGATTGACGTCTCCATCGGCAGCACCTCATTCTCAAAGAGGAACTTGGAGCAGAAGCGGTGTATGTTACCGACAAACAACTCATCCACCGAGTCGCCCGCCATCTGCTCTATACGGTCGCGCATTCCCCGTGAGGCACGGTTGGTGAAGGTCAGGCAGAGCATGTCACTGTAGGGCACTCCACGACGATGGGCACGCAGGATTCGCTCGGCAAGAACCTCCGTCTTACCGCACCCGGGAGGAGCAAGCACCAGATGATAGCCCTCGCCGGCCTCTATCACCTCCCTCTGGCGCTCGTCATACTGTTTCGCTTCCATGTTTCGCCCACAAAAATAATAAAAATATTCCAATTGTCCTAATTAATTTCGGCGGTCTCGAGAATAATTACTACTTTTGTAACGGATTACTAACAACAGACACTATGAAACATTTTGCGATAACGTTTCTCATGATGCTGGCAACTGCCGTCTGCCACGCACAGGACCAGAACTTCTACATCTATCTCGCCATCGGACAGTCCAACATGGTGGGACAGGGACCGATAGAATATGAGGACTCCATCGTAAGCCCGAGATTCCAGAATATGACGGCATCCGACTGCGACATACACGAGATGGGGAAATGGCGCATTGCCATCCCACCGCTCGCACGTCAGTACACCAAGATTGGTCCTACCGACTACTTCGGACGCACGATGGTGGAGCATCTCCCTGATAACGTGCGCGTCGGAACGATAATCGTTGCCGTCGACGGATGCTCGATAAGGCTCTTCCATCCCGACTCCTGCAAGCAATGGACGGCAGGCGACCTGCCCGACTGGCAGCGCAACGAGGTGAACTGCTATGGTGGCGACCCGCTTCAGCGACTGCTCACCCTCGCCAGGAAAGCACAGAACGAAGGTGTCATAAAGGGCATACTGCTCCATCAGGGAGAGACCGACGCATACAACGACACCTGGCTCCAGATGGTGAAAGACGTATATGAGAACATACTCAGCCAACTGAACCTCAAGGCCGAGGACTGTCCCATCATCGCAGGCGAGACAGTCGACAGCACCTACAACGGAGTATGCGCACACGCAATACCCACAATCAGGCGACTGCCCGAATGGATAAAGACGAGTTACGTGGTGAGCAGCAAGGGCTGTGCGCCACTGAGCGACAACGTGCATTTCTCCACCGAGGGATACCGTAAGTTAGGAAAGCGCTATGCTATTGCCGCTCTCGACGCCTTGGGCATAAAGGTCACAGACGACACTCTCGACGACAACAGCAGCGATGCCGGGCAGTTTGACGTTGACGTGAAGTTGAACAAGAAAGGCAACCGTGCCACTGTCACGAGCGAGAAGCCGATAAACAGAATATCCATCGTAAGTTACAGCGGGAAGAAAGTGGCGCAGTTCGACACTATGGGAATTGCCGACCGCAAGATGATGGTAAACCTCAAGGGCCTCGAGAAAGAGCAGGTCCTCATCTTCGTCGTCACCGCCATCGACGGAACAGAGAGTTCTGTGAAGATAGAGAGATAAAGCCCGAGGGCAACAACAAATGACATAGCGGCTGCAATCCACAAAGGTGCAACCGCTATTATTCTATTATTCCCAAAAGGGCAAATGTTGAAATGTTGAATTTTCCATAAACAAAAAGCACCGCCTTATGGCAGTGCTGAATGGTTCCTTCTTGCCTTGCTGGTGAACTTCTTAAAGTCACGCAGAATATAGAGTCCTTTTGTAAAACTTAATGTTGCCATAGGTTTGGTTTATTGTGCATTACAAATGCTGATACTCAATGCGGGCAGATTGCAAATCCGCCCGAGCGGGTGAACACTACGGTGCCGCCCAGCAGATAGTGTATGGAATAGACCTTGATATAAAGTGATTTTGTAAACATTCCTCATTTTAATTCGTATTCGGTAAATAAAGCATTATATATTTTATCGTTAGCAGCAATTACGATAGATTCCGCGATATCAGCACTACATATACCTCTTTGTTTTCTAATACTATCAAATGCTATATTGATTCTTGAAAGGATTATATAATCAGTGGGTATATATAATTTGTTTGTATTACTGTCAATAATATAAGGTAGAGGCACACCTCGTTCAATTCTATAAATGATGTTCTTGTCAGTATCTATTAACTTACAATATGCAGTCCATGAACTAACAAATATAGACTCAACAACTTTGAAATGATATATAGAACTATCTGAAGGGTTTACAAATAGCAGGTTGTTTCTTTTTATATGACCAACTGCTGCGGAATATAAAAGTGCCCTTACGCTGTCAGGTAATTCTTTATAGGCAAGTTCCTTATGATTTAAACTAGACAATCTGTAGTCATAGTTAGAATCAAAAGAACAACTTGTTATGCTCAACATAACAAATATATAATACATATATCTCTTCATCATTTTCATCTTGTATATTTAATCCAATCTAGTCCATAAATCATTCAGAATCCCCGATTTTCTTGAATCTTTTATCTTCCTTCCTGATAAAATACTGATAAAAGCCCCTGTCATCATAGCATTTAATGGCAATTATTTCCAAGTTTCCTGTGTCAATAATGAAATAGGGAACGAGGTTAAGAGCATTAGAACGTGAAAAGTCTAAACCATAATGTCGCGCTAACAATTCGTGCAAAAATAGTTCATTAAAAGTCTGTGATGATATATCAATATTAATATAGCCAGGTTTAACATGGTTTATCTTGTATTCTCTTATTACCTGATAACTATTTAAACCATATTTGTCTAGCAAATCGGTTACAGTTTTAGTCTTTTCCCAATATTGAATGACAATACGAGCTTGACTAATAGGAATTTCCATAAGACGTCGGATTGTAAAGAGGACTCTTTGTTTGCTTGATAAGAAGTCCATGATACAGGCATTGTAAGCTATTCCGGTTTTAAATTTCCGTTTAAACACCTTTAACCAAAATTCATCGTTGTAGATTGCTTTATCCATATCTATTTTTTATATATATTTAAATTTTCATCAGCAGTTCCAATACGTTTTGATTTTCCGCTCGGGCGGATTTGTAATCTGCCCACATTGAGTATTAGCATTTGTAATGCGATAAGATATATTCATATCATATTGTTACTGGAACAATAAAATACCGTCTTGCCAGAACATTGCCCAAATGGTCCTTGCAAGTTATTTCCATAGGCTTAGTAGTTTGCTGCAAAGATACACAATACAATCAAATATCGCAACATTTTTGTCTTTTTTTTGAAGGGCGCTTTTAAAGATTTCGATTAGAGTTGTCCTTTCGCCCTGCGTTTGATATATCTTCGGCTTTGTTGTTTGTATATGTTTTGACATGCGAAAAGTGGCGGGATGGAGAATGAGAAACCCCCTCCAAACCTCCCCGAGAAAACCCCCACCAAACCTCCCCGAGGGGAGGCTTTCAGATGGATGGGAGGGGCCTACGGTGCTGGCGTCACCTCTTCTGCTATCGCATTCTTCTCGAGTTCGCTGATGCTGCACTTCTTGCGCAGTTCCGCGTTGCTCCATGTCTTGGTGTTGCGCACCAGCAGGTGCACGCTCTTCACGTTCTGGGCAGCGGAGAACTCCCTTGCGCTGGGTGCCGGCTTGGTGTTGATGCCGAGAGAGAAGAGACCCAGTTCGCCCAGGCGT
>JAFZIY010000019.1 GCA_017554105.1 Prevotella sp. | reverse complement strand
GCCGCAGACGCATGTGCCACTGCCGTCGCTGTTAAAGTGCTCTGCCGTTTCCGACACAGAGCAGTGCTTGCAATGAGAGGTGTGGGTATCACTATCGTTAATGGTAAAGGTGATTCCAGAAGGATGCGTGCAGGGCGAAATTTCTGCGTAGGAGCGAAACCAGCAGGCGTTCTTGCGTTCGTCGGCATCATAGATGCGCTCTACGCTGCCACTGTTGCCGGCGCCCACCATCATCGCGTCGCCAATGGACAGTGTGCCAAAGTTATCGCTGCCTTGGCCAGGACCGATGGCTCTATTGCTGTAATGTTCCTTCACGCTGGTCGTGGCGATAACAGTACCGCCTGTGATGGTCACTTCGCTTCCCATTGCTGAGTAGCCGCCGCCGATACCAGCCGCACCTTGCCCACCAGTGGCTGTCACTGTGCCACCAGATACATAGACCGTTCCACCACCATTTTGATAACCTCCTCCGATGCCAGCAGCAGCGCCAGCTTCACTACCACCGCCAGCGGCTGTCACCGTTCCACCATACATCGTGAATGTACCGCCACATCGTTGATTTTGATGAGAATCACCAAAAAAAGAACCACCACTACCGATGCCGGCACCGGCAGACTGGCCTGTGGCCGTGAGTGTACCGCCATAAATAGTCACGTTGCCACCATAGCCAGCGTATGGATCGAATTTAGGATTGGTTATACCACCTCCTCCCACACCGGCTCCACCTCCGGCGTTTAAATAACTTCCGAGGAGCGCCGCCGCCCAATTACCTTTGACGATTTTGATTGTTCCTCCACCACCTATGGCTATCACGGTACCATCATATAGGATAAAATCACCTCCGTGGGCTCGGGCTCCTCCTCCGATGCCGGCAGCATGTTCACCGCCTGTAGCCTCGATGTGTCCGCCATAGACGGTGACTTTATTGCAGAGTTGTTTATTACCACTTTCACTACAAGAGCCTATGCCTGCGCCATATTCTCCACCAATAGCCTCGATGTGTCCGCCATAGATGACCAGTTCGCCCACAGTTTTGTCGGCACCATCATCCCGTGCGCTGCCGATGCCGGCAGCTTTTTCATATTTGTTGGTGACTATCAGCCGGCCCATGTTGTCGCCATACGACTGGCTGTGGATGTAGAGTTTGTTGTCGCCCTCCAGCTTCAGTCCGCCGGTGAGGGTAAGTGTGGCGTTGTCGGCGAGGACAAGATGTACGTCCTTGCCCTGCACGACGATGGTCTCACGTTGCACGTTTCCCTCAACCACGTAGAATTCGGCTACGTTGTCGCTATATCCGCCCATGCCGAACCATTCGTTGGGGGAACTCTCAGGGGCATTTGTCACTTCCTTGTACTGCCCCTCGACGGGAGTGGCGTCATAGCCAATAATACCTTTAAGGAACTTATATGTGCTGGCCACTTTCTCGTGCGTGCTATCCCACGACCGCTCAACGTAATATTCATCATTGTTGTTGATGATGGTCAGATATGCCTCACGATTGCTGTCAAATACCACGCTTAAAGCAACAGAAAGGTCGGCGGTGAAAAAGGTGTTGGGGGCTGTATAATAATGAAAGTCTTTGTATCCGCTGGTAAACGTACCCGTGTTGTTTTCCAATTCCACGCCGATGCTGGAACCTTCTGTGAGGGCGCCGGCCAGGGTGATAACCTTCTCATCCTTCAGGTACACGTTGCTGACCACGCCGTCGTTTCGATGATTATCAGTCACCGTGACTGTGCCCTGCATTTTGAGAGTTCCGCCGTTCCAGATGCCGCCGCCGTTGCTGCCTGCTGTGTTGCCCGTAATGGTGCAGCCGACGATGGTCATCTCCGTATTGCCCATGGCATTGGCCAAAGCACCCGCACCTGTGGTGCCCTGGTTCTCCGTGAAGGTGCAGCCCGTCAGGGTGGCATTGCCCGCACCGTCAGTAGTCACAGAGTTGTAGATGCCGCCCACGTCACTAGAGCTGTTGCCCGTAAAGGTGCAGTCGGTAGCCGTGAATGTGCCGTTGTTCCAGATGGCACCGGCATGGTCGGCTGCGGAGTTCCCGATGAAGGTGGCATTGCTGATGGTGGCGGTGGCATCGTTTCGTACAAAGATGGCACCGCCGTTGTCGCTCGCGCTGTTGTTCTTGAATGTAACGTAACTAACGGTGAGCGAACAGCCGGGCCAGACGTTGATGCCGCCGCCGTTGGTGGCATTACCGCCCTCGATGCTGCCGCTATGGGTGCTGCTGTTGTCCGCAAGGGTTAGGTTGCCGTTGTTGTGAACCCAGAAAATGTGGCCATCATCAGAGCTGCTGTCGAGTTCGCGGTAGAGTCTGTGGCCGTTCAGGTCGATAGTCACGGTGATCCCGTTGATGTTGAGGAATTTGTTGAGTTTGATGTCTTCAGTAAGTTGAATGTTCGTGGCACCATCGGTGATGGCCTTATTCAGTAGATCCTCCGTCGAGACGGTGGTGGAGCTTTGCGCCCATGCTCCTGTGGTTGTGAGCACTGTGAGCAGCAGCACGGCCGCCCTCACGATGAATGACGATGTAGTTGGTTGGGTATTCATATTGATTTGATATTTTTTCTCCAAGATGCGGATGAAAAGCAGGGCCATGCGTCAATGTTCGGAGAACATTTGACACACAGCTTTCCTTATTTTGTATTTGTTGAATTCACGTTATTAAAAAATCTTCTGACCCTTTAGTCAACAATCAGATTCTCACCGGTCATGTCGGATGGCTGCTCCAATCCCATGATATGGAGAATGGAAGGAGCGACATCGGCAAGACGTCCGTCCTTCACCGTTGCCGAGTTATTGTTTGTCACATAAATAAATGGCACAGGATTGAGCGAGTGTGCGGTATTCGGTGTGCCGTCGGCATTGATGGCATTGTCAGCATTGCCGTGGTCGGCGATGATTATTGCCTCATAGTCGTTTGCCTTTGCAGCCTCTATTACCTCACGCACGCAGTTGTCAACAGCCCAGACAGCCTTTGCAATGGCGTTATACACACCGGTATGTCCCACCATATCGCCGTTGGCGAAGTTCACAACGATGAAGTCATACTCCTGAGTATTGATGGCACCAACCAGCTTGTCCTTAACCTCGTATGCGCTCATCTCGGGCTTCAGGTCGTATGTAGCAACCTTGGGAGAGGCAACAAGGATACGGTCCTCGCCTTCGTAAGGTGCCTCACGACCTCCGTTGAAGAAGAATGTCACGTGGGCATACTTCTCGGTCTCTGCCGTATGCAACTGCTTGAGACCTTTCTTGCTGAGATATTCGCCCAGTGTATCCTCAACGTTCTCTTTCGGGAAGAGGATATGCACACCTGTGAACTTAGCATCGTAAGGTGTCATGCAGTAGTACTGCAAGCCAGGAATGGTCTTCATGCCCTGCTCTGGCATATCCTCCTGAGTCAGTACTATTGTCATTTCCTTGGCGCGGTCGTTGCGGAAGTTGAAGAAGATTACAACGTCACCTTCTTCGATGCAACCGTTGACGCCACTGTTATGTATAGGCTTAATGAACTCGTCGGTCACGCCGTCGTCATAACTTTCCTGCATTGCCTGCACCATATCAGTAGCCTGCTTGCCAACGCCGTTGACAATGAGGTCGTAGCCTTCCTTCACACGTTCCCATCGCTTGTCACGATCCATGGCATAGAAGCGGCCTACTATAGATGCTATTGCAGCGTCGTTGGCGTCGCACACCTTCTGCACCTGCTCGATGAATCCCTTTCCAGAGCGGGGGTCGGTGTCGCGACCATCCATGTAACAGTGTACGAATACCTGGTTCTTCAGTCCGTATGCCTTACCTATCTCGATGAGTTTGAAGAGATGGTCGAGGCTTGAGTGAACGCCACCGTCGGAGGTCAGACCCATCAAGTGGAGTTTCTTGTTGTTCTCCTTGGCATAAGTGAATGCAGCCTTCACCTGCGGATTCTCCATTATTGAGCCGTCCTTGCAGGCGCGGTTTATCTTTACGAGGTCCTGATAGACAATTCTACCGGCACCGATATTGAGGTGACCCACCTCAGAGTTACCCATCTGACCGTCAGGAAGACCAACATCCTCGCCCGAAGCCATAAGTTGTGAGTGAGCCGAAACAGCAGTTAGATAATCAAGATAAGGCGTCGGGGTATTAAAGATTACGTCACCCTTGCCATGTTTTCCGATTCCCCATCCGTCGAGAATCATAAGTAATGCTTTCTTTGCCATAATATAATAAAAAAATAATAATGATTTCCTCTTTTTATTAAATCGGTTGCAAAATTACAAAGAAAACCTATAAACGCAAAGTTTTGACGTCTCGAATACTTTCAAAATGATAAAAAAAATGATATAAGTTTGGTGGTTTCAGCGTTTTATCATATCTTTGCAGAGACATAAACGGTTTTGCACGTTTAAATTTCGACACACCAAACACTAAACAAAAACACTATGGGCAGACTAAGAAAATGGACTTTAGGTGTTATCGGTTCATCGGTGCTTGCAGCACTGGGATTTACCGCATGCTCTGGAAACGGCATCAGGCATGAGAACATAGAGTGTGTATATGGTCCGCCGCCAGAGTTTTACAGTGACACTCTTAACAACCAACAAGTAGAAGTGCCTGATACAGTTGTACAATTACCTGAAAAAGACAAGAAATGAAAAAGGGATTAATGAAAGCATTAGGAGCGCTGACTTCGTCAGTGTTGCTGGCTATGGGGTTCGGAAGCTGCAGTCCGCTTTCACAGCCCAAGGTATATGGTCCGCCGCCAATGGAGTACTATGTGAAACCTGACTCAGCAGAAGTGCAGGCGACAACACCGGCTCCTGCCGACAGCGGAAACAATCAAAGCAAACAGAAATGAAAAAAACAAATAGATTGAAGAAGTGGGCTTTTGGCGCTATCGGTTCCTCAGTGCTTTTGGCACTGGGAATAACATCGTGCGGTAAAAAGGCCTTTAACAATAATGAGATTATCGATGTTTATGGACCACCACCATCAGAGTTTGTCGATTCACTCGACCAGCCTGACGTGGAGGAGCCCGAAGTTATTGATTCTACAACGATAAAGACCCAGAAATGAAAAAAGGAATAATAAAGGTAGGTGTAGCGCTGGCATCGGCAGTGCTTATTTCTCTGGGCTTCAGCAGTTGCAACCTGTTCAGAAGGGTCTTGCCACAACCATTGGAATATGGCACGCCAAACACCGATTACATCGAGCATAACGACTCCATCGGAGAGAATATGACAAGTCCTGACGCAACCATTGACAATGGAAAAGACAGCAAACGCTAACGACTACCGTCTGGACATGCGCCACCGCCTCGCATTGGAAATGGCACGAGTGGTGCAGAACAACTATTTGCGTGAACATCAGTTGACGCAGCTTTTTTGGGAATGCACACTGAGATGTAATGTGCATTGCAGGCATTGTGGCAGCGACTGCCGCCAGATAACCAACACAAAAGACATGCCTCGGGAGGACTTCTTCCGCGTTCTCGACAGCATAAAGGAGAAAATGGACCCTCACAAGGTGTTCGTCATCGTGACTGGAGGCGAGCCTCTGGTGCGTGAGGACATAGAATTGTGCGGCAAAGGAATCTACGAACGTGGGTTCCCTTGGGGCATGGTGAGCAACGGACTGCTGCTAACACGTGAGAAACTGTTAGCACTGAGACGTGCGGGACTTCACTCGATAACCGTCAGCATCGATGGACTGGAGGACGACCACAACTGGATGCGCGGGCACAAAGATAGTTTCCAACGTGTCAGCGAGGCAATCGACTACCTTGTGGAGATGCGCGACAAAGTGGGGCTTGTGTTCGATGTGGTGACCTGCGTCAACCAACGCACATACCCGAAACTGGCTGAGATACGCGATTTCTTAATAGGCAAAGATGTGAAACACTGGCGTATGTTCTCCATCTTCCCCGTGGGAAGGGCTGCAAAAGACCCTATGCTGCAACTCTCGAACGAGCAATACAAAGGGATGTTGGACTTCATCAAGAAGACGAGGAAGGAAGGAGTGATAAAAGCGGCATACGGATGCGAGGGATTCCTCGGAAACTACGAGGGAGAGGTGCGCGACTCTCTGCTGGGTTGTCAGGCAGGAATCAGTGTGGGTTCGGTAATGGCTAACGGTGACATTGCTGCCTGTGCGAGCATCAGGGCAGACTATGCGCAGGGCAACATCTATGAGGACGACTTCCTCACAGTGTGGGAAAACAAGTACCAGCCATATCGCGACCGCTCATGGATGCACAAGGACGAATGTGCCGACTGCAAGCATTTCCGCTATTGCAAGGGTAACTCAATGCACCTGCGCGATGCTGAAGGAAAACTGATTACATGTCATCTGAAGAAACTGTTATGAGACATTGGCTGCTGAAAATCACCACTATGGTATGCATGGGCATAATAGCAATGCTCGGACTTGGCGCATGCAAGTCGGCGAAGTCTCTTGAGAATGATGAAAATGGAAAAGGGAATGAGGAGAAAGTAAAACCCATCGACAGTGACCCAGGACGCGTGCGTCTTATGTACGGCGTAAGACCTACCCCCTACTCCACTAAGATTCAGAATGAACAAGAATAACTGCCGATAAGCAGGACAAGACATAATACAGACCAATACATTCACGGTTGAAATGCAAAAGATGTGGAATTGCTATTCAATTCCACATCTTTTATTATTCGATTTGTGACCATTGGCACAACGAAATGCCATCAAACGCACATCATTCATTTATCACCTTCTGAATGGTTCCGTCCTCGTTGTAGAAGAGACGCTGTACCTTCAGTGAGCGAAGATGGGTAACGTCATTAGAAGGAAAACAGTCATGATAGAAGAGATACCACTGTCCCTTGTACTGAACGATGCTGTGGTGGGTTGTCCAACCAACAACAGGGTCAAGGATAACACCCTGATAGGTGAACGGTCCGTATGGGTTGTCACCCGTGGCATAGCACAGGAAGTGACTGTCACCAGTAGAGTAAGAGAAGTAGTACTTTCCGTTGTACTTATGCATCCATGATGCTTCGAAGAAACGATGTGGGTCACCGGCCTTCAGCGGCTGTCCATCCTTGTCGAGAATGATGACTGGACGTGGAGCCTCTGCGAACTGCTTCACGTCGTCGGTCATGCGTACCACATTGCTGGGCAGTGCGGGTGCATCGGGCTTAGCGAAGAGTTGTGTCTTGTGGTCGGGTGCAGGACCAAGGTCGATGAGACCATTATCATCGCCGTACTTGCCGGGGATAGCCTCAAAACCGTGGTAGAGCGTGCGGCCCCACTGTAACTGTCCGCCCCAGAGTCCACCGAAGTAGCAGTAGATCTGACCATCATCGTCCTTGAACATACAAGGGTCAATGGAGAACGATCCACGGATAGGGAACTTCTCAGGGATAAACGGGCCCTCGGGCTTATCGGCAACGGCCACGCCCAGTCGGAACACGCCGCTATACTCCTTGGCAGAGAAGATGAGGTAGTACTTGCCGTCCTTCTCAACGACATCATTGTCCCACATCTGCTTCTCAGCCCATGGAACGTCCTTGACATCGAGGATTACACCATGGTCGGTAACTTCGCCATTCTCAACATCGTCCCATGACAGCACATGGTAGTCCCTCATCTGGAAGTGACCGCCATCGTCGTCGAAGCACTCACCGGCATCCCAGTCGTGCGAAGGATAGACGTAAAGGCGTCCGTTAAACACATTGGCTGCGGGGTCAGCCATATAGTCACTCGGGAAAAGATAACGCGGTTTCATAGTTTTCTGATTTATTTATAAAGTTTGATGATTTCGTTAACAACGGGTTTCGCCTGATACTGGCGGTCGAAGAGCAACGGATAGTTGGTGCGTCCCTTGATGGGCCAGCCATTGAGCCATGAACCTCCGTCACTGATACCCCACAGGTTGATGCGGCTGATCTGTGAGCGGTGCTTGTAATAAATCTTGAACAACTCAAGCCAACGGTTGTCCAGCTCTTTCTGCTTGGCAGAAGGCAGACCAGCGGCGTATGGGTTGTACTTCTGCTGGAACTCGAAGTTCTGCTCCACGGCAGCACCACCGAATCCCTGTGGGTTAGGCAGTACATTGATATCGAGTTCGGTAATCATTACCTTCACGCCACAGGCAGCAAAGGCATCGATACTCTTCTCGTATTCCTCCAGATTGGGATAATCGAGTCCGTTGTGGCTCTGCATGCCCACACCGTCGATGCGCAAGCCCTTGTCCTTCAGGTTCTTCACCAGTCGGCATACAGCCTCGCGCTTCTTCTCGCCAGCCATTGAATAGTCGTTATAGTAGAGTTCGGCATCGGGGTCTGCCTCATGGGCGGTGCGGAAAGCAATCTCTATGAACTCCTCACCCAACAGTCTGTAGTAGGGAGAATTACGGAACGTACCGTCATCGTTGATGGCCTCGTTCACCACATCCCAGCCATGCACCTGACCTTTATAGTGGCCTACCACGGTCTTTATATGCTTGATGAGTCGTTCTTTCAGCACTTCCTTAGATGCCGGCATGGCTGTATAGCCATTGGTAAACCACCAGTCGGGGGCTTGTGAGTGCCATACCAGACAGTGACCAATCACCTTCAGGTTATGCTGCTTACAGTAACTAACGAACTTATCGGCTACGCGGAAGTCGAATATGCCCTCTGCAGGAGCCAGTGTCTCTGGCTTCATGCAGTTCTCTGCTACGGCACAGTTGAAATGCTTGTCGAGCACCACATCAGCCTCAGGTACCTGTCCGTCACTCTGCCACTGATTTACAGCCGCACCAATCAGGCAATACTTGCCCATGGCATCTTTCAAACCCTGCTGAGCCATTGATGCCAATGGCATCATGACCAGACAGAGTGTCAGTATCTTAATGTTTTTATTCATTATTGCTACGTGCTTCGATTTCTCTATTTATTTCGTCAAGTTTCTCATCTGTAAGAGGATACTTGTAAATCAGGTAGCCTACAACAACAAGGAGAACGGCAGGAATGATGCAAGTGAACACCAGAATTGCGTTCTGTGCAATTGTCGAATAATTTGCCAGTTTCGGATAATATGCATTTACCGGTCCGCTGATGAATGATGCCAGGAATACCACAACAAAGATACTAAGAACCAACTGAAGGCACTTATTTGCCTTGAACTCCTGCCACATTTCACCAAATGTAACAGGCTTGTCCGGTGTTGTGGTGATATTCTCCTTGCTGCCCAAGAAACAAAGAAGCAAGAGAACAAAACCTACGAGTGCAAAAACGCACGTAACTGTAAACCAAGCACCAGGTGATGTTGGCAATGCAGACTCTTCAGTGGCGAAGTTAAAGCCAATCCATCCCATTACCAGAGGAGTAATCCAACCGGCAATTGAGAAACCAGCCTTGAAAGCAACACCGGCAAGTGCGTTTACCGTGGCAGCAGGTCTGTTTCCTGTACGATACTCAGCCTCGGTGATTACTTCAGGAACCAATGCCCACATCAGAGAACCAACAAGGAGTCCAACACCTGTCATAACCTTCGCAATCTGAACAATTGTATTGCAACTTGCAACATCGAAGAACTTACCAATGATGAACAAAATGGCAAATCCAACAAGACCAACTGAGAGAAGCGTATAATAGAGACCCTTCTTACCCAACCATTTCTTCAACATTGGCAGAGATGGCAGGATGATGAAAGCAGGAATCGTACCGATAGCCATGAACGTTGCCTGATTCCAGTCGATTGCCGTATGAACACACATGGCAAGTCCGATGGGGAAACCGGCCTGAACAATAATCTGACCGATATTGGCACATACCATTCGTGTAGAAGTGAGGATAAGTACCTCATCATTGTCACGAGTCATACTTGCCATAATCGAGCCGTAAGGTATGTTAACCACTGAGTAAATCATACTCAGCACGGTGTAGCTGACTGACGCATAGATAATCTTCATCGTCATAGACCAAGTGGCAGCCTGAGGAAGCATCAACAAGCATGCGGCCACAGTAAGTGGAATACCACCATAGAGAAGGTATGCACGATACTTACCCAACTTAGGATTACGATTGTCTATATAGCGTCCCACAATAGGACTCCAGAAACAATCAATGAGACGAACCACAAGAATAAGTCCACTGACAAATGCCGGATTAATCTTTAATACCGTCGTCAGGTAAATCATCAAGTAGCACGCTACCGTTTGGAAAATAAGATTTTGCGCCAGGTCGCCCGAACCGAATCCGATTCTCTGCAACCACGAAAGTTTGTAGAAGCCTTTTGCTTCGCTAGTTGTTTGATTGTTTTCCATTTTTGATTTTATTGATTGATTTTTAATAATTCCGGTTATAAGATTTAGGAAACTGCCAATCTATTCTTCAGAAATTTTTAGTGTTATTTCCAAACAATGGTGCAAATATACTCAAAATTACTCAAAAAACACCCTTAAATTTGTTGCGATTTAGTTTTTATTTGTTTCATTTCAATTTTTTTCATTATATTTGTTGCAAAAGTATCCTCTCAAATGTTTCATCAATTAATTTATTTTTTTAACTTTGCCGTGAAATGCGTGCAATTAGACCATTGCGAGAAGCAATGCGTCAACCGAAGTGACCCAAAAAGATGAAAAGACTGAAACATTTTTATACGATTGCATGTCTGTTACTCTTATCAATGTTGGTAAGGGCCGGAATGTCATGTCTTTACACCAGCGAGAAGATGACAAGCAGCCTGATCGACTGCGTGTTACAGGATAAGTATGGTTTCATCTGGATTGGCACGGAGTATGGACTGAACAAGTTCGACGGTTACCGCTTTACACCATATCTGCATAATAAGGACGACTCCACCACTATCGTCGATAACGAGGTGGTGAGACTAATGAGTGACAGCGAGGGGCGTCTGTGGGTGGGATGCACCTATGGATTAGCACAGTACGACTATCACAACGACTGTTTTCACCGCTACCGTTTCCCTGGAAACCTAAGACCACGAGCCAACTCGCTGCTTGAGACATCAAACGGCGACATTCTTATCGGAACGGCAGGCGAGGGACTTTTTGCCATACGCAAGGGAGAGGACAGAATCGTACGACTTGATGACTTCGTGAAACGTGACGTGGATAAATTCTACAGTCGAATCTTCGAGGATAACCAGCACCATCTATGGCGTTCGAGTCACCTCGTGACGCTGACGCGCATCACCATAAAGGACAACAAACCAACAGAGTTTAAGGACTTTGAGTCGCCATTCGGTCCGCCAATGTCATTCTTACGTACAGACAATCGCGGCTTTATCGTGGTTTGTCACCACGGTATTCTGCGATACGACTACAGCACGGGGGAGATTGGCGATGCTGGCTACGACCTCACGGTGCTCTCCGGCAAGGCTTCGATACTGAAAGCACAACTCGACAGCGAGGGTAACCTTTACCTCGGAACGGCAGGAAACGGTCTATACGTTATAAAGAAAGGCAGCACCACGGCAGAGATGGTGAACATCGAAAACAGCGACTTCAACCTTGCTTCCTCGAACATCAACGACATCATGGAGGACAAAGACGGCAACCTTTGGGTGAGTTGCTACAAGAAAGGACTGTTCCAGATGAGCCAGCAGAAGGACATCTTTGAGTCATTTACCTTCGAGAAACAGGGACACAAGATAGGAAGCAGCGTCTCATCACTGGCTCTCGGCGACGACAACAACATCCTTTGCACCGTTCAGAACACGGGACTCTACAGTTTTGACAAGAGCGGAAGGGTGAGCCAGGTGTCCAACATCCTGCCAACGGCAAACAACATCTACCGCGACAAGCGCGGACAGTACTGGCTGTGCACAGAGAACAAGGTGAACAGATACTCACCTGCCACGGGCTCCCAGCAGACACTGTTGGAAACAGACGGATGGGACCTCAACTGCATCACCGACGACTCGCGAGGTACCTTGTTCATCTGCAATTACGGTAAGGGACTTATAGTACATAACACCAACACCGGTGAGACACAGGCCTACAGCATGCGCGACAAGGACACGGGGCAAGGCGTGTTATGTAACGACTGGATAAAGGCGCTCTACTATGACAGTCGCGGACTACTATGGATAGGTACGACGAGCGGTCTTTCATGCTTTGACCCTGAGAAACAGTCGTTCAAACCCTTAGGATGGGATGTGCAACTCGACCATGTCCAGTGTTCCGCCTTGGGCGAGACAAACAAGGGTAACATATTAATAGGTACGCACGAAGGTATGTTTATCTTCATGCGTGACAAGAACAAGACCGAGCCTTTCAACAATGCCGAGAAACTGACAGACAAGATTATTTACAGCATCACCATCGACCAGTCCAACGATATGTGGCTGAGCACCTCGATGGGAATATGGCATTACAACCACAACGACAAGCAGTTCATTGAGCATATCAGCGGCAACGGACTGACAACAAAGGAGTATATCCTCGGCGCCGCCATACATGCCGATGACGACATGATAGCCTACGGCACCAGCGATGGCATCACCGCATTCTATCCGGAGGAGGTGAAGAAGCAGCACATGGAGATGGGCGACATTTATCTCACCAACTTCATTGTCGACGGTAAGTCGAAGGACTGCTTCCAAGACCATTTCTCATTGCCTTACAACGAGAACAGTTTCTCTATGGAGTTCTCGCTGCTGACGTTCAAGAATGCCGACAACATCAACTTCGAATACCGCATCAACGGAGCCGATACATGGACACAGACGGGCGAAGGTAATAACTCCATATCGTTCAACAAGATGAAACCGGGCAAGTATGTCATCGAGGTGAGGGCACAGAACAACGGCATCTACTCCAAAAACACCAAGGTGATAGAGGTGAGGGTGCGAGACCCATGGTATGCCTCGATAGGGGCTTTCATACTATACGGACTCCTTGCGGCATGCATCATCATGCTCGGCATCTACTATGTTGACCGCAAACGTAAGATAGAACTGGAGGAGTCGAAGATGAAATTCCTAATCAACGCCACCCACGACATACGCTCTCCACTGACGCTGATCATGGGACCGCTGAAGAAACTGAAGACCAGGGCATTCGACGAGGAGAGCCTCAACGACATCGAGACAATCGACCGTAACGCCCAAAGGCTGCAACTGCTAGTGAATCAGATTCTCGACGAGAACAAGATTGACAACAAACAGATGAAACTACAGTGTCGGGAGACTAACCTCGTGCAGTTCATCAACGGTGTATTCACGCTCTATCAATACAACGCTCAACAACGGAACATGCGCTACACCTTCGAAGTGGAAACGCCAGAGGGCAGGATTAAGCCCCGTGAGGCAAAGCCCGTAACGGTATGGATAGACCATATTAACTTCGACAAGGTAATTAGCAACCTGCTGAGCAATGCTTTCAAGTACACCTTCGACGGCGGAGAGATAAACATTGTACTCCAGGAGAAGGAAGAAAACGTGGTCATCAGTGTCACCGACAATGGCATCGGACTTAAGGAGAGCAATCCTGAGAGGCTCTTCGAACGCTTCTATCAGGGCAGCAATGCACGTGATGTACACCTCGACGGCACAGGTATCGGACTGAACCTGAGCAAGGCGATAGTAGAACTTCACGGCGGAACGATAAGGGCAAACAACCGTACCGACGGCGTGAAGGGTACTGTGCTCACCGTGACCCTGCCGAAGGGTAAGGAGCACTTGTCGCCTGACATGATAGAGGATGTCACTATGCACAATGCCACTAACAGCGTCAAAGCCAATAGCAGGACACGGGCAAACAAGAACTCCAAGATTCTCATTGCCGACGACGAGGAGGAAATAGCAAGCTACATACGCAACGAACTGGGCAACTGGTATCATTTCGATGCCGCACCCAACGGCAAGGAGGCACTGAAAGCGCTGTTGACAGGCGACTATGACTTGGTAATTTCAGACATTATGATGCCCGAAATGGATGGTATCACACTGCTGAAGAAAATCAAGGGAAACCCGAATATCAGCGATGTACCAGTGATTCTGCTCACCTCGAAGGCAGCAGTGAAAGACCGTCTTGAGGGATTGCGACGCGGCGCTGACGCCTATCTCGCCAAGCCTTTCAGCATGGACGAACTGCATATCCTCATCGACAACCTCATCGACAACGTGCGTCGACTGCGCGGTAAGTTCTCCGGAGCACAACGACAGGAGGCGAAACTGGAGAAGGTCGACGTGAGAAGCAACAACGACGAACTGATGGACCGCATCATGAAATGCATCAACGAGCACATCTCCGACCCAGAGTTCAATGTTGAGAAACTCACTGAGAACGTGGGCATAAGTCGTGCCCAACTACACCGTAAGATGAAAGAGATAACGGGAATCTCAGCAGGCGACTTCATCCGTAACCTGCGACTGGAGCAGGCTGCAAGCCTTATCCGCGAGCGGAAGATAAACGTTACACAGGTGGCTTATGCCGTAGGATTCAACAACCAGACACACTTCTCCACGGTGTTTAAGAAGCATTTTGGCGTCACCCCGTCGGAATATGCCGAGCAGAAACACAAGGCTGAGGAACAACAGAACATAACTGACAAGCCCGACAATACAGTCAAACCCGACTCGTCAGACCAGTCAGACATGTCAAAGACAATAGAACAATAAACTATCAAACAAAATACACTAATGAAGAAAATGCTTTTCTTGCTTGCGACAATGCTGTTCAGCATCGCGGCAAGCGCAGAGGACGGACACGACCTGTGGCTGCGTTACAATGAAGTGAATAAGGCTCAAGTGACTGCAAACAAGCAGTCGCCGACAATCGACATCGCCAAAAACGAGATGAAACGCTACTGGCAAGGGGCGAAAGTGCAACTCGTGGTAAGCGAGAACGGCCCTAAGGACGGTGCTTTCTCGATAAAAGGCAACATGAACAGCGTCACCATAGAGGCTGGCACAGACATCGGTGTGCTCTATGGAGCATACGACCTGTTGCGTACTCAGGGCATAGGACAGAAGAAACAAGACCTCTCGAAGTTCTCCGCACCTGCTTTTGGAATACGACTCCTTAACCACTGGGACAATCTCGACGGGTCCATCGAGCGCGGATATGCCGGCAACAGCATCTTCTGGAATGCGAAAGCAAGCACCCAAATAATCACTGAATATGCCCGTGCCAACGCATCGCTCGGCATCAACGGTACAGTGCTTAACAACGTGAATGCCTCTCCAAAAATGCTCACTGCCGAATACATCGACTCGGTGAAGATTTATGCCGATTTGTTGCGCCCCTACGGCATCAAGGTTTACCTGAGCATAAACTTCGCTTCGCCCATGGCATTGGGTGCAACGAAGACCGCCGACCCACTCGACAAGGATGTCGTGGCATGGTGGAAGGCAAAGGCAAAGGAGATTTACGCACTGATTCCCGACTTCGGAGGTTTTCTCGTGAAAGCCAACTCGGAAGGACAGCCAGGCCCAGGCGACTACAAACGCTCGCATGCCGACGGTGCCAATATGCTCGCTGATGCCTTGCAACCATATGGTGGCATCGTGATGTGGCGATGCTTCGTATATGGTGCCAACCACAAAGGCGAGGACCGCGTGAAACAGGCGGTGTCGGAGTTCAAGCCTCTCGATGGCAAGTTCCGCCCAAATGTCATCCTGCAGACCAAGAACGGACCGCTCGATTTCCAGCCACGCGAGCCATACAGCCCGATATTCGACCAGATAGAAGAGACACCTAATATGGTGGAACTACAGATAACGCAGGAATATACGGGACAGTCACTGCATCTTGTATATCTCGCCACGATGTGGAAAGAGTTCTTCTCGTTTGTTTCGCCAGAGAGTCTGGTGGGCATTGCCGGCGTGGCCAACATCGGAAACGACCGTAACTGGTGCGGACACCATTTCTCACAGGCCAACTGGTATGCCTTCGGTCGATTGGCATGGAACCCGCAACTGTCAGCAGAGGAGATTGCAGAGGAATGGCTTTGCCAGACGTTCTCACAAAACAACCAGTTCGTAAAGGAAATGACAAATGTGATGATGGAGAGCCGCGAGGCATGCGTTGACTATATGATGCCACTCGGACTGCACCATATCTTCAAGTTCGACCACCACTACGGACCCGAGCCCGACGGCTTCAAGGCGCAATATCCTATTGAGTGGTGTCCTGTATATTACCACAAGGCAGATGCTGAAGGAGTGGGATTCGACCGCTCGTCGAAGGGAACAAATGCCGTGGCACAGTATCGTGAGCCATATTGCAGCCTCTATGACAACTTGAGTACCTGTCCAGAAGAGTATCTTCTGTGGTTCCATCATGTGCCTTGGACATACAAGATGAAGAGCGGACGCACATTGTGGCAGGAGCTAAACATGCACTACAACCGCGGCGTGGAGAAGGTGAAAGAGCACCGCGCAACGTGGAATATGCTGTGGATGCACGTTGACAAGCAACGTTATGAGGAGGTCAGCGAGCGCCTGAACCATCAAGTGTACAACGCTCAGGAGTGGCGCGACGTATGCCTTAAATACTTTGCAACTTTCAGCGGTCAGCAAATCGAGCCATAAAACACGCTTCTTTTTGCTCCACTCTCGACCCTATCTTATCATATAATCATAAACTTTCCGAAAATTATTTGGAAGTTTGGGATATTATCCGTACATTTGCACGGATTGGAGTCGTCTGTATTGACACTAACAAATTAAAGAAGGCTCTACAAACTGCGTTTTAACATAATATTTCGACCTAACTTGTAATAACATCTACTAAATGAAAAAGGCATACATATTAATATTTCTCGCGATGCTGACAGTCGGCACCGTAAACGCACAGCGCCATGTGGACAACCTTGGAAGAGGGCTTGTAGCCATTCCGGAAAACAACTTCAACTACATAACATGGCGACGATTAGGAACGGAATATTATGACGTTACTTATAACCTGTACAAGAACGGCTCATTACTGGCATCGGGTCTGACCACCACAAACTACAGCGACAACCAAAGCGCAACGTCAGATACCCAGTATCAAGTAGCTGCCGTTGTAGGTGGTGTGGAGCAGGAAAAGTGCAAGGCGATCAAGACGTGGGAACAATATGATTACAATAGCTGTACTGCAGGCTTCATTGACATCCCGCTGGCCGCTGTCTATGACCGCGAAGGCAACGATGTTACATCGCACTATGAACCCAACGACGCGGAATTTGCCGACCTTGACGGCGACGGTGAATTAGAGATGATTATTAAGCGGTTGAACACGGTGGATGCAACTGGTGTGTTCACAAATACATATGCAGACGTAAATGATAAAAACGGGAACCCGATTCCCATTTATCGTATTTATCCTTACGAATCAAAAGAGTTTGTGGTTCTGGATGCATACGACATCAATTGGCATCCTACGGATGAGAATGCCGTTACTGCTACACTAATGTGGCGCATTGATTGCGGTCCCAATATGGTTAGCAGCAATTCTACCGAAATCAATATCATTGCCTTCGACTGGTGGCAAAAGGACGGTAAGGCCGAGGTGGTGCTGCGCGGTGCTGATAACATGATTGTGTATGGCAACGACGGAAGAACACGGCTCTACACCATCGGCGATATGAATGCGAATACCCGGCAGAATTGGATGTCGCATAGACAGTCAGATGGTACGAACATCGCCAGTATGGCATATACGAACTCGGGTGCAGAATATCTGCTTTACCTGAATGGAGAGACGGGCGAATTGTATCAGCAGATGGAATACCCACTGAAACGACTTGAAGCTGGTGAGACTGACTTAAGTGCTGCCTGGGGAGACGGTTATGGACACCGCTCCTCAAAGTATTTCTTCGGCGTACCTTATCTTAACGGTCAAGAGCCCACCCTGTTTATGGCAAGAGGTATATACACCCGCCACAAAATGATGGTCATGTACTTAGACTATCAAAACAGGTGGGTTCAATTGTGGACTTGGAACAATAACATCAGCGGGTCACCCTGGTATGGGCAGGGCTACCATAACTTCGTCATTGCTGATGTGGATGAGGACGGGCGTGACGAAATTGTTTATGGATCGATGGTGATAGATGATAATTTCCAAGGGCTCTCCACCACAGGTTTAGGTCATGGTGATGCCCAGCATGTAGGTGATTTCGACCCATACCGCCCAGGACTGGAGTTTTTCGGATGCAACGAGGATAATCCCGGTATGAATTATCGCAACGCTACAACCAGTGAAATCTATATACGTAAAACGGCAGATAAGGATGATGGGCGTGCTTTGATTGGAAACTTCTCAAGTACGATACCAGGGTGTATCGCCACTTCTGCTTCTACGGATTTGTATTCTTCCGTGAAAGACATAGTTGTCGCTACCGCACCAACAGACACTCGGGCAGCACTCTATTGGTCTCAATTGAACTTCCGCATTTTTTGGGACGGTGATTTGGGCGATGAAGTTTTGAATAGTCCAGGTACAGCAAGAGATGCTGCTATCATTGATCATGAGAATGGTCGCATTTTTCAATCTGATGGTTGTAACATGAACAACGACTCGAAAAACAATCCTTGTTTCCAAGGCGACCTTATAGGCGACTGGCGCGAGGAGATTGTAGTACGTTGTGGACAAAACGTGCGTATATACACAAGTGGTATGAGCACCAATTACAGTCTGCCCACCCTATGGCACGACCACCAGTACCGTCAGGCGATGGTATGGCAGATGATGGCCTATAACCAGCCACCTCACCTGAGTTATTTCCTCGGCGAGATGGAGGGATATACCGTGGCTCCCCCACCGTTGATAACCAATGGCAGAGAGGTTGTTGGCAATAATACTAACATCGATGGAAGTTACAACGGCAAACACGTGCTGCACAATGAATATGACAATACGTCAATAAGCATAAGCGGTGGTTCTCCTGCCGTGCTTACCATCAATGTACCGACATGGGTGCAGGGCCACGACAATAACAACAACATAACGACAACTACCTATTCCTGCAACCTGACGGGCGGAGCCATGTCGGGCGAAACGCGCCTGGTGAAGCAGGGTAATGGTATCCTTAATATGTCGAATGCCGTTCATACCAATTCAGGCGCAACCGACATCTGGGGCGGAACGGTGAACTTTGACGGTACGATACAGAACAGTGCGGTATGGATGAATCGCCACACCACGCTAAATACGACGGGCGGAACGTTTAACAACGGACTCACAATGGAATATGGCGCCACGCTGAATGTAGGTGGAGGAGATTGCAGCCGTGTGAACATATCTGAACTGACGCTGAACTACGGTGCCCGCGTGGTATTGGATGTAAATGGCATGGACGATGCTGAGCATGACTGGCTAAACGCTACCATCTTGAACATCGACGACTCGAAGGCGGGCATAGACGCTTGGGAGAATTATGGCCCCGAATACATCGAACCTGTGTTTAAACTGAACATGTCCAGCACATTAGGTAACGGACGCTACCCCATCGGCAATGTAACTACAGTCAACGGCGACCTCTCACGGGTGAAAATAGAGTGTGCTGCTATCAACGCCAGCAACCTTAGGCTTATCCATGAAGACGGAATCCTTTATCTCCAGGTATCCGATGTGGCTACTGCCAACGAAGCCACTATCGCCCTGACTGGCATGGCACCGTATGGAAACGTAAAAACAGCCTACCCCTCTACTTCTCCAGAAAAATATTATTTGCCTATTGTCAGCATCGTTGCAAACAATACAAATGGCCAAGCCCCCACCCTATCAGGCACATTTACCTCGCTTGACGGTACAGAAACGAGCATTGGCAGCACTAACGAAACGGTGCTTTACAATGAAAATTATGAAAATGCATCAAACGCAAGCGACTGGACTACCCAATATGCGTCTGTGAACTTTATGACTGGTCATGACACTTATGGCAATTATATAGAGTTTACACATGGTAATGGAAGTGGACCGAGAAATGCTTACAAAAAATTGGAAACAGCTATCACCGCAGAAAAATACACCATTGAGTTTGATGCAGCTATGCACTATACTGTCGGTAATTATACCCCCAACAAGATTATCCTTTATGGTGTGGGAGCCCAAATGCCTTATTCCAATACTGAGATTTCAACGACTAATTATTTATTCAAAATATCAGGTGGAGTAAACTATAGTACAAACTACACAGTAGAAGAAGCTTCAAGCACATATACTCTTTCTGATGCCGCTTGGTACCACTACATCGTGAATGTAGATCAAAACAATAGGACGATTACTTACACCATCAAGTCTGGTTCTTCAGAAATTGGAACGGGATCATATACCATCAGCGACACCAACATTAATCTCAACTTGCAAGGTTTCTATGTGGAAACTGGAAGAGCCTGGTCGTATATACAAATTGATAATATTAAGGTTGCCGAACCACCCACGAACATCAACAGTTTCACCTTCACTGAGCCAGGAACACTTCGTGTGTATTCGAGCGTTGACGGCTACGCATCAGGTATTAAGACCTTTGAGGCTAAATATCCATTCATAAAGACTGGCAATAGCGGAAGCATCAGCAACGACTATCTTCCAGTGGCCATCCACGATGAACTGGCAACGACTCTGCCGCAGGCGGTGAGCACGACAGGCAACGCACACTTGTGGCGCAACGGACTGACGAGTACATCGACATGGGCAACAATGGTGGTACCGTTCGACATGACCGTGGCACAAGTTCGAGAGGTGTTCGGTAATGAGGTTACCGTGGCAAACCTCGAGACGGGTAAAGGTAATGGCGGTCAAATCTACTTTGAGACTATCGAAGTGGAGACAGCAAACGACAACATAACAGCAATCACCGCCAACGAGCCATGTTTGATAAAAGGCGTGACAAAGAGCGCTCCTTATCTCATCATGGGCATCACCAGTGCACCGACTCTGGAACCGTTTATCAGCAACGGATATTTCTCCTTCGTGGGTACCTACACCGACTTAGGACAGAAAGCCTTCACCACCGACGACTACTTCTTCACCACCAGCGGACTGAGTCGCGTGGAAACAGACGGCATCAAAATGCGCCTGAAAGGCTATCGTGGCTACTTCCAAGGATTGACATCCAACGGCGCGAAGAACGTTCAGACTGTATTCGAAGATTCTGGTGTTTCCACGGAAATCCTTGATATACCGACCTCTACACGCAACGAGGTGTATGACCTGCAAGGCCGCAAAATTCCTGAGAACTGGCGTCTGAAGAAAGGTGTATATATTGTGAACGGAAGAAAAGTGATTGTAAAATAACCCGAGAATATTCGCATGAACAAGAAACCCTATACAAAACCCGCAACAACACTGTGCCACATCTACGCGGCTGAGAGCATTGCCGAAGAGATTATCAACACGAGTACCGCCACCATCATCGGGGGAGGTGAAAGTGGCGGAGACCTGAACGGAAAGGAAGGCTATTTGGTCGACGATGAACTGGATGAGAATGAAAAGGACCTCGGATATAGTCCTTTCCAATCTCTATGGGATGAAGAGTCATTTGCCAAATAGACAAAGAGCACCATTTTCGCTATGTTTCATTATAAAAGGAGACGGCTTCGTGTCGTTTCCTTTTATACTTTTTTTATGGTATATTTGTTAAAAATGATACAGAAAATATCAATTTTGTAACTTTTATCTTGCAAGAAAAGAAAAAATAACTTAATTTTGCAACTTGGAACGTGAAAAAGTATATTTTAAATTAGTTAATAACTCTCAGAAAAGTCAGCATTTTATGAAATTAAGACTTTGTATGATTTTCGCCTTCCTTTCCCTATTCGTAGGGCTGGTTCAGGCGCAAACGGTTGTCTCTGGTACCGTCACCTCTTCTGAAGATGGCGAGCCAGTCATCGGTGCTTCGGTGATGATAAAGGGCACTCAAGTAGGTGCGGCAACCGATTATGATGGTAATTTCTCTATTACCACTCAAGTTAAGAATCCACAAATCACAGTTAGTTACATCGGCATGGAGACTGTCACCCTCAAGGGTGGACAGGGAATGAAGATTGTCCTCAATCCCGACAAGAACACGCAGCAGATTGACGAAGTCGTGGTTACAGGTATGCAGAAGATGGACAAGCGCCTTTTCACTGGTGCATCTTCCAAGATTGACGCCGACAAAACAAAATTGTCTGGTATGGCAGACGTGAGCCGTTCTCTCGAAGGACGTGTTGCAGGTGTGCAGGTTACCAACGTGAGCGGTACTTTCGGTGCTTCGCCAAAGATCCGTGTCCGCGGTGCTACCTCAATCTACGGTAACAGTAAGCCACTGTGGGTTATCGATGGTGTGATTTATGAGGATAACGTTGACGTGAGCGCCGACGAGTTATCATCAGGTGATGCAAAGACGCTGATTTCATCAGCCGTGGCAGGTCTGAACTCTGACGATATCGAGTCGTTCACCATCCTTAAGGACGGTTCCGCAACATCAATCTACGGTGCCCGCGCTATGGCTGGTGTGATCGTTATCACCACCAAGCGAGGAACAAAGGGACGCGCTACAGTGGGATACACTGGTGAGTTCACCACACGTCTGAAGCCCTCTTATGCCAACTACAACATCATGAACTCTCAGGAGATGATGGGTGTTTACAAGGAAATGGCTGACAAGGGATGGCTCCAGTTGGAGAACCTCGTTAACGCACAGAACACCGGTGTCTACGGATATATGTTCCAGCAGTTGAGAAGGTACGACCCAATTACAGGTACCTACGGACTGGAGAATACCGAGGCTGCGCGCAACGCTTATCTGCAACAGGCAGAGTTCCGTAACACCGACTGGTTCGACCTGCTGTTCTCTAATAGCATCTCACAGAACCATTCATTAAGTATCTCTGGTGGTACTGAGAAGTCACAGACTTACTTCTCAATGTCACTCATGGACGATCCAGGACAATATGTAAACCGCAGTAAGGTTAGACGTTACACATTCAACGGAAACACCTCTTACGACATATTGAGCAACTTGACCGTGAGACTGGCATCACAGGGTAGCCACCGTGACCAGGAGGCTCCTGGTTCACTCAACCAGACCACCGACGTGGTAACTGGTGAGGTAAAGCGTGACTTCGATATCAACCCGTTCAGTTACGCTATGAACACCAGCCGCTGTCTTGACCCGAACATCAACTACACCCGTTTCTACACGGGATTCAATATCTTCGACGAGTTGGAGAACAACTACAATGACATCAACGTTGACGAGCTCATGTTCCGTGCAGAACTGGAGTACAAGCCAATACGTTCGGTTACACTGAGTGGACTCATTTCTACCCGTATGTCAAACACAAACCGTCAGCACAACGTTATGGATAATGCCAACCAGGCAAATGCATACCGTGCAGGTACTGACGCACAGGACGACAACTCGACGATTCGTGACAGCAACTCACTGCTCTATACCGACCCGGACAACGAACTGGCATTGCCAGAGTCTGTGCTCCCAGTGGGTGGTATCAAGTATCAGTATGACGACAAGATGCGTTCTAACAGATACCGCTTCATGGCTGAATACCGCGATGTTTATGCTGACAAGCACACAGTGAACGCCATGATTGGTACAGAGTATTCTTCAGTGAAACGCACCGGCACATGGTGGACAGGTTGGGGATACCAGTTCAACAACGGTGGTATCACATACACCCCGTACCTCTGGCTCAAGCAGATGAACGAGGAGAACACCGAGTACTTCGGTGAGTCGTTCACTCGCACCAACAACCTCGCTTACTACGGACAGGCTGTTTACAGCTTCGACCAGCGCTATACCATCAACGGTACATTCCGCTACGAGGGTACAAACCGCCTCGGTAAGACCCGTCAGAGCCGTTGGTTGCCTACATGGAACATCTCTGCAGCATACGACATGACTAACGAGCCTTTCATGAAGAGCACTGAGAAGTGGTTGTCACAACTGAAGATCCGCGGTAGCTACTCACTTACCGCTGATACAGGTCCTGCATGGGTAACCAACGCACAGGCCATCTTCCAGACAAAGAACTCTTGGAGACCAACCACATCTGCAGCAGAGTCGCAGATTTACATCTCTGACCTTGCCAACAGCGAGTTGACCTACGAGAAGAAGCATGAGTGGAACGTCGGTCTTGACTTAGGTTTCCTGAACAGCCGCATCGCCGTTACATTCGATGCCTACTGGCGTAACAACTACGATCTTATCGGCCGCACATACACTCAGGGTGCAGGTGGTCAGATTGCAAAGTATGCTAACGTTGCCGACATGAGCTCTCATGGTATCGAGCTTGGTATTTCAACCGTTAACATCGCTACTCCACGATTCAAGTGGACCACAGACTTCGTTTATTCTAACGCAAAGAATAAGATTACCACACTGGAGACTGCCAGCCGCGCCGTTGACCTCGTTAGTGGTCAGGGATATGCTCTGGAAGGCTACCCAGTACGTTCAATCTTCAGTTACAAGTTCGCTGGACTCAACTCAGAAGGTCTGCCAATGGTTTACAACGAGATTGGAGAGGCTACCGTGGGTGACGTGAACTTCCAGGAGACAGAGAACCTGAACGACTTCCTTATCTACGAAGGTCCGTCAGACCCGACATGGTATGGTTCACTGAACAACACCTTCAACTACAATGCAAACTGGGGTAAACTGAATCTCGACGTGTTCATAACCTACTCTGGTGGTAATGTAGTACGTCTCGACCCAGTGTTCCACGCACGCTACAGTGACCTGTCGGCACTGCCACGCGAGTTCAAGAACCGCTGGATGGCTCCTGGCGACGAGGCAAAGACCAACATCCCGACCATAGCATCGCTCAACCAACTCGACCGCTACGGCTCAACACTGTTGGGTACAGCATACAACGCATACGACTACTCTACTGCTCGTATCGCAAGCGGCAAGTTCATCCGTATGAAGGAAATCGCCCTTACATACACCATGCCGCAAGAACTGATCAGGAAGATTTTCCTCTCTAACTTGTCAGTTAAGTTCGCAGCAACCAACTTGTTCCTTATCTACGCAGACAAGAAGTTGAACGGACAAGACCCAGAGTTCATCAATTCTGGTGGTGTTGCCTCTCCTATATGTAAACAATATACACTTACACTGCGTTTAGGTTTCTAAATTAAAACAACAACGATTATGAAATTATATAAGAACATAGCATTAGCATTGGCACTGGTTGCCTCTTTAGGGGTATTTACAGCATGCTCCGACAAACTTGACGCAGTGCCAGACAACCGTACAGAGATAGACACACCCGAGAAGGTGAAGCAGCTGCTTACCTCTGGCTATCCTGTTGCCGTTCCGGCAGTGATTTGCGAGCTCAGCGGTGACAACCTCGTTGACAATAACGTAGTTGTTCCAGCCACTCACAACGATGCTTACGAGGCTTTCCAGGAAGAAGCATACAAGTGGGAGGATATCCGCAACTACAGCACCGGTGATGACGACACACCTTATCAGGTATGGGAAGCATACTATCAGGGAATTGCCGTTTGTAACCATGCGATTGCCGCAATGAGAGAAATGAGCGACGATCCAGCACACGATCCTAAACTGTCGCCATCATGGGGAGAGGCTCATATCCTGAGAGCATATCTGCACTTCACACTGGTTAATGTCTTCGCAGAGGCATATAAGGATGACACACAGAGCATGAACGACCGTGGTATTCCATACGTTACCGAGCCGGAGACCACCGTTTCTGTTGACTATAGTACTTCTGAGTACCTGAAGAGTGTGAAAGAGGTTTACGACCTCATCGAGAAGGACATTCTTGAGGGTATCGACCTTATCGACGACTCTTACTACAGTGTTCCGGCATACCATTTCAACCGCAATGCGGCATATGCTCTCGCTGCACGTTTCTATCTTTTCAAGCGCGACTATGAGAATTGTTTGAAATATGCCAATGCAGCATTGGGTGCAAACCCGTCATCATCACTTCGCAAGTGGGCTACATTCAGCGCAAACACCATCAACTCACTGCTCAACTCATACAACGACGAGACTGCAGCATGCAACTACCTGTTGCTCGCAACCTATTCGCTGCAAGACCGTATGCTTTCAGCATGCCGCTATGCTATCAACGACGGCAGCAAATCAGAGAACATCCCTTCAACAAAGGACATCCTCTATGAAGGCGGCGGTCCTAACTGGAGCGGACGTGTTCCCGCATTCGATGGTAAGATCTACCGCTGGGCTGCAGGTTCAGAATATGGATCATGGTTGTTCCGCGTTTACGAGTATTTCGAGTATTCTGACAAGATTGCCGGTATTGGTTGGGTACATATCGTCTATCAGCCATTCACCGCTGAGGAGACGCTTCTCTGCCGTGCAGAGGCTGAGCTTTATCTTGGACAGAGTGACAAGGCAATAGAAGACCTCGGTTTTTGGACCGCCTCGAAGCAGATTGATGATCCACTGACACAGGACAAGATAGATAACAAATATAAGGGAACTCCTGAAAACAACATCTGGGTTAACGATATACATCCACAGCAAATGAGTTCTCAGTTCAAGGTTCTTAACGAGCAGGAGACAAACGTTCTTAACTGTATCCTCCACTTCCGCCGTATTGAGACAATGTTCGAGGGACTCCGCTGGTTCGACATCAAGCGCTACGGCATCACCGTTCATCACGCATACCGTGGCCCGGTTGAGGACGAGATTCATCACGACTACCTGTATTGGAACGACCCACGCCGTGTACTGCAGATTCCTAACAACGTGATAGCCGCCGGTTATCCTTCAACCGACCGCACACAGACTCTGCCAGACCAAAGTTCTGTTATGACCTCTAATCCAATCCTTGCCGAGTAAGGAATTATGTTGAATCATTTTTTCAGACCATATAATATATAAGAATATGAGAAAGAACACAATAAAAACAAACGGAGCGATGCGGAAAGGCATCCTTGGCGTTTGCCTATTTGCAATGCTCTTGGCAACAGGATTGTTCTCATCTTGCCGCAGCGAGGACGACTTCACAGAGTCAATCTTCGACACAACCGTTCCTGTTGTGGATAACAGCAAGGCAACAGGACCATTCGACCAGTGGCTTTACGACAATTTCGTGGTGCCTTACAATGTTGACGTGCAGTATCGCTTCAACTTCCCAGCATCTGATATGAACTTCCAGTTGACACCTGCCGACTACAACCGTTCGCAGTTGCTGGCACACTTCATCCGCTACTTGTTCTATGATGTTTACACTAAGTATGCTGGTGATAACTTCATGAAGCAGTATGGTCCACGTATCTTCCACTTCATCGGTTCTTCCGGCTACAGCCCGACAACAGGAACCGAGGTACTTGGAACTGCTGCCGGCGGTGTGAAAATCACATTGTACAATGTAAACGAGATGAAGCCTTACAGCGAAGGAGTGGAATACACTGATGATGACATCACAGTTCTCAACGAACGTTTCTTCCATACCATGCACCATGAGTTCTCACACATTTTGCACCAGACAAAGTCATATCCTGTGACTTTCGGTCAGGTGACTTCAGGATCATACGACCCAATCAACTGGCAGGAGCGTGACTCCGTGGAAACCCATGCACTGGGATATGTTACCCACTATGCCTCCTCTGCAACCTACGAGGACTTTGTGGAGACTCTCTCATGTATCATCACCGATACAAACTACCGTTGGATGATGCGCCTTATCAATGCCTGCATAAATGGAGTGCGCCAGGGTGACAAGGAACAGATGCTCGAACTCATTGAGAAACTTGACATCACAAACATTGATGACGCTTCATGCCACTGGAATAACTTCACTCTGTACACAGAATCAGAGTATGACCAGATAGAAGGTAAATATGTCGAGACTGGACGCTATGTGTTAGATGTTCACTGTGACCTAACATCCGAGGTGGTGAACAAGGAATCGACAAAAATGGTACCGAAATATTCTTACGCCAAATATCGTTCATTCACCTCATTCAAGGATGACTTCCTGCCATGGGTTGAAATCAAGAGTGACGACAACATTGCAGGCATAAACGCAATGCTGAAGAAGATTGACATCGCAACAAACTGGTACACCGACAAGTGGGGACTCGACGCTTTCCAACTGCGCAAGGAAGTGAAGGAACGTCAGAAGAACATCAACGAGTACATCGCTAACGAGGTTACTATTTACGACATTCAGGACTAATAGTTATCAATCCGTAACATAAACAGATTATGAAAAGATATATCAGTAATATAGGCAAGATGGCAACATCACTTCTCTTCTCAGGTGTTGTTGCGTCAGTAACGCTCACGGCGTGTTCCTTTGAAGACGAGGACTTCTTCGACGAGAGTGCCTCTCTGAGAATCGAGCACACCAACCAGGCGATACAGAATGTATTGGTTAACGCGCCCAACGGATGGGTGATGCAATACTACACAGGTACAGGTGTTGCCCACTTCGAAGGCTTCAACCTCTTTGCCAAGTTCGAGGACAGCGAGAAGGTGCTGCTTGCAAGTGACCATAGGCTTCTGCGTGACGGCAGAGCCAACAAATACACTGAGTTCAGCAGTCTCTACGAGATGTTGCTTGAGGACGGACCAGTGCTTGCTTTTAACACATGGAACGACGTGCTTTCTCCATTCGTTGACCCTGTAAGCCCATGGCAAGCACCAGATTATATTATAAAAGACGGTGCTGGAATGCAGGGGGACAACAACTTCGTTGTAATGTCTTACAAAGACGATGAGGTAATTCTGCGTGGTGAACGATATCGTGCAGAGGTTCGTCTTGCCAAGTGTGACCGCACATGGGAAGAGTATATTGCGGACACCAAGGCAATGAAAGATAATATTGCCAATCCAGATCTCAAGGGATATTTTGTAACGAACGAAGTTGACACTATGTGTTTCGTCGGTCTTCACAGAGGTATTTTCCGTTATTGCGAGCGTGTTAATGACCCTCTTAAGATAGACTCTCTCGCATGCTGCTTCACTCCCGACGGTTTCCGTCTTGAACACGAGAATACCCTCGGGGAGAATACTTTCCAAGAGTTCAAACTTAGCGATGACGGAACATGTCTATTGAACGAGGATGGAACGGTGAAAGTCGTTGCCATGTGGGAAGATTATCTGGCTGAGAAAAAAGGAATCCTATGGATTGACGCAGAGAGGCTTTCTGAAAACCTAAGGATTCTCTACGACCAACTCGATGCTGCACTGAAAGCATCAAACAGAAACTATTCTCTCTCACGTATAGGTATCGGACAATCTAATGGTAGAATCGATACACAAGGTAACTATGTAATAGGTCTTGTTGTTGAATGGTACACAAATACTCGTAAGACATCCAGCGCAAAGGGAGGTTTGGCTTTAAAAAGAAGTGTTCCGGCAGGGGGACAAATTACCATAACATGTGCAGAAGACGCAAATCTCGACAACAACATGAAGGCACGTAGCGCAGAAGTAATAGAAGTAGTAAGGGCTTTGGGTGCAGCATTATCAGGAACATACAACGTTACACCAACAAGCAATTACTTCACTCCCGACGAGGCATCATATGTTTCGTTAGACGGCAACACATCGTTCAGCACCATTAAATGATATTAATATTGAAAATAATAACATTAAATTATTAACTAAATTGTTTTGATTATGAAAATTAAGAAGTTTACACTTATGACGTTGGCACTTCTCGTGTCAGCAGTCGCCTTTGCACAAAAGGTTGACGTGAGTCTTAACAAAAGTAGGGTTCTTGATCTGAATGACATTTCAGCAAAAGTATTAGTTGCTGCAACATCGAAGACAGATCCTACCCCAGTTGAGCAAAGCAATTCTCTTAGGAACAAAGCACCTCGCAAGGCTGAGGTTGTCACTCCTCCCTCAGATCTCGATGCAGAGTACTTTGTTGTTACTGGAGAATACCATTATTATACGTCATCAGGATGGTCACCAACACAGAATGTTGAGCGCACCGTTAAGGTTTACTGGGACGGTGACGATGTTTACATCCAGGGTGTCGATTACTATGCAAGTGACGCTTATATAAAGGGTACATTCACCGACAACAACACTGTAGTATTCCCTATAGGACAGTATCTTGGCAATGTAGGAGCGGATGTATATTTCGGTGCATGTGATGACGACAACAACAAAATTGATGCCACAGCAACATTTGATGAGGAAACAAATACATTTACTTTCGTTGACGCTGTGGCTACATTGAATACTGCTCTCACAGGTATGTATGCTTACGGTGAGAACGTGGTTGTGGCACCCGCAGGTGACGACATTGACATTCCTGTAGAGCCACCAACAGATCTTGTAGCTGAAGATTGGACCTATTCTGGAACAGATTACTGGGATGCGACCGAAGTAACCAAGAGTGTAAAGGTTGGTTTCTATGGCGATGAGGTTTATATTCAGGGACTATGTGATTATTTCCCAGAAGCATGGGTAAAAGGTATGAGAGATGGTAATGATGTTCTGTTCGAACAGGGACAGTACTATGGAACATACAGAAGCAGATACAATTTCTATTTTAGAGGTGTTTCTGGCGGTTATTATTCTGACGTGACATTTACCCTGAATTCAGAAGAAAACAAGCTTACCTCAGAAGATGGTGTACTCCTGTATTGCATAGACGACGGAGGGACTAGTACAGGACTCTGGGGGTATGAAGAAAATGTTGTGATTTCAAAGATAGTGGAGAAAGCAGCAACTCCTTCTAATCCGACTATAACCAACATTAGGTATGCAACATCTGGTGATATATTCGAGTTCAACCTTCCTCTTGTTGATACCAATAACGAAGGTATGGTAGCAGATAAACTTGCTTATCAGATTTATGTTGAGGATGAATTTGGCTCACCTGAAATATACACATTCACCAAAGACCTATACACGAAACTTGAAGAGGACATGACAGAGATTCCTGCTACTTTCACCGAGGAATGGGACTTCTACGATGGTGCATTCTATTTTAATAGCGGAACAGAGGAACTTGACAAGATAGGTATCAAGAGCATATATCATGGTGGTGGCGAGACACACGAGTCTGAAATCACATGGTACAACATTCCTCATCCAATATTGACTACCGCTCCAACAGGAACTATCACGACAAACGAATTCAATGCTACTGATGGTGATGGTAATTCAGTGACATCTAATGTTAAGGTATGTGTTGACGGTGACAATCTTTACATCAGCAACATTGCTGGCAACAACGAGTGGATTAAAGGAACAAAGACCGATACCGACACTTACACATTCGCAGCAGGACAGGACATGGGAACATATAGTTCTTACCGTCTCTTCCTCCTTGGATCGACAGCTCAAACATCAGCGGCTGTACTTGGTGATGTTGTCGTTAAAGTTGACAACTCTGCAAAAGTATATAAATTCCAAGAGGGATTCGCTGTAAACGCAGGATACATTGACAAACTGTACTACCTCGATTATTACATGGCTGGTGCAACCATCTCAATGGAAGCAGTTAGCGGTATCGATTCTGTGAAGGCTACAGAAGAGAGCACTGCTAACAAGGGTATCTTCAACCTCGCTGGTCAGCGTGTAAACGATAACTATAAGGGCATTGTTATCAAGAACGGCAAGAAAGTAATCGTTAAGTAATCCACAACGATAACGATAACGAAAATAATAAAAAGTCGGGGAGTCTACTGAGGCTCCTCGATTTTTTTCCGTCGCCACGTCACTCAAAAGAAACAAAAAAACATCGAATGTTATTTCTTATATAACTACGGAAATACCCAAAAGCCAACATTCATCACCCAACTAATGTCAAACTGCTGAACAATATTATTAAGATTGTTCAACAATGTTATTAACTTTGTTCAACAAAGTTATTAAGATAGTTCAACAAAGTTATTAACTTTGTTACCCTATTTGTATCCAGTTGGAAACCAACAGGTTACAAAACGTGTTTAAAAGTGGCATCAATCGGACATAAAAACACCGACCCCACCCCTGTCCCTCCCCCGCGATGGTAGGGGAATCCCCTGTATCATAACATTATAATTGGTGGGGGATTATCTGAGAATGGTTGACATGGTTAATCTTTAAAAAGTGTTTATATTTTGCATATCTAAGTGTTTCTTCGTATCTTTGCCCACAAATATAAATGAGAATACAAAAATGAACAGAACAATTCTACTATTATTGTCTTTCCTGATGAGTATATGCTCGGCAATGGCCGTACCTGCATACAAAGGAGCCATAAGTGTGAAACAACCAGACGGCAGTACCGTCACCATCCGCCTTCACGGCGACGAGTTCATGAGTTTCACAACGACAGCCGATGGCTACACCGTGGAGAAGAACAAGTATGGATACTACTGTTATGCCGTGAAGCAGAACGGCATTATGACAGCGACAGACATCGTGGCTCATGACACAGAGAAACGTGATGTCAAGGAAAAGACATTCCTCGCTACGCAGGCGAAGATGCAGCATGCTGACATGACCGCTGAGCAACAGCAGTTCAAGCAGCGCGCAAAGTCGCTTCAGAAAAAGGACGTGAAGAAGGGGTTGAGCGCCTCGGGATACGACTACAGCAATTTCAAGGGACTTATCATCCTCGTGGAGTATTCAGACCGTCCATTCCAGCGCAGCGATGCCAATGAGTTCTACAACAATATGGCTAACACTCCCGACTACAACGGCTATTATGACGAGAACGGCACAACATTCAACGCATGCACGGGAAGCGTGAGAGACTATTACTACGACAACTCCAACGGCATCTTCGATCCTTCGTTCGATGTAGTAGGACCTATTCAGGTGAGCTATGTTACCACCGATGCACACAAGACATCAAACTTCTACCCCATTGCTAAGGAAGCATTGCAAAAGGCAAACCAATATGTCAACTATGCTGACTATGACGCTGACAACGACGGGTCGGTGGATATGGTTTATTTCATCGTGTCGGGTTACGGCAGCAACTACGGAGACAATGACCAAAACTATCTGTGGCCGTATGCCAGCGACCTCGCCTGGTATTCATATTATTACGGACTGAAATACGACAACATGAAGTTCGGACGCTATGCGTGCAGCGTGGAGATGGGCGGATATGAGGCGTATGCTGATTATCCTGAGTATTCGTTCATCGACGGTATCGGCACGATATGCCATGAGTTCAGTCATGTGCTCGGACTGGAGGACCACTATGACACTAACTATGAGGACGACGGACTGAGCAATGACCCAGGCAACTGGGACGTGATGTCGGGAGCAAGTTATCTTAACAAGAGCCGTACACCTGCAGGATATAATGCCTTCGAGAAATACACACTGGGATTCCTTGGCACACTGAACTATATCAATGAAGAGAAGGAATATACCCTGAACCCACTGAACACCAGCAACGAGGCACTGCGGATGAACACCAAACAGAACAAGGAATACTTCATGATAGAGAACCGTCAGAAAAGCCAATGGGACAAATACTTGCCAGGACACGGCATGCTGATATGGCGCGTCGACTCCACCAACACCAACGTGTGGGTGAACAACGAGGTAAACTGCAATCCGGACCACAACTATTTTGAGTTGATTCGCGCAATGAACGGCACTGGCGCCTCTGACAGCGATCCCTTCCCTGGCACGGGCGGAATAACGGAAATAAACAACGAGACCACACCATCGCTGAAGACGTGGGCAGGAAAAAGCAGCAACTGGGGATTGAAGAACATAAAGGAAGAAAACAACATAATTACTTTTGGAGTAGAGGATGTTTTAACACTGACAGCCTTAACACTGCCGGAATCTAAAAAGATTGGTGTTGGTATGTCAACAGTGTTGAATCCTGTTCCCACACCAGAGTATGCAGACTTCACAATGACATGGACCAGCAGCAATCCAAGCATTGCCACTGTTGACCAAGAAGGACGTGTGCAGGCACTTACACTTGGAACAAGTATCATTACTGTAAAAAGCAATAACAATATCACAGCCTCGTGCAATGTTACTGTCATAGAGACACCTATCTGCAACATTTCCGAATTTAAATCAACAGATGAAGGGATGGAGGTGATATTGAGTCTGCAAGACGCAGAAGTGCTGTATGTCAAAGACAATCAAACATACATACGGGACGCATCGGGAAGCATCATTATAAGCGGCATCAACCTTGGAGTTACACGTAACGATATTGTCAACGGAGATTTTTATGCAAAACTGGGGTATAGCAACAATATGCCTATAGTTGTTGAAACTGATAACACTTCAACATCAGGCATTACAATTGTAGCTGGTCCGACTGTACAGCCACGTGAAGTGTATTTGGAAGATCTTACAGAAGCTGATTATGCAGACTATGTGTTGGTGAAATCAGCGCAATTGATTCTTGACAACAAGCAGGTGTATGCTGTCAGCGGTGACCTTCGCGTAAAATATTACAACAAGTTGGGGGTAACAGGCATCAGTCTCAAGAACTATAACGGAAAGTATTTCGATCTCCCTGTGATATATGGAACAGATGTTTTCAACGGGTCAATAATAAATGAATTGTATATGCTGGAAACACCGACAGAAGTAGAAGCTCCCACAGGTATCAGCAACATACCATTTGTTGGGGAAAAGGATGGCATAATGTATAACCTTTCAGGACAGAAAGTAAACCCATCCTACCGTGGCATCGTTATCATCAACGGCAAGAAGGTGATAAACCACTAAGCAACGGATATAACTAAGAAAAAAGACTACGAATTTCACGAATCAGACGAATTATTCATTTGAACCAATTCGTACAATTCGTGAAATTCGTAGTTTATATTAGTCCGTACAGTCCGTTTTATTCTTTGTTTATAGACATCTCTTGCACTTCCTTACCGCAATCACCGTCCATGCAGTGAAGGCGATGCGCAGAATCATCGGCATGTCGATTGGCATGATACCGAGGAAGAAGGCGAGTTGTGCCTCAAGGAGCGTGATGGTCTGTCGGCGGTTTACTCTGCGTTCCAACTGCTTGCTATAGAAATCGGTCACAGTATTCATCATGTTGTCATAAACACTGATTACTCTCTTTGCTGCTGTGAGTGCCACCATTGTAATGGTGTTGCTGCTCGTTGTCATTGTCTTGTTCATAGTCCTTTTGTTTATTATCTGCTGCAAAAATATATACTGTTTGTGCACAATAAGTTCACAAATGCAACGTTTTTAGTTAAAAAAACATATAGAAATGCTAAAACAATACTATCACGAGGGTGCTATCGAGGCAGGATGCGACGAGGCAGGGCGAGGTTGTCTTGCCGGTAGCGTGTATGCTGCGGCAGTGATATTCCCTGCCGATTACGTAAATGACGAACTGAACGACTCGAAGCAACTCACCGACCGTCGCCGTAAAATGCTGCGTGAACAGATAGAGCGCGATGCCGTGGCATGGGCTGTAGGCATCGTGACACCTGAGGAGATTGACAAGATAAACATCCTCAACGCCTCTATTCTCGCCATGCACCGAGCACTCGACCAACTAAAGGTGCGACCAGAGGCAATTATCGTCGATGGCAACAAGTTCAAACCCTACCATGACCCACAGGCAAAAGACGGACAGACCGTACCGCACACCTGCGTAGTAAAGGGCGACGCAAAGTATCTGTCCATCGCCGCTGCAAGTATATTGGCAAAGACCTATCGAGACGATTACATGGACCGTCTCGCGGAAGAATATCCTCAGTACGACTGGAAGAGCAACAAGGGCTACCCCACCAAGAAACATCGCGAGGCAATAAAGCAACATGGCATCACTCCGTATCACCGCAAAAGCTATAACCTTCTCGGGGACGGACAATTGGAATTGAAGTTTGAATTCTAAGGGCTCAGACTTATAAAACATAATCGCCACCTCTTAACTTCTAACTCCTAACTCCAATGCGTCACGACAAACTTGAAAGAGAACTGAACCTCCTGCTATTGCTTGCAGGCAACAGAGGATACACATCGGAACAGATATGCGACAGGATGAACATCAGCCGCAGGAACTTCTATTACTATCTGGAATTCTTCCGCGACTGCGGTTTCATCGTAGAGAAAGTGGGCAGTATCTATAGCATCGACCGACAGTCGCCCTTCTTCACACGACTGCAAGAGCGCATCGACTTCACCGAGGACGAGATGCTCACCGTGAGACGACTGCTTGAGGCTTCGAATAAACGTGACGCCATCACTGCCAACCTGATGAGAAAACTCGACCGCTTCTATGATTTCAATATCCTTGCCGACAATGAGTTGCGCGAACAGTCGGCACATAACGTCTCGGAACTCCACAAAGCGATAAAGTTCAAACGCATGGTTGTGCTCCACCGCTATAACTCTCCGCACAGCAAGACAGAGAAAGACCGCCTTGTTGAACCGTTCATGCTGATGAACAATAACAACGAGGTGCGCTGCTATGAGCCTCTGTCAAGAATGAACAAGACATTCAAAGTGTCGAGGATGGGCGATGTGGAGGTTCTTGATGACGAATGGGGCAATGAGGAACGACATCGCATGATGTACACCGACATCTTCATGTTCTCCGACGAGGTGCAACACGAGGTTGAGATGACACTCGGTCCGTTGTCGTTCAATATACTGAAAGAGGAATATCCCAGTGCCACGAAGTATATCCGTGCACTACCCGACCGCCGATGGCTACTGCGGCTCCCCGTTTGCAGTTACGCTGGAATAGGACGCTTCGTTCTCGGTCTCTATGATGACATTGAGGTGAAAGGTGATGAAGGATTCAAGGAATATCTTCGTAAGAAAGTGTCAGCGATGAGCAATGGCTGAGAAAAATTTGTTCTCCCCTCTTTATGTCTTTCTGTCCTCCCATTTATGTTTATCCCTTATGTCTTTATGTCTACCCATTATGTCATTATGTCTACCCAAACGTTATAAATCCATAATTTTCGAATAGAAAACAGATATTTATAAAAGGAAAGACTTATCTTTGCACCTTGTTAAGGACTATTGTAGAACACGAAATAGGATAAAATAATGATGAAAAAGATATTTTTGTTACTGTCGCTCACATTGGCGACGCTCACCATCTCTGCCATTCCCGCAAAGAGAGGACAGAAGACAACGCTCACACTTACTGACGGTACGACGGTCGTTGCTGAACTTCGCGGCGACGAGTTCGGACATTACTATGAGGCTGAAGACGGCAGGGTGTTCGTTGAGTCGGCTGTTGATAACATATTCGAGCAGGCAGACAAGTCAGTCATTATAAAGAAGGCAGGTGCAAAGAGACAGGCACGCAATGAGCGCCGCGCTTCACGTCACAAGGAGTTCGGTGTACCCACATCATACACAGGCGAGAAGAAAGGCATCATCATCCTCGTTAACTTCAGCGATAAGACATTCAATACAGCCAACAACCAGTCACGTTTTAACAACATCGTGAATACCGAAGGGTACAGCGATGGCAATTTCAATGGTTCGGTGCACGACTACTTCACGTCGCAGAGCAATGGTCAGTTCGACCTTACCTTCGACGTTGTAGGTCCCGTGACGGTGTCGAATAACTATGCCTATTATGGTCAGAACGACTCACAAGGTGATGACATGTATCCACAGGAGATGGTTGTGGAGGCATGTAATCTCGTTGACGACCAGGTGAATTTCGGTGACTACGACTGGGACGGCGACGGCTGTGTTGACCAGGTCTATATCATCTATGCCGGCAAGGGCGAGGCAGACGGTGGAGGAAAGAACACCATATGGCCCCACGAATGGCAACTGAGCGAGACCAACTCCGACTTCGACATCGACGGAGTGCACATCGACACCTATGCCTGTGGTCCCGAGTTGAATGGCAGCAGCCAGATAAATGGTCTGGGCACGATATGTCATGAGTTCTCACATTGTCTCGGACTGCCTGACTTCTACGACACCCGCCCCTCTGGATCAAACTTCGGAATGGACTCTTGGTCGCTGATGGACTACGGTTGCTACAACGACGGAGGATACACACCATGCAACTACACCGGTTATGAGCGTATGTTCTGCGGATGGATAGAGCCTATTGAACTGAAGGAAGACACGCAGGTGACGGGCATGAAGTCGCTTGAGGACTATGGCGATGTGTATATCATGTACAACCCCAATCACAAGGATGAGTATTACATCTTCCAGAACATTCAGAAAAAAGGCTGGGACCTGTATGCAGATGGTAGCGGACTGATGATTATGCACGTCGATTACGACAAGAACGTATGGCAATCCAACCAGGTGAACAACACATCCTCGCGCCAGCGCTGCACCATCTTTGCCGCTGACAACTCCTATTCGGGTTACAGCACATCAGGCGACTTGTTCCCCAATGGTTCAGTAAATAGTTTCTCTAATACCACTACACCTGCGGCAAAGTTGTATAACAACAACAATGACGGCACGAAACTGATGAACATCGAGGTAACCAACATTACCAAGAAGAGTAATGGAACGGTGGAGTTCAACTTCGTGAACAATAACGTTTATCCCGAAGATCCCCCACAAGGAGAATCTGTCTTCAAGGAGACATTCGACAATTGTAATGGAAATGGAGGTAACGATGACCGATGGAGCGATAACATTGCCACATCAATCTTCAATCCTGACAATACTGGATGGGAAGTGACACAGGCATACGGTGGAAATAAATGTGCGCGCTTTGGCACCAAAAAGAAGACCGGCATCGCCACGACACCAGAGTTCGAAGTGGACGGTTCTGCAACTATGACATTCAAAGCCGCGCCTTGGGGACAAGAGGGCGGAAGCATGATGCTGTCGTCGTCTAACGAAAGCATCACCCTGTCGCAGGAAGCATTTGAACTGAATAACGAGACATGGAACGAATGCACCGTGACACTGACAGGAACAGGCACTACCACCATCACATTCATGGTAACCGAGAACCGTTTCTTCCTTGATGATATCAATGCCGAGAAGGATGCTCCAACTGGCATCAGCATCATCACACCACAACGCGAGGCAGAGAGCCGCCGCATCTACAGCATAGACGGTCGCTATCTCGGTACCGACTTCGACCGTCTCGCACATGGTATATATATAATAGGAGGAAAGAAGGTTCTCAAATAACTATTTCATCAATCTCTTCACCGCTTTTTCCAGACTCTCTGTAGGCTCGATGATGTTATACCCCGACCAGAAATCGTCGTCTATGGTATAGGTCGCCGTATCATAAAGCGAAGCACGGGTGCTGTAGGCATCGCGACGCGGTATCAACTGTACGGGCGACTCGTCGCGGTCGGTTACCACGACCTCGCTCACGGCAGTGAAGTTGGTGTTGAACAGATGACGTTTCCAATCACAACTGAAGCGGAAAGTAGTACGTAAATAATTGAGTCTCGTTACTCCGTCCTCATATTTATAGTTGACAATCATGGACAGTTCGCGAGGTTTGAAGCGCAGTCCTACCGGCTTACTCACAAGCATATATTCCGTTGCCTTGTCACGGTCGCGAACGTCGAGAGACAGTTCGATGCGTGTGAAAGCAAGTGTTTCGTGGTCAACATAAATCTTTCCGTATTGCAATGGGTAGTCAACCGTAGCATAAGGCGCTATTTCTATTACGTATTGCAGACGGTCGTCGATGTTCACAGGGGTACCCATCTTCAAAGAATAAAGGTCCAGTTCCATACGATTAAGCAGGAAATCACGGTTCTTCACGAGGTCGAGTTTTATGGCATAGGTGGGACCTCCCAGCACCTTCACGCTCAACGTGTCGCTGGCCTTCGGACTGAGCAGTCGACGGTCCTTCACCACTGAGACGCGGTCGGAAATGTCACGATGGGTATATGATGTCTTGTAAACATCGGTCACAGCCTCTGCAATATAGATATACTTGCTGCGTTTCTGTGCCGTCTCTCGATAGAAACAGCGGTATCTCTCGGGTTGAGTGATGTAGTTGTCCTTCACTTTGTCAAGTGCCGTCTGTAAGATTAGCATCGGGTCGTTTGCCATCACCAACACTTCTTTCAGTTGGATGGAGTTCGGCACAAGACGTATGTTCAATGGTTTACCATCAGTCGTGACGTTGGTACGTCGGGTATCATATCCAACGTGACTTACCATCACCTCACGAGGAGGCTCATTAGTCCTCAGGATGAACTCTCCGTCACTGTTTGTCACCGTGGAATGGTGTTTCCCCGGAATTGTAACACTAGCGTATGGCAGGCGTTGATTGCTCTTGGCATCACGCACAATACCCTTCACCTCATAACGGAGCAGCAATGAGTCGCCCTGCGCCCATGTCGCATTGGCAGGCAACAGCGCAAGAACGAGCGACAAAAGCAGTGCCATCGCAGAAAACCTATAAAATGTCTTTCCCATAATACTCCTCATCTTTTCATGTTGCAAATATATAAAAAAATAAGGATATACTGATGCATTTATACTGTGTTTTTTCGGATAAAAACAATGAAAACAATTTATGACACACAAAAACACAAATGATTTGGTCATAACACCTTTTTTAATTATCTTTGCACCTAAGACAAAAGAAGCATCACTATGACAAGGTCCTTACTGCGCATACTGCTTGCCGCCCTGATGTTTTGCGGTGTACTTGACTTCTCAACAGGAGTCATGGCACAGTCTGTGGCCACTGACAAAGCCGACCGCAAAAATCAGGTGAGCAGTCATAGCGATTTGCTTCACAACATGGCGGAGGAGCCCCGCAGTCCTGTCGGGTCTTCGTTTTGCTCCTCGCTGCCGTCACATCGTGTCGCCTCTCACCGTACCGTTCGCCTGCTTCCCTCTAACGGGGGCAAGCCAAGTAACAAGTCCGGCAAATGGGCGACCGTAAGTCTTTCAAAACTTCAAAACTATCTGCCCACATGCATCTGTCATTTCCTGTCAGGGGCACGAATGGGTTTTGCGTCTCCGCGCCATTATTATGTTATCGCGCTGAGACGTATTCTTTGTTAACAAGAGACATTTCTCCATCGATGAAGGGAGGAGAGAATCATCGTTTAACAAAGAATTATTATCATGGCAAATATCAAAAGTTTGCAGATGTGGAACAACATCTGCACCGATGCCCGTATAAGCATCAGCAAATCGCTGTTCGGCCTTCGCGTCACAGCAGTTTATAATCCCACTGGCAGCATGCTGGAAGCCAGAAAAATAGAACTCTCGAAAGAAGATGGTGACCGCATGAGACGCATCATCACTGGTTCGCGCGAGAAATTGTCACAGTCGGTAGGCGACTTCCACCCCAAGTCTGTTGACTATGGTAATTACATGGCTGAAGCCTGTTTCTCACGCGACGGGGCATTCGTCGCAGTTCAACTATTCCAGTTTGTGCAATTAAGTTACGAGCCGGTTACCGATGTCATCATCTTCGAAGGTGAGGAAGCCCCGGCCATTAAGATAATGTTCTGACAATTATCTCCATCCGCTGCCACCCACAAAACATGGCAGCGGATTTATCTCATAAAAGAAAGGCTGTTTTTCTTTTGCATTACACTCGTTTTTCGTCGCTCGACGCTTGCGTCGCATGCTTTTTGCAAGAACTTTATATCGTTTCGCACCATGAAGTTAGGCTGCATCTCGGAAATAAAAAGATAAATCCTTTGTATTTCGCTCGATTTACACTAACTTTGCGCCCAAATAAAGAAAAAAACAATGGAACAGAAGAAAAACTTTAAGCGTACTTTGGTTACTTCCGCACTGCCCTACGCCAACGGCGGAGTGCATATCGGACACCTAGCCGGCGTGTATGTGCCTGCCGACATCTACGTGCGCTATCTCAGGTTAAAGAAACAGGAAGTGGTATTCATCGGTGGCTCTGACGAGCACGGTGTACCTGTTACCCAGCGAGCACGCAAGGAGGGCATTACCCCTCAGGACGTTGTTGACCGCTATCATAAGATGATTAAGGACTCTTTCGAAGAGTTCGGCATCTCATTCGACATCTATAGCCGCACCACCAGCGAAACACATCATAAGTTTGCCGCCGAGTGGTTCCGTAAGTTGTACGACGATGGTAAACTGGTGGAACAGACCACCAAACAGTTCTATGACGAGAAAACCGGCAAGTTCCTCACTGACCGTGACGTGGTGGGCGAGTGTCCCTATTGCCACAAGCAGGCTTACGGCAACCAGTGTGAAGAGGGTTGCGGCCGTGCGCTGGAGCCCACGGAACTTATTAACCCACGGTCTAAGGAAACTGGTGAGGTTCCCGTGCTGAAGGAGACGAAGAACTGGTATCTGCCACTGAACGACTATCAGGAGTGGCTGAAGCAGTGGATTCTCGAGAGTCATAAGGAGTGGCGACCAAACGTCTATGGACAGTGTAAGTCGTGGCTCGATATGGACCTGCAGCCACGCGCCATGACACGCGACCTCGACTGGGGTATTCCCGTACCCGTGGAGGGTGCCGACGGCAAGGTGCTCTACGTATGGTTCGACGCACCCATCGGATACGTATCTAACACCAAGGAACTCTGTGAGAAGGAGCCTGAGAAATGGGGCTCATGGGAGAAGTGGTGGCAGGATGAGGACACCCGTCTGGTGCACTTCATCGGAAAGGACAACATCGTGTTCCACTGCATCATCTTCCCCGTGATGATGAAAGCCCACGGCAAGTATATCATGCCCGATAACGTGCCTGCCAACGAGTTCCTGAACCTTGAGAACGACAAGATTTCCACCTCACGCAACTGGGCCGTATGGCTCCATGAGTATCTTGTGGATATGCCTGGTAAGCAGGATGTGCTACGCTATGTGCTTACAGCCAACGCACCGGAGACAAAGGACAACAACTTCACTTGGAAGGACTTCCAGGACCGCAATAACAACGAACTCGTAGCAGTCTATGGCAACTTCGTGAACCGTGCACTCCAACTGACGAAGAAATACTTCGACGGCGTGGTACCTGCCTGTGGCGAACTGCTTGATGTTGACCGCCAGGCCCTTGAGGAGTTTAAGGACGTGAAGGAGAAGGTAGAGACTCTGCTGGAGCAGTTCAAGTTCCGCGATGCCCAGTTTGAGGCCATGAACCTCGCCCGCATCGGTAACCGCTATATCACAGAGTGCGAGCCTTGGAAAGTGGCAAAGACCGACATGGAGCGCGTGAAGACCATACTGTATATCTCCCTGCAGTTGGTGGCCAACCTCTCCATCGCCTTCGAGCCATTCCTCCCGTTCAGTTCAAAGAGACTGCGCCAGATGCTCAACGTTGACAGTTTCGACTGGGAGCAACTCGGCAGCACAGAGATACTGAAGCCCGGTCATCAGATGGCAGAGCCTGCATTGCTCTTCGAGAAGATAGAGGACGACACCATACAGGTACAACTCGACCGTCTCGAGCGTATTAAAAAGGAGAACGAGGCAGCAGCATTCAAAGCCGAGCCCATAAAGGAGAACATTCCTTTCGATGTCTTTGAGAAGATGGACATACGCGTGGGCAAGGTACTGAAGTGCGAGAAGGTGAAGAAGTCAAAGAAACTGTTGCAGTTCACCATCGACGATGGCAGCGGCACCGAGCGCACCATCCTCAGCGGCATCGCCGCTTATTATGAGCCGGAGCAGTTGACAGGCAAGCAAGTGTTGTTCGTCGCCAACTTCGAGCCTCGCAAGATGATGGGCATCGAGAGTCAGGGAATGATACTCTCCGCCGTTGACTTCGACGGTTCACTTCACGTCACATCGGTTATCGATGAAGTGAAGCCGGGAAGCATCGTCGGGTAATATTTTACTATAGACTACTACGAATTTCACGCGCTCGGCTTTGCCGCTTTCATAGCAAAGCCGAGCGCGTGAAATTCGTAGTTTTTATTATAAGCTAAAATCCCTCAAAACTACTCCTCACCTCCACCAAAGTTGTTGTTCTGCTGTTGGAAGTTATTGTTTTGTCGTTGCTGGAAACCATTATTCTGTTGTGGGAATCCGTTGTTCTGCTGGTCGTCGTCTGGACCGTCATCACCATCCTCTGGCCTCTGCTGTTTCTTCCTCATATTACCGAAGTTCCAAGTGACGCTGAGGTTCGCCATGCGTCCACCTCTCCAGTTACGCTGATGACGCGTGAAGGTGTCGCTTGATGTGAATGTCTCGAAGTGACGGCTGTTGAGCAGGTCACGCACATTCAGCGATACGGCAAGTTGCTTGTCGAAGAATGTCTTGCGCACGCCGAGGTCCATGCCATAGATAGGCTTGCGATAACCCTGTGTCACTACCTGACGTGAGCGGTAGTTACCCGTCAACTGCACACTGATGTCGTAAGGCAGTCTTACCGACGCCATCATTCTTCCCGTCCATGAGAAGTTATGGTCCTCCTCGCCAGTGATTGTCTGTCCCTCAATGTCGAACTTGAATCCGTTTATCTTATAATAATATGCATTGAGTGTCGTTGTGAGATCGACAATCTTGAACAACCTGTTCTTCAGCACCATCTCGATACCCGTGCTGAGGTTCTTGGCTACGTTCATTGTCGTCTGGTACATTTTGCCGTCAGTTTGGTTCAGATACCTTATGCGCTGCATCACGTCTGTCGTTGGTCTGTAGTATGCCGACAACGACAGGGTGTGCTCGGTCCACTGCTTGAGATAGTTCAGTGCGAACGCATTGGAATACTCCGGTGTAAGGTATGGGTTACCGAACTCCACCATCGAAGCGTCTCTTGTATTCTTGAAGTTATTCAACTGTCCACCCCAAGGACGACGAAGTCGGCGTGTGTAGTTCAACTGCAACTGCTGCGTCGGTGTCAGTTGGTATGATATGAACACACTGGGGAAGAGTTGGAAGAAGTCTTTCTTGAACGGAGCCTCACGCTTCGTGGCATCATGCTCCTGCCACCAGTCATAACTCTCGGTGTTCACGCGCCAATATTCTCCGCGCAGACCCCCCATAACTCCGAATTTACCCAGTTGCAGCGATGCCGTGGCATAGAGTGCGTGGGTATCCTGGTCGTAGATGAAGCGGTTGAAGTAGTCCTTGTCCTCAACAATATTCTCGCCCGTCCATGACGAATAGTCCATCCATGACTCCTGTGGACTGTTCTCATGAGAGAAACGTCCGTTATATCCTGCCTGTAACTTAAAGATGCTTGTTATCTGGTTCTCGTAGTCCACCTTTGCCTCCCACGCATGGTTGGAGTTGAACATCGGACGATACTGATAGTCATAGGTGGTGGAAAGAGGGTCGTAAACAACCGTGCTGTCCTGGTAGTAGTTGAGGTTGTCACTCGACCAACGGTTGAATCCCACCATCACATCCAACTTATGCTGGGCGCTCCACGTATGGTTGTAGTTCATCTCAGCATGGATGAAGTGGTTGTTTCCGCGGGAATTGGTCAGACGGTCCATTATACTCGTGTCACCTGCGCCGCCATTGAATCCATAATGATAGAGCGTACTGGTGGAGTTGTTGCGTCCTCCTATCATGCCCATACCGCTCAGCGTCAGGTCGTCTTTCTCCGTTGCATGCCATGTGACACCAGCGCGCATAAAGAGGTTGTTACCCTGGCTATGGTTCCTTGACGTGTAGTTCTGGTACTCGTTGGTCTGCAGATATGTCTGGTCGCTCCATCCTCCGCCCAAGTGATTGCGGCGGTGACGATATCCCACATTGGCGTATGCGTCGAACTTCGGACTCGAATAGTTGATGTTTGCACTGGTATTGGCACCGCCATTGGTGTTTCCACCCACCTGCAACGAGCCGTAGTAGCCCGCCTTGCGGTCCTTCTTCAATACAATATTGATGATTCCGGCACTTCCCTCGGCAGAGAACTTCGCCGACGGGTTGTCTATCACCTCTATCTTCTCTATGCTCTCGGCAGGCAACTGCTGCAATATCTCGGCGCGGTTGTCTGTGGTCAGTCCGCTCGCCTTACCGTTAATCCATACCTCGACGCTCTCGTTACCACGCAACGAGATGTTTCCGTCGTTGTCGACCTCCACCGAAGGGATGTTCTCAAGCACATCGCTTGCCGAGCCACCTGAATTGGCTATCTGCTGATTCACGTCGTACGACTTACGGTCAACCTCCAGTCGCATCGACGACATCTGCCCTGTCACGGTGACCTCCTTGAGCATTGTGGCATCCTCCTGCAAGTAAAGTTTATGGAAAACCTGCGAAGGCTTGGCGCTGGTAAGCGCGAACTTCCTCGTCAAAGTCTTGTATCCGACATATGAAACCTCCAGTTGATAGGAACCAAGTGCCAGTCCTTTGAAACTGAAAGAACCCTCAATGTCAGTGACTCCGCCGTCAATAGTTTTTTCACCTGTAGCATCCTTCACAATGACTGTAACGTATGGAAATGCCTCGTCAGTGCTTTTGTCTGCTACTTTACCTTTTACTACCCCACTCTGTGCAAATACAGATATCGTGCTTGCCAATAACAAGCACGTTACAAATAAGATCTTGTTCATAACTGTTTATTAGACGGACAAACAATAGCGATGGTTTAAACGGTATTGGATATTTTTTTACAAAATCAAATTATAACTCCTCAAATTTGGTAATACGGTATAAAAACAGTAACTTTATGATGCTTTGCGGCATGAGGTTTGGCTGCATCTCGGAAATAAAAAAAGATAAATTATTTTGTATTTCGCTCGATTTGCACTAACTTTGCAACCGCAATTGCAGGGGCTTGCGTTTTTTCGCTGCCGTAATTGCAAGTCAATGATGGTCCCTTAGTTCAATGGATAGAACAAGTCTCTCCTAAAGATTAGATCCGAGTTCGATTCTCGGAGGGACTACCATTTTTTTCATTAATCTTCATTGTAGAGTAAAAAAGTTTTCTTATCTTTGTCGCATAAATCCAATATATTAACTGATATGAAAACGATGAAGAACTTATTTTTAGTGCTGTTGGGCGTGATGATTCCCATGCTGACAGCGAATTGCAGCGACAAGAAGACTGTTGAGAAAGCGGAAACGACTGAGACAACAGCAAAGACAGAGAGCGTAATCAACGTAAGCACACCGCCATTCAAGAAATTCGTAGTGGTGACAGTAGAAGATGAAGCTGAAGGAGCGCCACTCTTGAAGCAGGCTGATAACAACAGCCCTTCTCTGCAGCGGTGGCTTGAGTCTAACTGCGAGAGTGACTTCTGCGAGCAGAAATATCAGTGGTCTGACCAGCCTCGTCTGCAAGGATTTGACTTAGGTACAGATGCTATTGCCTGCGTAGGCAGAATCTTTCCTGTGCTTGGTGAGGAGGGCGACTTCTATAAGGTGTGCATCCTCAACAAATGGTGCGACATAGAAAGCGCATACATCCCCAAAAAATGTGTCGGTGACATCGAGATGGCACCCATCAAGGCAGATATGCTTGAGAAAAACGGAGATGAGATGAACCTTAAGTGCCGTGTGCTGAAAGACGGCAAGTATAAGGACATTTTCATTGGTGACCAGTATGACGAACTCGATGGAGAGACTCTTCAGGTGGGCGTGTTGCTCAACGATGCTCTGGCCATCCCTGTCAATTACAGCATTGACTGCCAAATGATTCCTGAGTCAGAAAAGACCACGGAAAACGTTGAAATCAGAGAAGAAGATGGCAACTTCTTCATCAAGTACAACAAGAGTCTATCAGAGATTGCCGAAGAGGAAATTAACGCTCGCCAACTCGACCCGAAGAAACTCGATGACAAGCAGATTGCAAAGATCATAGAAACTGTGACAAAGAAGAAACCAGAATATGTGGAATACATATACCACTTCCCTGCACAAGGTCTGAACTCCTTCTATTACATGGCAAAGTAAAAACATAAGATTATTTCACTACGAATTTCACGAATTTCACGAATTTTCATGTTGTAGATAATTGACAAGAAATAATTCGTTTAATTCGTGAAATTCGTAGTTTTTTATGCAGTTTTCCGCTCAAATATTGCATTAAAATTCGTTATTTGCAACTACTTGGCTATCAATAACATACAAAACGCCTAACAATGTTATTAACTTTGTTCGACAAAGTTATTAAGATTGTTCAACAAAGTTAATAACATTGTTCCATCATTTGATATAAGTGACAAAACGGTTTGGCACTTCTTGTATATTTAATCAAAACATCTGTGCCACTCGGGCGATGCCTGCGGCAAGCGCATCCACCTCTTCGCGGGTGTTATAAAGAGCGAAGGAGGCACGCACGGTGCCGAGTATTCCGAGGCGGTCCATCAGCGGTCTGCCTCGGCAGCTTTGGTACGTGCGTCGTTCTCACCGTAGAGTCCACAGTAAGCCTGATAGCGATAGTCGCCCCAGATAGACATCTGCTTGTCAGGATCGATTTCTTTAGCTTTGTCAAAGGCACAAATGGCCTGCTTGTAGTACTCTTTCATCTTTGCGTTGTCTTGAGTGTTTGAAGCCAAAGAAAGGTAACAGATTCCAAGATAGGTGTAGATGACAGCATTATCGGGCATATAGACTATAGCCTTCTGCAACCACTCGATAGCCTTGACAGGGTCGTTGTCTTCTATAGCCAGAAGCCCCTTGTTGGCAAGAGCTGCAAAACTATTGGGATACTTAGCCAGGTGATTGTCGAGTAGTGCTTCCTGAGCTGCTCTGTCGTTCATGCCGTCGTACATGCCGTTAAGAGCGTCGAGCACGGCATCGTCCTCTGGTTCAGCCTTGTACATGGCCTTCAGCTCGTTGATAGCCCTTAGAGAGTCATTGTGACTCCTCAGGTTGTAGCGTATGGCAAATATCTCGAGGTTGATAGCGTTTCTTTTCTCTCTTGGATCCTTTTTGGCAATTGCAAGATAGCGGCGTACGGCAGCCATATCTCCCTCATCGTAGGCATAGCGGCCTGCAAAGAATGCCACCTGACCGATGAAGTCGCTCTCTGGTGCGTGATCCTGTTCGGCAAAGAGTGGCTCTTCGTTAGAGAGCGCAAAAGTGCCCCAGTACTTCAAAGCGGCTTTTGTGTTACCATTGGTAGCCTGATTCTGACCGATGTTTACCAAGTGGTAACGTACGGCCCATACGCGTTGTGCGTTTAGATTGCTGTATGATGGTGCTACCACACCCTTTGCATCAGGCCGCTGGTCGTACTTGTTACACTCTACAGCACTCTCAATGGCATCACAGATAGCGTTGGCCAGTTCAAATGTGTCACATGGTTGATTCTCGGCAATGATAGCGGCCTGCTCATATACTGTTTTCATTGCAAGGTCAACCAAGTGGTTGTAAGCCTTGGCCTTCTCTGCGTTGCCTGCCATCTGACCGATGTTCTGCTTGAGCAGTCTTGCGGCTTCAGCATAGTTATTTGAACTCATGACTGCCTTGAGGGCGTCGCTGTCAATGGCAAAGGCGGCAGCACTTGCTACCAGCATCATTGCTATCATCAAGATTTTTTTCATAAGCCTGATTGTTTTACTTCTTTAATCAAAACATCTGTGCCACTCGTGCGATGCCTGCGGCGAGTGCATCCACCTCTTCACGGGTGTTATAAAGAGCGAAGGAAGCACGCACGGTACCGAGTATTCCGAGACGGTCCATCAGCGGCTGGGCACAGTGATGTCCCGTGCGCACGGCTATGCCGAGGCGGTCGAGAAGTGTGCCGAGATCCAAATGATGGATGAAGTCTGGGTGATGGGTGATTGATGATGGCTGTTGGACGTTGAAAGAGATTACCGCATCGTGAGCCATTGAGCCATTCTGGGAGTCATCGATGGAGGGGCCGTAGATGTGCATTCCCTCTATCTCGCCGAGCCGTTGCATGGCATAGCGTGTCAGGTCCTGCTCATGCGCCGCAATGTTCTCCATTCCAAGACTCTCAAGATAGTCGATGGCACATGCCAGTCCATTGGTTGCGACATAGTCGGGTGTTCCCGCCTCGAACTTGAACGGCAGCCGCTCGAAGGTGGTATGCTCGAAGGTGACGCGGTCTATCATCTCTCCCCCACCCTGATATGGCGGCAATTGCTCCAGCCATTTCTCCTTGCCATAGAGCACACCTACACCTGTGGGACCGTACATCTTATGACCTGACAATGCGAAGAAGTCGCAGTCGAGCGCCTGCACGTCAACTTTGAAGTGGGGAGCGCTCTGTGCCCCGTCTATCATCACCGGCACATCGTGCTCGTGGGCAATGCGTATGATGTCGGCTACGGGATTCACCGTACCCAACACATTGCTCACATGAGCCACGCTGACGATGCATGTGCGTTCGTTGAACAGTCGTTCATACTCGTCAAGACACAGCCTGCCGTCGTCGGTCATGGGAATGACACGCAGACGTATTCCACGCCTCATCGCCTGCAACTGCCAAGGTACGATATTGGAGTGATGCTCCATGACAGAGACAATCACCTCGTCGCCCTCCTTCATGAACTGCTCCGCGAAGGATGAAGCCACGAGATTGATGCTTTCCGTAGTGCCTCGCGTGAAGACTATCTCCTCTGTCTTGCCAGCGTTGATGAAACGTCGCACACGCTCGCGTGCCGCCTCGTGCAGGTCGGTTGCCTGCTGCGAGAGGTAGTGCACACCGCGATGCACATTGGCGTTGACGTTATAGTACTCCTCCACCAACGCGTCAACCACCTGCCGCGGCTTCTGTGTCGTGGCGGCATTGTCGAGATATACCAGCGGTTTGCCATATACCTCGCGGCTCAGTATGGGGAAATCCTCACGTATTTTCTGTATTTCGTACATGTCTTTTTCCTAAATTACGTGGCAAAGGTACAAAAATAACATAATTTTTTACTCATTATTCGTATTAATTTTCTATCTTTGCACCAATACTATCACCTAAAACATATTAGCCTATGAAAAAGTTACTACTTGCAATGATGCTGGCAACGACAGTCAGTACTACGGCTTTTGCACAAAACAAAGTGAAGAACATCTATGCCAGTTCGCCGAAACTGGATATAGAATTGCTACAAAACGGCGAGGACGTTCAGTTGAACCGCCATTTCTATGCAGGCTACAATACGCTGTGTCTGCCCATGTCGGTTAGCGCCGAACAATTGGGTGATATCAAAATTGAACGCTTCCTGTATATTCAACAAGAAGGTGCTGTTCTGAACCTCTATTTCTTAGAGTGCACTGCAGATGGCATTCAGGCTGGCGTGCCTTACCTGGTCTATTCTCCAAAGAATCAGTACCTGCGCGTAAAATGCAGTGATGCCATAATGATAGACAATGAGTTGACCGCCATCCACATGACCGATAACAACGGTAACTCCGTGACCTTCAGCAGTTCATGGGATACCATTGGGAAAACTGGTCGCTACGGCATCCCCGCCCAGCAGGACGTGACACCTCTGGAGGCTGTCTTGTTTAAGACTAATGCCGACCAGAAGTTCCTGCCCACCCGTTGTGGCTTTACATGGAACCAGCAGAGCGCCACTGCCAAGGAATTGCGCATCGTCCACCTCTCACCGTCAGATGTTACAGGCATCAACAGCGTAAATATAAAGAATGCTGATAACAACAACATCTACAACCTGAATGGTCAAAAGGTGACCAACACCACTAAGGGAGTCATCATCCAGAATGGTAAGAAGACCGTGGTAAAGTAAACTAAATAAACAAACAATAAAGAAAGGGAGCCAAACGGTTCCCTTTCTTTTGTTAATTGCACAGTCTACAACCCTCGCACTTGCTCAGTTCTCCCCTAAATCGTTTTTCCACGAGGTAGTGGAGACGGTCGCGCAGGGGTGTCAGTTCCACCTGGTCGATGACCTCACGCACGAAAGCAATTTGCAACAGCATACGCGCATCCTTCTCGGGGATACCTCGCTGACGCATATAGAACAGTGCCGCATCGTTCAGTTGTCCTACGGTGGAACCGTGTGCGCACTTCACGTCGTCGGCATATATCTCCAGCATAGGCTGCGTGAACATGCGTGCCTCACGTGTTGAGGTGAGGTTCTGGTTGGTCATCTGCGATGATGTCTTCTGTGCTCCGTGAGCGACATAGACGCGACCGGCAAAAGCTCCCGTGGCACTTTGTCCGAGGACATACTTATACAGTTCGTTTGAAGTGCAGTGCGGTGCCTCATGGATGATGAGCGTATTATTGTCAACATGCTGATGCTTGTCAGCAATCACACAGCCGTTGCACTGGCATTCTGCACCATCACCTGCCAACACAAGGTCGAGTTTGTTTCGTGTGGTTCCATTGTGCAGCGTCAGAATGTTATGCTTCACCTTGCTGTTGCTCTCCTGTCGCACATATACATTGCTCAGACGGATGTTCTTTGCGTGTGTCTCCTCCATGCAATAGAGGTCCACATTAGAGTTCTCTCCAGCAAACACCTCAATGACCTGAGTGGTGAGGAAATTGCAGTCATCGGCAGTGTGGTCGCAGAAGAGCAGTTTCATCTCGGCACTTTCCTCCGCTATGATAAGCACACGGCGGTTGGACATGAAGGCCTCTCCCCCTGCCCTCCCCAATAGGGAGGGAGCTTTTAAAATGTTTATCACCTGTATGGTTCGTTCCACACGCACTCCACGTGGTACGTAAACGAGAAGTCCGTCCTGCGCCAGCATAGTGTTGAGGGCAGTGATGCCATCCTCACTTGTCTTCGCCAAGCGACCATAGTATGTCTTCACGATGTCGGCATTATCCCTGAGCGAGCCGATAATCACACCCTCTGGCAGCGATACCTTGGGCAACACTTCCTGATAGAAAGCATCGTTGACAACGAAATAAAGGAGTGTCGAGAGACTTGGAACGTCACAGCGGAACGCCTCGTAAGGGTCAACGGGAATATCATAACGGTTAAGGTTCAGCCCATAGTCGGGTGCGAAGAGCGATGGGATGTCGGTGTATTTATACCTCTCCACCTTCTTCGTAGGGAACCCTAAGCGCTGGAAGTCACTGAAAGCCTCATCACGCAGCGCGTTCATGACATCGACAGAATGACTGAAAATCATCTGGCGTGCCTGCTGGTAGAGTTCGATGTATTGATACCCACCCTCAACCCCTCCCGAAGGGATGGGAGTTTCATTAGTGGTGGCGTCTATTTTGTCCATTGTCTTCTTGTCTGATTCTTTCTAATATTATTCAGGAGTTCTATCACCCCGCCCTTTGGGAGGGGTCAGGGGGTGGGCTCCTTTTTTAACCAATCATACCCATGCTCCTGAATCTCCTTTGCCAGTTCCGGACCAGCAGTCTTCACGATGCGTCCCTGATAGAGCACATGGACATACTGCGGACGTATCATCTCCAGCAGACGGTCGTAGTGGGTTATCACTATGCATGAACTCTCTGGTGTTGACAGTTTGTTCACTCCCTCTGCCACGATGCGCATGGCATCGACATCAAGACCAGAGTCTGTCTCATCGAGAATGCTCAGCTTCGGCTCGAGCATAGCCATCTGGAATATCTCGTTGCGTTTCTTCTCTCCACCGCTGAATCCCTCGTTGACACTACGGTTGGAGAGTTTAGCATCAAGTTCCACTATCTTACGCTTTTCACGCATCATCTTAAGGAAATCGGCTGCACTGAGCGGGTCCTGTCCGAGATACTTGCGTTTCTCGTTCACTGCGGCACGCATGAAGTTGGTCATCGACACACCTGGAATCTCCACAGGATACTGGAAAGAGAGGAAAAGTCCTTCGTGAGCCCTGTCCTCTGGCTTCATCTCCAAGAGGTTCTTGCCGTTGAAATAAGCCTCGCCTTCCGTCACCTCATAGAGCGGATTGCCTACGAGCACGGCACTGAGTGTTGACTTACCCGACCCGTTGGGTCCCATGATAGCATGGGTCTCGCCATTGTTGATAGTCAAGTTGATTCCTTTCAGAATCTCCTTGTCTCCTATTTTTGCATGTAAGTTTCGAACTTCTAACATTTTCGAGCCCCCTAAGTTAGGGGTTAGGGGTCTGAACAAGCGTCTATCAGACCATTAATTGTTTATAAAGAGAATCTGCGCCTGTTCAGACCCCCATCCCCCTAACTTAGGGGGCTAATCCTATCCTACCGTTCCCTCCAGCGATACGCTCAATAGTTTCTGAGCCTCAACGGCAAACTCCATCGGGAGTTTATTGAGTACTTCCTTGGCATAGCCGTTGACGATGAGTCCTACCGCCTGCTCGGTGGGAATGCCGCGCTGGTTGCAATAGAACAGTTGGTCCTCACTGATTTTCGAAGTCGTTGCCTCGTGTTCAAAGATGGCAGTGTCGTTGTGCACATCCATATAAGGGAAGGTGTGGGCACCGCAGTCGCTGCCAAGAAGCAGAGAGTCGCACGAACTGTAGTTGCGCGCGTTGTCTGCCGTTGAAGCGGCACGCACCAGTCCTCGGTATGAGTTCTGTGAGTGTCCTGCCGATATTCCTTTGGATATTATGGTTGAACGGGTGTTGCGTCCGATGTGAATCATCTTCGTTCCCGTGTCCGCCTCCTGATAGTTATTGGTGACAGCCACGCTGTAGAACTCTGCCTGTGAGTTATCGCCACGCAGTATGCACGACGGATACTTCCATGTTATCGCCGAGCCTGTCTCCACCTGTGTCCATGAAAGTTTCGAACTTTCACCGCGCAGGTCACCGCGCTTGGTTACAAGGTTGAGTACACCGCCCTTACCATTCTCATCGCCGGGATACCAGTTCTGCACCGTAGAATATTTCACCTCGGCACGGTCCTTCACGATTATCTCCACGATAGCGGCATGCAGTTGGTTCTCGTCGCGCATCGGTGCTGTGCATCCCTCAAGATAAGAGACGTAAGCATCGTCGTCGGCAATGATTAGAGTGCGCTCGAACTGTCCTGTATTACGGGCATTGATGCGGAAATAACTGCTCAGTTCCATCGGCGAGCGCACGCCCTTGGGGATATAAACGAAAGAGCCGTCGCTGAACACCGCACTGTTGAGAGCGGCATAGAAATTATCCTTGTATGGCACCACAGTACCGAGATACTGCCTCACGAGGTCGCCATGCTCCTTGATTGCCTCACCGATGGAGCAGAAGATAATGCCCTTCTCACGGAGTTTCTCCTTGAAAGTGGTCTTCACCGACACCGAGTCCATGATGGCATCCACGGCAGTACCGCTAAGGGCGAGACGCTCCTCAAGGGGTATTCCCAGTTTGTCGAAGGTCTTCATCAACTCTGGGTCGATGTCGTCAACGCTCTTCGGTCCTTCCTTCTTCGGTTTTGCCATTGGGTCGGCATAGTATGAAATCTCCTGGTAGTCGATGGGTGGTATATGCACATGTCCCCACGTAGGCTGTTTCAGAGTCTGCCAGTGACGGAAAGCCTTCAGGCGGAACTCCAGCATCCACTCGGGCTCCCCTTTCTTAGCAGAGATGAGCCGAACGATATCCTCGTTCAGCCCCTTCTCTATAATCTCCGTATGCACATCCGTCGTGAAGCCGAACTCATATTTCTGTTCAGCAACCTGACGGACGAAGTCCAACCCACCTCCATCCCCTCCCGAGGGGAGGGGTGCTTGGTTTCCCTTGCTGATTTCAGTATCCATATCTTTTATTATACTGTCATAAATCCCTCCCTTGGGGAGGAAAATAGGGTGGGTTACTTTTTACAGTTTCTGTTCAACCTCAATCTCGGTGAATGTTTCAATGATATCTCCGACCTGGATGTCGTTGAAGTTGACGAGCGAGATACCACACTCCAAGCCCGTTGCCACTTCCTTGGCATCGTCCTTATAGCGCTTGAGGGCATCGATAGGAGCGGTGTGGATGACGATACCGTCGCGCACAACACGCGCCTTGTCCTTGTTGTGTACCTTGCCGTCGATGACAAGACCACCGGCAACAGTGCCGACCTTGGAAATCTTGAACACCTGCTTAACCTCAATCTCACCAGTGACAATCTCTTTCTTCACCTTGTCGAGCATACCCTCCATCGTTGACTTCACCTCATCGATGGCATCATAGATGATTGAATAGGTGTTTATCTCAACGCCCTCACGCTCTGCCACCTTACGGGCATCGGCAGAAGGACGCACCTGGAATCCTACAATGATGGCATCTGAAGCACTTGCAAGCATTACGTCGTTCTCACTGATCTGACCCACTGCCTTGTTGATGACGTTCACCTGAACCTTCTCGGTAGAGAGTTTGATGAACGAGTCAGCCAATGCCTCGATAGAACCATCAGTATCACCCTTAACGATGATATTGAGTTCGTGGAACTCACCGAGAGCAATACGGTGTGATATCTCGTCGAGACCCACAGTCTTCGTGGTACGCAGACTTTGCTCACGCTGCAACTGTGTTCGCTTGTTTGTAATCTCACGAGCCTCCTGCTCCGAGCCCATCACATGGAACGAGTCACCTGCAGTAGGGGCGCCATTGAGACCCAGTATTATTGCGGGCTCTGATGGTCCTGCCTGCTGTATGCGCTGGTTACGCTCGTTGAACATCGCCTTGATGCGTCCGTATGACGTTCCTGCGAGCACTACGTCGCCTACCTTCAGCGTACCGTTTGACACGAGCACCGTGCTGACATATCCACGCCCCTTGTCGAGACTTGACTCGATGATGGAACCTGTGGCATTACGGTTAGGATTAGCCTTGAGGTCGAGCATCTCGGCTTCGAGAAGCACCTTCTCGAGAAGTTCGTCAACACCCATGCCTTTCTTGGCAGAAATCTCCTGACACTGGTACTTACCGCCCCACTCTTCCACGAGGAGGTTCATATTAGCCAAATCCTCACGAATCTTGTCGGGGTTAGCACCAGGCTTGTCTATCTTGTTGATGGCAAATACCATTGGCACGTTGGCAGCCTGTGCGTGGGCGATGGCCTCCTTTGTGGTAGGCATCACGGAGTCGTCGGCTGCGATGATGATGATTGCGATATCCGTTACCTGAGCACCACGTGCACGCATGGCGGTGAACGCCTCGTGTCCCGGAGTGTCGAGGAACGTAATCTTTCGTCCGTCAGAGAGTGTCACATTGTATGCACCGATGTGCTGCGTGATACCTCCCGCCTCACCGGCGATGACGTTGGTGTTGCGGATATGGTCGAGCAGCGAGGTCTTACCATGATCGACATGTCCCATCACGGTAACGATAGGAGCACGCGACAGGAGGTCGTTCTCGTCATCTGCCTCCTCGGTGATTGCCTCCTGAACCTCGGCACTGACATACTCTGTCTTGAAGCCGAACTCGTCGGCAACGATGTTTATCGTCTCTGCGTCAAGGCGCTGGTTGATACTTACCATAATGCCTATCGACATACAGGTTCCAATTACCTGATTCACGCCGACGTTCATCATCGTGGCAAGTTCGCTGACGGTAACAAACTCCGTCAGTTTCAGTACCTTGCTCTCTGCACGTGCCTCTGCCTCCTGGGCATCCATCTTCTCGTGGACAGCCTCACGCTTCTCCTTACGATACTTGGCGCCTTTCTTGTTCTGAGTCTTCGAGGTCAGTCGCGCCAGAGTCTCCTTTACCTGACGTGCTACGTCTTCCTCGTTCACCTCAAGAGGCTTCTGCGGACGGTTCTTCTTCTTTTTCTTGCCATTGCCCTGTTGCTGTCCCTTGCCACCGCCATTCTGCTGCTGCGATGCCTGGCGACCTGCAGCCTCTATATCAACACGCTCCTTTGTGATGCGCTGACGCTTCTTCTTCTCGCCGTTCTGAGGTTTCAACTGAGCGGCCTTTTCCTCGCGCTCACGACGTTTCTCCTCCTTCGACTTCTTCTTGGGACGAGTGCTTTGGTTCAGTTCGTCAAGGTTTATGGAGCCGAGCACCTTAACCTTTGGAGCAAGTTTCTTCTCGCTCTTCAGGGTGAACACGTTGTTGTCTTCCAGTTCATCCTCATCTGGCTCTGGTTGCTCGTTAGGCTGCTGAACCGGCTCTTCAGCGGGTTCCTGCTTCGGCTGCTCTTCCTGAACAGGCTGCTCCTGTGTCTTAGGCTCTTCCTTCTCCTCCACTACAGGCTCCTCAGCCTTTGGCTTAGAAACAGCCTTTTCCACCTTCACCTCAGGTTTCTTCACCTCGGGCACTTTCTTCTCCACGGCAGGCTCCACCTTCTCTTCTTTCTTAGGTGCAGGCTTGCCCAGGCTCTCAAGGTCGATTTTTCCGAGCGGAGTAAACTTCTGCTGTGGAGCAGTCTCCACCTTAGCCTCTATGCGCTCGGCTTTCTTCTTTTCCTTGTCCTTCGACTTCTTCGTGAACAGTTTGTTGGCATCAACCTTCACTTCCTTGTCTTTCTTGAACGCCTCGATGAGCGCTTCATACTGCGCATCATTGAGCTTGAAACTCGGTTCTGCCTTCACTTCGCCGAGATTCGAGCGCTTCTCAAGGAATTCAACTGCCGTCTGAAGTCCTATGTTTAGTTCTCTAATTACCTTATTTAATCTTACACTCATATGTCTAACAGTTAGGAATTATAAGTTAGGAGTTAGGAGTTTTACTCTCCTTTTTCTATTTCTCCATCTTCTTTTTCCCGTATTATTTCTTTTGTATTCTTAGTTATCGACATGAAAAGCCGTTTCAATTCCTCGGCATCTTTGTTCAATGACTCGTACTCATCTTCATTCAGAAGACCTGACCGATAAAGAACAACCAACCAATACATCGTCTCGGCTGTCTCCTTGAGAGAAATATAGCATTTCGAATGGAAATCCTTCCTACTTATGCCATATTGTGCTTCTGCCAGATTGGCACCTATGCTTGTCCCGCTTCGGAGTATTTGTTTAGAGATAACCATTTCATGTTTCTCTTTGGTTAGATAAGTATGGAGTTTTGTAATCCTGATGGAGAAATCTACACACTTGTTAAAAATGAAGTCTCTGAAATTTTCCATACACGTTCAACTTAACTCCTAACCCCTAACTCCTAACTCCTAACTTAATAGAGCTATTGCTCGAACTCGGCTTTCAGGATACGGATGACATTGTCAACGGTCTCCTCCTCAAGGTCGGCTTTCTCGATAAGCATTTCGCGGGGAGCGTTAAGAACAGCCTTGGCAGTGTCTAGACCGATACCCTTGATGGCATCAATAACCCACTGGTCAATCTCGTCAGAGAACTCGTCCAGATAGATATCCTCGTCTGCCTCATTCTCGTCAACCTCACGGAATACGTCAATAGTAAAGCCTGTAAGCATCGAAGCAAGCTTGATGTTCAAACCGCCACGGCCGATAGCAAGCGACACCTCCTCGGGCTTCAGGTAAACCTCTGCCTTGTGGTTCTCCTCGTCAACGGTGAGACTCGATACCTTGGCAGGACTGAGCGCACGCTGGATGAACAGCTTGGTGTTGGCAGTGTAGTTGATGACATCGATGTTCTCGTTGCACAGTTCACGCACGATACCACGAACACGACCACCATTGACTCCCACACAAGCACCTACTGGGTCGATGCGCTCATCGTAGCTCTCCACTGCAATCTTAGCCCTCTCACCCGGCATACGAGCCACGCGCTGGATGGTGATAAGTCCGTCGGCAATCTCTGGCACCTCAGCCTCAAGCAGACGCTCAAGGAACACCGGACTGGTACGGCTAAGGATAATCTTCGGGTTGTTGTTCTCATTGTCAACGCGCAGAATAACAGCACGCAGTGTCTCGCCCTTGCGGTACTGGTCCTTCTGTATCTGCTCGCTCTTCGGCAATACAAGTTCGTTGTTCTCATCGTCAACGAGCAGTACCTCGCGCTTCCACACCTGATAAACCTCGGCGCTGATTACCTGACCTACGCGGTCCTTATACTTATTATACAGAGAGTCATGCTCCAACTCAAGTATCTTCGATGCAAGAGTCTGGCGCAGGTTCAGGATAGCACGACGACCGAACTTGGCGAAATCAACACGCTCCGACACGTCCTCACCAACTTCATAGTCGTCTTCTATCTTGCGTGCCTCACTGAGAGAGATCTCCTTGTTCTCGTCCTCAACCTCTCCGTCAGCCACAACGACACGGTTGCGGTAAATCTCAAAGTCACCCTTGTCAGGGTTCACGATGACGTCGAAGTTCTCGTCAGAACCATAGATCTTTGCTATCACGTTGCGGAAACTCTCTTCAAGCACACTCACGAGAGTAGTACGGTCGATATGTTTCGACTCGTTGAAATCCTTAAAAGTTTCGACCATGCTGATGGTCTCTTTCTTTGTTGCCATTGTTATATTGTTTTTGTTTATATTCGATAGTTTTACCCTTTAAAACTTGATGAGATACTTGCAGTATTTCACCTCGTCCATATTGAAGGCATGCTCTATCTCCTGTATTACAGGACGCTTCTTGCCCTCAACCTTCACCTTCTCCTCAACACCCACGGTGAAGTCCCTGCCGTTGACAGTCTTCAGTACACCCTTCACCTTCTTGCCGTCGGCACCGAGAACCTCCACTTCCTTACCGATGAAGTTCAGATACTGCTGCTCCACCTTGAAAGGCTGGCCCAGTCCTGCAGAGCCCACCTCCAGTTCATAGTCCTCGTCATCACGGTTGAGATGCTCCTCTATGAAACGGCTCAGTTCCACACAGTCCTCAATCCACACACCGTCGGCATGGTCAATCTCAACAACAATCTTGTCGTCGGCATTCACTTCAATGTCAACGAGGAAATATTCCTTTCCCTCGAGCCACTGGTTAACTAAATCTCTTACAATGTTTTTGTCAATCATACAATAAGTTTAAATAAAAATGTGGAACCCTTCTCAGGTCCCACATTCCACTGAACGGTTGCAAAGGTACTAACTTTTCCCCAACTATGCAAATATTTCCCTTCTTTTCTTAATATCTACAGCGAAAAACAGCGGAACACCTCGAGTGAAGTGCTAATAGTTGCATATGTTACAGCAACTACTAATCTGTTCGTTTTTTCAGCGAAAAGTGTTAAAAATCGAATTTTTTTAGCGTTTTTACTATTTGTTTGTCTTTTTTTTATTATCTTTGCGCAGATTTTCTTGATGTTTTTACTATTTGTTTGTTATTTTATATTATCTTTGCACAGAAATATGTCATGACGCCTATAAGTAACTAAAATTAGAAATCGGACCCTATAAGTTTTAATAACAACATAGAGCTATAAAGTATGAAGACACAACGACCAAACGACAAGGGGCATTGTGCGGCAGAGAGGCGCACGATGGTTATTCATGCTGTGCCGTAGCGTCACCGCTACGACTAATATCCTATTGGCGAATACTGTTCCCGTAGGAACCCTACCTAATCTCTATTATTAAATGATATACAAACAAAATTTTTAAATAAATAATATAATGCGATTATGAAAAAACGATTATCTAACAAAACACTTAGCAGGTGGATTCTCATGTTACTCATGATGGTAACCGGAACCACGCAAAGTGTGGCACAGAATGTGACCATTGACCTCATTCATGGTAGTTTGTTGGCGGCTGTGACAGACGAAAATGAAACAGGTTTTGCACAAGGTTACAGATCCTTGTGGCGTCACGAGCAGTTGGCACTGTCTATGACAGGTACTGACCGAGATGGCCTTACGAATGGTGAAGTACTGGAACCATCAGCCGTCTTTGGTCAACGTAATGGTAAAATAACAATTGTGGGTGGTCGCCGACCATCATACATAGTTGTTTCTCTCCCCAAGGGTTATCGTATCACAGGCTATACCTTGGTTTTGGCTAACGATTTGGTTGGAGACAATTCCAATGTGGGTACAGGAGATTTTGCAAGTATTAATGATAACGATGAACCTTTGAATCAAGGTCAGACTGCCACCATGCGCTTCTACGAAACGAAAATGTGGCCCGATAACGAAACAAACAGTGGACACTCCAGCAGAGCTGATTGTAATAGTTCTGGATACAATGAAGACCAAGTAAGATACATTGAACTTGGTACAAACTGGCAAAATGGACAAATTGGACAAACTGCATCAGATATTTTAGCTACTGCTACAGCGGATGATGGCGATACCGACATCAACCCAAGTGATGTAAACAAGAAATACACCATCAGCCGTACCAGTCAGTCCGAAGACGATATGGGTAACCAAATCTATTTCAGGCTTGTAAAAAACTATTGTTTCTATGGTTTGACCATCGAGTCGTTTGAAATCACGTTTACAGCAGAGGGAACTTTTACGGCGAATGTAAAACCGACAGAAGCTTCTAATACAGCTGTAAGTGTGGATTCCGCAGCCTTCAAAACCAACAAGATCGATATTGGTGAGATGACCAACCACACACAGCCAGGAACAAACAACACTGCGTTCACATACACATGGGGCGAAGTGGAGAATCTTGATGCATTTAACTATATTTACCAGGATGATGCTTATGGAATGAATACCGAACTTGGCGGCAATGTGCCAAAAGAAGGTGTGGCAGCCACAAAGAATATTTATAAGGTTAATAATGGTGGTGACTATTGGTACGGTCTGAAAAGTGACATCTATTATGTGGAACCACCCATACAGATAAAAAACAAAGCTGGCAACATGGTTCCAATTGGCTATCGTATTGTGGGTGCCAAAATTAATTATGCTTTAGGGAGTGAAGATTATTATATACGGCTCTATGATCGCACAGGCGAAAAAATCACGACAGCAGACAGCTTGATTGCGGTTAACTCAAGTAATGCAACTGGAAGCAAAGATTTGGGTATATTGAACAACGATGCCATTAAGTTTGAGATCTTACGTAAAAACGCCAATGGCGAATTGATACCTTTTAGTGCGAATGCAATGGCTTTTATTACAGTCGACTTGTATTTACAGGCACTTGATCCATATATCGACAAGATGGATATTGTCTGCCATGATGACAGAGATGTGCTGCAACTGACACAGACGTTTACGGCTGATAACTTCTCTGTAGCAGGTGACAGGTTCATCTTCTATGTTCCTGCAGATTATGGAAACGAGGATCTGACTTTCACCTTCTCTGGACTTTATAGTAAGTATGGTGACGAAACCTATTATGACGGAGGAAATGGGGCTGCCCGTTACAGTTTTGTAAGATCACCCTATTTCATTGAAGTTGATGGACATGAAGATGGCGGTCTATATAACAACAACAAATATAGCCCTAACCACACTTACGAAGACAAGGTTTATACTGTCGATGCAGGTAAATACCGTTTCAAGTTTAACAATGCTGAAGACTTGGCCAAAGCAGGTCATGCTACGACGGGCTACCTCACAGAGTATCCTTTCTCTGTCAAGAAATATTTGGAGACCAAGAATCCTGGTGATTCAACAGCCTACTACCCAATTGCACCAAGCGATAGCCTTGGAAAATTCATCCCCTGTGTGCTGAATGCAAGTAAACAGAATCAAAAAACTGGCACATATTATGTGTTTACCGCTGACGAAACTCGCTGGAACATTGCTCCTACAGATGGTTGGCAGCACCGCTACTATGCCTTCTATCGAATGGAGATAGAATTGATAGCTAAGACCTTCACTCCAAAGTTAACATGGACGAAGATTTACAATAAGACGTTATACAATGACGGTACTGGAGACGACAAGGAAGACAGCATGTGGGGTCTGACACTTGATGTCGCTGATACAGATGTTAATACTGGCCAGAAGGTAACGGGCTATCTGACTTATCAGGAAATCCTCGACCACATTCAGGGACGTGAAGGTGTGAGATATAAGGATCAAGCAGAATGTGATTCTGTTAATGCAACTCTTCATGGAGCTATTGCTGCTGGAGCATTCCTTACAGCAGAAGAAGCAACCGCAGTAAATAACGTGTGTGGCACGTCATATGCGGCCGGGCAAGAAATAGCTGCTAATCATGCTAATGCTTATAATGCCACATTAGCCGGTCATGTCACAACAAGTGATTGGAAAATATCACCTATTGATAAAACTCTTGATGACAACAATTCAACTGCACCTGCAAGCATGAAGCAGATACTTTACGTGGATGGTACGCCACTTTATGCGATGCTCAATAGTAGTCAGAATTCTGTATATAAAACGTTGACTGACTTAAAGAAAGAACTTAACCCCAATGCACTTGTGTTCTTACCAGAAAACACCACATCGACTCTCGTCAATGTGGCTTATGAAAAACCGAGTACGTCGAGTACAAGAGGATTACAGGCTGGAAAGGATATTGAGCTGACCGACAAGTACCCATTCTACACACCTTACGACATACAGGTGGATGCTGCAAACAAAGCAACTTATACCCGAGTGCTGACCCAGTCTGATTACGCACAGGCCGTGAATGCCACAATCATGCTGCCTTTCACGCTTAAGCTGGATGAGAATGGCCTGCACGCCAACGAAGATGGAAGTTCGTTCACAGTAAACACAATGGTATCTGGTGCTCAGATGAAAACCCAAGGAAACAGCACCGTAAACTATGGAACTGCTTACTTCGAACCACTACAGACTGGATCAACCGAGGCTAACAAGCCTTATATGATTAAGGTAGTAAGCAATGAGTCGTTACCTGACACCATCTCGTTCATCGCCACACAGAAGGGTTCATCGATTGTTAAGACACCTGTTTTTGTCAAAACGCCGACAGGTACAAATGAGATAACTCATGAAGCCGATTCGATTTTCTCTGGCAGATTTATTCAGGGAGAAACGGCACAGGCCAAATATGGTGATACGGATTACAACTTCACGAACTATGCTTCATATTCAGGTGGAAAGTTCGACCGCGCTGTCTCCGAAGACGTGTTCTACTTCTCGAAGAACAAGTACGTTGACCTTCACACACTCTGGCCCGGCACTCAACGTTACCTGATGAGCTACCCGTTCCGCGGTGTTTACACCTACAGCGCATCAGCTGGAGCGAAGATGAATGGCTTCTACATCTCCTACGACCTCGATGAAATGGAGAACGCCGGATTCACCACTGGTCTTGAGGGACTGGGCACAAAGGCTGATATGATGATCCGCTCAGGCAGGGGCTTCATCACCATCACCGCTACAACTGACCAGAAGTTCGCAATCCGCACACTCAACGGCATGATCTTCAAGAATGTCAGCGTCAGCGGTGGCAACACGACAACGGTCAGCCTGCCCGCAGGTATCTACATCGTAAACAATACAAAGATAACCGTTAAATAAAGGAGGACCGCATCATGAAGAAAATATATAAAAGACCGACAACAGATTTTGTAGTTCTCAACCTTGGTGAGCAAATTGCATTTGGTGAAGGTGCTAATCAGTCGAATGATGGCATTTATACTGAAGGCAAAGATACCGACACCGTTTGGGAAGAGACCGACGAAGAGACTGAAGCGGTAATTCCAACGTTACGCAATTCCGCCTGGGATGAAGATATGGAGAAGCATATTAAGCCATCGAATATCTTTAAATAATAACTCGATCAATTAATATCGAAATCCTATTTATGGGGGCTGCCGGACATCCGACAGCCCTCATATTTTAATGTGAGTTCGATGAAAACGTTGAATTCCATCCGACATTTTCTTGTAGGGGCGAACCCCTGTGTTAGCCCGGAACATCAGATAATACAAGAACATGAATTGCAGTGACCATACGGGCTAACACAGGGGTTCGCCCCTACATAGAATTCGTCGAATTCACGTTATTTTAATATCGGGTCCTGCGGAATCGCAAAGCAAAATCGGCGAAATTGGTCACCAAAACTGCCGAAATTGCCGACCAATCCTGGCAGGATTACTCAACAAACCTGGCAGGATTGCTTTCCAAAAGATGTCCAATCTCAATCCGAAACATATCGTTTCGCCGTCTGAAAGGACACAAATCGCCATCCAGTTAACGGTAGATAAGAATACAAAACCGCGCCTTCGGCATCAATATAGAATGCCGAAGGCGCAGTCAATGTCAGTCACTCTTGCGACTAAGTCTTATTTCTTTAATATCGATTTATACCTCTCACCATCTCGCAGCAATGCGATGGCCTCTGCAAACTGCTTGTCGTTGAGCAAAGAGTTCTGTATCGCACCCTCCTGGAAATAATATGCAGCCACGATATCGCTGCGTAGAAGATTCTTCAGTGTTGTTTTGTTGTAGTCAAGATCATGCGCTAAGTCGTGTTTCAGTTTTGCCTCAAGGGCATCAAACTCAGCCTTCGCACCATCGTAGTAACCCTCGAACTTCGCCAGTTTCTTCAGAGCCGACAGGGCCTTCTCCGTCTCAGGGTCATAAGTGAATCCACTTGCAATGACACGACGTTTAAACTCTTCGTAGTCGCTGTCAGTAAGGTCGAACTCTCTTGCCGGTGCAATGGTAGGATGCTTGGCAATATAGTCGAGCACATATTCGAACATTACCTCCGTGGAGTCGCGTCCTGAGACACTGAGATAGTATGCTATGTTAGGCAGTGAGTCAGGTCTAACCTCCACGTCGGGCTTGATGCCTCCACCATCGCGCACCTCCCTGCCGCCTGTGGTATAGAACACCTTCGTCAGTGAGTCAGGGATATGCTCAGTGTAGCCTCCGCGCGAATGTTTGTAGTTGATTGCCTGTATGCAGCGCCCACTAGGAATGTAATACTTGCCAGTGGTGAGTTTCAGGTTAGCGTTATATGGCAGGTCTATCGGTGTCTGCACCAATCCCTTGCCGTAGGTCCGCATGCCGAGCACCACAGCACGGTCAAGGTCTTGTAGCGAACCTGCCGTAATCTCACTCGCCGATGCCGTCTCACCGTTCACAAGAACCACTATAGGCATTTCCGTGTCTATCGGCTCCTTCGTCGTCTTATACTCACGGTTGGAGCGCGACAGTTTACCCTTCGTGGTCACCAGCGTCAGGTTCTTCTCTACGAACATATTCACTATATGCACCGCCTCGTCCAACGAGCCACCGCCATTACCACGCAGGTCAAACACCAGACCCTTGATACCCTTCCCTTTCAGGTCAACGAAGGCACGGCGCATCTCCTTGGAGCAGTCCTCGGTGAACGAGTTGAGGTTGATATATCCATAATCGCCCTCCACTACCCCGTAATACGGGATTGCGGGCATTTGTATGGCGCGTCGCGTTATCTTCTTTGTTATAGGCTTGGCTGTGCCTGGGCGCTGTATCTTCAGGGCAAAGGTAGTACCGGCATCACCGCGCAGGCGACTGCTCACATACGACACATCCTTGTCCACCATCGTGGAGTCATCAATGCTCAGGATAATGTCACCCTTCTTCAATCCCGCCTCCGCGGCAGGAGTGTTGGCATACGGCTCGTCAATCACCACGCGCTTCAGTTTAGCGTTATACCTAATCAGAGCACCTATGCCCGCATACTTTCCCGTAATCATCATCTTCAGGTCCTTCACATCGGAGGCAGGATAATACACGGTGTAAGGGTCAAGCGACTGCAACATGGCATTTATGCCTGTGCCTATCACCTCGTTGGCATCAAGCGTGTCCACATACATCATGTCAAGATTCCGGTAGATGGCATTGAAGATGTCCAAGTTCTTAGCCACTTGGAAATTATGGTCCTGCTGAGCAAAGCCCCCCATAGAGAGCATCAGCGCCACCGACACAACGATGCACCTCATATAGATGCACCCTAAAGAAAAGGTCGTCTTCATAAATAGAGAAAAGTTTTTCTTCATATACAAGTTCTTGGAATGGTCAAAACCTTCCGCTTGCAAAGGTACATTATTATAATGTTAAACACATCTATTTTACATTATTTTTTATTCTTTTTAGTCGCCAAAGTAAAAAAACGGCAAAAAAATTTGCACGTTTCCGAAAAACTTTCTACCTTTGCACCCGCATTCAACGCAATGCCTTAATGCTTCAGTAGCTCAGTTGGTTAGAGCACCTGACTGTTAATCAGGGGGTCGTTGGTTCAAGCCCATCCTGGAGCGCAAAGCCTACTTCGGTAGGCTTTTTTCGTTTTCATGGGCTTTCACCAAGGTTTTCTCCCTCACCATTTCGTTTACCCCAGCTACGCTGACTGTAAACGTTCGGTCGAAGAGTCTCGTTGCACTCAACAAATTTCAAGCCCATCCTGGAGCGCAAAAGCCTACTTCGGTAGGCTTTTTTGTATTATAAGGCTTTTCCAACAACCCAAGGACACGTCCTCTAATCTTTGTTTGGCAGTATTCGGCCTTGCTTGTCAATATATACCCATTTGTCTTTAAGGAAAAAGGACTTTGAGTCGGACACTCTGGCCACTCCGTTCTTGAAGAATATCGCTTTCTTCCATCGGCACGGTATCACCAGTTCTCCGCTTTTATCGATAAATCCTAACCGTTTATTGAAATCCTGAACTACGGCGAGCCCCTCACAGAACGTCCATACCTGCCTCCATTGGCATGGTATCACCACCTTGCCGGTTTTATCTACATAGCCGCATTTGCCATTCTCATCCCTCACTCCCGCAAGACCTTCGCTGAAATCACTCATTCCTTTCCATATACATGGGATAACAAGTCTGCCGCTCTGGTCTATCATGCCTATCTTCTTGTCAGACTGCACCCTTGCCAGTCCTTCATGAAACGGCCAACCTTCTTCCCATGTGCATGGAATAATAAGTCGACCTGTCACATCCACGTAACCGCACCTGCGGTTGGTGTCCTGCACGCATGCCATATACTCACTGAATTCCCCGGCAGACCTCCAAGTACACGGAATTACCTCATTGCCATGTATGTCAACGAACCCGAATTTTCCTGTCTTCCGTCTTTGTACTCTGGCTAATCCGTTATAATAAAACCCACCTAAATAATACACTTTATCCGGAACGACCTTTTCTTTATTGCGGTTCTCTATTCCGCAGAAATGCCTGCCCGACACATAAAGATGATAGACTGGGTGCAACCCGTCACGCTCTGCTTCTCTCTGTTCCCTGTCGGCTTTCTCCTTTACTGACTTAGCAATTACAGGTACTTCCTCTTTTGCAGGTTCTGGCATTGCAGAAGTTTTCTCCTTTGCAGGTCCAGTAATAACCGGAACCTTCTCCTTTTCCCTTTCCCGATAACTGGGACTGCTGTATTGACGTATCATCTTTTCGATATACTCCTCACGACTTGGCCCGCAGTAACGTGGGTCATAGTAGAAATCCCAATAGGCAGGACTGGTCTTGTCCTCAAATGCTGGAGGAGGGTCGTTGAAGAAGGACTTAGGCGTTTCTTCATAGCCATAGACTTCAGAGACGCTGTACACGTTCCCGTCCTCATCCTCCACCATGCCCGATTCACCCAGCACCCTATAGACTGGTTCGTCTGACGAACCTGTCTTCTTTCCGTCATCAGTATTGTTAATGTCGTCAGTTTTCATTTGCTCGCTATCGATTTAAGTGTAAGGATTATGTCATAACCATGTCGCAAAGTTCGGAAAAAATGTTGGTATTTGCAAACAATTCTCTGGAAATCATGATGAGATTATTTGTCAGGGAATGCACATTTTTGTATTAATCTTCATGAAATTTTATATCAAGGTACGGATATTTTATTTATCTTTGTAACCAGATTTATTACTTTTATTATTAACCTTATGAATTTCAATTTAACCTCAAATATCCAGATGCCCAACCATGAGTTGAGGCGACAAGTAATTGAACTTTGTCAGAAAACAGGCAAGCCACTGCTGAAACTCTCCACCAAGGATTATATTGACAACGGTCTCGGTCATCTACTGGAGCGATTCGACAATAAGGCCGGTCTGGTAAACATTGAGGTGTTTAACGAGTTACAGCACACCATCACAGGCTGGCCTGGTGGGAAGCCCGATGCTGACGACACTACCCGTCCCGAGCGTGCAAAGCCCTATCCCAAGCGAGTGATAGTGTTCTCGCCACATCCCGACGACGATGTCATTTCCATGGGAGGCACCATACGCCGACTGATGCAACAGAAACATGACGTACATGTGGCCTACGAGACTAGTGGCAACATAGCCGTGGGCGACGTGGAGATTCGTCGCTTCATGCATTTCATCAACGGATTCAACACCATCTATGCTAATGGCAGCGACGAGGTGATAAAGCAATCGTATCAGGCGGTGAAGGACTTTATCAGGAACAAGAAAGAGGGTGATTCCGACAATGAGCAGATACTGCGACTGAAGGGACTGATTCGTCGCGGGGAGGCTCGTCTGGCATGCGAGTATAACGGCATCGGCAGCAAGCATATCCACTTCCTTGACCTGCCATTCTACGAGAGTGGCAGGATTGAGAAGTTACCTATGACGGAGAAGGACGTCACGCCTATCATCGAACTGATTTCAGAGATTCAGCCTCATCAGATATATGTGGCTGCCGACCTTGCCGACCCTCACGGCACACACCGTAAATGCACCGATGCCGTTCTGGCGGCCATCGACGAGGTAAAGAAGGCTGGCGCTGAGTGGCTGAAGGACTGTCGCGTGTGGATGTACCGTGGTGCATGGTCTGAATGGGATGTAGCAGACATCGAGATGTGCGTGCCTATGAGTCCTGAGGAGTTGCGCGAGAAACGAAACTCCATACTGCGCCATCAGAGTCAGATGGAGAGCGCTCCCTTCATGGGTAATGACGAGCGACTGTTCTGGCAGCGTGCTGAGGACAGAAACCGCGAGACCGCCAAGCGTTACGATAACCTGGGCCTGGCCTGCTACGAGGCCATGGAGGCTTTTGTGGAATACAAATTCTAAACAGATATGAAGAAATTAGTAACCATTCTATTATTGCTCATGGGTATGAGCACAGGTTTATGGGCTGGCGACATGGCCAGTTACGACATAGTACCACTGCCACAAAGCATCGTCATGCAGAAAGGCAAATCATTTATACTCGACGGCGAGGTGTCGATTCTTTGCGATGCCAGTCTGCAACAAGAGGCTGCCTTTCTGCAGCAATACCTGAAGGAAGCCGTTAGCCTCAACCTTCAGATGGCTCAGAAACGTGACAAGAATGTGCGTTACATCGAACTCACCGTCTCGCCGAAAATAACAAATAAGGATGGTTATGTGCTAACCGTCGAACAAAAGGGCGTCACCATCCAGGGAGGCTCGGCGGCAGGTGTGTTCTACGGCATACAGACACTGCGCAAGGCCGTGACGTATGGTACCGTGATGCCTGCGGTCATCATCACCGACGCACCCCGTTTCGGCTATCGCGGTATGATGCTCGACTGCTCGCGCCATTTCTGGAGCGTCGACTTCGTCAAGAGGTTCATCGACCTTATTGCGCTCCATAACATGAACACCTTCCACTGGCATCTGTCTGATGACCAGGGCTGGCGCATCGAAATCAAGCGTTTCCCCAAGTTGACAGAGATAGGGTCACAACGCTCAGGCACCGTCCTTGGCACTAACTCCGACCTGGACGACGAGACACCTCATGGCGGATTCTACACACAGCAGCAGGCACGCGAGATTGTGGCATACGCCCAGCAGCGTCATATCACTGTGATTCCGGAAATAGACATGCCCGGTCACATGCTGGCAGCCCTGGCATGCTATCCTGAACTGGGTTGCACGGGCGGTCCTTATCAAGTAGGTCACTATTGGGGTGTTTATACCGATGTGCTTTGCGTTGGCAATCCTAAGGTGTACGAGTTCATAGAGGGTGTACTTGCCGAGATTATGGACATCTTCCCGTCTGAGGTTATTCATATCGGTGGCGACGAGGCTCCTACTGTGAAGTGGGAGGCATGTCCGAAATGTCAGGCACTGGGACTCACAAAGAATCAGATTCAGCCTTACTTCACCCAGAAGGTGTTTAACTATCTGACCTCCCATCATCGTCGCGCCCTCGGCTGGGATGAGATATTGGACGGTTGTCCGCAGGATGCCATGATAATGTCGTGGCGAGGTTCTGAGCCAGGCGCAAAGGCTGCCGAACAAGGTCATGATGTTGTGATGACACCTACCTCACATGTCTATTTCGACTATCTGCAGTCAGAGGAAGCAGAGTTTGAGCCCACCCGCTGTGGAGGATTCATCCCTGTGGAAAAGGTGTACTCGCTGGAACCCGCACCGGAAACGCTATCGGCAGAAGCCAAGGCTCATATCCATGGTACTCAGGCCAACCTATGGGCAGAGTATCTGCTGACAGAGGGACTGGTGGAATATCAGGCACTGCCTCGCATGGCAGCGCTTGCCGAGGTGCAGTGGACCCAACCGGAGCATAAGGACTATGAGGCATTTAAAAGGCGCCTGACACGTCTCACGCGTCTTTATGAACTCTACAAATATCATTATGCCAAGCATCTCTGGCCAGGGCGTCAACTCCCCAGTCGTTGGCAATTCTGAGCTTTTCCTGATATTGACCATAAATTTACTACCCCACCCCTGCCCCTCCCCTCACAGGGGCGGGGAAACATCAGTGATAGGGCATTAATCACAATACAAGATAAAGAATTATAAAGCCTGCACCAACGACTCCCCGCCCCTTGAAGGGGAGGGGAAGGGGTGGGGTCTATTCGATTCGGGGATTCTTATTGCCTGGAGTAGTCAGGCTTACGGTACGCGTCTTGCCAGGAGCCAGTGTCAGGTAGTTGTCCGACCAATAGGCAGGACAAATCAACTGTCCCTTCTCATCCTTCGCCGTGAGACGAATCATAAAGGCCACCTTGTCCGTGGGGTTGCTTACCGTCACCTCATATTTCTCATCTGCCATCTTCTTGACATTCAGCCGATAATCCTTGCTGCACATCCCGTCAAGCATGGCATAAGAGGCATAGTGCGTGATAGGAGTGTGCACCCAAGAGGTCTTTTCCCAGTCGTAGGTATCATTCTCCGCCACCAGGAAATACTCATTGGTTGCCACCTCCTTATTGTCCTTACCCTTCAGTTTGAGGAAGAGGAAAGCGGCGGACGCACCCGAGGTATCGATGTCGAAGACCTTAACCACCGTTCCAGGTGCCACCTCTATCTGTCGGTTGTCGCTGCTTACTGCTCCATTCTTCAACAACTGCATCGAAGCCGTAAGCGTATCGCATTGCAGTGTCTCATTGACGGCATAGACAGCCTTGGCATGGTAGTCGTATATCAACTGCACGGGCGCATTGGCCTTCTTCACACCATAATAGGCAGCATTGGGCTGCTTGTAGTAGTCGTATAGTTGCCAGTAGATTCCCGGACGGGCACCGTTCAGCATCCACTGTATGATACCTGTGGTGTGTGGCCAATGTGCGCGGAAGCCCTCGAACATCGCTTTCGTACTCTCATAACTTAGCATGTCGGCACGATAGAGGTATTCGTCAATGTTCTTCGCGTCGCCGAAACGGTGGTGAATCACCTCGTTCAGTTTCCCTAAAGTATTCATCTCCGAATTGGAGGCGGTGCAGAGAACGTTCCAACGGTTGTCTATGGGGAATAGTTGTTTACCCAACATCTTCTCAAGCGACTCCTTCACAGGCAACTGAGCACCTATGCCCGTCTCGGTGTTGAAGCCGAAAGCACCGCCGGGAGCCTCAGGCAGATACCAGTAAGATGGTCCCACGTACTCGTATGGACCCTCCATCTTCGTACCCGACGGTCCAGATATCTCACTTGTCAGACCCTTTGCGGAAATCAGGTAGTCGCGGTCGTCCTGCTTACTGAGAAACTCATGGTAACTCTTCTCCAACTCAGGCTTGGGTATTCTGTCGCTGCCCACGAACCACCCGATAATCGAGGGATGATAGCGTAGCCACATCACCTGGTCCTGGAACGACTGTGCGATGAGTGCTATCTGCTCTGGAGTTATGATGCCGCCGTAGGGTTCCTCGGTGGGTGAACCGAGGTAGTCCTCCCACTCCCAGTGACAACTCCACCCAACGAGAATCATCAGTCCCAGTTCGTCACAGAGGTCATAGAGATTCTGCGAGGTACCCCAGAAACCCTCCAGGCGAACGGTGTTCATGTTCATGTCACGTACATATTCCAATTGTCGACGGTTGGTCTCCGGCGTGTCGCGCAGATAGATATCGTCGGTCCATCCAGCACCACGGAGCAGCACTTTCTGTCCGTTGAGGGTGAATACACGATGACCTTCATCTGTCAGATAACTGCGTATCTCACGGATGCCGAAACGGATGTCCTCAGTGTCCGACACCTTCCCGCTCTCCGCGAACTCCAAATGCATGTTGCAGAGTTCAGGCTTACCCATGTTATGACACCACCAGAGGCGTGGATGCTCCAAGCGCATCTCCGAGGGCAGTACGAAGGCACGCTTCTCGTGGGCTTTGAGACTCACGGGATATGCGAAGTTACGACCCTCTATTGTACCTTCCACCACGCCCGACACTGGCTTGTCGCTGTGGTTTGTCAGTTCAGTCGCAACGGTTAGCCATGCCTCGTCGAGCGTTTTGCTATTAACCCTTGAGCGTACGGCAGAATGAGCCACAGACACTGGTCCGCAGGTCTTCACCCTTACCTCACGCCAGATGCCCATACTCTCGTCGGCAGGCCGCGGGTTCCAGTCGGCAAAGCCTATGTTGGGATCTCCCGGCTGGGCACGGAACACCTCCACCTCAAGCACGTTCTCCTGACCGATATTGGCTGTCACGTCATACTCAAACTGGCGGAAGGAACCCACCATCTCCTGACTGTTGGCTATCTGCTGACCATTGAGCCACACATTGGCACGATAGCAGATACCATCGAAGCATAGTATCACATGCTCCCCGTCCTTCAGCGCTGGCATATTGAACGTCGTGCGATACGTCCAACTCTTCTCAAACCGTTTCTTGTCAATCCTGGCATAGTCCTCTGCCGTGAGTGCCTCCGGTTCGATACCGTTGGCAGTTAATACACCCATTAGTGTCGAGGGTACACTGGCTTCAATCCAGTTTTCACCCATCTTCACCTGCCACTTCCCCAGCGTGAGGCTTGTGGCACTTGCCGTCAATGCCCCTGCGAGCATCATCATAGCCATTATAATTCTTTTTCTCATAACTCTAATCTCAAAACTCTCAACTCTAAATTAACTCTCCCGCTCCAAGTATCGCCGCATTAGACAACGTTGACGGTGTAATACGTGTGGCCTCCACGTTCTTAGGATAAGGGAACGATGCCAGTGTCTCGCGCATTGCCGTCTCAAAAAGAGGGAAGGCACTCGCAATGCCGCCTCCTATGATGATAGCCTCTGGGGCATAGGTGAACAGGACGGCCTTCATCAGTTCGCCCACGTTATGCCCGAACTCCTGCCATACAGCCTGTGCCTGAGGGTCACCAGCCTGTGCGCGCTTGCCGAAGTTTGCCCCAGTGTCACCGTGCAACTGACTGAAGAAGCGACTGCTGCAATAAAACTCATAGTCAGCATCCTTATAGGGCAGCGAGCCTATCTCACCAGCACCCGTGTTCACGCCGTTGTATAGCCTGCCACCGATGATGATACCAGCACCGATGCCTGTGCCCATCGTCAGACCCACCATGTCACTGGTGCCCTGACCTTCGCCATAGCGCCATACGCCCAGGGCAAAGCTGTTGGCATCGTTGTTCACCGCTACGGGCACACCAAACTCCTTCTCAAGTATAGCCTTCAGGTGCACCTCCTGCCACGAGGGTATATTTGCCACGTTATACACTATGCCCTGCTGATGGTCAACCACCGACGGCACGCCGACACCGATACCAGTCACCTCAGGACACATCAACTGTGTAATCTGTCGTTTCAGTTGACTGAGCACCACGTCCTCCGCCTCCTTGGCAGGACAGGGCTCAATCACACTCTTCACCAGCGAGGCACCGTCAGTCAGCCCCACTCGCATGTTCGTTCCTCCTAAGTCAATTCCGATTTTCATAGATTAAGGTTTCATTTATAGATAGTTCTGATTTCTCCGATTATTCCGTCAATGCACCTGCAAATATAAACATTTTCGATAACATAATACTTCATACTGCCACGTTTTTTACTATTTTAATTATCTTTATCGTGCGAAAGAGGGGAAATGTTTGGTGTTTCCCTCGCTTATTCGTACCTTTGACCTCAAATTACGAGGGGAGAACTGGATGAAGAAGATTATTTTCCTGCACGGATTCTATGCCAGTGGGCAGTGTGTGCCCGCCGTGGCGCTGAGGGAATCGTTGGAAGACAAGGCGGTGGTTGTTACGCCCGACCTTCCGATGCATCCCAAGAAGGCGCTCGCATTTATAAAAGAACTGTGTGAGCGTGAGCATCCTGACCTGTTGGTGGGTAACAGTTGCGGAGCATTCTATGCCCAGATGGTTGCGTCAGTGGTGGGAGTGCCCGCACTTTTGGGAAATCCGCACTTCAGAATGACTGAGTTCCTGAATCCGAGGATAGGACAGCATCAGTACAAGTCACCCCGCCTTGACGGGAAGCAGGATTTCACCATCGACGAGGCACTTATCAGTGAGTTCGCGGAGATGGAACGTCAGCAGTTCGACAATTATAACCCATCGTATAAGGACCGAATCTGGGGACTGTTTGGTGAGCAGGACACGCTGGCGCACTTCGAGCCGTTGTTCCTAAAGTATTACACACACAGTTTCCATTTCCCCGGCAACCATACTCCCACTGCGGAAGAGGTGCGCACGTGGTATGTGCCACTTATTGAGAAAATGGGTAACATACATGAGTGAGGAGTGAGGAATTAGAAGTTAGGAATCCCTATGGGCTGAACAAAGAATTAAGGGGGCATAAATGACAGGGTAAATGTCAAAAAAAACTAATCATTCATGCTTTTTGGCACAGGAATGAAATGGAAGTGGAAAAATATTGCTATCTTTGTCCTCGTTCCTGTAATGAAAGACTATGTCTTATATTCAAGAATAACACAAGGAAACCAAAAGAGAACAAGTATATGAATCACAGAATTCGGAAAGGGATGAAGAATCTCGGCGTGCCTGCTCTGTCGTGCATGGCCGCATTGATGACGGGTTGTAACGCTGCGCCAAACGTGGAACAGCAGGTGGATGAACTCTATAACAAGATGTCCAACGAGGAGCGCATCGCACAGTTGAGGAGTATGTATATGGACGAACTCTTCGATGAGCAAGGGAAGTTGGATACCGCCAAGTGTAAGGAACTGATACCCTATGGCATAGGTCATTTCTCACAGTTTGCCATGCAGAAGCCACGAGACCCCAACGAACTGCGCGACCGTGCCGCTGCCGTTCAGGACTGGCTTATTCACAACACACCCAACGGCATCCCTGCCCTACTCCACGAGGAGGTGCTCAGTGGCGTTAACACCTTGGGCGCCACGATATATCCGCAGCAGATAGGACAGGCAGGGTCGTTCAATCCACAACTGGCAGAACTGAAGACGCTTCAGACGAGTACGCTGATGCGTAAGATGGGTGGTGTACTGGCTCTCTCACCGATGGTCGATGTGTGTCGCACGCCATCCTTCAACCGTCTTGAGGAGTCATATGGCGAGGACGGATATCTCTCTGCCGTGATGGGCACCGCCTTCGTGCGCGGTCTCCAGCAGGGCGACCTGAAGAAAGGTGTTGGTGCATGCTCAAAGCACTATCTGGGCTACGGCGGTGGCGGTGATGCCGAGGAGAAGGAACTGATGGAAGAGATTCTGCTGCCCCACGAGACAATGATTCGCCTCACTGGAAGCAAGGCAGTCATGCCTGGCTATCATGCCGTTCATGATGTCAAGTGCGTTGCCAACTCTGAGATTCTGATAGACATACTCCGCAACTATATCGGTTTCGACGGCATGGTAGTGAGCGACTATACCGCCATCAGTCAGTTGCCTGACCTGAGCACTCCTGAGGAGAAGGCTGCCGCCGCCATCAATGGAGGCAACGACGTGGACTTCCCGGAAGGTTCCGACTACAAGTCATTGCAGGTAGCCATCGACAAGGGACTGGTGAAGCCTGAGGTGCTGGAACGTGCCGTGAAGGACGTGCTGCGCCATAAGTTCCGTGCCGGACTCTTCGACAAGGACGCGTATCTTTACTCCAAGGAGAACATCGTGCTTGACACACCTGAGGAGCGACAGACGGCCTACGACATCGCCACGCAGTCGGTGGTGCTGTTGGAGAACAACGGCATACTGCCACTGAAACCAAATGCCGACGGCAAACTCAACGTTCTCGTCACCGGTCCAAATGCCAACTCAGTATGGGCTATGTGCGGCGACTACGCCTATCCTGCAATGTCGTATTTCTGGAAGAGGGTGGAAAACATTACCGACCAAGACAAGCCACATATCGTGAAACTGCTCGAGGGCATGACGGAGAATAAGCCTGATGGTGTCAATATAACATATTCACGCGGTTGCGACTGGACGGAGGACATCGAGACCGTCTATGGTGAACTTGGCGACGAGCGTGCATGGGAATATGAACTGCTACACCGTAAGGTGGACTCTGGCGAGAAGGCTGACAGACAGGAGGCACTCAAGATGGCAGGCGAGGCCGATGTCATCGTTGCTGCCGTGGGAGAGAACGTGATGCTATGTGGTGAGAACCGCGACCGCAAGGGTCTGCGCCTGCCGGGAAAGCAGGAGGAGTATGTCAATGAACTGATAAAGATAGGAAAGCCCGTGGTACTGGTAATCTTCGGAGGACGTGCGCAAGTAGTGGCCGGTCTGGCTGAGCGCTGTGCCGCTGTCATCCAGGCATGGTATCCCGGAGAGGAAGGTGGACATGCCGTTGCCGACATCCTCTATGGCAAGGTATCGCCATCTGCAAAACTCTCCGTAAGTTATCCCAATACCGAGATTAACGAGCCGATATGCTATAACTACTCCGCAGAAAAGGACTCGCGCATACAATGGCCCTTCGGATATGGTCTTACATACACCACTTTCGAGTACAGTAACCTTAAGGTGGACAAGGAAGTAAAAACGGGAGCGGAAGCCATCAACCTCACCTTCGAACTGAAGAACACTGGCAAGGTGGCTGCCGACGAGGTGGCGCAGATATACATCTCACCCACTTCCGCCGAGCAGAAGATTCGTCCTATCCAGTTGCAGGGCTTCGCACGCGTGCCGCTACAACCGGGCGAGAGCAAGACCATAAAGGTAAAACTCTATACGGAACAGTTCGGATACTATAGCAACGAGGGACAGCGACAGTGGAACATCGCTCCCGGTAAGTTTGTTGTGAAGGTAGGTGCCTCCTCTGCCGACATCAAGTTGCAGGAGACTATCAGCCTGACAGGAAATCCAGTTGTCAAGCCACTGCGTGACCATTACTTTTCGGAGTTAGGAGTTTGAAGTTACGAATTGGGAGTTGTTTCTCGAGAAACAACTCCCAATTCTTTTATTTCACACTTGTTGTATAAGGCTTGCTAAAATCGCAATACTGATAATATGTGGCGGTAAGGGCTTTGCTGTCGAAGACCACCGACCAGCGTGTCATATCCTTTGATGTAACACGGGAGATGGATTCCTTCACATCGTCCGAGGTCATTGTCTTCAAACTGTCCCTCATTTGCTGCATCGAGTTGAAACGACGATGGGAATCCTCACTATATATCGAGTAATCTTTTTTCGGACTATCTGCCAAATAGTGGTTCGTGCAGAGCGGCGAATCCACTACCAGCATCTTATTATCCACCCATTCCACTACGACACTACGGCCCGAGGCATCACTGATGGCCAGGTGATGTGAATAATCGATGTCAGAATGCATGTCGATGCCCTTCAACAAACTCAGAGCCTTTTCCACATTGTCGGCTTTGTCAAGCAACAGTCGAATGGCTACGGTTGTAGTAACATCAGGAAGATCTGTCTCCTGGTCGGTCCTTACCTTATCGCCCGCCACAAGGTCGGCAACCACCAGTCCTTTCTCGTTCATACCATCAAGCGGTGTATATAATGCGGCTATCATCATCATCTTGTCCTGCATACTCTCTGGTTTCCAGTCCTTGCCGATGCCAAGGAAAAAGAGGTTCGCGGTAGATACCGACGCATAGCCATGGTCAGGACAGGTATGGATGACGGCGATGTCAGACTTACAATCAGGCCAGTCGAAGTTGCGTCCTGTAAGGACTTTGCCGTCCTTGTCTTTGACTGTGATGAAACTGCATCCAAACTCTGTCGGCTGTGCACTGGGCGCACCCATGCCATAAAACAACTCCTTGATAATAAAATCCCTCAGTTCCGCAGTGTTCTTAGCCCCACCCTGCTCGAGGAAAGCATCAAGTCCATAGTCGCCGTTATAGGTCATGGTATACATATCGTCGGCCACCTGTTCGATGCTTTGCGCAGCAGAATACTGCTTATGGAACATGAAACATACGCTGCCTACTGCTACCAAGAGCAGAAGAAGCACAGAAGCAATAATGATTATTACTATTTTCTTTTTCATTTGTATATTACTATATTATACTGTTTTAAAATCAAATAACCCGTCTTACACCTGGAATCAACCGGATAAGATACGTAAGAATAAAGGAAAGGATGGTTGCCAATGTACCTATTAGGAAGAACTTGACGATGCCAGGCAGTACCAACGAGTCCGTCGCATTCTGAATGAACAGCAGTACGAACAGATGTATTATGTATGCACCGTATGCCTGTTGGGCACACCAGTGGCAGAACCTGCCAGAGTGATTGACATATTCACGGAACAGCCATAACAATCCGAAACTGAAAAAGATACACAGCAGGGACTCGTAGATGCCGAACCATTTCCACACAAAACCATTCCAAGGACCGTCGTCACGAAGATAATTACCTATAACAAAGGCCAGACCAATAACGAGCGATAGGATACCTGTGGTGTTGGACATCTTTGAAAGCCACTGGAAACGATATGCCAGAATACCAAGCACAAACATCATGGCATATTGCAGATAATGGGCTGGTTCGATATGAATAATGCTCAAGAGCCATATCCAATTGTCCTGCGGACTAACCTGACGGATGAAATGACCTCCAACGCCCATGATTAATGCCACTATCAGCATGCCGAAAAGCGTAGGTCGTGAACTGCAACTCTCATTGACAGGACGCACGAACAGCCGCAACACAGCATAGATAAGACAGAAAAACAAGAGACTCTCTACGTACCACAGATGGCCTACCTCCAACTGACCTGTAAGCACAGATAGAAACGTAGCGATGACCAGTACAGGTATGCCCAGCCTCATCAGTTTCTTCGATACGAACTTCTTCAGTCCCTGACGGTCGAAACTCATTGGAACGAAATAGCCTGAGATAAGGAAGAACAATCCCATGAAGAAAGAAGCATTAACCGATAGGAAATGCCATATCCAAGGCATCATTTCCTCAGGATGGCTTGTGGTGTAAGCCCACTCACTACCAGGCGAATAGGGCAATGCCGCATGGTGGAACACCACCAATATGGTAAGCATCACTTTCAGGTTGTCGAGGTAACAAAAGCGCGTAGTAGAATTCATTTTTCATGGGTTTTCGAGTGCAAAGATAATAAATTGTTACAATAATCTACTATCCAAGCACTCGAACTTTCATAATTCTTTTTTCGTTACATCCTTGCTTTCTGCTTTTCGCCAGCACCACTACCACGATACTTCGAGTGAGCCTCGTTGAACTTCCAAGTGAGGTCGAGGGAGAAGGTACGGCGGGCTGGATTGCGGACGGTAATCTCGCGGATACCAAAGACGATGCCGCCGTTCTTGTTAGTATTGAACACATCGTAGCACCGCAGGTCGGCTGTCAGGGTGCCAAGGCGGCGCAGGTTGAAGTCGCGTTGTACGCCATAGTCGTTTCTGAAGGAGGTGCGGTTGAGGCGGAAGTTGTTCACGTCCCCCTTCGACGCCAGGCGCATGCTTGCGCTCAAGCGCCAGCCATGAGGCAGCTCTACGGTGTTGTCCCATCCAATGTTGACATACGGACGGATGAGGGTGATTTCGCTGCCATCAGCACTTGGCGACTTGTAGTTCTGGAATTGGGCATAGATGAACCATGTGGGGTGCCAGCAGCCGATGGTGGGTCTGGCATAGGGATTGAGGCTCAGCTGGTTGTAGCCATCGCTGCCGTTGATGGAACGGACAAGGCTTACCATAGGATCGTCAGCGCCTGGGAAGGGTTCGGTGGCCATCGTCACATTGTCCTTGGTGCGCGAATAGGTCACAACCATGCCAGCCCATTTGTAGGCTGCGTTGAGCGAGAGGTTATGGGTATATGTGGGCCGCAGGTAGGGGTTGCCGCTCTGGTAGGTATAGCGGTTGATGTAAACCGTCGAACTGGTGAGGTTGGAGTAACTGGGGCGCTCGATGTCCTTGCGATAGGAGAGCGAGAGCTGCATCTTGCCTACAGGCATGGAGAGCGTGGCGGTGGGGAACCAGTCGCCGTAATCGCGGCATACCTCGTCCTCTCTCACACCAAAGTTGAAGTAGTCGTTGGTGAGGTGCTCATAGCGCAAACCTGCCTGGGCATAGAGCTTGCCGAACTGTCGGCTATACTCCACGAAGACGGCAGCCGACTTCTCGTTGATTTCCGTGTCGGTGGCCTTCACGGGCAGCGCCTCGGCTGAAAGGAAGGAGTAGGCATCGGTGCGGTGGTTGTAGCTGTACTCGCCGCCGACGCTGAGATTGCCTTTCAACACAGGATAGCTGAAGATGAGCTTCGTAGCCCAGAAGTTGTTGCTGCTCTTGGTGCCGTTTTTCACATCGTGGTAAGAGCGGACGTTGTTGGCATCAATGGTCATTTCTTCCGTGCTGCTATGCTCAACAGTCTTGTCGAAGAGACCGTCCACGTTCCAGTCGATGCTTAGATTGCCCACCTTGCCGTTGTAATAGGCATTGAAGATGTGCTTGCGAAAGTTGTCGTCGCCGCTGATACGGCTCTCCGAGCGCTCGCTGTAGACGCCGTTGACGTAGTTGTCGGTATAGAAGAATCCGTTGGTATCGTAACTCGGATGCCGGTCGTATTTATAGAAGGCGCCGAAGCTGTGGTTTTCGTTCAGCATATAGTTCACCTGCAACTGTGGCGACCACCCCTTCCACACACTCTTTCTCTCCTGATTGCTGCGACCGAGGTAGAAGTCGGGACCAACGTAATAGGTAAGGTCGTTCTCCTGCAGCGACTTCCAGTGACCGTAGCGGCCTGCCCACAGCGAGGCGGTGACATCGAGTCCTCCTGTGCGGTAGTTCACGTCGAGGTTGTTGGTCAGCGTATGACCGTATTGATAGATGCCGCCCATATTATCCTGGAAACTGATGCCCTCGCCCTGTGCCTTCTTGAGCGTGATGCGAACGACGGCTTTCGTCGAGGCTGCATAGCGGGCACCGGGATTCTGCACCACGTCGACATGTTGTATCTGGTCGGAACGCAGTCTTGAGAGTTCGCTGTTGTCCTGCACCTTGCGGCCGTTGATGTACACCTCGGCATCGCCACGTCCCAGTACCTTTACAGCACCGTCGCGTTCGGCTTCCAATGAGGGAATCTTGGAGAGTGCGTCACTCACGGTTCCCGCTTTCTCTAAGATGGTTCCTGCAACGATCGTCCGCATAGCATCGCCCTTCACGTGGGTCTTAGGCAACTGCCCCTTCACCACTACCTCGCTGAGCATCTGCGTGTCCTCCTTCATCTGGATGGTCAGGTTCTGACCTGCATTGACATATAAGGTCTGATAACCCATGCAGGTCACCTTGAATAATCCCTGATTGACATCCGTCACAATATTGAACACACCGTCCATGTCTGTCATCGCCCCCTGCACGAAGGTGGAATCGGGCAGCGACAGAAGCACCACATTTACATAGGGCATCGGCTCGCCCTTCTCGTTAATCACTCGTCCGCCCCAGTCCTGTGTCTTGGCGAACATCATCACCGTCATCATCATTGCAGCCATCAGTGCTGCGAATCTTAAATTTATTCTTTTCATTTATTCATCATGTTATTATATTCTATGATTCAATTGCCGTATCTACTCGAACTCTTCCTCGAGCAATATCGGATGACTCCCACTTGCCCTGTTCGTCGGATACTGCAAAATTACAGACAATTGCAGATTTCTCCATACTTCTGGGATATTCTGCATGATTCTGTGACAAACGACACTACATGCGTGCCTAAATAATAAACTGAGATACATTTTTTTAAAGGTCATAACTACTCGTTCTTTTTTGATTCGCCAATTAGACGGAATGAAGCAATGGAAAAGTTGCGGTCACACCCGCATTTTGGGATAAATTGCATGTTTTTGTGATAAATGGTATGAATAACGGAGGGAATTGATAATTATTTAGTAATTTTGCCATCCGAATGAACAAGGAACAAAAGGAGAATATTACCGTTCGTGCCATCAGCGTAGGTTTTGCAGTGCTTGCGTTGGGTGTTTTCAAGCCATTCGGACTTGGCGCATGGCAGTGGGAGGCATATGTCCACCTGTTGGCAGTCTATGCCTTGGGGTTTATTGTCTGTATGTTCACGGATATTGTCCTGAAATATATTGTCAAGATGCCGAGGTCACGGGAAAGAGGTGTCGGTTACATCATACGGCGCAATCTGTGGTTCCAACTCATCAATACGCCACTAATATCACTTATGATATGCCTGTACCGCCATTTCATGCTTAGCGACCGAGTGCCCGCCAACCATCTCTCATGGAGCAATTTCTTTGAGACGCTTGTCATCATGGCATTCATTTGCTTTGCCATCGGTCTTTACTGGCGCTTTAAGTTCCGCAGCAGGTATCTGGCAACGGAACTGGAGGAGACACGACAACTAAACGAGATTCTACGGAACTCTGCGAATGCAAAACAACCATTGGCTGCTGTTCCCAACACCATAACACTCACAGGCAGTACCAGTGAAACGGTCACGCTTCAGATAGAAGACCTGTTATATATCGAGGTCATCGGCAACTATGTCAAGGTGTGCCACCTAAAAGAGGGAGAAGTACATACTGACATGCTGAGGAACACCTCAAAGCAGATTGAAGAGCAGTTGCAACAATGTGAGACGATAGTGCGTTGCCACCGCTCATTCTTGATTAACATCTCTCATGTGGAGCAGATTGTCTCCAAATCAGGAAGCATGCAACTACAGATACGTCACTGCAACGATATGATTCCTGTCTCGCGCAGTAAAATGTCTCAAATGAAGGAGATAATAAGGGGAAAGAAGTATTAAGGACCGTGTTACTTTATCACCGCCTTGGGGAAGCGTCTTTGTATCTCGGCCTTTTCGGCGTCCGTCATCCTACCTTTGATAGTGAAATAGTCGATGGTTATATCATCGAGCCATTCAGGCAATACCACGGTATCGGTGAAAGTGAGGCTCAGGCTTTCTATATGCTTCATTCGTGAGAGGACCTCAGGAACTTCCTCAATTATCAAGTTTATTCCCGACACCTCGTCCATCTCTCTGAATTGGCTTAACAGTTCATCATCACTCTCTGACATACGCACCAACCACCCTATCTTAGGTATGAGCATGTTGGCGGCAATGTCCTCCTTAGTACCTATGAAGCCAGCCCATAGTTCCATTGGCGTCTCACTCGTGACCTTCCCTTCCACGGGACTGAACACACGATACCTGAAGCCGACACGCACACGCTCGGAAGGCATTTCCTCGGTATGGTAGACGCTGTTGCGCGTATTACCATTCTCGTCGGGGAATAATTGCAATATCCATCCATCGAGTTTGGTGGGCTTTTCAGGATTGCATGCACCACCCTTAAGATCCTTCACCCGTTGCTTCTTTACGATACCCTTCCAGAACTTCTGCCGTGGCTTCCCCTCGGCAGTAGAGACAAACTCCTTAAGTATAGGTTCCAGACTCTTTGTCCATCCCTCCAGACCGTACGGTGCCAGCCTCCGTGTCTTGTCGAGCACACGTTGCCAGTCGTCCGGAGTACCTTTCAGCGTGATGCTGGGAATGCCACACGAAACGTATATTACCTCGTAGGAGAAGAAAGACCTCATGCTCTCCATCAGCGTTATCTTCGACGCCACAGCCTCAGCCTGACTCGTGGTGGAGAAGTCGGCTGCAATAGTCGTTGCGATGTCGCCCTTGGTGAACTTACTTATCTGCGAGGCGAAACCGTCAATGAGCGATGGCCAGTCGGCCTGTCCTGAAAGCAAGTCCGTTCCCGACTCTATCACAAGGTCCATCTTGTCGGAATGGTTAACCAGTTGTGAACGTACTTCTTCCGAATGGGCATTGACATACCGGGCGAATCCCTGACTGATAAGCAGCCATATCATGTCTGGAGAAAGCATTATCGACTTGTGGTTGGAATAGGCATTGACAATAGTCTGAAAGAATGTATCCTCACCGAAGTACCTCATCGACTCTTCATCCGCAAAACTGGTAGCAAGGATATGATAGGTATCACTTGGGATGTTCGCTGAACTAAGGATTCTCTCTGCTATGTCTTTTCCGCTCCTGAAATATCTGTCATTATCTTCTATGGGTGTGAGGTTCTCGTCAACGACAAACGTGATGCTTCCCTCCGAGCGCGAGATAATCTTCTTGTCGTCGGCCTGCCCTGCCATCGCAGAAAGAAGAAGCAATAGTGTGATAATAGTCTTTTTCATAATTCTCTATGTATTATAGATGATGGTACAAAGATAACGAATTATTTTATATGAAACAACATATTCCATGAAATAATAATGCCATATATTAAAAAAAGAGAGTACCTTTGCAGTCGTTTTTTAATGATAATTGAAATGAGCGGATTTTACACCCTTTTATTGCTTGTGCTAAGCAATGTTTTCATGACACTGGCATGGTATGGTCACCTGAAACTGCAACAGACTGGCGCGTCATCACACTGGCCTCTGATATGCGTTATCGCTTTCTCGTGGGCAATAGCCTTTTTCGAGTATTGCTGTCAGGTACCGGCCAACCGCATCGGTTTCGAGGGAAACGGCGGCCCCTTCTCCCTTGTTCAGTTAAAGGTGATTCAGGAATGTGTGTCATTGGTGGTCTTCGCCATCATCGCCCACCTGCTGTTTCAGAATGAGTCATTGCACTGGAACCATGCCGTTGCCTTTCTGTGCCTCGTCGGTGCAGTCTATTTCGTGTTTATGAAGTAAGGGATGACTGAGACGTCAGGAGATGGGGAAACGGAATAAAAAAAGATGCTATTCCTTTTGTGTTTCGCATGTTTTGTTGTATCTTTGCCCTTGAAATTCATCCGACCTTTTACTCGTATCGACCTATTCATTTACCATATATAAAACTACTATATGAACAACAAGGAATATGAAGAGCGCATTGCTGAACTACAACAGCATGTGGAAGTGTTACAGAAAGCGAATATCGACCTTATCAACCGTAACCTTAGACTCAGTGAGCAGTTGGATGCCTACTACGACGTTCGCCGAAGGATACAGATGCTCAAGGAACTGGTAACACGTCACAAGGAACTGCTGAAGCACGCCGACCTGCGCGACGACGATGAACTGATGGCAACAATCGAGACACGACTGGAGCAAGACCTCAACTATCGTGACCCTGACTTCGGTTTGAAAGAACTGGCAGAACTGGTGGGTTCCACACAGACGCGCATCATAGAACTATTCCGCCATTCCATACAGTATAAGACCGTTGATGACTATCTTGACTATATGCGCTTGCTGCGCTCAATGTATTACTTGCAGAGTCAACCCTCATGGGGTATTGCCGCCTGTGCACAAGAGGCGGGCTTCGCCGTGGTTCGCACCTTCAACCGTAAGTTCCTTGATGCTATCGGCATGACGCCGCATGAGTTCCGCATGCTCCTCGAAAGCGGAAGAGAGAACATGAAGTCAAAGACATAGAGGTTACTACTTTATAAATGAGGGGGAGCGGATATTACGTAAAACTTAAATACTAATCATAAAATAATCATGAAGTTAACAGATTTAATTACTGGCAACGCTAATGTTGCCGAGTGGGAAGCCAAGGGGTATCAACTCCCGAAGTTCGACATCGAAGCGGTGAAGAAACGCACCTATGAGGAACCGACATGGGTTCACTTCGGTGGCGGCAATATCTTCCGCGCTTTCCCCGCAGCAATAATCAACGACGCACTGAACACCGGACAGTATGACCGTGGCGTTATCGTTGCAGAGACTTTCGACTATGAGGTGATTGACAAGGCATACAAGCCTTACTGTAACCTCTCTCTGCTCGTAAGCCTGCAATCCACCGGTACGATAGAAAAGAAGGTGATTGCCTCGGTAACCGAGAGTCTGAAAGCCGACTATCAGTTTGACGACTGGGCCCGTCTGGTGGATATTTTCCGTGCTCCGTCACTGCAGATGATTACATTCACCATCACCGAGAAAGGATACAGTTACAACGAGGCAGATCTGGCACGTGGACTGACACCAGTGTTTGCAATGGGTAAGGTCTGCGCCCTGCTACTCGAGCGTTTCAAGGCCGGGAAACTACCTTTGACAGTACAGTCGATGGACAACTGCTCGCACAACGGTGACAAGGTGAAGGCTGGCGTGATGGCATATGCCGAGCGATGGGTAAGTGACGGACTGGTTCCCGCCGAGTTCCTCGCATATCTGAAGGACGAGACGAAGATTACCTTCCCGTGGTCGATGATAGACAAGATTACTCCGCGTCCGCATGTAAAGGTGAAAGAGATGCTTGCTGCCGACGGTTTCGAGGATAACGACTATATCGAGACCGAGAAGCACACCTTCACCGCACCGTTCGTGAATGCTGAGGAGGTGCAGTATCTCGTGATAGAAGACAACTACACCAATGGCCGTCCGCCACTGGAACTGGGCGGTGCACTCTATACCACCCGCGACACCGTTGACAAGGTGGAGACGATGAAGGTGACGACATGCCTCAACCCGCTGCACACCGCGATGTCCATCTATGGCTGTATGCTCGACTACACCCTTATCTCAGCAGAGATGGCGGACGAAGACCTGCGCTCATTCATACAGAAGATAGGCTACATCGAGGCGATGCCAGTGGTGACCGACCCAGGAGTATTGAACCCATACGAGTTCATCGGCGCCGTCATCAACCGACGCCTGCCTAACCCGTTCATGCCTGACGCACCACAGCGAATAGCATCTGACACCAGTCAGAAACTGCCCATCCGCTTCGGTGAGACGATAAAGAAGTATCTGGCACGCGGTCTCGACAAGAGCAATCTCGTGCTCATTCCTCTCACACTGGCAGGCTATGCACGTTATCTGAAGGGAATAAAGGACAATGGCGAGCCATTTGAACCCTCTCCCGACCCAATGCTCGAGGAACTTCAGGCTATCGTGGCACCGCTTGAGGTGGGCAAGGAAGACCAGGACTACAGTTGTCTGCGCCAACTCTACAGCCGTGCCGACATCTTCGGTGTCAACCTCTATGAGGCAGGACTGGGCGAGCAGATAGAAGGAATGGTCAAGGAACTATATGCCGGAAACGGTGCTGTCCGCAAGACACTGCATAAATATGTTGTTATGAGGTAATAAGGTTTTAGGTCGCTTCGCTTTCAGGTTTTCAGGTGATATCACCTTATAACCTCAAAACCTCATAACCTTATAACCTCAAAAAAGTTGAGGAACGAAACTTTTAATAAAATTATATATGGAAAGAACATGGCGATGGTTTGGCAAGAAAGACAAGATTACGCTTGCCATGCTGAAACAAATTGGTGTTGAGGGCATCGTTACCGCCCTCCACGACGTGCCACTCGGACAAGTGTGGACACGCGAACAGATACGCGACCTGCGCGAGTATATCGAATCTTACGGCATGCGATGGAGCGTCGTTGAGTCGCTGCCAGTAACAGAGACCATAAAATACGGGGGACCAGACCGCGACGAACAGATAGAAGTATATAAGGAGTCGCTCGCCAATCTCGGAAAAGAAGGCATACGCTGTGTGTGCTACAACTTCATGCCTGTGCTCGACTGGGCACGCACCGACCTGCTCCACCCCAACCCCAACGGCTCAAGCAACCTCTATTTCGACTGGGGTGAGTTCGCTTATTTCGACATCCACATCCTGAAGCGTGAAGGAGCGGAAGAGGAATGGACGAAAATATCAAACGGAGAGGCAAAGGGACATCTCGCCGATATCCTGCGCGGACGCGACATCATGGCTGAGGTGAATGCCATCAAGGCAAAGGCTACACCGCAGTTCGACCACGACATGGTGGATACCATCGTGATAAAGACACAGGGATTCGTATCGGGCAACTTCAAGGAAGGCGACGAACGACCAGTGGAACTGTTCCGTGAACTGCTCGCACTCTATAAGGACGTGACACGCGAACAACTGCGCGACAACATGAAGACATGGCTGGAGGCAATCATGCCGATATGCGACGAGTATGACATCGATATGTGCGTACATCCCGACGACCCACCATACGAGATTCTGGGTCTGCCGCGCATCGTCACCGACGAGGAAGATATACGGTGGTTCCTCAATGCAGTGCCTAACCCGCACAACGGACTGACATTCTGCGCCGGCTCGCTCTCGGCAGGCGGTCATAACAACCTGACACCGCTGGCACGTGAGTTCCACGAGCGGACTCACTTCGTTCACCTGCGCTCTTGTCATATCTTCCCCGACGGAAACTTCACGGAGGCAAGTCATCTGGGCGGTCGTGCCGACATCATCGAACTGACTCGTATCTTCGAACAGGAGGAGCAGCGCCGTAAGAAACTGCTGCCGATGCGTGTGGACCACGGTATGACGATGCTGGGCGACGAGACCAAAGGCTATAATGCAGGCTACTCGTTCCTCGGCCGTATGTTCGCACTGGGACAGGTGCAGGGCATCATCGCCACTGTTGACCGCGAACTGGGCATCGAGTACCACCAGCCCGGATTCTTCGATTGATTCTTTGGGGGTAATTAATTTACCCCACCCCTACCCCTCCCCTCAAAGGGGCGGGGAGTCAATAGGGGTGATTACTTTCTATAGGTAGAGTATCCCTAACGTTTCCCCGCCCCTTTGAGGGGAGGGGCAGGGGTGGGGTTAGATAATATACCTTTCTTTTTATTAATATTAGAGAAAAAAAAGGAGATGGAGCACAAAACCTCTATCTCCCTTTTTCTGACTAATATATAATATTTTACTTCGACTTATATTTCTGATACAATGGTTTAAACCGAGGTAACGGATTATTCTCGTACGCATATTCGAAACACAAACGAGTATCGAATTCTTTTGGCTTTGACAATGCCCTTTCAATCATCTTGTAACTCCATTGCTCATCATAGGCTATAAGAGCACTGAATGCCTGTTCTTCGCATCCATAGGACTTTTGAGATGAAAAGAAAATGTTTTCACATATCTTTTGTACTGAAGGCTTGAAAGACTTGTTCGGCCATACCGCAACTGCAAGTAACGTGACGCGTGTTGTATCGCGAAACTCCCACGTATCCTTGTTGTTTGCTTGAGACAACAGGTTTATGATAGCCTGTTTTTCTTCATTTTGGTGAAATCTTGCCAATGCCACTAAAGCACGAATGTCACGTTTATACAACTGGCGCAGTCGTGCCTCATACACTGGCTTTACCGGCAATTCCTTATAAAGACCGTATGTGTAATCATATAGCGGGGCATTGTCAGAATACAGTAAAGCACTGTCAATACGCATAGAATCATTCTCCGTGACATTATAACCTTCTCGGTTACTCTGTACCATGAATATTCTTACATTGGAAACCCTATCTTCTGTCCCGCATCCATAAGTAGAAATGTACACAATAGTTGAATCATCTATTTCAGAGATTATCAGATTAACCGCTTCGTGAGGATCCTTCCATAACAGTGCACGGAACGAGATTAGTCTTTTTACCGGCTCTTTTGATGTTGAAGCCATGCTCACCAACTCCTTCGTTGGGGCATTTCTGTACAAACTATCGGATTGTTTCCACTGGTAAGAAATATTCCCGTGCAAATCAACTTTGTCAATTAAGAACCCCTCAACTATTTCTATCTTCGGCTTTTTCTTAACGTTTTCCTCCGGCACCTTCTCACTATTCTGATTTCTCCCAATACATCCAATCAATATGGATGTAAGGAGAAAAATGAGGGAAGACAGAATATATGCTCTTTTCATAATGCTGATTATCAACTTGAGTTCGGTGGAATTGGTCTATTAGAGTGACAGGTAGGACAAATAGTTATGCCCTACCAGGATACTGTCAGCAACGGAAATGCTATGGACAGGTAGTGAGTGGATTGGCGCAGATGCGGTCGATAGGCATCCATCCAGTGTATTTCTTGTCCTTGGAAATCACCTTTATCCACGAGCCTTCTATCACGAGCGGCTCAAGATAGAGTGCAGCATAATCTGACTGCGCAATCCTTACTGCCTGGGCACCTTTGGAAGGAGCAGCGCGCAAGCACCCTTCGGGGTCACCGGCAATGTTAAAACCCAGCATTGACTTATGAATCCAATAGCCCGATGTTGAGCCTGTCAGCGGAATAGTCTTCTCGTCGTCGCCCCAAACTTCCACTTCTGGACTTATTCTCCACCATCCATTCTTCACACTAATCAAGTCAACAGTACATAACTCACTATTGGCCAACTGGGCTACCACCTTGCCGTTAGGTGCGTTGCGGATGTTTGTCGAGGTGCTCGTGGGGTCGACCACGCAAACAGTTACAATATTCTGGGCATTAACTGCCATTGAAGTGACCATGAGTAAGGTCAGCAATAATAACTTTTTCATAATAGATAGGTTTTATGTGTTTGTGCTAATATCAAGAACTTTTATCGCAAAATCATAGATGATATGCAGTTGCAAAGATAGAATAAAAATATCATTTTCACAAGTATAACAATGCATTTTTATGGCAAAAAATACCATAAGAAAAAACCATTTGTATCTTCCTGGTTCTCAAGAAGATACAAATGGGGTAACAATGTTAATAACATAGTTCAGCCATTTGATATGTCCTGTTATCCTGTTAGGTGTTTTTTACCAAGATAATCCACCCTAAAACCTCACAAACTCACACCTTATAACCTTAAACCTATATACCTCACTTACCAGTCCTCGTCATCGTTTCCTACGATGCCGTTCCTCAGTGCCTCCTCAACCTTGTCCATCACGACATTCGAGTAGGCATGTGTCATCACGAGAGCCTTAGAGCAAGTACGTTTCTGAGGGTCTTTCTGAACAAAAGGATAATGACGTGCTATCTCCCACTGCTCATCACGGAGGTTTTCGTTCGTTTTGTCGTCAGCCTTTCTCTTGGAGTCGCCAAAAGTACGTTCGTCACCGTTGGGACTAATCCATCCGCCACTGATATCATTGAGCACGTCGTAGTTCTGCACAGTATAGGTAACACGCACCCTACCCTCTTTGATGTCGAGACGAATCAACGGTGTGATGCTCACTGCGTACTTGCTTAAGGTACCTACATGTTCGGCGATTTTCCTTATTGTTGGAGAAACGATGATGCATCCTGCCTCCTTATCGTCGAGTGTTATCGCCTGCTTGTCCCTGAATGTTGCCGTCACCCAGTAGTTCAGTGCGACATATATCTGCTCCTTTGTCTTGCCAGGCACCTCTATAATCTGCTGATAGGTGAGACTCTCGTTCTTGTCGAGTGTGAGATGAGAAGCGAGGTTTGCTGCTGCGTCAAGCCATTTGTCGCCGTAGCGCTCTTTAGCATATTTCTCGAGGTCTGCCACTTTCATCACTTGTGCCTGTGCTGCCATTGTCGTTCCGAACAAGAAGATAACGGCTACTGAAAAAAATTTTACTACTTTTTTCATAATGCTTAATATTTTTATTTTACCTTATTCTGTTTTACCTGCCATTTCCTTTATTTCATCAACGGTAATCTCTGTTACCTGCTTTGCCTTTGCCTCGCCGGTGTTAACCACACGTTGCTCGCCGTTGATGTTGAACGAAAGTGTCGCACCGTCGGCACGTACATCGAGTGTCACAGGGGCTCCCATCACCAGCGGAAGGTTCACACTGTCATGACCGGCAGGGAAACCGCAAAGCACTGGTATGTTATAGCGGGAGAGATACTGGCTGAGCATTGCCTCAACACTCTCGTAGTCGAGGTCGGCAGGACAGTCGGAGAACTCTCCGAGCACCACACCGCGGCAGCGAGACAGCACTCCACGCAGTTGCAGCATGTTAAACTGACGGTCGATGTTGTGCATTGACTCTTCTACCTCCTCAACGAAAAGGATGATATCATCATACGCTGTGACATCCACTGAACTGCCAACCACAGGTGCGAAGGTCATCAGATTGCCTCCAACGAGCACTCCCTGTGCCTGTCCTATCCTATTGTTTGGGTGTGCGGGCACCTCGTAGCGTGGCACTACACCCATGAGCAGGTCGCGCATTACAGTGCTTGTCTCGTCTTCGCCACCCTTGGCGAGGAACGAACTCATGGTGCCGTGGATGCTCATTACACCTGCACATGTCTCCATCTCATGCAAAGTGGTGATGTCGCTGAAGCCTACGAGCCACTTGGGATGTGCGGACAGTTCGTTCGGCATCAGATGGTCGATGAGCTGTATCGTACCATATCCGCCACGGTTACAGATTATCGCCTTGATACTGGGGTCATTAAGTGCCCAACGTATGTCTGACAGTCGCTCTTCTATAGTTCCGGCATACTTGCCTGCATAGATCTTATCAACGTTCTGTCCGATTACGGGTTCCAGTCCCCAGTTGCGCAACAATTCGGCTGTCTTCTCCACATTCTCCATAGGTGTATGGTAAGACGGTGAGATGAGAGCCACCTTATCGCCTGCAACGAGATATTCAGGTGTTATGCAACTGAGCCTCTTCACCTGTGGATTCACTGTTATGTCATCGTCCTTTGAGCATGACGTGAATACTGTCATGCTAAGTATAGCGATGATTGCTGCATATATTGAAATCTCCCTTTTCATATTATATTGTTTTATTAGTTTGACCCTTTCTTTGATGTTGCAAAGGTAGTCTGTTTTTATATAGCACCAAACAAAAGGATGTATTTTCTGAACAAGATGTTAAGACAAAACGCACTATATGAGACAAATACGACACAAGTCACTTTTTTTTGTCGCTTTATTGGGAATAATCAGAAAATAAAACTAAATTTGCAGAAAAATAGAAAGGATATGGAAAGGAACGAGAGAATCTATCAAATCTTCAGTGAGATAAACAAAGTGCCGCGCCCATCGTGGCACGAGGAGCGCATTGCCGACTGGCTCTGTTCGTTCGCAGAGAGTCACGGCATGGAGTATCAGCGCGACGCACAGAACTGCATAGTGATAAGGAAGGCGGCGACACCAGGTCATGAGAATGCACAGCCCATAGTACTGCATGCTCACATGGACATGGTGTGCGTGGCAGAGAAGGGCAAACAGTTCGACCCTCTCAACGATGCCATAGAGGCATACGTGGACAACGGATGGATGAAGGCACGCGGCACATCACTTGGTGCCGACAACGGAATGGGACTCTCGATGGCTCTTGCTGCCATGGAGGACGACACCCTGGTGCATGGACCGCTGGAACTGCTCGTCACAACTAACGAGGAAGACGGCATGACGGGAGCGGCTGCACTCTCAACAGACTTCATCAAGGCACGGCGGATGATTGACCTCGACTCCGAGGACTATGACACCATCACCGTGGGAGCGGCAGGAGCATACCTGCAGACGGCCAAACTGCCGTTTACCAAGACCGACGTAAAGGAGGGAATGGAGTTCTTCAAGATTGAGATAAGCGGCGGCAAGGGCGGTCACAGCGGTGTTGACATCGGCAAGGGACGCATGAGTGCCGTGAAGGAGATATGCATATTGCTCGACCGCATCAGGGAGATATGTCCCGAGATGGCTGTGAGTGAGATAACGGCAGGTGAGGCAAATGCCTCGATAGCATCATCGGCAGAAGCCGTGGTTGGCGTGGAAGAGGTCAATGTGGCAAAATTATCGAATTTCATCGCCCTGTACTTCATACTGCCCGAAGGCGATCCCGACGTGCGCATAACATGCCAGCCAACCGAGACTCCGACAGCAACGATATGTCCCGAGGCAGTGGAAGACCTCGCTGAGAGCATCCGCGAGATTCCTTTCGGAGTGATTCGTATGAGCCAACACATGGAAGGCACCGTGGAGACATCTAACAACATCGGAGTGATAAGGACCGAGGCCGACCACTTCTACATCACCACACACTCGCGCAGTTTCATCCACGAGGATATGGTGGAGATAGGAAAGGGTATCGCTGAGGTGCTCGTCAACCACGGAGCGACCACCCAGCTGGTTATGGACACACCGGCATGGGAAGAGAATGCAGAGTCAGACTATATCCATCTTGTGGAACAGACATTCATCGACGTGCTCGGATTCCGTCCGCGCAAGGTAGAGATGCACTTCGTGATGGAGATGGGTTATTTCGTGGATAAGTTCCCCGGCATAGAGATAGTACCCATAGGACCGCGTATCATAGAGCCGCACTCAACCAGCGAGCGTGTTGAGATAGAGACAATAGACAATATCTGGCACGTACTGAAAGAGTTGCTGCGACGACTCGCCTGACACACTATTATATATAAATTTAACGCGCTCATCTCTATAAAAGGTGAGCGCGTTAAATTAGTTATTATGAATCCGTATCTTACTTCTTGAAGAGGTGCTTAATGAAGGCATTTAAGCCGCGACGCCATGTGAGGAACTCATGGCCTGTGCCTGCTGACTCGCTGGCATCGACCTTGATGCCCATCTCACGCAGGCTGTCAACCAGTGGCTGACCCTTGACGAAGTCGTCTGAGCCCCAGTTCATATAGAAGTAATGTATCTTCTTGTTGAAAGCATCGGCATCAGCAAACACACCGTCGTATGCCGTCTTCACGTCGAGACCGAAGATGGCACCGCTGAACGTACCCATCCATGCAAACTTGTCGAGGTTGTTCAGTACGATGTCCAACGTCTGGTGTCCACCCCATGAGAGACCTGCCATAGCACGGTTCTCACGGTCGGCCTTGGTGCGGAAGTTACTGTCAATGTAAGGGATGAGGTCGTTCAACAGTACAGGATAGAACGATGCGCCGTACTCACTGCGTCCCTGCTGGTTGCTACCGCCGCCAGCAAAGTTGAACGGAGCCTTGATGTCACCACTCTCCATCACCACAATCATCGGCACAGCCTCGCCCTTGGCAATGGCGTTGTCCATGATGTGCTGCATCTTGCCCTGCAGGGCCCAACTGGTCTCACCCTCGCCCATGCCATGCTGCAGGTAGAGCACTGGATAGCGCTTCTTGCCCTTCTCATACTCGGCAGGAGTATATACCAGGGCATGGCGCCACTCACCAATCTTGGAGTTGGGGCTGTGGTAGTAGATGCTACGTACCTGACCGGCAGGAACGCCTACCTGTGGACGGTAGTAGTCGCCCTCAGGTCCCTCGGGTACCTCAAGACCGCCAGCCTCACGGTTGCAACCGAAGTAGGTCTCAGAGGCAGGGTCGATAAACCTTACGCCATTCACCTCCATGAAATAGTAGTGGAAGCCAACAGGCAGCGGATCGGTCACGGCCATGAAACCACCCTTACCGTCGGGCTGCATATCATATTTCTTGTTACAGATGTCAACAACGACCTTACGGGCCTGTGGAGCCTCGATGCTGAAATATGCACGACGCTCCTTGTCAATCTTCGGGAACTCGTTGCCAGGAATGGCGTTCTCCACAGTCACAGCATCGGCAGGTACCTCAATCTTCTTAGGCATGTCGATGTGCGGACGCTTCGGCTCGAAGCCAAGGTGACGGGCAACAGCCTCAGCATAGCGGCAACCCAACTCACGATAGCCGGCAGCGTCGAAGTGCAGACGGTCGGGACCGTTGGTACAGTCGTCGGAAGAGATAACCTGACAGGTGTGGATGGTCTGCGGTAACTCGTCAATCTGCTTCTTGCAACCGATGCATACACCCTGACCATTAGCCTGAACTATGTTACCCACATAGAGGTTCACTTCCTCGGGCTTCAGTTTCAGGTCGCCGCACAGGCGGTCATACACCTGCTGCACCATGCCTGCCCATTTCGGGTCACCGGTGTTCGTCTCACCCTGATGCATCAGGATGCCCTTGATGACACCATCCTTCTGTGCCTTCTTGGCCAACGTGACCAAGCGCTCGTAGGGGTTGTTGTCATAAGCCTCCAGCATACCCTTCATCCAACTTGGAGCCTTTTTGATGTAACTCGGAATACTGTCGGGTAGGAATCCCTTGATGTCAATGCCACCGATAGCCACGTGGATGACACCGATTTTAATATTGTCGGGCGTGGAAGCCACCATAGTACGGCCAAACCAGTCGGCAGGTGTCAGACCGGTGTTGGGACGGCACAACGGGGCAGAAGCCTCGCACCATTCGCCCATCTTACGGCCCTTGTCAGGGAAATCGACAGCGGGCATCAGCAGGAAACGTGGACCAGGACTGGTCAGGTCCTGAGCCTCTGGACGGGCATTGCCTTCCATGTTCGACTGTCCGAAACACAAGAAGATGTAAAAATTCTGGTCCTGTGCATGTGCTTGGACATGCATCATCACAATGCTACATAATAAAAACAAAAACTTTTTCATGATTGATATGTTATAAGTTATAGGTTATAGGTTATCGGTTAAAGGTTCTTTCAGTCGCTTCGCTTTGTGAAAGCGTCCCTTCGGGCCGAGCGATGGTTAAAGGTGTATATTTTAATTTTCTAATTTTTCAATCTTATAATTTTTCAATTATGATTAAGTCGTGATACATACTTCACGGGAACAGCCTCGCCCTTTAGGACATCCATAAACTCCAGTGGCGTTATCTTCACCGGACCCTTCATGAATTCCGGTACGTTGTAGCACTTCATAAACTGGCGGTGATAGTCCGGGTCACTGCTTGGCAACTCAAAAGGCTTCGACCAATGCCCATCCTTATCGATATGGGCGAAGAACGGACGCGTATATTCACCGTCATACCTTCGACTGCTGAACACCATCCACTTGCCGTTGCTCGACCATGAATGATAACTCTCCGTGTCCTTAGAGTTGATTTCGTTCAATGCTCGTGATTCATTTGTCTTCAGGTCTATCGCCCAGAGGTCGCCATCACGGTGCCAGATATGGAACACACCATACTCAGCCATTGCGAATACCAGCCAACGTCCGTCGGGTGATATCCTCGGCAACGTGGCACTCTTGCCCATCGCCGCAGCATCGAACACCAGTTCTCGCTCTCCGAACTCCATCGTCTTCGGGTCGAATGACTTCTTGTAGATATTGTATTTCACTTCCTTTCGCCTTCTAATAACCTGAGCCCCATGTTCTATGGTGTCGGGATATTCGAAGTGCGCGCTGCAGTAGTACAGTGCCTTACCATCGGGAGCCCAGAAGGGGAACACCTCCATCTCCGTAGTGTCGTTCTCAATGTTTGTCACCTCATTGCGCTCCACATCGTAGGCTATCAGGTCGCTCTCGGCATCAAACACCTCAATCTTGTTAGGGTTCGTGATGTGGAATACCTGACCTGTTGTGTTCGTCGAATATACTATCAGTTTCAGCCACGGATGCCATGCGGGATACACACCTGCCGACAGGATGGAATCGTTCTTCATGTTGATTTTCGTCATCTTGCCGTCGTATGCTATCAACGTTCCACCCATATTCTGACGGGCATGGAACTGCATGCGATCAGGATTATATTGCTGGTAGTTGTGGCAGTTGATGCACTGTCCGCCACTCTCTCCCTCCGTGCTGCAAAGTATGTTGTCATAAATCACGCTCTCGTCGTAGTTCTCCAGACATCGCTGGCTGATAGTCAGTTCCTCGTAACTCACATACGACGGATAGATAAGGCGGTAACTGATATATGGGTCGATGCTGTCCTTCGACACATAGATGTCGAACGGCTTGTATTTCGTCCACTGACCGTCGTAGCGGGCATATACCTCCACCCCGATATTCTTACCGGTAGCCACAAGTCGCTGCCAGTCGTCCCTATCGGGTTGTATCTTACTGCCGCCACACAGCAGTTCTTCGTTGCCTGACGTGAACCGTGCCACCATCTGCTCCGCCCTTTTGTTCATTTCAAACGTCAGCGGCGCCATGTTCACCGGCACCATCACCCCCTTGTAGTCGGGGTATATGTCTGGTTGCTCACCCGATGCCGTATAGTTCTCCGGCACCTGCGGTCCACAAGCAGTAATCAATGTCACCACCGACAATAACAATAATATGTATTTATTCATAATTGCTCAAAGCGCAATGTTCAAAACTCAATGTTCAAAGATTAAAGTTCAATGTTCAAAGTTCAAATGTACCTCATGTCATCCATCAGGAAATACTCATAGAAATAAGTACCGCCAAACATCGGATAAAGTGCCATGCGCACATCTTTGAAATCCATGTCGTCAAATTGCGGCAACTTGCTTACCATCTCCTGATATGTTTTCTTCACACCTTCATCTATAGGCACCTCGAACGGAGCATTCTCTTCCTCTGAGGCATATAGATAGGCAGCCTCCTGGAAGTAACGTGGTATTGGTTCCCCTGGGTGCTGACTCAGGTATTTCTGGAATCGTGGCCAGAAATGCGCACTGCTTTTTGTCCACAGCGCAGCCAGCAGACACTGCTCCTGAAAAACAGGGTCGTCGCTGTCCATCTGCGCAAGGTGGTTCATAATGTATTTCTCAGCATATCCATGGTCTATACCGACGACATCGGGATAATGCAGCATGTGCATGATAGGACCCGTCTCTTTGTCATTCTTTCTAAGTTCAGGCTGCTGCTGTAATTTCTCCAGATTCTCCGCCCACTGGCTGTGGAAGAGCGTGTGCTTCAGCATCTCGGTGTATTTGTACATGACGTTTACCTCGCCAGCCATCAATCCACACCGTGCCATATATTTCAGGTAGTTCACGCGCCAGCCGAACTCCACACCTGCCTCCACGCACATGTGGTGACTGTCATTAAGCATGCCGTACTGGTAGTAAACCAGATTGCCAATAATCATCGACAACTGTATGGGAAATGGCGAGGCAGGCTTCTTCGAGCCATTGGGATATTGGTACATCTCTGTACTCTGTCTGCCCAGTCGCGTCAGTGCCAGATTTCTCATCATCACCACCACACGCGTCGGGGGGTCTTGTTGTTTATCTGCCTCAACCAGCACATCCTCCCAACGTGCCTGCTCCACGAAATACTGCATGGAAGCCTCACGATGGAAGTTCTCGTCCTTAACCCAAGCGGAATTCACGCCGTAAACCGTCGCTGCCAGTACCACCACAACAACTGCTATCTGTAACCAGCCCTTGTAGTTCCTGTGTTTCACTTCTTTCTTCTTAACAATAACCTTCTTGAGAGTCGGCTTTTTCTTTGAAGCGCCAGCCTTACCTTTGTTCCCTTGCATAGGAAGAACCCATATCGTCTTACTCTCAGCAGTCTCGGCGCGGGCATCACTCTGCTCCTGCTTAACCGAGCCCTGCCATTTGCCGACCGTCAGCAAGATCAGACATACTCCCAGTAGTGCATACGGCACATTAAACTCAGGATACGAGTCCACAATCTTAAATATAGGCAGTCCTGCCCACCATAGATTCACTATGTTCGTCTGATAATACACATAATGATAGTACAACAGCGGTATGGCAAGAACGGTCAGCACGGCCAGGATGCAGTCTATCGCTGCAGCCCATCGTTTCTTGTCCAGTCGCCAGCACCACAGCCCCATCAGCACCGTAGCAGCCAAGGCGTAAGTGCCGAACAGCGGATAGCCCGCAACGGTGGCAACCACGAGCAGCACACGGCGCCATATCCTGTATGCCGACAATGCGCGGTATGCCCACATCAGCGCGACGGTCACAATCATGCCGACGGTGGCATCAAAATACCAGCCCTTCAGTTTGATGGGGTACATCCAGTAACCCATATCTACGTTTGCTATCAGTAGCAGCGCCACCAGCACCAACAACAACGGGGCCCAACGCTCGCCGACCCCGAACGTACGGCGCATCATCCACATCAGCAGGAACCACAGCACACACAGCACCGTGACACCCAGCGCAGGGTGATATAGCAGTTGTGTAAGGAAGCAACCGACATACGTCAGCAGCCCACCAGGCACAACCATCTGCTGGCGGAAGAACAACGACGTGTCCAGAAACAGGCTCAGTTCCTGAATCCTCCATAACACATAGCGCTCATAGTCAAGCAACAACCATGCTATGACTATCAGCGCCGTTAGCCACACCAACGTTGCGGTGTGGCTCTTTAACGTGCCGAAAAATGATTTGTGACTCATTTGCTAAAGTTCCGCTTTCGCTTGTATTACTTCACCACGTACTTCTTGCCGTTCTTGATGACGATACCACGATAGCCTTCGCCTACAGGCATACCCATGACATTATAGGTTGGGGTGTTGGTCTCCTCTTCGCTGGTGACAGTACGTATGTCTGTTGGAGTGTCACTGTTGACCACCAGACTGCGAGGACTCGACATCTTCTCCCTTCCTTCGGCATTAACAGCAATGGCCGTGATGGAGTATGTGCGCTTCTCGGTAGGAACGAATGTGTACTCGTAAGGTGATGTGGTATCGGTACCTATCAGTATGTTGTCGGCATAGAACCTTACCTCGCTGACACTACTGTTCCTCGCTGTAGCCTTGACAGAGATAGGCACGTGATCACCGATGCCATAGGTGGTATTGAAGGCTTTCACAACACATGATCCTTCAGCCTCCTCATAGCGGGTAAATTTGATGCTCTTAAGGTTGAAGCCACCCTTGTCAACCATCAGAGAGATGATGTGGCGACCTGCTGTCAGAGGTATCTGCAACATGCCATGTAGCATCTTGTAGTTGCTGGTGCCACCTGTCTTGGGCACCTCAATATACTCAGTGAGATAGTTGAGATTGTCCTCCGCATATTCTGCCAGGTGGAACATTCCATTGGAAGAGGTTGATGCTATCTCGGCATCGAAGGAATACACGCCATCTTCCAAGACATCCACGGTATAGTCCCTCCACTGGTCGGTACTCATGGCATAGCTGGTGCGCGAAGAATTGCCGCTGTATGTCACACCATTAGCACCTTCGTCATACTCGGCGATATCGATGGTGCCAGGCAACTCAGGAACAACATCATTATACGGCTTGCGTTTCTTTGTGGACGTGAGAACCTGAAAGCGACCATAGCGCTCGTATGTAGAGCCATCAGTAGCAGTTACCACAGCCTTAGTGTTTTTCCAACCTGGTGCAGTTGCTTGATATTCTACCTTATAGGGAGCCTCGGTTAATGTTGTAATCAGTTCATCGTCCACATAGAAATCAATTTTCTCAATGGTCTTGGTTGCCAGACGCGCACGCACATAGATGGGTAGCACATCGTTCCTTGTCACCTTCATAGAGGCGGGGCGGATATAGATGGAGGCCTCTTTCTTTGTACCAGGCAGAGGACCCACTGCGTTCTTGGCGGCATCGGTAGCCATATACTCCTTAATCCATGTCATGGCAGGACGCTCTACACCTTCACCAGTATAAAGACCAGAGTTGTCAACCCAAGTGCGTCCAAGTACCCAACCCCACAGGGTGATACCAGCACAATATGGTGCTTCCCACATTATAGGCAATATAGTCTGAAACTGTGCCTTTTGCTGTTCGTCGTTGGCCACATCAATATCCAATTCAGTGATGAACATAGGCATTTTCAGTGTATTCTGCTGCCTGTTCAACGCATTAGTCAAGTCGGTCGCGCTCATACCAGACACAGCATGCGACTGGTTGCCGTAAGCATCAATCGGTGCACCAGCATCACGCAAGGTCTGCACCAATGTGAGGTAGGCGTCTATATCATACCTGATGGAGTTATAGTCATTGTAAATCAAAATGGCATCAGGCCAGCGCTCGTATGCCATCTCAAAGGCCTTAATGAGCCAGTCGTAACCCGTCTTGCCGCCACCGCCGAGAGTCTCCTTCATCATGGGGTTACCCTGCTGGTGCATGCCAACAGCCTCGTTCACCACGTCAATCATTGGCAGGGTGTTGTACTTTGCTTTTGCATGGTCGAACCAATTGGTGAGAGCGGAGAAACGCTCCTTTGGTGAAAGACTCTCCAACCAATTGGGATACTGTGCACCCCATACCAGTGCGTGGAACTTATAGGTAAAGCCATGATCCTTGGCATAGTTGAAAGCCCTGTCGCAGCCCCAGTTAAAAGTACCACGCGTTCCTTCTACAGAGGACCATTTCGATTCGTTCTCACAGGTAATCTGGTTCCACAGTGTGTAATAGGCAGGGAAACCACTACCAGCATCTACGTTGCTATATGTGGTTATGTTGCCCAGGAACTTGTTGGGATTAGTCGAGATCTGGGCAAAAGATACTTGTGACAGCATCACCGCCACCAACAACAGACTGAGTTTTATTGTTTTTTTCATATTTAAATTTTTATTTTATCACTACCTTCTTACCATTAAAGATATACAGGCCACTCTGAGCAGGTTTGCCATTGAGTTTGCGGCCATCCAGAGTGAACCATCCTGTGGCAACAACACGATTTTCGTGGTTTGTTATACCCACTTCACTCAAGCCCGACGTGGCTTCCTTCAACGTGCAGAAAGTGAAATAGGTGGGCTCGTCATACATGGCAGGATGAGCGGAATCCTTAAGATACTTGCCTGTTCCGACATTCTTCATACTCCATCCTTTGCCCTCAACATACTCAGCAATCCACACTGCGCCATTAGGAATGTCATAGCCTTTCTGACCATTCAGTCCGTTGAAGAAGCAGCAAGTGCCGTCAGCAGCCTGTGAGTTAAGGTAGGCAATTTCACCATCCACCTTATAAACTTCGTCATTAGGGGTGATAAGTTTAAAGGAGTTGCCACCAGAGATTTTTCCCAGTCTGAATAGATATCCCTCATTGGAGAAATCCAAGGCAGTCTTGAAATCGCCTTCGGCCATTTGCTGACCAGACGGGCAGTAGAAAGCCGTATGCTCTGCCTCGTTGACGATAGCAAATGTCTTATTGGCTATGTCTTTCGGCATGCCAGTCAGACGCTCGTCGATGGTGTAGTCTTTGGTATAGAGTTCAGGATGGTTCATCACGTCAAGCACCTTCTCGGCATAGCGCCTGCCGAAGATACGATAGCCCTCGGCAGAGAAGTGCCAGGGGTCGGTGCCATTGCCAGGAATGCCCTCGGCAGAAACCACATGACCGGTAGGAATAACATCAGGTATTTTAGCAACAACATGATTATGCCAAGAGCAGCCGCCACCCATGTTCTCATACTCCGTCTCACCGACAAAGATGGGAACTTCCGACGCTTTGAGACCTAAGTCATGCAGCATATCTCTATAGATTTTCTTCACCATCCCAGGCCAATTCTCGTCGCCATTGTTCGACTCACCCTGATGCAGCAGGATGCCCTTGATGACACCTACCTGCTGTGCTTTCTTCGCCATCTCGATGATGCGACCGTAGGGATTGCCGCCGTAGTACATGTTCGCTAACGTTACCCACCACTCGTTGGGGTTATCAGCCATCTTCTGCTGATACAAGTCCTTGTCGAACATCTCGATAGGACTGCCACCCATTGCCACAGCAATGACGCCGACCTTATGGTCGGAGGGAAGATTGGCTACCATAGTGCGACCGAAGTAGTCTGTGGGCCCCAGTTTCCCCTGTGGGCTGACAATAGGGCACGTTGCCGTGTACCAGTTGCCCATGGTGCGACTAGGACTGGTGAAGTTGCAGGTAGCCAACATCTGGAAGCGTGGGTCAACATTACCCACATCCTGAGCTTCCCATTGGGCATTGCCCTCCATATTCGACTGTCCGAAGCAAATGTAGATGTAGAAATTAGGGTCCACATCGGCTTTAACTTCAAGGGTTGCCGTTAGCATTAATAATCCCGCTATTAACAAAGTAAATTTTTTCATAAAGAATCTGATATTTTAGAGTTATTATTTTCGGGTGTAAAGGTACAACAAATATTTTGATTATCATCAAAAAAAAAATCCCTATTTCTTTATCGTAGGTTACACACGAGCGAGTAATATGAGAGAATTAACATCTGTCGCAGATATTTAACGATAATGTAACGCAAATTAATATCTCACGGAGGAACGGAGTAAACGGAGGTCAAGCAGCTCCGTGCTTGAATTATCACCTGTAAATAACGTAAGTTCGGTGAATTATATACAGGGGACTCCCCGCCCCTCAAGGGGAGGGGTTTGGGGTGGGGTCTATATCTTCTCTTGCCACACGTACAATCTCATCCACGACATCATTTATAGCATGGAACACCTGTTCATTGCTGAAGCGTACCACTCGGATTCCCTGCTCGCGGAGATAGGCAGTGCGTTGCTCGTCGTAATCATATCGGTAGTCGTGAGAACTACCGTCTAACTCAACACACAACCGCCGTTCAGGACAGTAGAAGTCAAGAACAAACGGTCCAATACCCTGTTGACGACGGAACTTCAATCCACCAGCACCGCGTCCTTTTATTGCTCGCCAGAGTGTCGCTTCAGCGGGAGTCATATTGCTGCGCAGAGTCCTGCGTTGGTCTTTCTGTTCGGCAGCGTTAGCCTTGGCTTTGTTGTAGTGCATAGGTTTGTTTTATCTATAACGCGTAAAAGAGGAAAGTTATTGCATGAATAGAAAAGATATCATATAGTACTTCTATAACTGCAGGACACCCCACCCCTGCCCCTCCCCTAAAAGGGGCGGGGAGTCAACTGCTATGGGATGCGGAGACCTATGCTGTTGAAAAGTAATTTCGGCGAATTTACTCACCAATTTCGGCGAATTTGCAGAGTAATTTCGGCGAATTTACTCGGTAAACCTGGCAGGATTGGTCAGTAAACCTGCCAGGATTGCTGAGTAAACCTGGCAGGATTGGTCAATAATAGCAGGACTCCCCGCCCCTCAAGGGGAGGGGTTGGGGTGGGGTCTGTATATAAAGTATTCTTTATTTGTTCAGACCTCCCCTGACCCCTCCTAACTTAGGAGGGGAATGAAAAAAATAACCCTCCCGAGGTCGGGAGGGTTACTTTTATTATAGTGACAAAGGATATTTATCTAGAAATATACTTCTTGCCATCCTTGATCACAATGCCCTTGTAATCCTTGGTTACGCGCTGGCCGGCTATGTTGTAGATAGCGCCATTGCCCTTTCTGCCACTGTTATCAAGTACGGTTTCGATACCAACTGTAACTGGAGATGAGGTTGCACCTTCCTTCTTAACGAAGTTAGTTGTACCAGTTGCATTGATCAGATTCTCTGGTGTCTTGCCTTCAGCATTGGCAGCTTCGTTCTTCAGATACCACTGGAAGTCCTTGAGCTCATAATCGCAAGCCTCCTTGATTTCAGCCATGTTGAATGCGATAGACTTCATACCCTTACCGGCACATTCGTTAGGAATAGTGAAATCTACCGAGAAGTCCTGCCACTCCTCTGTGAAGTTTACATCACCGATAGCACCCCAATGGATATAACTACCTGGGGCAGCGTGACACTGTGTAGAAACCTTAGCAGCCTTAGAAGCCTTATACTTGAACTTGAGAACAGTTTCCTCACCAGCATCAAGCTCGCGGTTAGCAACAATCCAGAACTGGTTGTCCCATGCCTGACCTGTACCAGCAGGTGTTCCAGCCTCCTCATCAGCAGGCTGTTCAGTAGCAGTCGGCTCTCTCTCTTGACCATTCACAACAATCTCTGATGTGTTAGTAACGATATCGTCGTACACAATTTCTGTACCCTCGAGCATTTCGAATGCCATTGATGTGTAGTCTGGGTCAAGATAGACTTTCCAGATACCCTGGGCTGGGAGAGAAATCTTAGCCATGCTTTGTGCTGCGTACGTGTATATCCAATCTTTTTGATCATCCAAAGAAACCGCACCATCAATCTTCAATGTATTGCTCTTGAATGCTGCATCGTTACCACGGACAGTAGAAACCATAATCTGATTAACGTATGCGTCTTTCGCACCGACAGTAGCAACTAAGCAAGGTGCTTCGTCCCAGTCTTCGCCTTCTTCGAACTCAATGGCATTGTCTAAGTCGTACTCAAGACCTTCGATAGTGTTGCAACCTGCAACGAAGTAACCCTCGTCGAGTTTCATGGTCTCCCAAGAAAGGTCGTCGAAATAGAATATATTAGGATCCTGAGGACTGTCAACCGTTGACTCTGCACACAGGTTGAATGCGAGAGACCAACCAGTAGCCTGACTTCCATCAAATGTGATGGTCTTGTCAAACTGCTGCCACTCTGTGGTGAAGTTCACGTCACCAACACCCTGCCAATGCAAGTAATCAGATGGATGCTGCTTGTGAATCTGAGTCGCAGCCTTGGCAGGAATCTCTGCCTTATAGCGGAACTTTATCCTAATCTGTGAGCCTTCTTTCCAACCTTGTGGAGACTGAATCCAGAACTGGTTAGACCACTGGATAGAATTATCGTCATCGATTTTCGCGATTTGATCAGCATGAACAGCAAACACGTGGTTGGTAGTGCCTGGTTCCAACTCGATGTCAGCAGGATATGGACGTGCTCTACCGTCTGCAGATCCATCTTCTCCTGTGTCACCTGCATTGCGACCCATGGTCAAACTCCATGCACAGATTTCACCAGTGCGGTCACCTCTCCAGTTGATGTTGATACCATCAGTCTCCTCAAGAGACCAACTTGGCCAAGCACCAAACTCAGCATCACCCATATACTTGGTGTTTGTTGAGGTTCCATCCATGACGAACGGCTGGCCATCACTGTTCAGCCACTCCTGCCATACTACTGGACGCTGTGCCTTCTGGTTGTGACCAACGGTAAGGCTCTTCCACTCGATGGTTGCTGTAGAACCACCTGGCTGGGCAACGAGGTTACAAGAAGCACCGCCAATCTCGCTGTACTCCCACTCAACCTCTTGGAACTCAGTACCTCCGGGGATTGTAACTGAAGCACCTTTGCTTTCACCGTCACCCCAACCCCAACCCATGTTGACGTTGATAGTAACAGTTTCTGAAGCACGAACAAGTGCCTTCACAGTGTAAGAACCGCCAACCTCGGTAGGGACTCCGTCTGCAATGAAATACTGATGCCAACTAGCAGAAGCTAATTGAATCTTGTGGTAAGTAACTCCAGCTTGAGTAAGAACTGTACCAACTTCAGACTCACCATCTTTAAATTCATACTCTTCCATTTCAGAATCGGTCTTGTAGGAAAACATTGCACCGTAGTCGGTCATGACACCGTCTACCCACTCAGGTACATAACCCATTACATAGAATGGGAAACCGCTGTAAGTGGAGTAGTTGATAGAATAATCTTCTACCCACTCAGCCTTTGCCCCCATGAAACAAGCCAAGAGGGCGATAAGTGTAAGTAATTTCTTCATAATAGAAACATTTAGATTAATAAATAAATAGAATGAATATATAATTTAGGTAATTATAGTTTATTCTTAGGAGTTTAGGAGTTTAGGAGTTTAGGAGTGATGCTCCTTAACTCCTAACTCCTTATTTATTATTCCCCACTGAGAGCATCACAGAATGCCTTGTAGGTGGCTGTACGCACCCAGTCCTTGCTATTTTTGTCAACAGCCCAGAGACCTACAGGGTCGTTTGTGTCAACCATGTTGCCCTTGCATATGCCTGCCTGCTTCTCATTTGGAATCTTGCTCATGTAACTCCTGATGACTTTAGCATAGTAGTCAGCGAGTTTCTGACGCTGCTCTGCAGTGATGTCCTTTGCTGCCACATTGTTGCCCTCGGCATCCTTATACTTGATGTCGAAGTTAGACAGGCGTATCAGTTTACCTGTGGCTGCAAGATTATCAAGGAGAGTGTTCAGAGACGCCTCGTTGTCTGCCTGTGTTGCGGGATCCTCGCTGTAGAAAAGATTCACCTTGGCATTGATACCGTCAATCTTAGCGCCATTTCCTTCCCAGATACCTATCCAGTAGTTGAGACTCTCTATCTTCTTGGTTTCTTCAAGACCAGACTCACTGATGAAGAACAACAGTTCAGATGGGTCACCTTCATACTTTACGAATGCCTCACTTGCAGTCTTTGAAACAACAGGAGCATAGTTCTCGCTTCCGAAGATGTCCTGCCAGAAAATCTTATCGGTGGAATGTTTGAGATCGTAGAGGCCGCTCTCGAGTGTCTTAGTGTCGAGAGGCTCGTCGATGAGGTCGAACGATGTGATACGTCCCTTGTTGATCTTCATCAGACCATCGCACCATGCCTTGATAGCATGATGAATTGTATCATTTACCTCTTCTTCTGTCTGTGGACGGTGGTTGTCAGGCATGTAGCCTACCTCTACCTTTTGGATATACATTACACCAGCCTTGTCATTGTCAATTCTCAGGTAACCATCCGTCACGTCCGGTGCACTTTGAGATTCCACAACAACCTTTGTCCACTTACCGGCCTTTAACTGCCACTTTCCTTGAAGATAGGATCCATCGACTTTGTTGCCAGAGAAGTTTACATTATAGGTAATGTCCTTGTCTGCCTTTGCCCAGAATGTAACGGTGTATATGGCAAGCGGGTCAACCTCGAAACCCTCAATGATGCGGACATTAGCCGCAGTACCGATTCTAAGCACGTTCTGATCGTCATATTTGACAATAGCAGCCTTACCCTTTTCCACAGTACCTGTGTAATCTCCAACACTCATTTCGTTGAAGTTAACTGTCTTCCCCTCAACATAATCAACAGGAATCTCAATAGGAGAAGTGAGATACTTCAGCCACTCGTCAGCCTGATTGGCATTGGCAACGATAGGGCTGCCGAACACCTCGGCACCAATCTCCTCCACATGGTCGAGAAGGTCGCTCATATCAAGGAAGTTCATCACACCCTTGGAATTGACGATGGTACCCGACATCAGAGAGGTTCCGAAAGTGACATTGTCGAAGTTAGTGATTGCCGCAGCATGAGCCAACTCCTGCTTGTTGAAATCCGTCGCCTTGAGCGTAGCACCGAGAGACAGGTTAGGATACTGCTCTCTGTTGATATAAGACTTTATAGGTCCCAAGTCCTTGTAAGGCTCCACGAACGATGGGTCGGCCTCGGCTCTGAAATCGTCTGTCACATTATAGTCGGCACAGGAAACCGCAAGTGCCCCTGCAGCCAACATTATGAGACCGTTTCTAAAAAACTTTTTCATATTCTTGTCTCCTATTCTTTAACGTATTTTGGTGAGAAGAATTCTTTCTTGTTTGACTCACGAGTCTGAACAACAAGAGTATCAGCCGTTGACACCTGTATGTTCTTGCTCTCGAAGTTCACATCGTAGGCCAGACGGAGAATGTCACGCTGAACAGGCTGTCCATTATTGCTACCCCACTGATAGTCCTTGTACTCAGGACGCTCAGTTCCTTTGACAATGAATTCACCAGAACCAGTGACAGTCACGTTCTCGTCGTCAGTGGATATGGTACATGTATTGCCGCTGAACGTAAGTATGAGGTTACAAGAAATGGAAGCACCAGAGGTCTTGAACGATACAGGGAATATAGCCTGTGTCATGTTCTTGGTAGTAATACCGCATACCTCATCGTTTGCGTTCACTGGATTTTCCGTGTAATGCTCAAGGTCAGAGTTGACAAGTGAGAAATCCTTGCGCACAATCTGTGTGGTCGAACCGTTCTCAGTCACATTGTCAACACCACGGCGGATATATTTTCCCGTCCATGGATTCACATACTTAACGCAGTAGAGCACATAGTCCTTTGCCAGAATATCCCAATCATCTGTGTTCGTGCGAGAAGGATCAAGACCTTCACGAGGTGTGCCCGTGAGAATATGGTCGATGCCTTTTGCGTCCGTCATCCGAAGAGGAATGACGTATGTGTTCTCTATCGCCTTGGGGTCCTGGAAGAACTTATCCGTGAACTGTACCTCTACATATCCGCGGGTGTCGCCCTTATAAGGAATGGTGTTGGACAGAAGCTCATAATAGTCTGATGGCATAGGAGTCACCAAAACTGATGGGTTTCCACCATCATCAACAAACCAGAGGTTGTCGCATAGCGACTCATCTACAACAAAACTTACTGATCCGTCACGTCCGTGATATGCACCACCCATTGTTGCCCATATACGACATCTGTGATTGTTGTCGAGCGTATTGTCATAAATGTCGTTGCCAAGTATGAGCGTACGTACCGGGAACTGATATGCGAAATAGGCTGTCGTACCTCCTTCATAGTCTGGGAACTCATGCTCCGAATTATAGCAAGATGTAAATGCGAGAGATATAACTCCCAGAACTGCTCCGTAAATATATTTCTTTAGTTTCATCATAATGATATACAATTTTCAATGTTCAAAGTTGAAAGTTCAATGTTCAAAGTTATCTCCAACCCTTGTTTTGCTTGAGATTGCTAAACTTGAGCACTTCACTCTTCGGGATAGGACCGTAGCACTGATAAGAGTTATCGTAAACACGATTCTCAACGTCAATTAATTTATATGTGAGTACACCCGTTTCCTCGTCGCGGTCAATCTGCATACCCGTGATTGGCTCATTGAGAGGCAACAACCAACGTCGCATATCCCAAAAGCGCTTGTTCTCGAAACAAAGCTCAATGCGGCGCTCGTTACGGATAAGTTCCGTCATCTTTGCCTGGTCGGCTGCACATTCCTCAAGATAGGCATCGCCTTCTGGAAGCGGTTGTCCAATCTCGTTGGTTCCGAGTCCGGCACGCTCACGAATGGCCTTAATCACGTCGTAGGCAGTGAAGCCTACGCCTGTAGGGTCGCTCTTGGGTCCCCATGCATCGTTGGCTGCTTCTGCGTATGCAAGGAATAACTCGGTGTAGCGTATGCGTGGATATACGTGGTATTGCGCTAATGTCGATCCACTTGTACTAGGACTAACGTCATCGCGAAGCTGCTTCTTCAAGTAATATCCTGTACGGGTTGATTTGTCCTTGGTGTTTAGGTTGTCATCAGTCTCGTTATTCTCGTTTGGATATGTACCTGTTATAATTGCTGGCTTTCCTTTTTTAAACACTGTGCCATTATATAATATGTTGTCTGCAAGACGCGGGTCACGGTTCGCATACGGATTCTGGGGATCATACCCAGAAGTAGGATCTGTGATAGGAAGACCACTACGCATGGGGAATGCGTCGACGAGGTTCTGCGAAGGATTAATGCGCCCGCTTCCATACAAAGTTGGAGGATATAACACATCTTCCAGAGCAGTTTCGTTCCTACGCTGTTCTCGCCACAGTATCTCTGGCATTTCTGATGCACTTGGTTCAAGTTTTGTCTTGTTCTTGTACCAGGTATTACCTGTTGGGTCAAATCCTTCCATACCTCCAATGCGCTTGAGTACATTTGCGCAAAGCTTGGCAGCCTCTGCGGAAGTCACGCCGCTCTGCTCACGGAATGCAGGACTTGCTGCGAGAAGGGCAACCTGTGCCTTAACAGCCTCGGCAATCCTGCCCGACATAAGACCGTTTGACAAGGAACCGAACACGGAATTATAACCCGACAATTGCGCACCTAAATCCAGATACTTTTGTGGAACCATATTTGCATCATCGATGTTTACATAATCTATAGGTAGCAATGCCATTGCATTGTCACAGTCATCGAAGCATTGCTGCACGCAAGCAGCAAAAGTGGCACGTGGCTGGTTGAAATCAGAACTACCGTCCTCCGGTGAAGTCAGCAGTGGCACGCCATAGAGCACTCCGTCGTCGGCATAGCCTCCGTGAGCCATCAGCAAATAGTAATAGAAAAGCGCACGCAGACCATATGCCTCACCTTTCAGGCGGTCAACGAACATCTGCTGCTTTGAAACGGCACTTGGGGCCCACTTCACATTATCTACTATTGTGAGGAAAAGGTTAATATACTGGATACCATCCCTACAATTGTCCCATTGCGACATAGGGTTGTTGTCGGCAGCCCATGCACCAGTTGCCATATTCAGATAGTTATTGCTTGTCAAGTTGGTGACAGCATCGTCCGTAGCAACATCTGTCCAACAGGCTGCGTCTGAAATTCTCGTCATGTAAGGAAGCCTATCATAGCCGTACATCAGCAGGCCATGAGCATACTTAGACTCCTCTGTCAGATCTTCCAACTGTCGTCTGTTTTCTTCTGCCGGTTCGAACATATCTTCACATGAGCAGAATGCGAGGAGACCGATGAGATAAAATATAATATTTTTTGTCTTCATAATTTTCAATTATCAATTGTCAATTATCAATTATCATTTAAAGTGTCACCTTAACGCCGAGATTATAGAAACGAGTCTGTGGTGCATAACCAATGCTTGTTTCCATCAGTTTACGCTCTTTTGCGATGGTGAGGAGATCGTTTCCGTTCAAATATACCGAGAGAGCCTTTACCCACTTTCCTTCAAACATTTCCGTTGGGAAGTCGTAGGTCAACTGTACCTTGCGGAGGTTGAAACGGTTAGTACTGTAAATCCAGAATGTTGATGCTGCAGCATTGTTTGCGTGTGCATACGTAGTCAGGCGTGGATGTGTAGCAACATCTGCTGTCTCTGGAGTCCAACGACCACGTGCATTTACGGAGTACTTGTTATCTCCGCTCATATAGTAGTAACTGTTACCATTGTTCTTCATTCCATTAGCACCGAACTGACCGTTGCCAAGCATGAATAATGTGAAATTCTTATACTTGAGAGTGAGGTTCACACCCATTGTGAAAGGTGATCCGTATGTACCCCACTTGCCAATAACAACCTGATCTTTGTTGTCGATTCTACCGTCGCCATTAACATCCTCGTACTTCAAGTCACCAGGATGGATGTTACCACCGATTGCCGGCTGCGGGAGATCACTTCTTACCTTGTACTTTCCTTCAGCCAACTGAGCCTGGTCAAAGTCGTCTGCGGTATAGAATCCCAGACACTTGTAACCCCACATGGCATCAAGAGGCTGTCCCTCAACGTGTTGGTAATCATATTCCACAATCTCATCATACTTCTTGTTGTTTGTCTTGAGATATGTACCTACTACTCCAAGTTGTGCATGAACCTGACCGAACTGCTTCTGAACCGTCACGCTGAAGTCAATACCCTTGCGGTTCTGAATATTATTGTTGACGGTTGGCTTGAATGTAGCACCACCAAGACCATTTTGCAAATATGATGGGAAGAAGGTCGGGTTCTGGATAATGAAACCAGACATATCAGTATTGAAGAATGTGAGGTCTGTGCTTATCAACTTGTTGAAGAACGAGCCGCGAAGACTTACGGAGAATTCCTTGCGATGGATGAAATCAAGGGCAGGGTTGCTGCTTGTCCTTGAAAAAGTACGGCTTGTGGACGTTTCTTCATTCCATCTGAAATTTCCATCAGTGATATCCCACTGAGCTTCATAGAGTTGGAAGTATTCGCTACCAAGATAGACATCAATATCCTCGTTCAGGTTGCTGTAGGATGCACTGAGCATCAAGTCGTCAACGAAACTACCCTTCATGAAGTTCTCCTTCGCCATGTTCCAGCCAAGGGTGAACGAATGTGAGATTGCCTCACGGTTCCCCTCAGGAAGACGGGCTGAATGTACACCTGCCAATGAGATGTCTGCGAAGTAACGACCCATATAGTCGTAACCTGCCTGAAGTCCCAAGTTGGCATTGGCGTAGCGATGTTTCTCACCACTGGCTGTTGTAGTGTACATATTGGCGAGCAGCATACCCGTTACATGGTGCTTTCCTGCAAAGGTGTTCTCATAATCGAAATGGCCATTCCAACTGATGGTCTGGCGATACTTACTATCTGACTGATTCATGTGGCCTGTTACGATTTCATCGTTCTGCTGCGTAAGTGCAACGATGGCATCCTGTGAGCCGTAGTTACTCCATGTAGGAATGAACACTGCGTACTTGTTGTCATATGAAAGGCTATAGCTCGCAGCATAGTCAATAGAGAACAATGTCTTGAATGACAATCCCTGAACGAACTTGTTCATGTCATAGATGATACCTGCGTCGAACTGGAACTGACGGCTGACATCCCGTGTCTTGCCACCGAAGTAGCAATCGGCAATGACATTGGTCTGGGTGGCTTTAGTACCACCAGGGAAATATTTTCCGTCGAGTAGGTTGAGCGACTTGCCCAGGATGGCGAGAGCCTTGCTGGCATTGGGGTCAACCAAGTTAATATCAATCAATGGTGCCGCATTCTCCGGGAAATTTGGACGCATTGATGCTGCCTGTCCCCAGAAGTCACCCTTGTTCTTGTTGGCATTGTAGAAGGTAGCGCTGGCATTAGCATAACCCTTGATAACCTTGTTTACGACAAGGTCCACATTACCACGTACGCTAAAACGGTCGGTGTAGTTTTCCTTTGCCAGACCGAAGTTGAGGAGATCTTCGTTGCGATAGTAGTTGATATTCGTGTAGAAGTGAGCACGCGGTCCACCACCCTGAATCTCCACTGTTGCATCAGAACGGTTATAAACCTTTCGGATATACTCGTCTGAATAGTAGTTTACGTTTGGATAACGATAAGGATTGAGTCCAGAGGCATGATTGTAGATGTCCATCTGGGAGTACTTAGGACCTGTGGCGAGACCGTCGTTAATACAAGCCTCGTTGTAGAGAGTCATATACTCGGCAGATCCGAGATACTCAGGGAATTCCTTTGCAACATGGAACCCGGTGTTGGCGTTTACCTGAATCTGAAGACCATCCACCTTGCCACGCTTGGTGGTAATCAGGATAGCACCCTTGGCTCCCTTGGAACCATAGAGCACAACGGCCTGAGCACCCTTGAGGAAGGTTATCTGCTCAATCTCTGAAGGAAGCACGTTATTGGACGGACGTTTCACTCCATCGATGATAACGAGCGGAAGGTTGCTGTTGTCATTATTGTCAAGGCGGTCATTGTCCATGCCCCAAAGGTTGCCGCCATTCCATCCACCTACAAGAGTATTCATGTCTTCAAGGCTACTCGTCGTATAATCCTTCTTCGACAGCTCTTCCATGTCAATGTATGAGATGCCTCCGAGAAGATGGTCCGCATCCATGTCGCGGAAAGCGACATGGACTTTCTTTTTTGCCACGACAGAATCTGTATCAACATCGTCAGTGGTCTGGGCATTGACCGTCAGCGACGATGCGATCATGGCTAATAGAAATATGTTTGTTTTTATATTCTTCATAAAACTATCAATTATCAATTATCAATTATCAATTGCGTTTACCATCCTGGATTTTGATTAAATCCTACGTAAAGATAAGTATCCTTATCAGGAAGTGGGAACCAATAGTGCTTTGATTCCAATCGACGTGTAATCAACTCTTGCTTGCGGAAGTTTCCTACACTTGCGTCTTTAGGGTCGTGCACCGGCTCACGAGTGTTCTTATTAAAGAACCAATCGTCCGTTTCCAAACGCTCAAACTCATGAGAGTATTTCATAGTGTAAGGAGGCTCGGTGAGGAGGAGCCAGCGTTGGAGGTCGCACCAGCGGAAGCCCTCAAATGAAAGTTCCACAGCACGCTCACGGCGTATCTCGTCCATAAAGTGCTCCTTGGTATCACGAAGGTTGGCGGGCACGTGCTCCATTGGATAATCTGTGGAGTTCACACGATCGCGGAGAGCATTGACTGCATCAATAGCCGACAATGACATACAATAATCCTTGACACTGAGATCTGACACACCACTGGCTATTGCTGTTCTTGCCTCAGCATACATCAAATAAATGTCAGCAAGGCGCATATAAGGTAGATAACAGTGGAAGGGTGCTCCGCCACCCCATGCGTCATACCATTTGTCTCCCTCATTACACTGGTGAGGCACAAGTTTCTGAATAAAATAGCCCGTGCTACTTCCAAAAACGACATCACGCATGGCACCTCCAGTGTAAAGACTGCAATAATCATATGGCTTTTGTGCTGCAGTCAAACGCTCTACATTAATAACATAACGGAAACCATCGAACACGATATCATGATAGAATCGTGGGTCGCGATCCTTGAAGGGATGCTCTGGATCCCAACCCGACAGCGGATTCAGCACATACTCTCCGTTGCGAACCAGATAGATGGGCTGTCCGTTTGCCATACCGTATTGGTCGACGAGGTTTGCTGTGGGATGATGAATGATACAGTCATGAGACACAAGCTCTTCAATCTTAGGACCAAAAATCTTTGAGCAGTTCCAGTTAGAAGTGTTTCCATCAGGAGAAAGACCACGGAAGATGGCCTCCGTAGAACCTGGCAGACGCCAACTCTGGTTATATGTATAGAATATGTCAGAGTAGTTCGAACTGGAATTCTCATCAGCCGTGTGGTTATAAATGTCAGAATACTTATATTCCGCAAGCTTATAACTTACCTGCCCTCTATTCACCATATCAAGAACCTTTCCGAGAGTTTCTGCAGCCTTCTTGCAGTATGCCACATCATAGTCGTAGGTCTTGCCATTGGAACTTGCACCTAAAAGCTGTGCTACGCCACCGTCCTTGGTCTTCTCAAACTCCTTCATGAGTGGAGAACCAGCCCAGAGATAGCACTTGCCAAGGTAGCAGAGTGCCATGAACTTGTTGATACGCAAATCGTTCTTGCCAGTAGTCTGCATACCAGCAAGTGTCTCGTCCCAGCCCTGAGGATCATTAGGAAGCAAATTGGCAGCTCTCTCAAAGTCTTCAGCACAGCGGTCAGCACATTCCTGGAAAGAGAGACGTGGCAACTCTGGAATATCATTGGCATCAAAAGCCTGGTCGATATAGGGCAGACCACCGAAGTAGCACATCAGTTCAAAATGCCACCATGCACGGAAGAAATACATCTGTCCAAGCAACAGGTCTCGCTCTTCGTCAGTTCCAACGAGCGACTTGATATTCTCAATACCCATGTTACACTTACGGATGCTATACCATGCATTTGTCCAGAATGAGCTTCTGGCACCATTCATGTACCAGTTTCCATTGTTCCACCAGTTACGATAGTTACCAAGGTCCACCTGATGGTCCATGTGCGCATATCCATCTGTAGTCGCATTATGAACAGCGTCATCACCCAAATTCCACGAAGTACACCAGTTGATTTTCTCCTTGTCAGGTATCAGGTCGTAGATTTCCTCAATATATCCCTGGAAGTTGCGGTAGTTCTTGAATGCCTCATCCTCTGCCACGATAGACTCCGGGTCCTTCTCGAGCCAGTCGACGCAGGACGTTAAGGAAGCAACGCCAGCCATGAGGAGCAGCGAACCACACAAAAGGGTTTTTATATTATTATAGTATTTCATAACGTTATATATTCTATAGTTCTATGTTCAATGTTCAACGTTAAATGTATAGCTTAAATCCAAGGTTGAAACGTCTTACGGTTGGGTATGCGCCACCGCCACCACTCCATCCGTAGTTACTCTCACGGTCGTCAGGCATCTTTGTGATAAGGAAGAGGTTATTACCATTCAGATAAATCTTCAGACTTGTAAAACCAATTTTCTTAATCCAGCCCTTGGTCCATGTGTAAGCAATTTCTACGTTCTTCAAACGGAAATAGGAACCATCGAAAAGGAACTGTGTTCCGTCGTTATAGGCAACCTGAGAAGTAAGTCGTGGTACGACCACCTCACCTGTTCCATCTACTGGGTTCCACCATCTTCCTGTGTCATATACAGTGAGAAGACCATTATAGAAAGAAGTGAGACCCACGTCACGGGTGACGCCTGTCACGCCATAGAGCTGTGCAAACACACTGAAGCCCTTCCACTCCCAGCCGATAGTGGCATTGTAGGTATGTGCTGGGGTTCCCGTATAGCCGTATGGTGCTTGGTCGTTTGTCTCGTCAACGACACCATCTCCATTGAAGTCAACGATATAATGGTCGCCAATAAGCACACTTTCATCGGTACTCTGACGCGCAGGCGTACTATAGAGTTCGTCATAAGTGCCGATAAAACCGTTATCAATAAATGAAACGAATTGTCCGTGAGAATAACCTTGCGCCTTGCGATAACTTGGAATCAACTCAGGGTCATCCTTCAGTTTAATCACATTGTACGCGTACGTATAATTGGTATTGGCCCAGAAACGCATGCCATTCTTCAGAACCTTGTTGAAACGGAGTTCTACCTCGAAACCAGTGTTCCTGATCTTACCTTTGTTGATGTCAGGAGTTTTTGCAGCACCATAATACGAAGGTACTGAACGGTCGGAACCATAGATGAAGATATCATAACGGTCATCGCGGAACCAGTCGAAACTACCAGCGAACATACCACCAAGGAATGCGTAGTCAAAACCAAGGTTCATCTTCCTTACCGTTGCCCAACGAAGATCAGGCATTGCAATACTAGATTCCTTATATCCAGTGAATGGACTGTTGGTATCGTCAACACCCATGTGGTAAGGACCAATGACTGACCAAGTAGTAAGGTAAGCAAAACGGTCACCAGCACTATCATCACCAATCTCACCGATAGAACCACGTATCTTGAACATGTCAACAATATGCTTGTCTTTCAGTTTCTTCATAAATGGCTCTTCGGACATCATCCAACCTGCAGCTCCTGAACAGAAGAATGCGAAGCGGTTGTCGGGAGAGAACTTCTGTGAACCGTTGTAAGCACCATTGAACTCGGCAAAGTATTTACTCTTGTAATCGTATGTGGTACGGAATACCCAGTCCTCACGACGCCACTCCAGTTCAGAGCCATTTGCATTGATACGACGTTTCCAGTTACCCATCAATGACAAATTGTGGGCACCGAGTTGTCGAGCCCAGAAAAGCTGAAGCGACATTTCAGTTGCGCGGCTTGTTCCAGATACGTTACCTGCTGTTAGGGCCCAGTTGCGATCCTCATAAAAATCAAAACCCGTTTTATCCTGTTTGTCCTTCTCCCATTTCATTACACCATCCTCAGGGAGAATGTATGCGTTCTTAACCTGGTGTAGGTCAGAAATACCACGGCTGTTCTCATTGAACTGGTTATCCCAAGAGATTGTTCCACGGGCAACAAGACCCTTCGTCACGAAATCGAGATTCTGCTCGAGCGAGAAGTCGGTAAAAATGCGTGTATTTGTTACCAACTCATAACCCTGACATGCAATTTCCATCGGAGAGTTCGTTACATTTGAAATCAAAGGATAGTAACCCCATGAACCATCAGAGAACTTAACCGGGAAAAGGTTGGGCGGCATACCGTAGGCACTAGCCCACTTCTGCTGCTGGAACCATTCACCTGTATTAGAACCATAAAGACGCGCAGATTTCTTCTGGGCATTTGAACCAGCCAGATTGACCCTGAACTGGGTGGTCTTCGTAATCTGGAAGTCAAGATTTGAACGTACATTCAAACGGTTGTACGAATAACCGCCTTTGTAGCCCTGATTGTTTTCCCAAATCTTAACCATGTCGCCTTCATTCTGATAGTCGAATGCCACGAAATACTTGACAGCATTGGTACCACCGGAAAAATTAATGTTCGTATTATAAGATAACGCGGTATTTCTAAACATCTCTTCCTGCCAATCCACGTTAGGATAGCGCTCTGCCTGACTGTAGTCGCCGAGATAGTTGCCATTGGCGTCAAAGTTTGGCCTCACCGTATAGTCTTGGTTGCGGAAGAGGTTGATAAATGTCTGTGGACGATAGTATGCCCAAGCAGAAGCTCCTGCTATGTCGAGTTCATGCTCGATGGCTTGGTTGCGGTACATATAGCCGTCGTAAGAGTCATACTTGCGAGGAAGCTTTGATACCGCTTTCAAGGTAGCATTAAAACCCACATCGATTTTCGCCTTGCCTTCCTGACCACGCTTCGTGGTAATCAGGATAACGCCGTTGGCACCCTCCACACCGTAAACGGCTGTGGCCGATGCGTCCTTCAACACTGACACTGTTGCGACAGATGTGATGTCCACGGACTTGATTTCACGCTTTACACCATCAACGAGGATAAGAGGCTGAGCATCCAAATTCCAGGCTGCAGCACCACGGATGTAGATACGTGGGTCCTCTTCACCAGGCTGACCGGTGGAAGCAATGGTAGCAATACCCGGGAGGTTACCAGTGAGGGCAGCGCCGACGCTACCGATACCAGCCGAACGCTCAAGAACCTCACCTGTGGTCTGCGTAATAGCACCCACCACAGAGGCCTTCTTCTGCTGTCCGAAACCGACAACAACCACCTCATTAAGCTGGTTATTGTCCTCACTCATCACAATCTTCAGCGTGCGTTGCCTGCCAACGGTAACCTCAGCGGTGTTCATACCGACGTATGTCACCTGAATCACCGAACGCTCACTAGGAACGGTGATATGGAAGTTACCGTCGAAGTCGGTTACCGTACCAACGTTCTTCTGGCCTTTCACTGTCACCGTAGCTCCAATGATGCCCTCGCCCGCTTCGTCTGTTACCTGTCCGCTGACAGCAATGCCGTTCTGGGCATGAGCACCCAGTGTAAAGCAAAGCATCATAGCCAACGTAGGCACGAATCGTTTGAATAGCTTTGTAAATGTTGTCATAAAAGTTAATATTTGGTTTTAGTCATTAATCGTTGAAAAATCCATGCAAAGTTAAAATAAATTAAAGAGACTTGCAAACTTTTATAGTATCATTGACTTTCTTTTTAGTAACAATAAGTTTTATGCGAAAGAAAATGAGACGTGAGACAAAATGCGCCCATAAAACCTATCTTGTGCGAAACAATTTTAAACGTAAAAAGTCAAAGTTAACGGTTATTATATCTATATCGCTACCATGTTCCTACCTTTTGTTCAATTCTTAGTGATGTGACATATTGTCAGAGTCAGTATCCATGTGACTTAAAATGAAGTCGGTCGTGATTCGAGGGTACAAAAAAACGATAAAACAGTACACCATATAGAAATTTTCAATAACTTTGTACTCAGCAAACATTAGCGATACTCTTTATGAAATCATATGAGACGTATATCTTCGACTTGGACGGAACACTGCTCAACACGATTGATGACCTGGCAGCGAGTACGAACTATGCCCTGCGCACAAACGGACTGCCGGAATGCACCGTGAGTGAAGTGCAGACGTATGTCGGCAACGGCGTCAGGAAGTTGATGGAAAGGGCTGTTCCTGATGGTGACAGGAATCCGAAGTTTAATGATGCCTATGCAGCCTTCCGTCAGCATTATTCAGAGCATAATATGGACCTGACAACCCCATATCCCGGAATAATAGATATGCTTAAGGAAATGCGAGACAAGGGAAAACGCATTGCAGTGGTAAGTAACAAGTTCTATCTTGCCACAAAAAGTCTGTGCGACCATTTCTTCTCGGGATTGGTTGAGGTGGCTATCGGCGAAAGAGAGTCGATAAGGAAAAAACCGGCTCCTGATACGGTTGTCGAGGCCTTACGGCAACTGGATGTATCAAAGGATAACGCCGTATATGTCGGTGACAGTGACGTCGATATCCTTACGGCCAACAACTGCGGCATCCCTTGCATCAGTGTCCTTTGGGGTTTCCGAAGTCGTGAGTTCCTGTTGAGCCATGGTGCAACCACGTTCGTTTCCCGTCCCGAGGAGTTGCTGGCATGGGACTAAACGCAAATGAGTGTGAATAATACGTTTTTCCTTCCTAAAACTTGCAGCATTCAGTAAATCGTCGTACCTTTGCGTACCCTTATATATAATAATGTATTACAGGCCTAAATAATAACTACAATAAATATGAAACGATCTTTTCTTTTAACTATTTACATTTCACTACTGCTGCTCTTTTCACTACAGGCTTCTGCCTATGAGCAATTGTCTATTGACATTAACGTGAATGGTCAGCAGCGAAACATGGTGGTCTTTATTCCTGATGTACTGCCTGCAAAGTCACCGCTGTTCATCGTCACCCATGGTATGAACCAAGACCCGGAATACCAGTATGGCTCCGACAAGATGTACATGCTGATTGACACCGAGAAGTTCGTCGTAGCCTACCTGCGCAGCGATGGCAACACATGGGATACCGGCGGCACGAAAGACCAGAACTTCGTCATCAAGGCAATCGATGAATTGGCAAACCTCTATGACATCGACAAAGACCGTGTGTATTGGTCTGGCTTCTCCATGGGTTCGATGCTCATCCACCATTGCATCGCCAACATGCAAAACAAGATTGCTGCCTTTGCTCCCACGAGCGGCATACAGTTCTCTGAGGAGCCCTGGAACAACTGCAATAAGCCTGTAAACCTGTTGGAGGTAATTGCATACGGCGACGAAACGTTCGGCTACGAGGAATATAATATTCATGGTTACATAGAGAACTACGCCCTGCATGACAATCACACCAAGTACTCGAAAACCATAGGCTACAAGCCCACCAGTGGCAGTTGGTTTGACGGTGACCTGGAGAAATGGACGGGAGGTCCAAACGGTGGCGAGGTGTGGCTCTATTCATATAACAACGGCGGCCACTGGCCCAATGATATTAATCCACGTCTCATCTGGAACTTCTGCAAACGCTTCACGCTTAATCAGCCCAAGGCGAGAATCACTCAGCCAGCAGGAGAGACTACCTATTTATATATGGGACCTGATGGCGAGGCCACATTCCCCGACATCACCATAGAAGCCACCGCTACGGCTACCGTTGGTGAGGTAGAGAAGGTAGAGTTCTATGATGGCAACACTCTATTAGAGACACTTACAGCCCAGCCTTACACCGCAACGCTGACTGCCCCACAAGCCGGACAACATGAGTTGCGCGTCGTGGTGACCGACACCAATGGAAAGAAAGGAGAGAGTTCGTGCGTGGTGAACTGCGTCGCTTCTACCAACTACGACATGATTCAGACGTTCACCACCGAGGGCATTGTGCCACAGAACTGGTACGTGTGCAACGGCAAGCAAAGACGTGTGGGTGGTGGACTTCCATATCCCAGTGGTTGTCGCCTTCTGCACTTTACAAACACAAAAAAAGGCTTCGAATACGGACTCTTCGTACAGAACCCTGGTGGCAATGCAAAAAAGGCATGGGCTAAATTTGGCGATAATACCGCACGTTCGCACATGACATTGCATGCAGGACATTATTCTATCAAGAGCAGGGTATGTAACTGGGACCGCCCGGAGTTTTCGTCTGTCATCTACACCATAGAGGACCTCAACGGACAAGAAGTGGCATCCAAGACCTTCACGCCTACCGTTAATATCGGTGGTGACACAGGCAACAGTTTCTCTGGCGGCAGGGGACAAACCTTTGATTTCGATATCCCTGAGACAGGCGAATATGTCTTCACCGTTTACACCGACGCAGTGAAGAATGCCGACTTCGTACTTGGAATGTCCACTATACAGGCCAAGTCGTTCGTTACGACAGGTATCAAGGAGATAAACACCAACTCTGGAAAGGTACAGTCAAGGAAGAGCGGATGCTATGACCTCAGCGGTCGCAAAGTATCAGAAAACAATACAACGAATGGTCTGAAACCAGGCATTTACATCATCAACGGACGCAAAACCGTCATCCGATAATAGGATTATTACTACGAATTACACGGATTGTCATTTTAAGATTCGTTCAATCCGTGTAATTCGTAGTATATATAAAACTTGAAGTTTATTTAGTACTTACACGTTCCTCACTCTCGATTCTCCTGCTCATATCACGGGAATCGAGGTCCAAGGGGCGTGATGCAAAGTCTGGAGTGTTATACGAATAGAGCAACCGGCGATAATACTGCTTGGGGTTGCGCTGTGGCAATAGGAAAGGCTTGGTGGCCTTACCGTTTTCATCCAGACAGGAGAAGTAGATACGGGTATAGAGGCCATCGTCACGGCGACTGGTAAAGAGGAACCAGCGACTGCCGGTGCTCCAGTTGTGCAGGCTCTCGGTCTGAGGGCTGTTCACGGTGTCCATAGGACGCGTCTCACCATTCTTCAGGTCGAGTAGCCACAGGTCAGCTTCGGGATGCCATACCGAGAAATAGCCAAAGTCGGTCTGGGTGTACATGATGTGGCGTCCGTCGTAAGAGGGACGAGGCCACGTGACGCTCTTGCCTGTGACGGTCGTATTGATGAGGGTGTCCACCTGCTCGCCAAGACGTCCTGTATGGGCATCGAAAGCAACGCGACAGAGACTGTAACACTCTTTGTCATAGTCGGTGGGATAGAACTGCCGCTTGGCAGTGGTATAGTAAAGCCATCGCCCGTCGGGCGAGAAAGCCGGGGTGTTCTCTGCCCACAACAATTTCATTGTAAGCGTATCCTTCAGTATTGTATGCGTCTCTGTGTCATATACAAAGACATCCGACGAGTTGTCGTACACCTCGATGCGCTTGGCACCAGACGCATGGAACATCTGCGATGTCTTGTTCGTGGAGAAGGCGCAGTAGCGACCATCGGGATGCCAATACGGATAGACCATAGAGCCTCCGAGGGAGTCGTTACTGGCCACGAGTATCTCCGTCTTTCCATCTCTACCGATGACCGTGGCGCCATGCGAGCCGCGCACGTGATAGACAAACTGGTCAGGATTGGTGCGGTTGGGCGTATGGCAGTTGATACATTGGTCGGGAATCTGGGTGTTCTCTATCAAAGGTGTTTCGTCAAAGGTGGAGAGACAGCGCTGGTAGAGTCCCATCTTACTGTAAATCTCATAACTGGGCGGGATGCGACGATAGGTAATGCCCCATTCGTCGAGCGGCTCAGTGCTCACCATCATCTGGAAACTGCGATAGCGCGTCCACTGTCCGTTCTTCTCCGCACAGACAGTCAGCGTCAGTTGTCCGCCCTTGTTGGCCTCTAACAGGCGATGCCACTCGTCAATGTCAAAGTCGGCATAGTCGCCATTAGCATGCAGCAAGCCACCTTTGGAGCCCCTCACCTCTACATCGATGGTCGTTACTACATCGTCAGCCATTGAGAAGTTCAGTGGGGCGATGCCCACAGGTATGGTGACACCAACATAGTCGGGCCATATCTGAGGCAACTGGTCCTTCTCCGTCACATCATTTGGCAAGGAATGGCATCCCACAAGCAGAAGAGTGAGAAATGAGAGGTATAGAGTGAAGAGTTTACTACTGCTCATTGTCGATTCAGATAAAGAAATAGTCTTTGGTTTTCAGATACGAGTCACGCGACCTCTTCATGAATGTGTCTTGCTCAATCAACTTGGGATTGGCAAGCATAGGACGCATTTTCCTGACCCATCGGCGATAGAACGTCGTTTCATCCAGAATGGAGAGGTATTTCTCCGCCAGGGCGTATTGGCCTGTAATGATACTTATCTCCGTCAAGATTTTAAGTGCCCTGCCGCTCTTATTATAGTTGGGGATATACTCCATCGCTTCGAAGGCAGTACGCTGTGAAATGCCGGTCCATAACAGTCGGTAGGCTATCTCGCTGACGATAAAGGCAGATGACAAACTGCCAAAATAGACAATACCATACGAATCGCCGGCACAGAACACGGAGGGTGAACTCTCATACATCTCTATTGGCACGACCATCCTGGACATGAGTTCATTATAACTGATTCCACCCGTCTGATATAAGGCTAATATGCAGGCATTCCTCACGGCAGGAGATACGGGACTGGGGAACTTCTTCAGTATCTTTCCCCACTGCTGCTGACGTATCAGCATGTCACACTCCATTTCCTCGTAAGTTCCCATCTGCCTGACATCACTCCATTTGTAGTCGATGCCCCTGACTATTTGTCTCAGAGGATAGGGAGTCAGCCACGAACTGCCTATCAGACAGGCTGCAAACAAGGTGGCCGTCACGGGTATCCACCGAATACAACAGAGCGTGAGAAGAACTGCCATAGGACCTGTCAGCCAGTACATCACGGGAATCAACAGGCATAGAACGATGAGCCGTGTCCGCTTGGACTGGATGGTCATGACGGCACAAGCTACTGCCATCACCATAAGTGCCGCAATTGTTGGAGTCAGGGGTATAAGGGGTTCCATGGCCACATACCACAGAATGACGGGAGGAATGAGTGAGAGCAGGAAACGAACCTTGTCCTTGATATTTGGGAAGAACTGTCGAAGCAGTTTGGAAGAAAGCTTCTGGGCGAGAACGAAAAGAATGGCATAGGCCAAAGCCCCATTGACGGGATTCAGGAAAAACTGTGCAATGCATTCGCCCAGATACTGAGCCATTCCGCCTGGCAGCACAAGGCGCTCTGTCAGATAGTCACAGTTCCATAGGAACAATACCGACATCTCCCTTGCCACTGGTATGAAAGGATAGCCGAATAGCCAGAAACAGAACACCACGATGGCCAAAAGAGCCACCGCTACATGTTCCCAGAATCGGAATATAAAGGCTTTTATACTCATAAGCTTTACTTGCGCACGCCTATGTCCTTGCGGTATTCATCGTTGATGAGAGCACTGGCCTTATGACCGTCGAAACGGGTCGGACCAATGATGAAGTCAGGCACATTGAAGGAAAGGAAACGGTCGCGATAGAAACGGCGCGGATTGCGCTGTGGCAGCATAAACGCCTTGGTGACGTTCCCCTTGGCATCGACGTGACAGAAATAGGGCCGCGTGAAGAGACCATCGTCACGACGCGAACTAAACACCATCCAGCGCGAGTTTGTGCTCCAATTGTGGAACGACTCCGTATCCTCTGAGTTTGCCTCCGTCATAGGGCGGCTCTCTCTTGTGGAGAGGTCGAGCAGATAGAGGTCTGCCTCGTGATGCCAGATGCTGAACTGTCCGTAGTCGGAGAGTGTATAGCACAGGAAACGGCCGTCGTAGGAAGGACGGGGGAAGGAAATGGAAAGCCCCTCCCTCGTTCCCTCCCCGGAGGAGAGGGAGGCATGCGCAGCATCGATAATTGTTTCTATGCTGTCGCCGAAGGTACCCGTTTCGGGGTCGAAATCAATGCGACAGAGGTTATATCGAATAGAATCAAGGAGCCCCACCTCCTTCCCCTCCCCGAAGGAGAGGGGAGAACGGGCTGCACAGAAATAGAGCGAGCGCCCATCTGCCGAGAAGACAGGATAGGTTTCAAATATCGAGTCTTGCTTGAGAAGTGGCGACAGCAGGAGCTCATTCTTCTCAACGTCGTAGACCTGAAGGTCGGAGGCTTCATCGAAGACCTCAATACGGTTGGGATGGGCACTGTGGAACAACTGTCGCGTGGTATTGGTGGAATAGGCGATATAGCGGCCCGAAGGATGCCAATAGGGATAGACACAGAGACCGAGCGTCTTATCGGTCTTGGTGTTGTAGGCGGTTAAAGGACCGTTTTTCTGACGCAACAATGTGGCACCATGCGGGCCACGGATATGAAGGCTCATATCAGCAGGATTACCGCGGTTGAAACTATGGCAGTTGACACAACCCTCAAACTGTGTGTTCTCGATCAGCGCACGCTCGTCAAACGAGGAGAGGTCACGCTCATAGATGCCCATCTTGCTCCACACCTCATAGCCTGGCTCAATAAGACGATAACAGATGCCATAGTCGATGCTGTCAGGACTGACATAGATTGAGAAAGGACGATAGGTGTGCCAACCGTCGTCATACTTCGCCGATACGGTAACGCTGACCGAATCTCCACGATTCTGACCGAGCAGTGTCTGCCAGTCGTCGATGTCGAAATCCAACGATTCCTCACCCTGGCTGTGCAGAGTGTTTCCGTGACGGTCCGTAATGACTGCATCGATACACGATGCCGTCTCATCTGCCATGCAAAAGTTAAGAGGAGCGATGTTCACGGGTATGGTGACCCCGATGTAGTCGGGATAGATATCAGGCTGAGCCGTCTCCTGCTTCGCATCCTTGACATTTTCGTCGCAGGCTACGAGCATCAAAAGGGAGAATAGTGCGTATAGAATCTTTTTCACTATATGATAATTCTTAAATGATAATTCATACTCGCCAAAGGCGACATTTCTTAACTATTAATTCCTAATTCCTAACTTCTAACTCCCGTAATAGTTTATTATAGCCTTCGCGGTCGCCCGTCAGCATATAGTAAGCCTTCAGATATTCAAAGGCCAGACGATTGTCCGTGTTGCCATAGTAAAGGCTTTCGAGCATTTCGGGAGTCACATGATCACTGAAGTAAAACTCTCCAGTTAAGCGAGAGCCATCAATTTCACTTGGATTAGCCGAGCGTGAGGAGTCTCTATCTAAAACCAAGTTCTCTTTGTAGGCGAACTGGCGCAGGCGTCCATATTCCGGATGCTTAGCTATTGCCTTTTCGTCTCCCAACAATGCCATTGTCTCGTTTGCCCAATCACGATAGAAGAGGGTTTTCTGCAGCGCCGTGAGATATTTGCGCGCCACTTCATATTTGCCATTGATAAGATTGGTCTGTGCCAGTCGTTTGTAGCATCGGCCACTCTTCTGGAAGTCAAGAATAGCCTCCTGGCACTCGAACACCGTTCGCTGGGCGACATTTATCATACCCAACTGATAGAAGGCCTCGGCAGTAGGCAGAGGACTGGTAGCATCGCTCTGGACATCGGGCAATAGACCTAAGATGCCATTCTGGTTAAATTCGAACAGGTGGTCAGCGAGCAGACCATGCATACCCAAGGCAAGATTCTGCACCGTCACTCCAATCTGATTGTTGGGTTTTTCAGCGTTGATGGTGGCGAGTATGCGGTTCCATTGCTGATGGCGCGCCATGAAGTCGTATTGCATCACCTTCTCTGCCTTGAGATTGCTGTATTTCCATACAGCACATAGACCACAGAGGAAACAGAGGGCACAGAACAGAAGGGTTTTGAGGTTTTGAGACTTTGATGTTGCTGGTTTGTTAAAGAAACGGGCAATGAGTGCAAGGACGAAGACTGACAGGGCAGCAGACCATAGCAGGACTGGGATTACTGTCGGGTAGCGATGGTAGTGTATGCCGAACCACAGACTGCGGGGTTGCACTGGGATATGTGATGCCAGTATAAAGAGCATTATAGCCAAAAGAACGAAGGCTACAATTGAACTTTGAACTTTGAGAGGATGCGAAACTTATGGGATTAAGAACCTGCAGGAGGAAGAATAGTACGCAGATGGGGCCCACAATCCAATAGAGTATAGGAATGGCGGCAAAGAGGATAATGAGGCGCAACGCTTTACCCCAACCCCCAAACGACCAAACGTCCAATCTCCCAAACGACCAACTCATTATCCATGAGGCGAGAAGTGTGAGCAGGACTGCCCATACACCACCCAATAGCGCATTCTCGTCGAGGAGGAAGAGCCAGAGCAGGAACGAGGGTACAAAGCTCAGAGCATATAATAATGGATAATGGATAATGGATAATTGATAGTTGAGGAGGCGGAGTGTCAGGAGTTGCACCGCAGAGAGCAGAAGCGCAATGATAAGGGCACCCACCCAGGCATAAAGGAAAAACTGTGTACAGAAGCGTCCCAGCAGGTCGGCAACGCCACCTGGCAGCCTGACGATGTCCCACACGTATGTGTTATCGAAAAGGAAAAGCTGATACTGCTCCTGATAATGCAGATGATGCGGATAGGCCAGCCCGAAAAAGAGAAGGACCGCCACACCGAAAAGGAGAGTATATATATAATGTATATGTTTCATTTACAAGTTAACGAGTTGACAAGTTTTCAGTCGAACACACGGCTGAACTCTGCGACGCTTATTTTGACTGGCTCTACCATGAACTCAGGACGGTTATAACACTTCAGACGGTAGGTGTCATGTTCAGGGTCTTCCTGCGGCATGAGGAAGGCCTTTTCCACTTTTCCGTTGTTGAAATAGGCAAAATAGATACGGCTGAAGTTGCCATCACCCCTACGACTGGAAGTCATGATCCAATGTCCGTTGCTCGACCAGGTCGGGTAACTATCAGCAAAGCCTTCGCTGTTAAGACCGGTTAGGTCAATGTCTGAAGAGACCTGATTATCGAGCGGCATACAAACAATGTCGGCATCACTGTGTCTGATATGGAAACACCCATACTGCCCCAGAGCAAACAGCAGATAGTGGCCATCGGGACTGATACGTGGCAATGTGGCACTCTTATCCTGTGATGCTGCATCATATACGAGTTCCTCATCGCCGAAACCATGTGTTGCCACGTCAAACGAACGGCGATAGAGGTTGTATTGTATTTTCGAGTATGTAGATGCGATATCCTTGTCACGCATTTCTTCAGGAAGCGGAACAGACTTGCAGTAATAGAGATATTTGCCATCGGGCGACCATGTAGGATAGACCTCCAAGAGAGTGGAATCGTTGCTGACGATGCTCACCGAGTCGGTCACCACATCATATAGAATCAAGTCGCTTTTCTGATCGTAAACCTCAATCTTGTTATGATTTTCCGTATGAAATCCCTGTCGTGTCAGGTTGGTCGAGAAGGCTACGAGTTTGGCGGTAGGATGCCATGCCGGATAGACACCTCCAGAAATGGTATAGTCACGCTTCATGTCTACTTTCGTAACCTTACCGTCGTTCACAATGACAGTTCCTCCATTCGCCTTTCTCACATGGAAGAGCATATTGTCAGTCTTGTAGTTCTGATAACTGTGGCAGTTGATGCACTGGCCTTTTTCCTTGTCATTACAGGTAATCTCGTTATTGAATATCTGTGTCTCCTCGAACGTGGTGAGGTTACGCTGGGCAATCTCCATGAAGTCCCATGCCACATACGATGGTTCGATAAGGCGATAAGACACATATTCATCGATAGGCTCTTTTGCCACATGTATCACAAACGGGTTGAACGACAGCCATTTACCGTCTTTCTGGCCCCATACCTCTACCTTTATGCTCTTGCCCTTCGAGGCATCGAGCATATCGCGCCATTCATCCTCTTGTATCTGCACCTTCACACCATTGCCATATGTCTGCTGCTTACCATCAGGAGTAGTAATACGTGCCACGCACTCTTCGTACTGGTCAGCAGGGAGAATGAAGTTGAGCGGCGCAATATTACATGGCACCGTAACATCGCAATAATCGGGGAAAATAGGTGGTAGCACAGAGGACGCAGAGGCGTCAGAGGGCACAGAGGGATGATTTGCGCACGATGAAAGGAACATCACGGCAAAGCCCAGCAATACGATGTATGAGGATATATATCTTTTCATTGTTTTCTTACGATTGAACTTCGTTTTCTTTTCTTTCAACTGTATTAGAATATTGTCTTCCAAAGAAGTAGTAGAACCAATAAGTATCTCCCCATTCTCCGCGCATTTCTTCTGCAACCTGTCCAAGAGTCTTTCCTGGCTTTACCAGTTTCGCCATAACATCCAATAGTTTTATGTAGCGCTTGTAAACCGTCTCTTCAACGGGAATCATCATGCGTTTCTCCTCTGGAGCCTTATCCATGTATATGATATAAGCCTCCTGCGCATGCACAGGGAATAAATCTCCCTCGTGCAATTTCAAGTATTTACGCAGCGATGACCAGAAGCAATGGGAGTCACAACGTATCATGGAGTAGAACAATGCCTGTTCCGAAGCCACTTTACTGTCAGTTTCATACCAAAAGCACATGCTGTTGACAAGATAACTATCGCTGTTCTCAACACCAGTGACTTCATCGGGGTATGACTTTTGCAGTTCCTTTACCTTTGCCGAGACTGGTGCCGGCTGCCAGTTTCGGTAGAACGGATGATGATTCAGTATTGTGGTATAGCGTTCCAACTGTTTATTCTCTCCTGTAACCTTGGCACAGCGAGAGAGCATCTTCAAGTAGAAGGGTGAAAAGCCTCTTTGTATTGCATTTTCGAAACTCAAACGGATGGCTTCATTCATCATTCCGTAGTTGTAATATACCAATGGAGAGGCTATTTCCAAAAGGGTGACGTGGAGAACATCGGGGTTAGTGATTGGGAAACTGATGTTACCACTCTTAAACGAGCGGTCAAGCAACCCGCCTTCGTTCATCAAGGCAATGTTCTTTAGAAATACCATCGTACAGGTTGGCTTCTTGTTCTCCTCTACCATACTTAGGATTTCCTTCCAGTTATCGTCCTCGGCATAGCGCACCATGCGCATCTCGTCAATGTAGTTCTGGTCGCGGAACATGAACGAACAAGTAAAGACAATACCTGCAACAACACAAACCACTGGCACAACCAAACGACCAAACGACCAATCCCCCAAACGCCTAAGCAATGGAATGAGTATAGATAATGCACCAAGCACCCAAAACGGGATTGAAAGGCGTCCTGTACTGTCGCTTGGCGTTTCGAAACGAGGCAGCCCTGCCAGCATGACATCATCGAATTTTAGATTCGAATAGAGTTGAGTGTGCCAGATGCTGGCGGTAAAGATAAGCAAGACAATGCCTATAAGTTCACGCCATGTTGGTTTCTCGGCAACCACCAGACAAAGCACGAAGAGCAAGGCGAACCATCCTAATATTGGATAGAGGCAAAAGCCCAATACATACCATAAGAGATGCCATTTGCGTGGGGTACTTCGTGCTGCCCACAACAGCAGCAGCATAACAAGATAGCCTACCGACTGCGAGAACCAATAACCTCTGATTGAAGAGATATAAACCCAATATCCCAAATCGACAACCGATGTGAGCAGACAGGCAACAGGCAAGAGCATCAGCGCAAGGGCGCCTCCCTTTAACCGGAATGCCTTAGCACCCACATAGAATATCATCACCCAGATAGCCACCAGCACGCCAGCACCTAATACAGGATTATAGAAGAGTTGTGTGAGCCAGGCTCCCACGTACTGCATCAGGCCGAAAGGCTTCGACATGAGGGTATTGAAGAATGGTGCTCCGTAGATGAACTCGGAACGGTCATGTGCGGTATAGAGTACCTCCTTATTAATATATAATATGTATAAGGCAAATATAATGAAAGCCAGCAGGCTTACATAGAGAATGGGCTTAGTTACTTTGTTTAGATAGTTCTTTTCCATAGGTAGTTAAACTTATCTTTATAACGATGCAAATTTACGAAAAGTAGAGGGCAAAACAAAGAAAATACTTCTTTTTTTGCTGAGACGAAGAAAATTAGCCCTTATCCTTTCCTAAACCCAAGCAATTATCTATAAAAGATTATCCGATTTGGATAATGACAAGCTCCCTCCCCCCAGGGGGAGGAAGGAGGAGGCCAAAAAAGGCTGACTCATTTTATTGAGTCAGCCTAATGTTAATTATACTGATAAGGAATGATTACTCCTCATAGTAAACAGACTTAACTGTAATAGAGCCACGGGTCATCAAGATGTCCAAGTCTTTGCTGTCGCCGCCCTTGGCACAATCAGCAGCCATGGCATCGGTGATAGGAAGTTCCCACAGACCTACAGAAAGTGGTACGTTGTCTGCATAAGTAGCGCTCCACCAACCGTTCATTACGCGGCAAGTACAACCAACGTCTGAACCCCAGATGAACGGACCTTCCTCTGCTGCGATGATATCAAAGATAAGGGTCTTCTTACCAAAGTAAACATCATCAGAAAGGTATGGGAAGAATTTACCTTCACCATCGCTGAAACGTCCAGCAGCTGCGTCACCAGGACCGAGGACAGCAGGTGAGTCATTATCAGCACTACCGAAGATATAAATCTTCTCAAGTGCATTAGTGATAGTCGAACAAGTAACAGGGAACTCATGAGTGAGCACTGTACCATCTGCACAAAGAGCGGTCAGGAGAACGGTATATGGAGTGTCCTCATAATTACCATTATCATCCTTATTAACCTTCATCTTCTTCCATGCATAATTGTTTACGAAAGACTTGCCGTCAATATCCCACCTTGCATTGACAGGGGCAGAGGTTGAACAGAAAATCTGATTTCCATTCACGCCAGTAGCAGGATCGACATCAACAGTCACAGAAGTCTTCGCTAAGAGCTCGTCAAGAGTGATGTGGCCAGCATTGCCTATATCCTCATGAACAGGATCGCAAGCTACAAGCGCACATGCTGCGGCAAATAACAAAAATATCTTTTTCATATTCTTTCCTTTCTAAATATTAATAAAGTGTCTTATATTGTGTCTCAGGATTAGCAGCATCCCAACCTGCGTTCTGCTTGAGTTTACCATTCTTCACAGTAATCTCAGACTGAGGTTTAGCCAAGAAGCCGTTGGTGTCGGTATAACGCTTGGTCCAAGAGCATGTCATGTGTTCCATTGTACGCTTGTTAGCCTTGTCGCCCAAGCAAATAATCTGCTTGCCGCGCTGAGCCTGAAGAGCATTAGGAGCATACTGGCTGTTAGAGCAATCCTTACCTGTCCAACGACGCATATCGTTGAAGCGAAGTCCTTCGAATGCGAACTCCCAACGACGCTCATCCTGAACTGCCTTCAAAGAGTAAGCAGTCTCAGGAACACCAGCACGACGCTGAACTATGTTCATGTACTGAGCATCACCAGTGAGCTCAGTGAGCATCAGGAGAACGTCAGAATAACGCATCAGGTAGAAGTCCTCGAAGTGGTCACCTTGCATTTCGTTTCCAAGTGAACTGCTGGAGTATCCTTCACACTTACCCCACCAAGTCTTATTGTTTGCATCGTTTGCATCAAGGTTAACCTCAGCATACTTCTTTACAGAATAGCCAGACTCCTCACAGTCGTCCTTCTCATAGGTATAGGATTCAAGTTCTGCGTCAAGGTCAATCAAAGAAGCCTTCTTACGGAGGTCAGTATATTCATTACCTGCACCACCACTTTTCTCTGCTGCTGTCCAGTCGTCCCAGATATTGCATGAAGGAGTACCCTGACCCCATCCCTGGTTGAATGGATAAGTGAAGTTACGGTCACCATTCTGTGCGGTTGAACCATTACGAAGACCCCAGAATACTGAAATGTAGTTAGAATACATACGCTGAGCGTTGTATGAACCACTGATATTCCAAGAAGATGCATTCATGAACTGAATCTGGAAGAGTTCCTCGGTGTTGCCGTTACCCATGCCTGGCTGGTCGAAGCAGTTCTCACGCTTCATATCCTTGATGAACTCGTATGCATGACCTTCAGCATCCCACGCCTCAGACCAAAGTAAACTATTAGAGTACTGCCAAAGTGAACGGAAGTCCTCGCAAAGTTTGTAACCACCATTGTTATAAATGTCCTTAAGACCTGAGATAACATCGTCCTTAGAAAGAGATGCTACGTTACATCCCTCCTGCTCAACAAGGTCAATGGCTGGAGCAGAACCGGTAGCGAGTTCGCCAACGCCCTGGTAGAAACCTGCCCAGAACATATACGCACGGGCAATGAAAGCCTCAGCAACATACTTATTGGCGTGTCCGTCACCATGTCCCCTGTCGGTACCCATGAGAGTCTTTCCAGAAACCATATCAGAGAGAATCTGTGGGAAGATTTGCGTTGCAGCGTCAGACTCCTCTTCCATTTCTGGAGTAATGACAGAAGATGTAATCAAAGGCACGTCACCGAACAACTGGGTAAGCCAGAGGTAGTAAAGACCGCGCATGAAATAAGCCTCGCCAAGGAGCTGATTACGCAGAGCCTGCTGCTCTGATTTCCAAGGCACATTGTTGATAGTCTCAATAGTAGTAGTGGCACGAGCAATACCGCCATAGAGAAGCTTGTAAGGCTCTGCATACTGATTAACACTCATCTCTACAAGGTGGTGGAGAGACTTTACCTTGTTGTCCTGCAGACCGCCACTACCGTAGCAGTCGTCTGACATAACCTCCCACCAGAAGAAGATATTCTGGTTATCAGAGTCGCCGCCACCCATGGTATTCATGATAGCATAGGTTGCTGAAAGTTCAGATTCTACATCTGCAACCTTACCTGGGAAGACAGCATCGGTAACCTCAGTCTTACGAGGGTCTGTATCCAGCATGTCGTTGCATGATGTGAACATTGTTGCTGTCGCGAGAACAGCCAACGATGACAAAATATATTTTTTCATAATTATCTTTTTCTATTATCAATTATCAATTAGAACTTGATACTTGCACCAATCAGGAAAGTACGAGATGGTGGATAGAGACCCAGGTCAATACCAGATGCCCATGTTACGTCACCACCAGTGTTACCAACCTCAGGATCGAGACCAGTGTAACCAGTGAATGTGCAGAGGTTCTGAGCCTGAACATAGAGACGGAGTTGCTGGAATGGACAGTTCTTCCAAACATTCTTGAAGTCGTAACCGAGAGTAACGGTCTTGATCTTGAAGTAGTCAGCATCCTCCATATAACGTATAGAGTTCCAGTTAGTATTCGGATGACCAGTACTTGAAATACGTGGCATTTCATTTGAGGTGCCCTCACCATACCAACGATTCAGGATAGAGGTATCATAGTTCTGATAAGGAGCATCACTATAAGAACGGTAAGAACGCATTACCTGCATTCCGAAAGCACCTGCACCATTGATAGCAAAGTCGAAGCCCTTCCATGTGCAACCGAGGTTGATACCGAGCATAATGTCTGGGTTAGGATTACCAATCTCATGGCGGTCGCAAATGTCATTGCCATCAGCGTCAAAGGACTCAGCGTAAGTAATAAGGCCGTCACCATTCCAGTCGTCCCATATACAGTCACCAGGCTGTGCATCATCAAGAACAGCCTTACCTGCCTGACGTGCAGCGTCGATCTGTGCCTGATTCTGCCAGATACCGCTGTAAGACATTCCGTAGAAGTAACCGATAGGATAGCCTTCCTGCATACGTGAGATGTATTCAGTACCCTGTGAAAGGATACCACCATTACCGTTAATATAGTGGTTCAAGTTGTTTACGCGAATTACCTTGTTCTTATTAGTAGCAAAGTTCACGCCCACATTGTATCTGAAGTCACTGCCAATTCTGTCATTCCATGTAACAGCGAGCTCAATACCAGTGTTACGGATGTCACCACCATTGAAGTAAGGAGACTCCTTACCTAAGTCATACTGAGGGTCACGAAGGATAATCAAGTCCTTTGTAGTCTTCCTATACCAGTCGAAGTTTACACCCAGACGGCTGTTAAGGAAACGAGCGTCGAAACCGAAGTCGAGCTGCTCAGATGTCTCCCATGTAAGGTCAGGGTTAGGAACATTCTTAGCGTATGCTCCAGAGTTTGGAGAACCTGCAACAGATGTAGCCAAGTCTGAACCGAACTTGTAACCGCCCACGCTAGACAAAATGATAGGAGAGATGTACTGGTATTTAGCCACATTACAGTTACCGTTCTGTCCCCAAGATGCGCGGAGTTTGAAGAAGTCCATCCAACTCTTTGTGCTCTCCATGAAAGGCTCATTGGTCATTACCCAACCAGCAGATACTGATGGGAACCAACCCCAACGATGACCGTCTGCGAAATGGCTTGAACCATCAGCACGTACGGTTACGGTTGCCATATAGGTCTCATTGAAGTCCCAGCTTACACGGCCGAACCAAGAAGCGAGATAGTCTTCATCGTTTGGACTACCAGTCAGAGTAGCGTCAGTTGCATTTTCAAGAAGGATGTTCGAAAGCCATGCAGAATCCCAATCCCTTAAAGAAGCGAGCTGCTGTCCATAAGCAACCTTGTTGCTTCCACCGAGGTTAGTACTCCATGCTGTACTCTCAAAACTCTGACCTAACATGGCGGTAAACTTGTGACCATTGAAAATTGGGAGGTCATAGGTAAGAGTGTTGAAAATAGACCAGTTGGTATTAAACCAAGTGCTCTGGCTCATACTATAAAAACTACCATGAGTTGGCTGAGAGTTTTCGTTATGTGGTTCTTCATAGTTACGATATGCACCAGAACCCCAGTTGTAGTTGAACTGTGTACGCCACTTCAAATCCTTAATCGGCTGGATAACAACGAATGCTGTAGCAGCAGCATTGATGTTGCGGCTCTCTGCCATAGAGTTGAAACCACCCTTAGAAAGGTTTTCCCATGGGTTGTTGAACATAGCGCCAAGCCACCCCTTACCATGAGTGACTTCGCCATCAGCATTCTGGTAATCGTAAACATTGCCATTGTCATCATACTGTGGCAGAAGCGGATTGACCTGCATCAGACTGTGGATATAACTCCAGTACATACCAGCCTCAGCGAGGTCGTGGCTCTTGTTATAACCGATAGAGATGTTCTCACCGATGGTGATAGCGTCGAAGTCCTTAACTCTCAAGAGTACGTGGTCGCTGTTGAAGCGAACAGTGTGACGCTTGTAGTAAGAAGCCATGTCAGCACCCATGATACCTTCGTTGCTAGTAAAGGTATAAGAACCCATGAACTTTGAACGGTCTGAACCACCGGTCAAAGTAACAGAATGGTTGTGCTGTACAGCATTCTTGTTCGTAAATACATCCCACCAGTCAGTTCCCTGCCAACCGTCAGCAACCTTGGCAAGAATATCTGCTGGAACAGAGTTTGCCCAGTCCATCTTTGCGCCAGATGTATTGAAAGAATACTCGTCCATGATAGTCATGTACTGCTGAGCGTTGAGCAACTGTGGACGCTTGTAAACGTTAGACCAACCGATAGCGCCGTTGTAGCTGAGCTCGATCTTACCAGCCTTACCCTGCTTTGTGGTAACGAGGATAACACCGTTTGCAGCACGGGCACCATAGATGGCAGCCGAAGCAGCATCCTTCAAAACGTCGATGCTCTCGATATCAGCGGGGTTGATGCCGTCGAGACTTCCAACAACACCGTCGATAACGTACAATGGAGCTGTGTCACCATTAGTACCCTTACCACGGATAACTACATTGTATCCCTTACCTGGCTGTGAAGAACTTTGGGTAATCTGTACACCTGGGGTGCTTGACTGCATAGCCTCAAGTGCATTGGTGGTGTTCAGCTTGGCGATGTCCTCACCCTTAACCTGAACTGTAGCACCAGTCACCAGTTTCTTCTTCATTGTACCGTAACCAATGACAACCACGTCGTTCAGAGTAGTGTTGTCCTCAGCCATCGTTACATTGATGGTGCTTCTTCCACCTACGTTAACCTCCTGTGGTACATAACCAACATAGGAGAAACTTAGAGTAGCGTTAGAGGCTGCCTTTACGCTGTAATTTCCTTCGAAATCGGTAATGGCTCCCTCATTGCTTCCCTGTACTTTGACTGTCGCACCAATTACTGGTTCGCCAGCCTCATCAGTCACTGTTCCGCGTACAACGCCCTGTGCTGCCATTCCCAGAGGGAACAGACACAACAAAAACAGCGACATCAAGAAAGTTTTTAAAGGTCTTGAATTACTCATTTTTTGTTAAGTTAATGAAAGGTTATTAATAAATAATGTATAGAATTTGGTTATTAAACATTTTGATAGGTTCAAATTATCGCAAAGATAGGTTCAAATTATCGGGGACAAAGTTAAATATTATTTAATAAATGCGGTTTATTCTACATCTCTAAAATGTTGCTTCATGTAACATTTTTGTTACAAAACGTAACATTTCCGCCATTTTTAACAGTTCGGGAAAGGAAAATGGCTTTTTAGACCGCTTTACATTTATTAAACAATTAAGGTGCGTTTGTTAAGAAGTTGATGGAAATTTTGTCACTTTTCAGGTGCGAAAGTATATGCAATCGACTCTGTTTTTATATCTAACGGCGACATATTTTGGCATCAATCAGGGCTCAGTTCTGGACCCCACCCCTACCTTCTCCTTCGAGGGGCGGGGAGACGTTAGAACGGGTGTTGGGTTGAGGTATGAGGTATGAGGTATGATGCATGAGGTAAGTTTATTACTTCGTAATTCCTAATTCGTAATTCCTAACTCTAATGTTTCCCCGCCCCTTTGAGGGGAGGGGCCGGGGTGGGGTATCCCGCTTTCTAAAAGAATAGGCGCATCGTCACGACGCGCCTGAACTCAAAAAATGAAAAAACTAACTGCTAATAACTAATACTTAACAATTGTAACCTTAAAAATGCTTATCTGTATTTTCTGGGCTTGACTCACGTCAAACTTTCAAAACGTATTCAGCTATGAAATCGTGATATTTTCACGTTGCAAATTTAATCATAAATTTCTAAACATTATTACTTGAAAGTTTCATAAACTTTACGTTATGTTTCAAGATACGAACACCTTACGGAATTGGATGATGGGTTATGGGTGGTGGGTGTTAGTGGAGAGCGATGGGTGTAAAGAGACACGTTTTACTCGTCTGCTCTTTAGTCGCTGACACAGAAAGTTGTTTTTATGTATCAAACTGCGCTTTTACAAAAAAAAGGATTGGCGTAATTCTTTCCCGTATAGTTTTTTTTTGTATTTTTGTGGATGAATTAATATAATATATAATAATGTATATGCATAATCTGAAAAAATCATTGTTTGCCATAGCGATTGTCATGGCAGCAACATGCACGACTGCGTCGGCACAGGTGAAGGGTTACTTCTCCAAGCCAACAAGTGCCACATCAACACCCGATGACAAAGGATTCATCAGGCGTTGGTCACTACTTGAACCTATTGTGAAAGAAAACCGTTCAAACATCGTCTTTATCGACAGCTACCTTCGCGACGCATTCAGTCACGAGTATTTCAAAGGGCAGCAGACGGTGGTTCCCAAAGACGGGGACAAGGTGAAGATCGGCGAAGAGACACTGCAATGGCACTCTCTTGAGAGCGACAACTACAATGTCAAGTTGTTCCGCTTCGGCGAGGCCACCAAGAACAGGCTTTACGGTGTGCTCTACTGGGCAGTGACCGTGGTTAAGTGTGACAAGGAGATGAAAAACGTTCGTCTTGCAGTGGGAAGCAACTCGGCTTCTATGTGGTGGGTAAACGGTGAAGAGGCACTGCTCCTCTCTGGCGACCGCCGCATGGTTGTTGACGACGGTATGAGCAAACGCATCACCCTGAAGAAAGGCACGAACATCATTCGCGGCGCAGTAATCAACGGCCCCGGAATGAGCGACTTCTGTGTACGTTTCGTTGACGAGAAAGGAGAACCGATTAAGAATCTGACTATTAACTAGAAAATCTAGATTGCCTAGAGAATCTAGATTATCTAGAATATCTAGGAAAATCTAGAAAAACCTAAAAAACAACAACGATGAAAAAATATATCAGCATATTGGTAGCCATGGCAATGGCACAAGGCATTTCGGCACAGACAGGAAAGCCTTTTATCCACGACCCGTCGACGATTCAGGAATGTGACGGAAAATACTACACCTTCGGCACTGGCCAGGGAGGACTAAGTTCAGAGGACGGATGGACATGGGATATGGACGCCGTGCGTCCTGGCGGTGGCGCTGCTCCCGACGTACTGAAAATAGGCGACCGCTATCTTGTTGCATACGGTGCAACGGGCGGTGGTCTCGGTGGTGGTCACAACGGACGAATCCTCACTATGTGGAACAAGACTCTCGACCCCAACTCTCCCGACTTCAAATACACTGAGCCTATTCAGGTGGCCGACACCGACGGCAACGAAGACTGCGACGCCATCGACCCGGGAATGTTGCTGGATCCAACAACAGGCCGTCTGTGGCTGTGCTACGGAACATACTTCGGATTCATACGTCTCGTGGAACTCGACCCGAAGACAGGAAAGCGCGTCGAGGGGAACGAGGCAATCAATATCGCCATCGACTGCGAGGCAACAGACCTTATCTATCGCGACGGCTGGTATTACCTGCTGGGTACTCACGGCACATGCTGCGACGGAGTGAACTCTACCTATAACATCGTGGTGGGACGCTCACGCAACGTCACTGGCCCATATATCGACAACGTAGGCCGCTCGATGCTGGAAGGCGGTGGAAGAATGGTTATCGCCGCTCATGAGCGCGTTACCGGTCCCGGTCACTTCGGCCGTATCGTTGAGGAGGAAGGCGTTGAGAAGATGTCTTGCCACTTCGAGGCTGACTTCGACCAAGGCGGATACAGTGTTCTTGGCATTCGTCCACTGCTGTGGAAGAACGGCTGGCCTGAGGCTGGTGACCCATTCCACGAAGGCACCTACTCTATCATCTCCGAGCGTCGCGGCTATGCACTCGAACTGGCTGTTGACTTCACCCGTATCGAGTCAGGACGCCGTTTCTGGTTCCGTCGCGACTCCAACCAACCTGTCACTCCTATCGACATGCAGAAACTCGAAGACGTGAAGGACTCTTGGCCAAGTGGTGATATCGCAGTGCGCTGCGGCGACAACATGGTACGTCCACACCAGCGCTGGACCATCACTGCCGTTCCCGATGTAGGCGGTTATCTGGGACAGCCATACTATAAGATTGAGATTGAGGGCACTCACCGCGCACTGGCAGCCACTGCCGACTGCGAGGTAACCAGCGTGGAGAACTTCACCGCCGCACCTGAACAGTTGTGGCGCATCGACCAACTCATCGACGGTACTTTCCGCATCATGCCTAAGAAAGTGCCTGGAACAGACCGCAAACTGGCTCTCGTTTCCATCGCCGACAGCACTCCTACCCTCGCAGAGTTCGACTTCAACAGCGACAACTCGAAGTGGAGACTGAAGTAATTGATAATTGACAATTGATAATTGATAGTAAAAAGAATATGAAGAAAGTATTATTATCACTTGTGGCGGCACTGTTCGCAATTGGTGCCAACGCACAGATGCCTGGCGGTTTCGGCTTCGGAGGACAGCAACTGTCGGCAGAAGACATGCATTACTCACAGAAGTTCACCGACATCAACTATGCCGGCGACAACGAGGCTTATCACACCCTCGATATCTATCTGCCAGAGAAGAAACAGGACAAATATCCCGTTGTGGTGCACATCTATGGCAGTGCTTGGTTCAGCAACAACAGTAAGGGAATGGCCGACCTCGGCACCATCTGCACCGCTCTGCTCAAGGCAGGCTATGCCGTAGTAACACCCAACCACCGCTCAAGCATGGACGCAAAATATCCTGCTCAGATACACGATATCAAGGCCGTGATACGTTTCATACGTGCCAAGGCGGCAGAATATAACTTCGACACATCGTTCATAGCAATGTCAGGCTTCTCTTCAGGAGGTCATCTCTCATCGCTCACTGCTGCCACATCAGGAACGAAGAATGCCACCATAGGCACTGAGCAGATAGACCTTGAGGGCAACGTGGGACCATATACCGACTTCTGCAGCCGTGTGAATGCCGCTGCCGACTGGTCCGGCCCTATCGACCTGCTTCGCATGGACTGCGGAGAGGGTATGAAAATGGAGGTTAGTCCTGAGGAAGTGCTGCTGGGAGTGAAGAAAGAGGATAATCCCGACCGTTACAGGACTCTCTCACCAATCTCCTACCTTGAGCCTACCGACGTGCCTATCATCGTCTTCCACGGCACTGTGGACAACGTGGTTCCCTTCTGTCAGGGCGAGATATTCTACCGCGCACTGCAGGACAACGGCGTGAAGTCGGAGTTCAATCCAGTTGAGGGCGGTGGACATGGCTTCAACATGTACACCGAGGAGAATCTCGCACGCATGATAAACTTCTTCGACAAGGCGCGCGAGACAGCGCAATAAAAGCCCTGAAAACAAAAACAGACACTATCAGTAGATAGCATCTGGAAAGCAATTTCACCGAAATTGGTGAGTAAATTCGCCGAAATTGGTAAGTAATCCTGCCAGGATTGGTCAGCAATCCTGGCAGGTTTACTTTTTAATATAGCATCAACAGCCGTCAGAACTTTATCTTCTTTGCCGTTCCGTTGTACTCTACAGTCTTCGTTGTTCCGTCTGCCAGACGGATATTGAAGGTGCGCGAGGCTTTCATACCCTCAAAGGAGCCGTTACGCTTGCCGATGGTAAGGGTGCGCGAGCGGTCGTTCCATGTGAAAGGAATGGTGCTGTAAGCCCCTTTCTCGTAGTTGTAGTTGTCGCCCTCGTCCTCATAGAGTATGAACGAGGCATCGTTGCTGGGATATACCAGTACGTCGAGGCTCTGCCAATCGGCAACACGGGCATTCATTACGTCTTTCACGCATAGCGGAACGATGCTTCCTGCCTTGACGAATACGGGACAATGGGCAAGTGTACCGTCTGCGGCAACGGTCTGACCACCGTCATACACCTTGCCTGTCCAATAGTCATACCACTTTGTTCCCTTTGGAAGATATACGTTATAGGTCTTCTTCGCATTCCAGTCGGTGGTGTATCCTTCCTGATACAGGCTGTTGGAAGTGGCATCCCATCCCGATATCGGGTTGGTGGGATTGGCTGTCTCGGGAGTGTAAAGAGCCTCAACGACAGGTGCCACGAGCAGCGAACGACCGAAGAGATACTCACGGTTGTTGTCCCATGTGTTGCTGTCGTCCTTGAAGTCCATCATAAGGGCGCGCATGAAACTGTCGTCGTTCTGGCTCACCTGCCAACTGGTACTATATATATAAGGTAATAACTTATACCTCATCTTTATCGCACCGAGCAACGCGTCATAGACCGGCTCGCCGGGCTTTCCGTAGTGATATATCTCACGCCATACCTCAGTGCCATGACTGCGCATCATCGGACAGAACAGTCCGAACTGCATCCAACGCACGTAGAGTTCCTGAAAGAGGGGGTTCTTTGTCGCCGTCTGGTCCTGACTCGTCTTGTTATACACGTTTGCAAAGAAACCGCCGATGTCAGTATTCACGTTAGGATTGGCTGTCAGCGTGTGGTTAAGGCACAACGGCACCTGCTTGCGGAAACTGTCCCATGACGAACCCACGTCACCACTCCATGTATTCGCGCCCGTACGCTGCTGTCCAGCGAAGTAACTGCGCGTCAATATGAACACTCGCTTGCTGCTGTCAACGGCACGCTGATTATCATAGACACCCTCCACAGAAGCCAGAGGGAAGGCGTTTCGCACCGAACGGAACGAACGGACAACGTCCTTTCCCGTCACCGGGTCGGTAACAGGAAGTGCCTGGTCGAGGTCACTCTCCTTGAAATCGAGGTGATCAGGGTCGGTGGAATCCATCCACCACGCATCTATCCCGGCCTTATGGAGACGTGAGAGGTTCTTCCAATAGATCTCGCGCGCCGTCTTGCTGTATGGGTCATAGACACGCACACCACTGGGATAGTCCTTGCGCGGCGGCCAGAAGCCCATTCCGCTCTGTGGCCATGTGGAGAAGTCATAGAGCAGTCCGCGCTCGTTGAGTTCCCTGTATGGCTTTGTCATCGGACCGAAACTTGCCCAGATGCTGATGCTGATGTGTGCTCCGGTGTTGTGGACATGGTCTATCATCTGACGATAGTTGCCAAAATCCTCGTTTCCGAACTCCATGGCATTCCACAGATAGTTGCTGCCCCAGTACTGCCAGTCCTGTATTATGCCGTCGAGAGGCACTCCAGTACTGCGGTAGGTGTCAACGACACTGAGGAGTTCAGCACTGCTCTTATACCGCTCTCGGCTCTGATGGAAGCCGTAGGTCCACAAAGGCAGCATGGGAACCTTGCCCGACAGCCATCGCATCTGACTGATTACGCCGTCTGCCGAACCACCATACATGAAGTAATAGTCGATTGTCTCGCCTACCTCAGACTCCAGAGTCAGCGTCTTCCCATCGTCATCAATCTGCGTCGGGGAATAGTTGTCCCAATAGATTCCGTAGCCCTTGATGCTCTGGAAGAAATGGGCGAAGTCCTCAAGATTCGACTGTATCATGCGGCGATGCTCTCCTCTCTGGCTCATCTTACCGTTCTGCAGCATGCCGATGCCATAGATTGGCTCGTCAGCATCGAGCAGGAACGACTGTGTTATACGCCATGTACCTTTATCGGCACCGTTTGTATGCTGAATTGCAAAGTGACTGCCCTCGCGCAGCAACACGTTTCCCTTGCTGTCGCTGAATGTGAGCCGTCCATCAGAGTCTTTGGTCACAATGACGTTTTTCTTTCCTGCGGTCTGCGGCTTTGCCTTGACCACCATACTGTGATGCTCTGCCGGATTGTCCGTCGGCGACTTCACCACCCTCACGATGTCGGGAGTGTAATAGATTATCTCCGTCTTCTGCGCATAGGAATACACGCATGACACTATAAAGGAAAATGCTACTGTAAGATATCTTCTCATAATATTAATTTGTTATCACTACGCCGCCGTTACAGGGGATGGTCACTGTAAGTTGCTGTTTCTTACTCTGCTTAACACTCTTAACGCCGCCATTGAGTTCCGCGTCGTCGCTATAGAGACGCAGCTCGCTTCCTGACGGGAACATCGGAAGGCTGAGGGTGGTCTTAAGAGGCTGCTTCTCAGCATTGATGCCCACCACATACCAACGGCTGCCACTGCGGCGTGCAAGGATGACATACTTGCCTGGATAACCGTCGATGAAACGCACCTCATCCCATGTCGTGGGCACTTCCTTCAGGAAATCGATTGCCCATGAGGGAGCATCGGTGAGGTTGTTGGGCGCGAGGGCGAAGTGCTGCACCGCACTCTGGAAGAGCACTGATATCGCAAGGGCGAACACATCGCTGGTGCGGCGCTGGTTTCCGTGCTTGTTGTCAGCACCATAGAACTTGTTGAGTGCCGAGCCACCGAAGTCCATTGAGCCCACCGTGTTGCGGATAAACGGATGCAGGCAGGCATTACTTGCCTCGGCATCACACATTCCCTGTGAGAAATGCAGGTTCTCTGAAGCGAGCACCGCCTCGGAAGCCGCATAGTTAGGATACATGCGTTCCCATCCTCTCGGTAAGGTACAGCCATGGAAGATTACCAACAGCCCGTAATCGTTGGCATCGGCGAGAATATCCTCATAGAGTTGTATCATCTGCTGCTTGTCGCCTCCGAAGAAGTCAACCTTTATTCCACGAATGCCGGTATCGTGCATCCATTTCATTTCCTTGCGACGCTCTATGGCATTGTTCATCTTACCAATAGGAGTCTGCGGAGCATCGTTCCATGAGCCGTTGCTGTTATACCAGAGGAAGAGAGCCACATTCTTCGACTTACCGTAGCGTGCAAGTTCCTCAATGCCCTTATAACCTATCTGGGTGTCCCACAACGCATCGACGAGCACCGTCTGATAGCCCATGGCTGCGGAGAAGTCGATATAGCGCTTTTGCTCATCGAAGTTGCAACTTGGGTCCATGCCGATAATCCATGACCAGGAGCCCTTGCCATAGATATACTCCTGCGAAGCCTCATATTTCGGTGCCACAACATCGAAAGGCACTGTTGTCTCCACGATGTTCTTCAGCGGTCCCACGGTGATGGTGCGCCATGGAGTCATCGCAGGCAGCGACATCGACGGAGTGACAGAGCCTATGCCGTTGCACTCACCCTCCTGCGGGAAGCCGATGCGGTAGAGACCGTCATGGTCGTTGAGCAGGCGACAGCCACAATAACTGCCGTCGGTGCCTGTCTCGCTGATGAGTATCCATGTGTTGAGCGAGGTCTTACCAATATTAAAGAGGCATGGGAATGTGAATCCCCCACCCCATCCGTTGGTACCTGTTGCGGCATCATGGTTATAGTTCGTCTCGTAACTTGGTGCTGTGCCTGCGAAACCTGTCATCGGCTTCGACTGCGGACACAGGAATGTTGTGGTGCCGTCAGGCATCATGAATCCTGTAGCCTCACTCTTCACTACGATAGAGTGCTTGTCCCTTTTAGACAGGATGGCATAACGGAATGCCACATCACGGTTGCTTACCCAGAAGATGATGTCCAACACTGGCTTGCCTTCCTTCTCGAAATGGCATACCGCCTTCGTTGCAGTAACACTCACATTGCTTTGCTTTATATTGCGCAGCGAGTAGTCAGCACTGGCATTCTCCACATCGCATTGCGCCAGTGTCAGGCCCTGAGTCATGTCATCAAGACTTGTGACTACACCCAGCGGCGATGGCAGAAGAACCGCTTTGCCGTTATAATCTATCTTGTATGTCGGTTTCCCGTCAGCATCGTTTACTGTGACAATCAACGTTCCGTCGGGACTTGTTATCTGCTTCTCACCAGAAGCAAAGGAAGCAATGCAACTTATCGCTGCGAATACTGCGAAAATAAGTCTTTTCATAAAGAGTTTGGAGTTTAGAGTTAGAAGTTAGGAGTTAGGAGTTAGGAGATAGGAATTGGGGGTTATTTTACTTTCCATACCAGGAGTGAAAGGTATTCCATGGTTGAGTTACCTGGTCGGCACACGAAAATGGCATTGTTCAGGAACTCATATTTCGAACCGTGCGGTGCCTCGAAATGCGGTGTGGTAAAGAAATATGCCCCACCTTCACCCATCGTTATAAGTCCGGCATTACGAATATGGATATTCACACCGTCATCGGTACGGATGCAGTAGATAGCCTCTATCTCAGTACGATGGGTTAACTCATCAGACATCTGATAGTCGGCACCGCCACTGAGTATCTCGCCTTTGAGCAGCGGTCCCTCGAAAGTACCACCAAGGATTGGAATCACTGTACGTTGTCCGTGAGGTGTCCTTCCCACAGAGAACGGCTTGTCTATCTTCACGCGCAGTTCCATAACAAACTCCAGAGTTGGTTGTGGTTGCTGCTGCGCCTTTACGCCTGTTGCAAATGCAAGGGCTAATAAGAACAATAAAATCTTACCTTTTTTCATCGGTTGACAAATTCTTTTAATAGAAATAGTTTATGATTATCTTTGCAAAGATAATGATTTTTTCATACAAACACAACACATCAACTCGCCATTTTCAATAAAAGGGCGAATTGACACTCTATCAAAAGAAAATGATACGATGAAAGGCTATGCTCCGGCTGTCATGGTGCGACGACGGTAGGCAATGGCAAGGGAGATGCAGGCGATAAGTGCCACGACTGCTATCACCACAGTCCATAATGCTGTTGACGAAGAGCCTCCAACACCTGAGTCTATCAGCAACGACTGACTCTGTGACAAGGTATCGACTGCCTGGTCGCCCACCTGCTGCAAGGTGTCAATCGCCGTATTGCCACTATTTTGCAGACTATCTGCCACAGGGTTGTCAACAGGAGGATCTATTGGCCTGTCTATTATTATCGGCCTATGAGGTCTGTGTCCCCCAGGAGAGATGATGTCTAATAATAATGTGTTCATAATTATTTTTGTTTAGGGTTTTATTGTTTGACTTATTTCCTTCTATAGAGTTTAAGCGAGATGGTAACAAATGTCGGGAAGAGTGGTGCATATCAAACCTATCAGGAAACTGATGGCATTGCACAGCAGACTGTAAACCAACGCCTGACTCGCCTTTTTCACAAAGAGGTAATACCACAAAGCCTCAACCACTACCACTATCAACTCACCTGTTATTACTCCCACCGTTGACAAGCCTACGTATTGGGCGATAATGTTCAGCGGAACATTGGTGATGATGTTTATCACGACCGACGCAAGAAGTACCTTGCGACGCTTCTCACCGAGCAGCAGGAGCACTGCTACCTCTATTATTATCGTTGCCAAAAGAGCAAGCAGTATGGGAGCAACGGATTCCATGTTATGTCAAATTAGTCAGATAGTCAACAGATAACCCGGCATCAGTGCCGCGGCAAGGATTCCGAATGCCAGGCCTTCCCTGCCGGGGAGCACGTAGTTGGCGAGATACAGGGTGATGGGCATCGTGCAGTTTATCATGAACAGTCCTAACAGCACCACCACGAGGTCCTTGCTACCCGTGAGTATGCATATGAGGACAACGACGAGCATCACTATGAGCGCACGCACTATGCCGAGCCAACGGGATATCCAGCCTCCCGCCATCTTACCGAGCATCGAGGTGAAACCTATGGCGAGTATCACGGCATTGCTCTTGTCGCCGCCGATAGAAAACTCCGTGCCTATATAAGAACGGAACATCACGAAGGCGGCAATGGCTGCAATGGCAATGGCCCCCCACATTCCCCCCTGGGGGGGATGATGCTCAAGACGCGATGTACATTGGTTAGTATGCGGAAGGTCCATCAGGACGTATGTCGTTGCGAGAAGAATTATGGCTAACAGTATGATGTAAAGGCACGTCCATGAGAAAAGCACCGTGGCAACTGCCAGTCCGAAAGCACCAGTGGAGACGAATACTCCAAGCGCACGGATGTCGTTGCCCACCTTCATCACAACCTGCTTACCACCCCACACATGAAACAGCGAATTGCCGATGCCCAGCAAAATGACTACGGCAAACATCGCCGGTGCCGTACCCGAGGAGATGGCAAAAGGTGTCAGCAATACCGCAAGTGAAAGCAGCACCACCGCACCTATCAACAACCAGTGCTTCTGGCTTATCCTGTCTGCCACCCATCCCGTCAGGGGTTGGGTAAGGAAGGCAAGGATATTATATGTAAGGAATATCTCAAGAATGTTGAAGGACGAAGACTGAAGGCTGAAGGGAGCGGTCAGCAGGTAGGCACAGCACAGGCATAAACCATCGACAAGGAAATGAAGCACCGAACAGATACCCACCATTCCGTATCCTCTGCCTGAAATACTTACACCACTCTTCACCGACTTTTCTCCATACTCCACCAGTCCCAAAGGAAGAGGTCGTTGCCCGCAGTTCCCTTAAAGACAAAGACAAGGTCGTGGACTCCGTTGGCACCCTTCATCTTGCACGAAGCGGTCTTCCATGAGTCGAGACTGCCTGTCTGCGGCACTTTGAGCGTACCAACCAACTGTCCCTCGGCATTGTCAAGGTGTATCTCTATTATACTGCCCGCTTTCACTGAGGCAATGTTTGCCATGAACTTCCTGGCACCACGCGAGCCGAAATCCACATTGCGAAGCGTCAGCGACTCTCCGTTGTCGATGTTGCACAGTTGTATGCTCTTTGGGAAAGTGGCCGACTCCTTTGTCTTCAGTCCCCAACCCCAATACATCGTCTCTGCCTCGACCTTCCGAAAAGGATTGAATGTCCCTACTGCCTCCAGCACGTTCTCACGGAAATAAGGCAGTTCCTGAATAGTACCGTCGGCATTGTAGCGCATCTCGGCACATGACACAGAGCGACGTTCGGAGTGCTCGTCGGTAATCAGTCGTAACAAGTCGTAGTTGAGACCGAAGACGTATGAGTGACCTTTATAATCGATAATGCCAGGATGGTTACCACGTGTCTTGTAGGTGTGGTTCATTACATGTCCCTTATACTCCCACGGACCTGTAATCTTATCACTCATGGCATAGCCTATGCCCTCTGGACAACAGGTGGAGGCAAAAGCCAGATAATAATGAGAATCCTTTTTATAGATCCATGGTCCTTCCTGATAATCCTGGATATGAGGCAACTGCACAATGTCACCAGAGGTTGATATCATGTCATCGTTCAGCTTGACATAATAAGTGTGCGGGTTTCCCCAGTACATATAAGCCTGCCCATCGGCATCAATCCACACAGAAGGGTCAATGTCATACCAGTGATCCTTCTGCCAAACGAGTGGCTGGCCGATGGGGTCATGAAAAGGGCCGTAAGGCGAGTCTGCTACCAAGACACCTATGCCATGACCGTGAATGGGACAGTACATGTAGAACTTACCATTGCGCTCTATCACCTGCTCTGCCCATGCACCGTTGTCACCGTCGTACCACTTGAAGTCCTTCAGCGATGCCACGGCACCATGGTCCTGCCAGTTAACCATATCCTCCGAGGTATATAGCAACCAGTCCTTCATCTTGAACTCATAGCCCCGTGCATCATCCTCGTCGTGAGTGGTATAGAGAAACACCTTGCCGTCGTACACCATAGGCGCTGGGTCGGCAGAGAACTTCGTCTGCACTACGGGCATCTGCGCACAGAACTGTATGTAGTCTATCACTACAGAACCACTTTCCAACTCCACTCGGATATCAGAGGTCTGTGGTGAAATCTTTTTGGTAAGTTTCTGTATCGTGGACTCAAGAGTGCTACGGGCAGGAATCTTTACCTTTGCCACACACTCCTTTCCTACTAAAATCCTGACAACAGCGCCTTTCTCTGAACTGGCGTTGACGAGTACCATCTGTGGCTCAGCATCAAACTTTACATCATTATATTGTATCCATCCACCATCAGTCATCAGCGTATTCCATCCCTTAAAAGTGTTGACCGTGTCTTGAAGCTCAATGCTGGCTCCTATTTCAGAGATAGCAGAATAGCGGTCTATCTGGATGCGCTCGAAAGCATTGGAGATGCCCACGCCACGAAGTGTAGGCTTCACCTCCTGAATGGTACCATCGGGATTGAAGAACAGTTTCTCAATCTGTACGGAACGGCGCTTGTCGTCTTTGGGTGAGTAAGCGTTATGGTGATAGAACAGATACCACTGTCCTTTGTAATTCACAATGCTGTGGTGGTTGGTCCAACAACCGTTGGCATGCTCTGCCATGATAAGTCCCTTGTATTCGTACGGACCCATCGGGTTCTTGCTCATGGCATATCCGAGGACCTCGGTGTTCTCCCTTACGTAAGGATAGGTAAGGTAATAGTTGCCATTGTACTCGAAGGCAAACGGACCCTCCGCCTGACGGCTTGGCAGGCCTTTGAGACAGTTTACACCGAGCATCTCAAACTCGCGCTCGCCCCACTTGACAGTCTCCTTCGGAGTGTCGTCGGCAATTTCCGTCATGTTGTCCTTGAGTTTGGCGCAACGTCCGGCACCCCAGAATAGATAAGCGTTACCATCGGATGCCAGGAGAACACACGGGTCGATGCCATTGACACCCTTGATAGGCTCCGGCTCAGGAATGAACGGTCCTTCAGGTCTATCGGCTATTGCCACACCTATTCCGAAACCACGCATGGCTCCATTAGGAGCAGAAGGGAAATAGAAATAGTACTTTCCGTTCCTCTCGACGCAGTCGGGTGCCCACATGGAATAGGAATCCGGCCTCACCCAAGGCACTTTGTTCTGGGTTACAATCATACCATGGTCGGTCCAGTCGACAAGGTTATCTGAGGAGAACACGTGGTAGTCCTCCATGCAGAACCAGTCCTGCCGCTGTCCCTCAGGGGGAAAGATGTCATGCGAAGGGTAAAGATACACCCTGTTGTTAAATACGCGGGCAGTAGGATCAGCCGTGAACTGGTCGCGTATAATAGGGTTCTGTGCCTTTGCTCCCATAACGCTGAGTAGCAGAAAGGCAACCGAGGTAAGGTAGATTTTCATCTTGTCAGTATTTTGAAATAGTTAATCGCGCCACTATGGACATCGTTGCAAAGATACAAAAATCTTTTTACTTTTGCAACACATATCTACCCATACCCCGCTTATTTGTGAAAAAGATACAAGAAACAAAGCATTTGATACCAATAAACATCAAACTACTTCTCAGTTTTCTTGCTTACTTAATAGATAACTCACCACATTGAAAACCATTTCGTTTCTGTCATATTGCCATGCGAAATGCCCTTCCCAACCTATCTGTTTGATAAAATTGTAGAAGAAACTGTAATCCAAGTAATAACTCTCGTTCTTCGATTTCACAACCCAGGGGATGCCAGAGTAATTAATGTATGGGCGCAACTCAACAGTACTCCCATCGCTGAATGTAAAGACAATGCGCTCCTCTAACGGTCCCGTTCCACCATAAAGTTTATTGCTTGGAGAATATAAAGCCTCATATACCTCACCACAGGTCATATCCAACAGTGTCTGGTCTGGTACTGACTGATACTTTCTTATGTCAAAATTCATCATTGACAAATAGGAAGAATCCTCTATTAAGTAGTCTCTGTAGTTTTCAATGTCCTTTTGAGTTATTCTGTATGCGCCACATGTGTCTTTACGCATTTTGTCCATCTCAGAAACGAACTTGTCAACAAAGAACGCATCAATGGCAATAGGCAGACTCTTTACATTGTTGGTTTTTCTCCAGTCCTTGAGATGAAACTCGAAAACATTCTTATTGCGTTTATAGATGGCATGTGAATGATATATACCATATCCACCTTCATGGTAATAGTATATATCCACCCTTTTCACCTTGTTCTCCCTGTTGCCAGCATGTACGCTTATAGCAACAAACAACAGGGAAATAAAAAGAATACTACCCTTCATTTTCATTTAAAATGTAATACTTTCTTCTTTCCATTGTATTTCACGGTCTTTTCAGTTCCATCGGCAAGACGAATGGTGAAGGTGCGACTGCCACTCATTCCTGGATAGGAACCTGAACGACTGTCGATGGTGAGTGTGCGCTTTCTGTCGTTCCATCTTAGCGGTATGACAGAACAGGAACCCTTTTCATAGTCGTAGTTATCACCCTTGTCCTCATAGAGAGTGAAGGAGGCATCGGCACCAGGATAGACAAGCAGTCCCACGGCATCAGGGTCTTGGTCGGCATACTCCACATCCTTTCCCACAGGTAGTATGCCACCTTCACGCACAAAGAGAGGGATACGACTGATGGGTGCATCAGCCACTATCCACTGTCCACCGTCATAGTGCTTCTGCGTATGGAAGTCTGTCCATCCACACCCTTCGGGAAGATATACCTTCCGCGAAGTACCCTTTTCAGTCATCGGTGCCACAAGGAATGACGGACCGAACATGAACTCATCCTTGATATCAAGCACACGACTGTCTTTCGCGAAGTCGAAAGCAAGTGCACGTGTCATAGTATAGCCATCAAAGGAAACACGGGCGGCAAGCGAATAGACGTATGGCAACAGACGGTAGCGCAGGCGTATCGAACTTAAGATACTCTCATAATATGGCTCACCACTATTACCAAACCTCCACGGCTCACGCGGAGTCTCAGAGCCGTGACTGCGCATCACGGGGAGGAATGTGGCGTATTGCAGCATGCGACAGTACAACTCACGGTATTCAGGGTCATTGCATCCATCGGGATACTCACCACGATGGAACCACTGCCAGCGAGAGGTGCCTACGAAGAATGCACCGACATCGATACTCCAATAAGGACATCCCGTAGCCATGAAGTTAAGACCTGCGGGAATCATCTGCGCAAACGACTTCCATGAGGCATAGGTGTCGCCGTTCCATGTGATGGTTGAATAGCGCTGCTGACCGGCATAACTGGAGCGGGTGAGGTTGACCACTCTCTTCTTGTCTGTCGTCAGTCGCTGGTGTTCATATATTCCTTTGGCATGATAAAGCGAATAGAGTTGACTGCGCTCGGCACCCAAGGCCTCACTCAGTGCATCGGTGCTTAACTGCCAACGCCACTTCTGGTCGGCAGGGTTATAGTTCTTGGGGAATGTGTTCCAGTCGGCATCTATCGGCTCTGAGGAGTCGCACCACCACGCATCGAAGCCGTTGCTGAAGAACTCTTTGTTAGCATATTGCCAGTAGAGGTCGCGGGCTTCTGGCTTAAACGCATTATATACAGTGGTGCCGGGGAAGAGGAGTTCACGGTCGCGGAAGTCTTCCCACTGAGGACTGTTCATGGCATTGGGCCAGATAGATATCATCAGACGGGCATTCATTGCGTGTATGGAGTCTGTCAATGCACGCTTGTCAGGGAAGAACTCAGGAACCATAGTCATCGTACCCCACTGTCCGCCAGGCCAATAGTTCCAGTCCTGAACTATCATATCAACGGGGATATGCCGCTCACGGAAGGTCTTCAGCGTTGACAACAGGTCGTCGCTGCTTACATAACGTTCCTTCGACTGTGTATATCCAAATAGATAGCGAGGCATAAGGGGTGCCTCCCCCGTAAGCCATCGATACCGTTCGACGGTCCTATCCATCGTAGCGCCTTTCATGAAGTAATAGTCTATCTCGGATGCCGCATCGAACATGAATCCATGTTCTGTATCATCATAGAACTGCATGGCACAACCTGCATCGAGCAATAGTCCATAGCCTGCGGTGGAGTTAATCACAGGAACCATAGCCTTCAGGTTGTGCTGACAGAGATACAGGCGCTTGCCACGAAGGTTCATGTAGTCCTCCATGTGCGAACCGAGACCATAGAGAGCCTCGCCGTCCTGCCATTTGAAGTTGAGATAGCAGCGCCATGTGGCACCTATGGTGTCGCGACGCAACACATTCATCTGCTGTACATCACCGTTGGCGGTATGCTTTACCTCGCCAGAACCCTCCTGATAAATCACATTCTCTATCCATCGACGCTCGGCACGATGCGGACAGTCGGTATCTTCAGTAAGCAATAGCCTACCCGAACGGTCGTAGAAAGACACTACACCAGCACGACTGACACGCACTTCAAGACTATCGGATACTATGCTCTTATATCCTGCACCCTCGGTAATCTGCAACGGCACGTCAGCACCTTTCTGCCAAATGCAGACACCTGTCCCGTTATCTTTGAACTGTCCGTCGGGAGAGTATTGCACACGCACGATGTCTGCCGTGATGAAACTGACGCTCAACCCTCCGTCTGCCACGTTGAAACGCAAATCGTCTGCTGCCGAGGCAAACACGGCAACAGACGACAGTAGGATTATCAATAAAGACTTCTTCATGAAATCACTTGAGTTGTTTATCTTTTGATATCGATACGCTTCAGGTCTTTATCGGCACTGCTCGTTCCCACGAACACCTGCCAGTCGCCCTGCATAGGACGTACGGTGTTGCTCTGCTCGTCGAACCACTCGAAATCCTCATCGCTGAGAGAGAAACTGATGTTACGACTCTCACCGGCCTTCAAGGCAACACGCTGGAATCCGCGCAACGACTTCGATGGACCTTCCTTGTCGGCAAGGTTCTTCAGATATAACTGCACAACCTCCGTTCCCTCACGACTGCCGGTGTTCTTTACCTCGACACTCACCTTGCTGCCATTGTATGATGGAGCACCAACACTGAACGTGGTGTAACTGAGACCATAGCCGAAAGGATAGAGCGCGTCGTTGAAATAACGATAGGTGCGGCCTTTCATCGAGTAGTCCTCGAAGTCAGGCAACTGACTGCTGTTCTTATAGAACGTCACAGGCAACTTGGCACTTGGATTGACCTTGCCATAGAGTATCTCGGCAATCGCCGTTCCTCCCTGCTCACCGGCATACCATGCCTGAACGATGGCATCGCAACGGTCAGCCTCGGGCTGCAATGCTATGGCTGAGCCAGAGCAGTTGACATATACTATCTTCTTACCCGCATCGCGCAAAGCCTTGACGAAGTTGCGCTGCACTGCCGGCAACTCGATGTCGGTACGGTCGCCACCACGGAATCCCTTGATGTCAACAGGCATCTCCTCACCTTCCAGGGCAGGACTGATACCGCCTACGAATATTACCTTATCGATGCCCTTCAACTGATTGATTGCAGCCTGATAGTCGATAGGCAACTCCTTGCCGAGGTCGAACTTCAGGTTCGCCGCCCATGTCTGCACGTCAGCATAAAGTATCTCTATCTTGTACTCACGACCTTTCTCCACAGGAATAATGGTGCGTGTCTCTGTTGTTCGCCATGTGTCCTGCTTGCACACCGACTTGCCGTCAACGAAGAGTTCAAACTGCGAGCATCCCGTCATGGCGAGGAGTATGTCACAGGTCTCCTTTGCCTTCAGCACCGTCTCATACTTCGCCGAGAAGTTCTCGATGTTAACGTTAGGGCCGAAGTTATGCTGTCCGTATGTGGTTACATTCACCGGGTGCTGCACCTGAATAGTGCTAACCGGCTGTCCCTCACGGGTACGGTTGTTCCAGAACGTCGCCTTCATACCTTTCTTGCCGTCAAAAGAGCACTGGTCAAACCAACTCTCGAGAGTCTTGTCGTTGGTGAGGTCGCAGCCACGCAGGTAAACGACATTGCCCTTACCAACCATTTGCTGTATTCCCTCGAGGATAGTAACTGTCTGGTTAGGCGTTCCGTTGTAGTTACCCCACATCATCGTCTCGTTGTCGGCATTGGGTCCGATAACGGCAATCTTACCTTTCTGCAATGGCAGGATGCCGTTGTTCTGCAACAGTACGACACTCTGGCGTGCCATGTCGAGTGCTATCTGCTGATGCTCCTTACAGTTGAGTTTGCTGGCTGGAATCTTAGACCATGGCACGATGGAAGGGTCGTCCATCTCTCCGAGCGAGAAACGTCCCTCAAGAAGACGCAGCACATGCTTGTCAATCTCCGCTTCTGTAATAAGACCACGGCGCACGGCCTCGGGAAGGTTACTGTAAGCATAACCGAAGCCACACTCCACGTCGGTACCGGCAATCACGCCCTTGGCAGCAGCATGGGTGGCGTCAGACGATGTCTTGTGTGAGTTATAGAAGTCGGCAATGGCTCCACAGTCGGAAACCACCATATACTTGAATCCCCACTCGTCGCGCAGGATCTGCTGGAGCAGACGGTTACTACCGCAGCATGGGTCGTCATCCCAACGCTGGTAGGCACACATCACCTCACGCACATCGCCTTTCTGCACCAATGTCTTGAACGCAGGCATATAGGTCTCCCAAAGGTCACGGGGAGAGACATCGGTGAGGTTGGCCTCATGGCGGCTCCACTCTGGACCGCTGTGAACGGCATAGTGCTTGGCACATGCAAGCAACTTAAGGTATTTGCCACCTCCGAGTTTAGGAGTTCCCTGTAATCCTGAGACAACAGAAAGTCCCATGCGGGATGTCAGATATGGGTCTTCTCCGTATGTCTCCTGTCCCCTACCCCAACGTGGGTCGCGGAAGATGTTCACATTAGGAGTCCACACCGAAAGACTATGGAACTTCTGGTCTTCACCACCATTGAGCATGCGCTGGTTATACTGCGCACGCATCTCGGTACTGGCAGCATCGAAGACATTATATAATAGGGCGTCGTTGAACGACGATGCCATGGCTATGGGCTCGGGGAACACCGTCACATTTCCCATATTGGCAGCACCATGAAGTGCCTCACTCCACCAGAAGAATTTCTTTATACCAAGGCGGGGAATGGCTTCCGACTCATCGCACATCAACAGTGCCTTTTCCTCAAGAGTAAGACGACTTAACAGGTCCTTTGCCCTCTCGGCGTTGCTGAGCGACGGGTTCTGATAAGGATACTGCGCCATTATCGATAACGACACGGCGAAAAACAATAATAACAGATTTGCACGTTTCATAATTGCTGCTAATAGGGGGTTATAGGTTATTGGTTATAGTTTATAGGCCCCACCCCAAGGGGGAGGATGGGAGGGGGCCTTATTCCTCTTTCTTACCGTGCTCCTTAGTATATTCCTTCGGAGAAACACCATAGAAGTTCTTGAACATCGTAGAGAACGATGCCGCGTTCTGCATACCAACGGCATACATCACCTCCGTTACGTTCTGGTTACCGCTTGCAAGGAGGTTTGCTGCCTGCTTCAAACGTATGTTACGTATGAAGTCACGCGGACTCTGGTTTGTCAGTTCCTTCAACTTACGGTGTAGATGAGCACGACTGATGCCCACTTCCTGTGAGATGAACTCAACACTGAGGTCGGGGTTAGAGATATTAGAGTTTATCGTTAACATGATACGCTCAAGCAGACGCTCGTCGGGAGTCTTCAGCTTCACCTGCTCCACACGCTCGTCCTGGGTTTCCTTGCCCGTGAACTTGTTGCGAAGCACCTGACGGCTTTGTATCAGGTTGATGGCGGCACGTGACAGAATCTCGATGTTGAAAGGCTTCACGATATATGCATCGGCACCCGCGCCAAGTCCTTCAAGACGGTCCTCGTCAGATGTCTTTGCCGTGAGAATAATCACCGGCACATGGTTGGTGTTCACGTTGCGCTTTAGTTTCTGACACATCGTAAGACCGTCCATGACAGGCATCATAAGGTCGGTAATGATGAGGTCGGGCACATGTTTCAAGGCGTATTCCAGTCCTTCCCTACCATTGGAGCAGTCCTGTACGGCATACTGTCCAGAGAACTCTCCGACAAGATACTGCCTTATCTCACTGTCGTCTTCAACGATAAGCACCGTCTTGCGACGCGACGACTGTGCACCGTCAACAGCACCTTCCTCGTCAACATCGGTAATGACATCGTCTGCGATATTGGAGGCTGCTGCCTCCTGACCTTTCTCGACAGCATCGACATCATGGATAATGCCACCCTGCTTCAACGGCAGTGTTATGAGGAAATAGCATCCCTCACCCTCAATATTGTGGGCTGTGATACTACCGCCATGCAGCATTACGAGCGAACGAGTAAGATGAAGTCCGATACCAGTGCCGGCGAAAGGACTGCCCGCTGTGTCCACCTGATAGAAACGGTCAAAGATTCGCTCCAGTTTGTCTGGCTCAATGCCATTGCCACTATTGGCTATCTTCAGCGTGAAGGTGTCGCCCTCACGTTCCAGGTCCATCTTTATCCATCCACCATCAGGAACGTATTTGAAGGCATTACCAAGAACATTCATCACTATCTTGTCGAAGGAGACGCGGTCGATGTCTGCAAGTAACATCTTATCCTTATGGTTGAAGGTGGTGCTGATGTTACGCTCTGCGGCCTGATAGTCGAAGAGTGAGTTTATGTCGTTCAGCATAGCCACCACATCGGTCTGCTTGAAGTTCATCTGCATCATTCCCTTGTCTATCTTACGGAGGTCCATCAGTTGGTCAATCAGACTTTGTATTCGCTTGCCATTACGCTCCATCAACTGATACTGCTTCTGTCGAGTAGGATCCTTATCGGTGGTTATCAACTTCTGTAGAGGCGACATGATGAGCGTCATAGGAGTGCGGATGTCATGACTGATGTTCATGAAGAACTGTATCTTTGCCTCGTTGAGCTGTTCTGCATGGATGTGTTCCTGTATGCGGAGACGCTCCTGTTCCTTACGGCGGCGCTGTTGCACAATAAACCATATCGCCGCGGCAATGAGAAGGGCGTAAAGGAGATAAGCCCATATCGAGGCATACCATGCCGGATGGACCACTATGGTGAACTGACGCTCGTCAGAATAGGTGTCATTATAGTTGGCACGTACGGCAAAGCGATAAGTTCCCGACGGTAGATTGCTGAAGGTTACCTCACTCATGCCATTGCTCAGTCGCACCCAATCGCCCTTGTTGATGCGGTACTCATAAACCACCTGCTCGGAGTTCGCGAACTCCATTGCCGAGAAACGCAGTGTGAAAGAATTATTCGAATGTGAGAGGTCAAAGCGGTTTGCATCGATTACTGCCGTATCCACGATGTTGTATATGCCCGACTTCATACCCATCACCACCTTCTGCTCAGCAGTGCGCATCTCTACCAACTGCACAGAAAGTTTTTTCTTGTTACGGGTAATGTCCGTATTGCGGAAGAAGGTGATACCGTTGTTTCCGCCAAAGACGAAACGACCGTCATAGAAACAAGAGGCACTGCTGGAGAACTCATTGCCCTGCAAGCCATTTCCCATGCCGTAGTTGACGAATGTTTCCTTGGCAATGTCCATGTGTGACAGTCCTCGGTTGGTACTTATCCACAGGAAATTGTCACCGTCTATCTCCATAGAACGGATGGTGTTGTTAGGAAGTCCGTCGGCAGTAGTAAACAACTTGACGTCCTTACCGTGATTGCGGATGCGATATAGACCGCCGCCAGCACCTGCCCACAGCGTACCGTCGGCTGTCTCACGTACATTGGTCACCTGTAGTCCTAAGAGAACGGCCTTCTGTCCGAACTCACTTATAAAACTCTTCTTGGCAATGTCATAGCATGCCAGACCGTCACAGGTACAGAGATACACCTTCTTTCCATCACGTGAGAACGACATCGACAGCAGATAGTCGGAAACAAGAGCGTTGGGATTATTGCCGTCAGCACGGAACGTCTCTGTCTCACCAGTGGCAACATCAACAACCCACACACCGCCACCCATAGTGACAGCCCATACCTTGCCCTTGCCGTCAGCCATGACGCCAAAGACATTCTTTGCCAAACCCGTGAACGATGATATACGACGATACGTGCCACTGGCAGGATTAAACATACCTACACCTTCAAGATAGGAACCCAGCCAGAGGTTGTGGTTCTCATCCTCAGTGATACTAAGTACAGTGGCAGGTATTCCATTCTGGCCAGCAGCATAGTGAGCCCTGCAACTGCCATCCTGATTGATGGAATAGAGACCATCCTGGTCGGTGCCCACCCACAGCACTCCGTCGTGACCGACCTTCAAAGACATCACGCAGTAGTTGCCGATGCAGTTAAACGTGGCTGAGCGATGACCGATATAATTGAATCCACCTGTTTCGGCAGGTATCAAGAATACTCCTTTCTGAAATGCTGCAATCCATATATTGCCCGAGGCATCCTCCATGATGCTATGTACCTTGGCACGGTTGATGTTTATTTCGCTGCTATAGAAACTGGCCGTGCGGATGGTCTTCGCCATAGGGTCGTATATCATCATGCCGTTGCCGTCACTACCTATATATATCGTGCCATCATGCGACAGTTTCACTGACGAGACGTTGATGCCATGAGTAACATCAACGGCACTGAAATCGCCCGTGGTGTTACTGAGCATGAACAGTCCGTCGGTAAGGGTGGAAACATAGATATTTCCCATACGGTCCTCGACAACCCTCGACACCTCACCACGATGCTGTTCATCAGCAAGATACTGCACCTTCTTGTTTCCACTGATCATATACAGACCGTCGTTATCCGTAGAAATCCACAACCTACCGTGCGAGTCCTCGAAGATGTTACGCAGATATTCGCCACACGAGGGAGTAATCCTGGAAACATTCGTAGTACCTTTCTTGATTCTGAAAGCACCACGACCAGAGGTGCTCACCAATACGTCACCCTCACGGGAATCGGTAATACTGGTTACAAAAGCCGTTGAGTCAGCAATGCCCTTAATAAGCAATGGAATATCATAGAAATGGGAAGTATTGAAGTTAAAGTACTGCAAGCCCTCACTCGTTCCGACAAAGATACGGCCGTCCTTGGAAAACCAAACACAGTTGATGTCGTTACTCTGCAATCCACTGCTATCACCCCTGTGAAATACAGTCATATGATGAGAGTCGTAACAGTTCAGACCATCCTGAGTAGCAATCCACACAAAACCCTTGGGATCCTGTATGATATCATTGACCAAACTGCTCGATAATAAATCATCGGGGGTAAACAACCTGCCAAACTGGGCAAGGCATAACATCTTCACAGATACAAGCAATAATAAGGTCAGTAAAAAACGTCTCATAGTTATGGCAAAGTTTATTTCACGTTGCAAAATTACTAATAATTGCGACATACACAAAACTTTTCCACAAATTCTTTTGAAAAAATCTTTATCAATGAGATATAAAAGAAAGAAAATAGCACACGAAAAACGAGAACTTCATAGTCAAAATGAACATGTTACATAAAAAAAACAACATAACAAAAAGTGATTTGAGAAAAAATATGTATTTTTGTGGCACGACTTATAAAAGGTATAGAAAAGCATGCTATTATTAATCAGAATCATGTAAACAAACAACCTATGAGAACAAAAAAGAACTGGACATTGCTGGTGACATTGATGATTACCGCGATGGCGTGGGGACAAAACTACAAAACAGTAAGTGACATCAGTTATACCGTCAAGGATGATGCCTATGCCAAGGAACGGCTGAAACTGGATGTGTATTACCCCGAAGGAATGGGACAATGTCCCGTGATAGTATGGTTTCACGGCGGAGGACTGGAGGCCGGCAACAAAGAAATACCAGAACAGTTGAAGGGTAAAGGATATGTTGTCGTGGGCATCAACTACCGGTTGCTGCCCAAGGTGACCATTGACAAGACGCTTGACGATGCCGCAGAGGCCGTGGCATGGGTGTTCAAACACATCAACGAGTATGGAGGCAGCAAGCAGAAAATAGTAGTGACAGGTCACTCAGCAGGCGGTTATCTGGGAATGTTGCTATGCCTCAACAAGGCATGGCTGGCAAAATATGACGTCAACGCTGATGATGTACTGATGTATGTGCCGTTCAGTGGTCAGGCAGTAACCCACTATAACGTGAGGAAGATGCAAGGACTGCAGCCGTTGCAGGTTACGATTGACGAATATGCGCCAATCTATTGGGTGCGCAACGACTGCCCTCCGCTGGTACTCATCTGTGGCGACCGTGAGTTAGAACTCTTTGGACGTTATGACGAAAATCAGTATCTTGCCCGCATGATGAAGTTGGTGGGGCACAACGAAACATATCTTTACGAAATCGGCGGCCATGACCACGGCGCAATGGTTGGCCCTTCCTTCCATATCCTGGAAGCACACATCAAAAAGGCACTGACAGCAGGCGACAAATAAACATTGGGGAATTTACAATGACGCGATTAAGCAAGAGAAAAAAAACTACTTAGTCGTTGTCTTCCGCCGCTATATGCATTTGCACATCCTCTTCCTCTAACTGGGGATAAGGATTCACATGGACCTTATGGTCTTGCAGCCATATATGGTTCAAGGTAAAAGCTATTGATTCCAGCGTCTCTTCCCGCTTCGACGGCTTCAACTCACATTCCCACACCGTGATGCAGTGCCAACCCATCGCCGCCAGTTTCTTCTGCTCCTCCTTGTCGCGCTCCTTGTTCCTTCGAATCTTCGCCACCCAGAAATCCCTGTTCGTCTTCGGAATCTTACAACACGGTGAATTATCAATTATCAATTCTCCATTTTCATTTTGTGGCATCGCCACATTGTGTCCGTGCCAGAAGCAACCATTCACAAAGATACATGTGCGATATTTACGAAGCACCAAGTCCGGATGCCCAGGTAGTCGCTTATGGTTAAGCCTATACCTGAACCCTCTCTTCCACAACCCACGACGCACAATCATCTCCGGCTTCGTGTCCTTTGACCGAATCGCCGCCATGTTGGCTGATCGCCGAGCCTGCTCACGCCTTATTCTCCCCACCACCTCCAAGTCCGCTGGTAACCACTCTACGCTATCCAGTTCATCCTTCGAGAGCCATTTTGCTGCCTCATGCTCGTTCAAGTGTAATGCTTCCGTCAGCAACGAGCAGAAGAAACAATGCATGGTTAAATGAAATTTGGGGTAATCGTATTCGACAGTGCAGAGAAACTCATCAACACTGATTTCCGTCGATAACTCCTCTAGTATCTCACGCTTCAAAGCCTCCTCTGGTGTTTCCCCAGCCTCCATCTTACCGCCAGGGAACTCCCACCAATCCCTGAAATCGCCATACCCTCGCTGTGTGGCAAATATCTTATCTCCTTTGCGAATAATCGCTGCTACGACTTCTACCTGTTTCATTAAATGCAAAGATAGCCATTTTATTTTGTAAAGCAACGGTTTTTCAAATTATTTAATAAGAAAGCATTGAAGAGTCCGTAGAAATAAAAAGGAGCTACGATTAAAACGTAACTCCTTTATTTATTGTGGACCAGACAGGGCTTGAACCTGTGACCTCCAGATTATGAGTCCTAAAAAATGATTTTTCATGATAGTCTATGATTTTAGAAAGCATTGATAGTCAACCACTTGTGATTTTATGATTTTCACAGAAACTCACAAAATACCCCTGACTGAAATAGTTTGTTTACGCATTGTTTACGCAGAATTTTGCGTTTTGGCATGTTTTTAGGTTGAATTAGGCTCATTTTTAGGCCTTCAGACTATGGTTAAAGAACTTCATAGACGGTAAAAAAGCAAAATTTGCCATTAAAAAACCGTTTTGTTTACGCATTGTTTACGCATTGTTTACGCAGAAATGCCTTTTGAACATTCTGTTTATCAATTCAATAGAGAATCCGTTATTTCTATTCCGATAACGTTTTTGATTTTTTTCGGCAAAAGACGGCAAGGCCTTCTGACTATACTTGGTAAGGTCTTCAGAAGGCTTCCGACTATTCTTTTCTTGTTTACGCAACAATTCTATATTGTGGCCCATCAAATAACAAATGTTTTATCAGCCGAAAATCATATTGGGAATAATAGCATCTATCATAGATGATGGAACACCGCAATCTTTCGCTATACCCACCCAATGCGAAGCTGCTTCACAAACATCATCGATAATGGATGCTGCATCTTTGATGTTGTTCTTGGAAGCGAATGTCAGCAGGTCATCTCGGGTAATATTGTCAAACTTTTCATTGATGGACATCTGATGTGTGGCGGTCCAGCCACCATTTGGATTGTAGGCATAGCTCATATCGTAAGCAGGCGAGAGATGCCACTTCCCATCCTCTCCCATCAAGAAAGAGATATTCTTGGTATGATCATCTTGATTGCGAATAACTACGTTGAACACCATTCGACGGAACATTTGTCTTGCTTCCAGGTAAGACAATCGTAATGCCCGCATCACGTTGAAGGCTTGTTCGTATGAATAAGCTCGATGGAGTCGATAGTCAAAATGTGCAATTCCGCAAAGTGTCTGCATGTGTACCTTCTTCCCTTCTTTTCGATCGAACCGCTTTGTAAGGAAATGAGCACGTCCGTTCTCCTCAATGAGAGAACATTCTGACATCTCTATGCCACAGGTCTTGGCTAACTTGTAGAAAGAATATTCCAGTCGTCCATAGTTCTCCGTCTCTCTGAATCCAGCCTTGGCAGAAACTCCATCAAGTTTGATGAGGTAGTAGTCGAACCCAGCGGGAGCTTCCACTTGGCCAGAACGTACTTCACCTGTTTCTTTATTATAAGCAATGATGGCTTTAGCCCGTTGGCCACCAGCAGAAGTGCCCAGGCGCAGTATTTCAGCAATAGCAGTTTTCTTGTCATCTTCCAGATTTGTGGCAAAAGATGATTTCTCCGAAAGCGCTTCTTTGGCTACCTCAACCAACTTGTCAATCTCAAACTTGGCTTCTTTATTATAAGAAACATCTATTGCAGGTTCAAACTCTAGTGCCCCCATGCATCGTTTTCCTAAGAAACAGAGAGATTCAATGGGGTTGCCACTTGTGCGACCCGTCAGAGACAGCCATCTGTCAAACAGCGCACGTCCATAAGTGTCTGGCAGAGAATCCGCCAACATACCAGGTAGGCCCTGAAAGGTGTCCCTTCCCAAATTGGCAAAGGAATAGACTCGTCCTTCTCGAACTGGCATCATCAACGGTGATGGTTCCAAACCACGGCCTATAAAACTCTGGTCATATTCAAATCTGGCAACTCCATACCTGTCATCCCAATTAAAGATGCCGACGGGTATGCCGAACATACTGACTTTCGCAACATCTACCATGTAGACTCCTCCTTATTTGTTTTGTTAAGCTGTCCAACTGCTCGCTGGCGTTGGTGCTTGGCTGTATTGGATTGAACGAGATTATAGTATTCGCTTGGACTCAGTTGTTCTTCATCCACCAAAGGCTGAAGCACGTCAAGTTTGCCCAAGGTACGCAGTACTCTTAGCAGAGAATCAAACGAACCGATTTCCCCCTTCTCTATTTTCTTCAAAGAAGAAAGAGACACCCCAGCAGCATCTGCAAGACTCTGCTGGGTGATATTCTGTCTCAGCCGGACAGCTTTCAAGTGACTGCCTATCCTGTTAAGGATAATGGCGTCTGCAAGCATGTATATATCATCCATAATAGCTCTATAATAAACTTTTGTGCTGCAAAGATACAAATAATAGTTTAATAATAAGCTATTATATTGAAATATTTTTCTTAATAAGGTGTTTTTTATACCTTGGCCTCTTGTATTGAGACTTAAACAGTTGCTTCAAGAATTCAAAAACTCGCGCATTTTTTTGCGCGAGTAATGTTATTTCCCAGTATATTTCTTTTGTAGGAACAAGCCTATAGCCTCATGCTTCTATAATATTGCCCTTGCTTGTTAGCAGGAAGGCCCTGCGACAATCCAAGCAAGCATATTGCTCTGTGATGACTGGTTCCGATTCCTGTTGGGTATGCCCAAAGACTTGATAGACATTGGGCAATCGCTCTCTCATGTACTGGTGGTCCGTTTCATCTGTCCATACTGGTGATGGATATCTGGAATATCCCCAACGTGAAGCGGAAACATCCATCAAGCCATTAAAAAGAAAGTCGAAAAGACACTCTTCTGTTTTCAATTTGTCATTGAGAGATTTGCAGATGTCATGCACATCATTGACATTAACCTCAGGCATCCTATACCTTAGCCAACCCAAATCGACACCGGCATGAGTGAAGAGGAAATCCTTTCCTTCTGTCTTTACCGTCATAGCCAGTTTGAACAAGGACAAATTTTCACTGAAGATCTGATGAATCTCCTCATAGCGTCCTTTGTCTTTACGGCTGCTGTTCATGTCCTTGTCAAAGTAATGAATGTCGTGATTGCCCAAAAGTAGGGTTACCCTTTCCATGTTGGTTTTCTTGAAATCCAGGATTTCCTTGAAATTCGCAAGAGCCTCACTTGGCAGGATTTCCTCATAATATGTATATGGGTCCAGATAGTCTCCAAGGAAAATCACAGGCAATTTAGGATACTTCTTTGTGGCCGATATCCAGAACAAACGCCCATGTATGTCTGGTATAATCAACAATATCGGTCTGTCTGTTATTTGTTTCATAGTCACTTCTTTTTTAGTCTTCTTCAAAATCCTTATCTTCGTTCAGCAGATATTCCCATTTGGTGCCTTTAAGGCTTTCGGGGTCATACCATTTCCGATATTCCATGATGTAGAAGGCGATTGTTTCAGGATATTTTTGCCAATACGCTCGACAGACTTGCTTATATAGCCCAAGCATACGGTCATCTCCTGCATATTGGAGGAGCCAGTCCATGAGCCAACCTACTTCCTTTTGAGAAGCTTCTCTTTGGCAAATATCATCTACTTGTGGTTTATATAAATAATATGCCTGCTCATTTAGTGCCTCCATTTGTTTTGCAAACACTTTGAACCCATCGAGAAATTCTTCGTAATCCTTTGACTCTTCCATAAGGCTAAACTAATGAAATAAACTTCCCTGCATCAAAACCATTTATTAGATGCTCATCATTGAAGACATACCCCAATTGGTTGCTGACGATTTTCGTCTTGCCAATGGTAGCATCAATATTGGTATGGGAATGACCATATATCCATACATCGATACGGCTGTTAGCTATGAAATCGCCCAGTTCCGTAGCGAAGGCACTATTGATGAGCGAATCCAGATGCTGCGGTGCCACCACCTGCCGTGTAGGCAAGTGGTGGGTAACCACAACTATTTTCTCTGCCGTACTCTCCGCCAAGCTCTTCCTGATGAAGTCCAAACAGAATTGATGCAGTTGGTTATACTCGTTCACCTGAATGAGTTTCCCTTTGTATTTGGTTTGACGGAAATCATTCAACCCTTTCCACACGAAATACTCATCCTGTGCAGGAATGTTTGACCACAACGTGCTCAGGATGAAGTCGGTGTTGTCAATACAAACTACCTGGTTCTGATAGATGCCTACATTGTCTTTGAGCATCCATTTCCATTGTAAGCCACGCTCCATCACGTCACAAAATTGGTAATACTCATGGTTGCCAGGCACTATCAGAACCTGACGGTAGTTGGCCGATGCCCACTTCCAGAACTTACTGAGCGGAGCAACCGTATTGTTCAGGTAAAACGTATCACCTGCCAACACAAGCACGTCTCCTTTTACAGGGAACTCATTATGCTTGATGTACCTGCTGTTCTCTGCGAACTCCATATGCAGGTCACTCATGTATTGTATTCTCATTGTTACTTTTTTTAAATGGTTACCATATCCCGTATAAAATCCTGATATCCTTGTCATCTTTATGATTATTGGCTCCTTTCAGGAATCCTCTCACGGAGAGATGTAGGCTTTGGTAATACCAATATTCATCTTGGAAGTCCTCATAGATTTCCTTGATGCTCATTCCTTCATAACCAATCCCATCAGATTCATCCTTTGTTGTAGGCTCTTGCTTCAAAAACCTCTCTATGCGGTTCAGTTGTTTGGTAATCTGATAGTCACGTGATTGAAGAAGCCTTACAAGCAAGTCCTTCTCTTGCTGCTCACAGAAATTACTAAGATCTGACAACATGAAATAGCCCTGCCCCATCTCATAGTCTGATAGTTCTGTCTTCATTTGGGGACTCACATCGTCAGGCAACCCCACATTACCATAATCATCTAGGAAGTCACGGAAATGGTAATATCGGCACCAGTAGCAACAGCTGTTGGTGAACCACTCCTTACCTTCGTCTTTTTCGTCTTTGTGTGACTTCAATTCCATTGGCATTTGCCATATAAGAGGCCGCCACTCGTTTCTGTGGCGCACCTCTATGTGAAAACTTATATCTACTCCCATATTTACTCTGTTCTATTTTCGTTTGTATCTTGTTCTATAACCTTTATGCTAAGTATAAGCGCCTTCATCGCCTCGTTGAAAGTGGGATAATAGATGCCCTCTATCCCAGCTGACATTTGTCTGTTTCTCAAGGCTCCTACATGATAATAGCCTGAATATCCGCTCTTTTGTGCAACTCCAAGATAGCAGTCATATTTCTTCTCTATCCGCTTTCGAATTTCGCTAAGCGTAATAGGCTCGTTTACCTCATCACGTATCAGATGATAGACTGGGTCGTGCAGCGGAATGCGCTTATCTAGTGCTACTTTGTCGTTTGGTTCCCATTCTGCATAGCGTACGATATCATCATACTGCTGGCGAGTCAGTTCTCCCTCCTTATCGCAGTCTTCTATATAAGGCACACTGATGACACCTTCATCGTCATCACCCTTCAGATAGTCGTGGAAAGTGAACGCCGAGATACGAACCGTTCCGGTTTCTTCGAGAATGTGAAGGAGGTTCTCAGCATCATGGAACACGAACGGAGCTCCCGACTCATAAAGAGCCACCGCAATCTCCAGAGCCTTGTCCACATAAGACGAATAGCTCACTCCCAGAGTGACAATCCACTTGCCCCCAGCATAGTATTGGGAGGCCCGAACGTTAGTCCTTGACAGGCCAAGTTCCCCATAGTGGTCACATGCAAAGCTTTTAAAGTCTTCTTCACTTTCCAGGTTATAGTCCTTCAGCGCATTATGTAGGCCATGATTCTGATAGTATTCCACATCGTCTTCGATACTGACAGCTTCCTTTGCACGTTCATAGTGGGAATCTTTCCAGAAGATTGTATCTGCAATGCGATAGTACTTACAGAAACGACGGATAGACATCGTGTCGAAAGGAGCAGGCACTCCCTCCTTTTCCCAATCGACTTCTTCTCCTTCCTTGACCGATGCGTACACCTTTTCTCTTCGAATCAGTTCCTTCATAACTCGGATGCAATATTCTTGGTCTTTCACCACCAGCTTCCCCTCTGGAATTATCTTGTTGAGAAACCGACTCTTTATTCTTCCAAAGCGTTGCCGATAAGGTAAATCTTCATCAATATGCTGATTGTATGCCTCTGGATTCCTTGTTATTTCTGCTACTCGTTGTTTGACGAGATGGAGAAGTGGCTCCAAGAACCAACTCATATCGTGAGCATATTCCTTGCCATCAAGATTCCTGTTGGTAAATATCACATACTCATGAACCCTGTCAGATATTTTCAGGAAAGAGTTCTCACGATAGGTTGAAGTAACGAGGAAGAGCCATCGTTTCTCGTATGGATACTCCTCGGCCAATGCTTTCCTGTAACTCGCGATGTCGCTTTCTACATATTGATCGTGCATATCTTCGAAATCTTTCCATTCTTCAGCAGTACCACGAGGTATTTCCAGCCAAATCATGCGAGCCTCGTCATCTTCAATAGGCTCAAAGATGGAGAGCGCCTTTTGTATTTCCTTTACCAAGGCGAACGAATTCTTATCCACATAGAATTCTCCGTCGTGACCACTTTGGAGAACTCTGCTTATGATGGGTTGTATTATTTTGTAATCCATATTGTTTCTTGTTTGTTTATTCAAATATCATCTTCTATAACATACTCTTCACAAATATAGCAATATTGAGAAGGATTCTTTTCATAAGTCTCAATAGCAATTTTTACTTTTTGATATGGGAATACTCCTTCTTGATATGAGCATCGATGCCAGGAGTCAAAATACTCTATTATTTTCTCCTCGTTATTATATCTCACCTTGCAATGCTTATGGCATTTAGGGTCGAAGTAAGAGGCCAAATCATTCCATCCCAAAAGATCGTCTATGGTAGAAGAGAAAGACAAGTAGCTTGTGCTCCCAGTTTCATCCTCGGCGAACTTTGTGTGGAATGAAATAGTTCCATCCTGTTCCTCAGAAACCTCAATCCATTTATAACGTGCAATTTCATTAGCACTCGTAACGGAATGTTCTTTGAGAAAGTTCATGAGCATTTCTATCGGGTTAAGTCGGTCCTCTGAACCAATCGGCTGATGAAAATTCAGGCTCCATTTCAGGCGTTCTGATATTTCCCTACGAATGTCAAAGGCCATAAACTCTTTTCTGTTGTTATCCAGCACCTCTCGCCCATATTGTGCAATGTCGTGACAGTGCACCGAAGCATAGCTATGTCTTCCCAAAGCGTAATGGACAGAGTACCATTGCAAGTCATTTTCTACAAGACGGTTTCGAAGGTCAACAACGTCTTTTATCTTCTTTCGGCGCAGATAATTAGAAATCTCTGCGGCTAAAGTGTGAAATTCAGGAGTGTCGTATTCGATGTCTCTGAACTGTTTATATTCCTGAATGGCCTTGCTTCCTTCCGTAAGACCAATAGCATACCGATAGCCCATCCAGATTAAAGCCTCTTGATATAGTTCATTTCCTTTTTTCTTT
>JAFZIY010000018.1 GCA_017554105.1 Prevotella sp. | reverse complement strand
TCTGTCCAACCAGTATTCTCGGCATAGAGATGCTGCTGTCCGCGGTATTCAAAGCCTAATGCCTTGTATATCTTATGGGCAGGTGTGTTAGAGGCGAGTGCATCGAGACGTACGGCTTTCATGCCATTTGTCCGAGCAAGACGGATGGCCTCACGAATCATCTCAGAACCAATGCCTTTACCCTGAGCATCAGGACTCACCGCAAGGATATGAATCACAGCCACCTCGTTATCTTCTACCTGTTGAGACCATTTGATAGCATGATAATCCTTACCTTGGTACATCGTGACAGCCATTGCCCCAACAATAGCGTCATTCTCTTTATATAGGTACATACTGCCCTCATCAAGATAGATCCTGATACCATTATGAGTTGGATGTCTCCCTTTCTGCCAACGGGCATATATATTAATATCCGGAGTACGTTCCATCACATCATCGTAGAATGCGATGATGGAATCATAATCCTCTATCGTTGCTCTGTTCAGTTTCATGTCATTTAGACTATAATATAGGCATCAATACACCACACTGATAATCTGGCGACTGGATGTCTGTGCCATGATACCACTCCATGCAGCAGGAATTTGGCAAGCACTTGAATTCTGGGTGTGCAGGCAACCATTCCTTATGGAACTTCTCGTACTGCTCCTGGAATGCTTTCATGCCACCTTCGAAATGCATCTTTAGCCACTTTCCGCTATGAATGGGGAAGAGCTTCATTCCATCGGGCACATCACCACCTTTATATATTCCGCCAATGACATAGGTAAAGGTGTTCTTGCTGCAAGCACCAAAGTTAGCTTCCCAACATGTAGCGCAATTATGGTTTGGAATGTCACAAGTGCAGAGTCCGAACTCGCCAACGCCGTTGTCTAATGCCACCTTTTGATAGGCATTGGGGGCCTGCTTCTCAAAGAACACTGGCTTGATAATCTTTTCAACATACTCACCCCAGAACTTAGGGCATTCTTCCTTTGCCTCGTTGAAGGCTATCTTCTTGGCCATGCCAATAATCTGCACAGCGTGCAACTCTATAACTTCGTGTTTCATATCTTTTCTTTGTATTTATTTCTTATCCAAAAATTCAACTTTATATATTCTGGGTATTCCCATGATTAATCCAAGTAAGTTTCCGCCATATACCCTCAAGCGGACCGCGAGGATGACTACAGAACCAGTAACGTGCAAAGCAGTACTGGAAGATGACCATCGACAAGCCTACGAGCACAGCATAGGTAATGCCAAGTTTATAATAGCAGGCGAGTCCATAGCCGCAGAAGATAAAACAACCTATGACGGACTGCATCAGATAGTTGGTGAGACTCATACGACCGAATATGCACAGGTGATGAAGCACATTGCGCACACTCTCGAAAGCATACCATGACGATACTACTGCAGAAACAATCATCAGAAGTATGATAAAGTTGTAAATGGGTTTAAGCCATCCTTCCAATCCGCCAAAGTCAACAAATCCCAAAGCGATAACATGCGTGGCAGATACACATAGGATAATATGCCATATGTGCAAGTTCCTTCCCTCATTATAAAACAATCTTTGCCGCCCTAACTGCATACCGAGGATAAAGAGACAGAGCAACTGCGTCAAACGACCACTGAACACATTGTAACGGAAATTTACCTCAAAACCGTAACGTAGGTTGGTGAGGGTGTTCTCCCAGAATGTGCCATGCTCATGTGCGCTGTTGATAATACCTGATATCTCATAGAAACGGGTATGGTCTATCTCAAAGCCCGTAAGCAGACAAAACAGTTCCACAGGTTGGATAGCAAGAAGTATAATGATACACCAGACGGCTCGCGACGGCAGATAGCTGATAGGGATAAGCAACAATCCATAGCACGCATATAGCATCAGGATGTCTCCATCGTAGAATGCCACGTTAATGATACCAAACATGAACAACAAACACATACGCCAAGCAAACCGTCCAGAGAAACATTTGCCTTTCTGCTGCTGGTTGTCATTCATAATAAAGAAACTAAGACCAAAGAGCATGGCGAAGATGCCATACATCTTACCTGACAGCAACCAAGCCAATACATCGGCTACCGTTTGGTCGCTGGGCAGTGCATGGATAATAGTCTCTTTTGTGAAAATGTTGAAGTGCTCAACGGAGTGATACAGGATAATACCCGCCACTGCGATGCCTCGCAAGGCATCTGCCACATCTATTCGTGTATTGGGTAGAAAACGAGTTCTATACATCATTGCTTTACTTTCTTAGGAAGGGAACTTCATTGGTCTCGAAAACTCCAATAGTATGCGGTCAATATTTCTCTATAAAATCGACAACCAGACGGAATACGGGTTCGTAACTGTCAAAGACGGCATGCTGCCAGTCATCATAGATGGTGTGGTAAAAGGGAAAGGCATCACCATTCTCGTTTTCCAAGAAGATACAAGGCACATGGCGTTCAGCAAATGGATAATGGTCACTGTTAGCAGCCAAGTCGCCGCGATTCAACGCCTTGAAATAATGCTTCTCTCCGTTAATCTGCTCAAAGAGTTGATAGCCTCTCATACCCTCATCGCTTACCTCACAATACTGTACTGGATTATTGTCACCTATCATGTCAATATTAAACAGGTACTTTATCTGCTCCAATGGTACGATTGGATTATTTGCGAAGTATTCCGAGCCGCGCAAGTTGGCATCCTCACCTGAGAAAGCCAGGAAATACATATCGTATGGCGGACGATGTTTGGCATAATAGGCCGCCAATGTGACGATGGCTGACGTACCCGAGGCATTGTCGTTGGCACCAGCGTAGAAGATCTTCTTACCCAAGTTACCCAGATGGTCATAATGCGCCGTAAAGACATAGCAACTGTCGTGCCGCTCGCCAGACACTTTGGCGATGACATTAAACAACTTGTAATCCTTCAGGAATTTGTTGTCCACGTTCACACGGACGCTCTTCACACCTTCAATTGCCTCTGGTGTCACCCAGATAATAGGTTTGTCGACTACTCTTTCACCATATGCCTTATAGAATTTTATAGGCGAGGTCCATGTCTGAAGAAGTCCCGCATTATTACATTCACCTGCCTTCTGGAGACGGGAAAATGCCTCGCGGTGTTTGTAGGAAAACCAGAAGTCGCAACACACCAAGGCATTGACATATTCAGGTTTCTGCAGGTCAGCATACATACGGTCGGCATCGAAGTTCAGCGTATCTACATGATATACAGGGAACTCTCCGTGAACACCAGGTGAATACTCACGCATGGAGAAATCCACACCTGCTTGGAGTTTTTTGCCATCGGCCCACATCTCCATCTTCCCGCAGAAGGTATTGATGTCAATGGCGAAAGGCTGTAGTATAACCTCGTCCACGCCTGCTTTCTTGTATTCCTTCTGCAAAAACTTCCCGGCTTTGTTGGCACCGTCCTTGGCATAACCGCGCCCTTGGTACTTAGCCGAGGTAATCTCCTTTATAACACGTTTGTAATGCGCTAGATCCTGAGCCTGTAACTGTATGGTTGCACATATCAGCAACAAAAACAATTGAAACTTTCTTTTCATATCATCTTTTTATTTCTAACCTTAACACACAAATGGGTCTGCCCTTACCTGTATATAATGTTTCGTCGTAACACTCCCCACCTGTAGGAACGAAGCCGCATTTCTCCATCACGCGACCAGAGGCGGGGTTATCAACGAAGTGCCCGCAGAGCAGTGAGGTCAGCGAGGTGTTATTGCGGATGTAATCAAGCATCAGTTGCAGGGCCTCCGTACAGTAGCCTTTGTTCCAATAGGGTTTTGCCACCCAATATCCCACGATAGGTTCACCGTCTCGGGTAGGTAGTTTGCAATCACACGATGCACCATACCCCATAGCACCAATAACATGACCTTCGGTCTTCCTCTCTCGTGACTCGGCAGAGTCGATGCAAGCATCACTTTGCTCTCGCTTCTCCATCGGTTGACCTGTTTCTTTGAGAACGATGGCCCAAGTGGTCGTATCTTTGTTGAACACCGTACGGATAACCTCTAAACTTTCCTCCACTGACTTGTGTGGAGGCCATCCTGCACGAGGTCCGACATCAGGGTCACTGGCATATTTAAAGAGCGTCTCGGCATCACTATCTTGCCAATGACGCAATAGTATTCTTTTTGTTTCCATCTTCTTTTTATAGTTTGACAATGCAAAAATACGAATAGTTGTTGCTACCGCAAAATTTCTGGGATAAAATGCACATATTTGTGACGAGAGGATGGCATATGGCCCTAAAGCTCTTTCTTCATACTATAGCATGTGAAAGTGTTGCCTACAATCTTTTGTGAGAAATCAGCCACATATCCCATCTGCTCATAAAAGGCAATCTTGTTATCGCGGCTCTCCACAACCGCCGTATTGAAACCTAATTCCCTTGCCCACTGCTCCGCCTCACTTACGACAAGCGTGCCAAGTCCCTTGTGGCGGTATTCGGGCAGGACAACAATCCTCCCCAGCATAACTCGGTTTTCATCAACGGCATACAAGCGACAAGTGGCAATAGGCAAATAATCATCCACAATCACAATATACTTGGTCTCGGGCGTGTCATGCTCGTCAAATTCCACATGAAGCGGAATCTTATGCTTCCGAGCCATCGCCTGAATGCGTACATAGTAAGCTCCGGCCTGTTCTGCGGTATTGGTTGCTCTTATAATTTGCATATTCAACTATGATTTCAGTTCCACGACAAATCAACACACTCATTAAGGTCACTGGCATACAGATAACCAAGAAGGCAACCAAACGTTATCCTTTGGTTGCCTTCTTTGCGGAGAGACGGGGATTCGAACCCCGGATACGCTTTTGACGTATACACGCTTTCCAGGCGTGCCTCTTCAGCCACTCGAGCATCTCTCCTTTTGTTTTGCGTTGCAAAATTACAGTTTATCTTTCAAAAAATAGAATGATTGAAGATATTTTTTTGCGTCCTCCTTATTTTGCGGTATTCTTTTCTGCCAGAACTTGTCATACCGTGTCTATTGAGAAGACCCGTTTAACGTTCTCATTCGTCTGACGGGCCACTTCCTCTTCTGTGACGCCAAGACTCTCAGCGAGTTTTCTGAGGACATATATTACATAGGCACTCTCATTACGTTTTCCACGCATCGGGACAGGTGCCATGTACGGACTGTCTGTCTCAAGGACGATACGCAACAAGGGTACGTTTTGCAACACCTCAGGGAGATGACTTTTCTTAAAGGTAAGAACGCCACCGATGCCGAGAACAAAGCCATCGAACTGCAACAACTCATCAGCCTCTTTCTCATTTCCAGTGAAGCAATGGAAAACGCCTCCTGGCAGTTCACGAGCATACTTTTTCAATATATGTACCATCTCGTTCTGTGCCTTGCGGCAATGTATCATCAACGGAAGTCGCGTCTCTACAGACCACTTCACCTGTTGCTCGAAGGCATCGAGTTGCTCATCGGCGAACTCACGGCTCCAGTAAAAGTCAAGTCCCACCTCTCCAATGGCGATGAAACGCTCATTAGGAACAAGAGAAACCAAAGAAGTGTCTAATATCTGCTTCATCCCGGCAAGTACCTCCTTATAATCGGCACGCACTTCCTCGGGATGAAGTCCTATCATGGGATAGCAATAGCCGGGATATTCTTTGCTCATCTTCACTACCCTCTCCACCGAAGGAAGGTCTATGGCAGGCAGAAATACCTTCGACACACCCACCTCTTGCGCCCGGGCAATCATCTCCTTGCGATCTTCTGCATATTCCTCACCGTCAAGGTGGGCATGGGTATCCACGAAATTAATACAGGTGTTCTTCATGACGACGGTAATAATAAACTACTCCATACTTCCGGCACTCGGCAAAACGCACCTCTGGAGGTTCGTTCTCAAAGTGTTTCTCTATCTGATTCCACAGTTCAAGAAGTATGTCATCCACCTCCGGTCTCAGAATCTGGATATTCTCAAGAGCCTTTGCCGACTGTTCCTGCAACGATTTCTGCGAGTTATATTGCTCACGGAAGATGTCAAGATGAGTGGAAACCATACCTATAGAGGGATTATATATCGGTCTTCCTCCCGACTTCACTCGACGCTTCTCTCCCTCGACAATCTTTTCTCCCCATTGTATAACATTCTCCGCCGACTTCAATGATGGTAGCACCGTCTGCTCTTCACCCATGCCATAGTATGACAGCATCGAACGTTTCATCTCTCCGCGTTCAATAGTCATCAACAGTACCTGGATGAAATGACTCACATAAATAGTGGCATTGCGCATCAGTCGGTCCATCTTCGGAGCATTCCTCGTCTGGGCCGCCATTCTCATCTTGTACTGCTCACATGCCGTCAGCAACCTATCGTATGCAGGTTGTGCACGATTGAGTGTTTTCCAGTCGATGAAACGGTTCTGTACTGTATAAACATTGTTATTCTCAAGCACTGTCTTCAATGCTTTCAGACGTGCTGAGTCGGTTTTGGGGAGTCGTCGGTATGGCATAGGGTGAGTTAGGAGTTAGGAATTTGAAGTTGGGAGTTATTTTTCTCTGTTCATCATATCGTGAGTGTAGGCGATGAGTTCCTGCTTGCGTTCCTCTGGAACATTGACAAGTGCGAGATACTTAGTGCTTTGCTCGAAGTAATACTCTATTTTGTCTTTCGCCATGCGGTCGATACCTATTTCATTATATAGACGTGTGACGGCTGCCACTTTCTCCTTTGCGTCAAACTGCTCGGCAGTAATCCATCGCGTCAGTTCTGCCCTCTGTTCCGCATTGGCATGATTAATGGCGTTTATCAACATGAATGTTTTCTTGTTGCTTGTTATATCGCCACCAATGGCCTTCCCGAACACGGCTGAGTCGCCATATACATCAAGGAAGTCATCCTGCAACTGGAAAGCGAGTCCTATCTGCTCACCGAACTTATACAGATTATCCGCATCATCATCAGAGGCACCCGCGAGCATGGCGCCCATCTTTACCGCACAGGCGAGCAGGACACTTGTCTTGAGACGTATCATTTCTATATACTCCGCCTCGGTCACATCAGTACGGTTCTCGAATTCCATGTCATACTGCTGACCTTCGCCTATCTCCAGAGCCGTCTCTGTGAACAGCGAAAGCACACCCGCCAGTTTCTCCTTTGGGCATTGTGCTATACGCTCATAGGCAAGTACCAACATGGAGTCGCCAGAGAGGATAGCGGTATTCGCATCCCATTTCATATGAACAGTCTCATGTCCACGTCTGAGGGCAGCATTATCCATGAGGTCGTCATGCAACAACGTGTAGTTATGATATGTCTCCAAAGCACATGCAGAAGGGAGAATACTTTCTGGATCGTCCTTATACATGTTATATGCGAGCATCATAAGTACTGGTCTGACACGTTTACCACCCATCGAGAGTACATATTTAATAGGTTCGTACAGACTCTGAGGCTCACGCTCATACGGCAGTTGAGCCAGATAGTCGTTCACTAATCTCAATATTTCTTCTGAAGTCTTCATCATTATAAGGGTTATAGGTTATGGGTTAAAGGGGTTATATCTTGAATACCACAGGAATGATGAACAGCGTGCGGCACTTCTGTCCATGGTCTTCACCCGGTTTCCATTTTGGCATCATACGCATGACGCGCAATGCCTCGTTGTCAAGAACGGTTCCTGCTGACTTCGTGACCTTGAAATCGGTAAGACTACCATCGCGATTGATGATGAACTGCACAATCACCTCTCCCTGTTGCTTCAACGTCAATGCCTGAGATGGATAGCGCAGGTTCTTCGTAAGCCACTTCATCAACTCAGACGGACCACCAGGAAACTCAGGAAGTCGCTCCACCACCTGGAAATGTAGCGGATTGTCAGGATCATCCTCCAATGTAGGTGCTGTGGGGTCGTCGGGTGGCACAAGTTCGTTCTTTGGCGCTTCCGCCTCTGTGTTTGTTATGTCCTGCTTGTTTTCGTCATCCTTGTTTAACTCTGTTGCCACATCCTCCTCAACAATATGGAGCCGTTCGCTCAGAGCCGGTGTAGGTAGAACCGGTATGGGGGCATTATATTCCTGCTGCTCTTCGGGTGGCATCATCTCATAGTCTTGCGCCATCTCGTCGAATTCATTGTCGCCCATGCCATCATCAGAGGGATTGGAAGAAAACTCCAACGCCACTAACAGCAGCGACAATGCTACTATCAGTCCCAAGAGGAATCCCGTAGGTTTCCGGCGTTCGAGGTCGGCCTGTGCCGATTTTTTCACTTCCATGTTATATTTATGAACGATGAATATCAATTCTTCGGGTACTAAACTCCGTTTTTCTGCGTTATTATAAAGTCGGTTGGCATGAAAACATTCCATCTGACCACTTGCAAGAAACTAAGAATGCGCCCTTCGCGGATATCCCGCATGCCTATTCGCACAATTTCTCTGCAAAAATAACACTCTTATTTGAAAAAAGATATATCTTTGTATTAAAAATATAGAAAGTAGATGAAAAAAGTTGTTTTTACAGTTCTGATGACTCTTCTCGCAACCATTGCAGGTGCGCAAGAGAGCCAGACGGAATATAATTTCCTGCGACTGCCCGTCAGCGCTCATGCCGGCGCTCTCGGAGGAGACAACATCACCATAATAGAAGACGACCCTTCACTTATGTTCAACAACCCTGCTCTGCTCGGTTCGGTGAGCGACAAGACGATAAACCTTAATTTCATGACCTACATGAAAGGTTCCATCACGGCAAGCGCATCATTCAACAAGGCAATAAACGAAAGAGCAGAAGTAGCGGTAATGGGGCAGTTCGTCAACTATGGCTCGATGAAAGAAATGGATGAAAACAACGTTCAGAAAGGAGAGTTTTCGGCCAAGGACATCGCGATAAGTGGAGTTTTCAGTTACGAACTTACCGAACGCCTCGTGGGAGGTATCACGGCCAAGTTCATCACTTCATACATCGGAGACTATAACTCCATTGGTATGGGCGTTGACTTAGGCCTCAACTACTACGACCCTGAACGCGAATGGTCGCTTTCTGCAGTAGCCAAGAATCTGGGAGGACAGTTGAAAGCCTACGATGACAATTATGAGAAAATGCCTATCGACGTGCAGGTGGGAGTGTCGAAACGACTCGTAGGATCACCCTTCCGACTGTCTGCAACTCTTGTTGACCTTAACCATTGGAACTACAAGTTTATTAATCACCTTGTAGCCGGCGTTGACATTATCCTATCACCACAGATATATGTTGCGGCAGGTTATAACTTCTGTCGTGCCGATGAGATGTCAATCGTCTCAGAAGGTGAGGAGAAAGGAAGCAGCCATTGGGCTGGAATGTCAATTGGTGCAGGTATTATGCTGGACCGTTTCAAGTTGAATCTTGCATATGCCAAGTACCACGTGTCTTCAAGTTCACTTATGGTCAACGTATCATTCAGCCTCTAACACCACCCTGTCACACATCATCAGAAGCAAACCATATAAGCAACTTTGTATGTGAAATTATTATGGTTTACTTCTTGTTTTATTTATTTTTTACTACCTTTGCGGAAAAATAAACGCTATACAAGATATGAAAAAGATTACTATTGCAATTGATGGGCACTCTTCGTGCGGAAAATCGACTATGGCGAAAGACCTCGCCAAGGCTATCGGATATGTGTATGTTGACACGGGTGCGATGTACCGTGCCGTCACTCTCTATGCTTTGCGCAACAATCTCTATACAGACGATGGTGAGATTATGACCGAACAACTGCAGGAGAAAATGCCTGAGGTGGAGATATCATTCAAGTTCAATGCTGAGACAGGCAAGCCAGACACCTATCTTAACGGAGAACTAGTGGAAAAGGACATTCGTGGAATGGAGGTTTCAAACCGCGTGAGTGCCATTGCCGCCTTGCCATTCGTGCGTGAGGCACTTGTTGCCCAGCAGCAGCGCATGGGCAAGAAGAAAGGTATTGTGATGGATGGTCGTGACATCGGTACCGTTGTATTCCCTGATGCCGAACTGAAAGTCTTTGTCACCGCATCAGCAGAGGTGCGTGCACAACGCCGCTACGATGAACTGAAGGGTAAGGGAATGGAAGCCGATTACGACGAGATATTGAAGAACGTACAGGAGCGCGACTATCTTGACAGCCACCGCGAAGTGTCTCCATTACGCAAGGCTGATGATGCCATCGAACTCGATAACAGTAACATGACCATTCCAGAGCAGAACGAATGGCTCATGGAAAGATATTTGGAGAAAGTTCGTTAAGACTTTCTCTTTAGTGTAGAATGTAAAATGTAGAATGTAGAATTATGATTACCCTTCAAGAACATGCGCATAGGCATGGCTCATATTTGTAATCATAATTCTACATTCTACATTTTACATTCTACATTAAACAAAACTCCTCATCCATTTCCCCTTGAATATTCTTATAAGGAATATCGTACCGCGGAATGTTAGTTCTATGGCCATAGCAACCCAGACGCCAGGCAAGCCATAGCGTGGTGCGAGAATTGCGGCAAGGGTAAGGCGAACAAGCCACATAGAACCGAGGTTCATCAATGCAGGACGTAGCGTGTCGCCTGCACCGACACAAATACTATAGCACACAATAGAGGCGGCAAAGAACGGTTCCGCAAATGCCTCGATACGCAATACCGTTGTTCCTAACTGACGTATCTCGTCAACAGGCGAGAGGAATCCTATCATCTCCGGCGCAAGAACATACATCACCACTCCCATGAAAGCCATAACCGCCATTCCAAGGAATATTGTCATGCGGGCAAACGACTTGGTCAGATGATATTGACCAGCACCAATACTCTGCCCCACGAGTGTCGTGGCAGCCTCCCCTATTCCGTAACCAGGCATATAGCAAAGGCTTTCCGCTGTAACGGCAAACGAGTTAGCCGCAATGGAAAAGACACCAAGCGGTGCCACAATGATGGTACTTACAATCTGTGCTCCGCCCATAAGCATCGACTGTGCCGCCATAGGCGATGCTATTTTCAGCGCATTACGCACGTAATCGCCTACCCAACGGAATTTGTCACGGTCGAGTCGCAAAGCGAGAATCTTACTTCGGAAGATGGCGAAATAGGCCTGTCCCAATGCTCCGATGACAATGGCTATTGCCGTACCGATAGCAGCACCGAGCACACCAAGTCCGAAGACAAATATAAATATGTAGTTGAAGGCCACGTCGAAAATGCACATCAGTATGCTCATCACACTCGGGATGCGCATGTCACCAGAACTCTTGAGCATCGCTCCCGAAAGGCTTGACAACTGGAAGAACGGCATCACGAACATAAACACCATAAAATAAATCGTGGCATCATGGGCTATCTCCTTGCCGCCTCCAAGCCAGTAAGGCAGATGTGGACTGATAATGACACCAGTAAGTGCCACACAGAAACTGAGAAGAAGTGTGCATATGAGGGCATGTCGGAACACGGCACGGGCCTTACTGAAATCATTTGCACCAATGAAATGCGCCACCTGAACGGAAAAGCCCATGGATGTGGCACCCGTGATGCTTCCGAAGAGCCATGTCGAAGACTCCACCAGACCGATGCTTGCCGACTCGTTGGCACCCAGATGCCCCACCATTGCAGCATCGATGTAGAACATCAGCACGCTGGTCATCTGTGCGAGAATACCAGGCACACTGAGGAGGACAATCAGACCCATCTTCTGACCACCCGTCATCGGCTGCTTGTTACGTATCATCTCAAGCAGGGTGTCGCTCTTCTTCTTAGAAAACATCCGTATTAGGTTTGCGATGCGAAGTTACTACTTTTCATTATACTGACAAAATTAAACAAGCTAAAAAAGGAAAAATGCCACCTTTGACAACCCCATCGCCAATAGTAAAGTATGTAATGTCTTCGTTTTCTACAAAAAATAACGGGCGACTCCAATATAAGAGGTCGCTCGTTGTTGTATTGTTCCTGAAAAAACCTAAACCTTAAAGAAATCAGTCTTTATCGGTTTGCCACTTTTTTGTCCATAACAAAGCCGGTTGTTGCAAAAAGCATAAACACGGCACAAAGTGTTGAAATACTCATAATATATGTCCTTTCTTTACTTTTCAAATTAAAGACTGCGCCTCACGGTGCAGTCATATCTTAATATTAACCTTTTTCTTTAACTGCGGGGCTCCTCCCCCCAGCATCAGGTTATCCTTAATCCAATCTTTACTTCTACCTTAAAACTTACTACCTATTGACCTTACAATCTTTTTTTTACCTTTTCACTAACCTAAATCTATGCTTAATCTATAACTAACCTGAATCTTTTTTACCTTACTAATACCTTTAATTCTGAATTGCACTGCAAAGTTAAAAACGATTCCACATGCCACAATAAAAAAGTGGCAGAATTATAAAAAACTGCCACTTTTATTGACCTAAATCAATGTTGTGTGCGAACACAAACGCGTTTTTTGCTATTTTATGCCATTTTTTATGCTCTTACTTATTCCGCATTTTCGAACGATACGAGAGTGATGTCGAACACCAACGTACTGTATGCCGGTATGGATGTGCTGGGTGAAGTTGACCCATAGCCAAGAGCAGCAGGAATATAAACACGCCAACGGTCACCGGCATGCATCTTCATAAGAGCGGTTGAGAACCCTTTGAGGTAAGAAGACACCTTGCCACTAACAGGCGACATAGTGTCGAGGTTATAGTCTCCGAACCATGAAGAATCGAACTGATAGCCCAATGGGAAGGAAGCAGTCGGGATAAGGTTGCCTCGATAGTGAATCTTTACAACGTCAGAGAATATCGGCGACTCAGTACCCGTGCCCTCCTTGAGCACCTCGACCACGATATGGTCTTGGGCACTTGTTGCCGCACTCTCCTCGAGAGCGTATGACTTATACGATCTCCACGTACCTGTAGTGGAGCCCTTTGCCTTGTTGTAAAGGTTATTGAAATAAGTCTCGTTGCGCTCTTTCCAGTTGTCGAACTCACTGCCTTCGCCATCGTCCTCGCTACATGAGAACATGCAGAGAGACAAGAGGGCGACTAACATTGCTATGGTTATATCCTTTTTCATTGTCAATACTGTTTATTGCAACTTCTTGAGTAGTGAAGCGATGCTCACCTTGTCCTCGATGAGGGCATTCAGTTGGTCTATGCTCACACGCTCCTGCTCCATTGTGTCGCGGTTACGAAGAGTCACGCAGTTGTCGTTCAGCGTGTCGTAGTCAACCGTTACACAATAAGGAGTACCTATTGCATCTTGACGACGATAGCGCTTTCCTATGGTGTCCTTCTCGTCGTATGTGCAGTTGAAGTGGAACTTCAACGAGTCGATTATCTCACGAGCCTTCTCTGGCAGTCCGCCCTTCTTCACGAGAGGCAGCACAGCGAGCTTGATAGGAGCGAGAGCAGCAGGCAACTTCAATACCACGCGTGACTCTCCGTTCTCCAACTGCTCCTCGGTATATGCGTGACACATGATGGAGAGGAACATACGGTCAACTCCGATAGAGGTCTCGATGACAAACGGAGTATAGCTCTCGTTGGTTATCGGGTCAAAGTACTTTATCTGCCTGCCTGAGTACTTCTCGTGCTGCGACAGGTCGAAGTTGGTGCGAGAGTGGATACCCTCAACCTCCTTGAAACCGAACGGCATCTTAAACTCGATGTCAGTTGCAGCATTTGCATAGTGAGCCAGTTTCTCGTGGTCATGGAAACGGTAGTTCTCAGCACCGAAGCCCAGTGCCTGATGCCACTTCATACGTGTCTCCTTCCACTTCGGGAACCAGTCGAGTTCGGTACCAGGCTTTACGAAGAACTGCATCTCCATCTGCTCGAACTCACGCATACGGAAGATAAACTGTCGTGCCACAATCTCGTTACGGAACGCCTTACCTATCTGTGCGATACCGAAAGGAATCTTCATACGGCCCGTCTTCTGCACATTCAGGTAGTTCACGAAGATACCCTGTGCCGTCTCCGGACGCAGATATACCTTCATGGCATTGTCGGCAGAGGCACCCATCTCGGTAGAGAACATCAGGTTGAACTGACGAACGTCGGTCCAGTTCTTTGTTCCTGAGATAGGACATACAATCTGCTCGTCGATGATTATCTGCTTGAGTGCCTCAAGGTCCATAGCGTTCATAGCCACAGAGTAACGCTCGTGCAGGGCGTCACGCTTCTGCTGGTTCTCCAACACACGTGGATTGGTCTCACGGAACTTCTGCTCGTCGAAACTCTCTCCGAATCGCTTGGCAGCCTTCTGAATCTCCTTGTCAATCTTCTCCTCGTACTTTGCTATCTGCTCCTCAATGAGGACATCGGCACGATAGCGCTTCTTGGAGTCACGGTTATCGATGAGCGGGTCGTTGAAAGCGTCAACATGACCGCTGGCTTTCCATATTGTGGGGTGCATGAAGATGGCGCTGTCGATGCCCACGATGTTGTCGTGCAGCAGCACCATTGACTTCCACCAATATTGCTTGATATTATTCTTCAGTTCGACGCCATTCTGTCCGTAGTCGTAAACTGCGGCAAGGCCGTCGTAAATCTCACTTGAGGGGAACACAAAACCATATTCCTTGCAATGAGAGATAATCTTCTTAAAAACGTCTTCTTGTGCCATGATTAAATTGGTTTATTCGAATAATTGCCTGCAAAGGTACAAATAATAATTTAAAAATGGCAACTGATATTTGATAATTAATAAATATTTCATATCTTTGTGGCGAAAAACCAAACAAAAAAGATATGAAAAGAATACTGTTTATTACACTTATGACAATGTTTGTGGCAAGTATGTGCTACGCACAGGACAAATGTTGCGATAAGAAAAAGAAATCGGGGAAATGCAACGAGAAGGAATGCTGTTGCAAGAAAGAAAAGGCAGACACCCCGAAAGCCATCAGTTTCAACTATAGGAAATCAAAGAATATGATGTCTTATAGAATTGATGACAGCGTGCCCGCTCCTATAGACGAAGTTTACTTGAATAAGACCGACGAAGGCAACAAACTTGACTTGAACAGGGACAGGAAGACCACCACCATCTTTGTGGAAGACAGCGTGATGAGCCGTGTTGGAGAACTTATCACACGATACAATATGCTTGAGAACTGCGATTCCTTCGACGACTCAGAAGTATTTCTCACCGATGTAAGCGGTTGGCATTGCAGTGGAAAACTTGACAACGGTCTCAAATTCAACTGCTCCCCTTCTGCCTCTTACTTAGTAAAGGACGAAAAGAAAATGGAAAGATACACGACATTCAGTAGTGGTGCCATAGCCATTTTCGAATACCTGAAGACGTTAGATCCTGACAATAAAGAGGAATAGGCTATACTTTCCGACAACACCCGTGCAGAATCACTTATGTAACTAAAAACCACAAGATATGAAAAATACTATAATGGCGATTGCCTGCCTGTTAATAACACTCGCGGGAGGCAAATCATGCACCAACATAAACGGCAACGGTAACAGTAATGGTGAAAACAACGGCAACAACAAGGAAAACACCGAAATTGACCTGAGCAAAGTGACGGTATCACCAGAGGAGATGGTGGAGCGTTACGACTACACCAATGCATCGGGAATGAGGTATTACCAAGACGAGAACGGCGAGATATACACCAGCGACGGAGAAATGTCACTCAAGAAGACCGACAAGGGGGGCATGCTCTACGTCAGATACGATTATGTGAAGCGCGACACCATTGCCGTCGATGATGAGGTTTTCATGCATATCAGCAAGATTGCGAAGGCCTACAATCTGCAGGAGAACCAAGGCAGATACACCGACTCGGACATGTTTGTGACTGACGTAGGACCGTGGAATTGCTACTTCAAACTGAAGAACGGCACCAGTTTCTCCGGTGCCGTGATAATGGCGTTCCATGTAAAGGACAAGAAGCGCATGCAGAGATATGAAGCTTTCCGTCAGGGCATCAGCGAGATAAACTCCTATCTCCGCACATTTATAAAGCATTAGGTGTTTAGTGGCACTCCAAAAGATGGCTTCTGGCACCCTCAGAGATGACCTCTGGCAATGTCAGAGATGGCCTTTGGGGATGCCATTTTATATTGTTTGCATTCTAAGCGATGAAAAGTGCACTCTCAGAACGCCCGTTTTATACAAAAAAACATAATCTTTCGTTTGTTTCGAAGAATTTTATTAAATTTGCACTCGCAACATTTTCTATTTGAGAACAACTAATCAATCATGGACGACGATATAAAGGATATTAACCAAAACGAAGAGAACCCTAACGTAGAAGACGGAACCGAAGAAGAAAAGAACGAAGAAGCGGTGAGTGAAGTACATTCCGACTACCGCCCCGTGAGCCGTTTCGACGCTTCTGCCGTGCACCATCTGAGCGGAATGTACCAGAACTGGTTCCTCGACTACGCGTCATACGTAATCCTGGAGCGTGCCGTTCCGCACATCGAAGACGGACTGAAACCCGTACAGCGACGCATCCTGCACTCCATGAAACGCATGGACGACGGGCGATACAACAAGGTGGCGAACATCGTGGGACACACCATGCAGTTCCACCCTCACGGAGATGCCTCCATCGGAGATGCCCTCGTGCAACTCGGACAGAAGGAACTGCTGGTGGACACTCAGGGCAACTGGGGCAACATTCTCACGGGCTCGTCTGCCGCAGCACCACGTTACATCGAGGCACGTCTGTCGAAATTCGCCCTCGATGTAGTCTTCAATCCCAAGACTACGGAGTGGAAGATGAGTTACGACGGGCGCAACAAGGAGCCTATAACCCTGCCCGTGAAGTTCCCGCTGCTGCTGGCACAAGGTGCGGAGGGCATCGCCGTGGGTCTCTCCTCAAAGATTCTACCACATAACTTTAACGAACTGTGCGATGCCGCGATAAGTTATCTTCGCGGTGAGGATTTCGCGCTCTATCCCGACTTCCCCACAAGCGGAAGCATCGACGTATCGAAATACAACGACGGACAGCGCGGAGGCTCAGTGAAGGTACGTGCTAAAATAGAAAAACTCGACCAGAAGACGCTCGTGATACGCGAGATACCGTTCTCCAAGACGTCGGAGACGCTGCAGGACTCGATAGTGAAAGCAATCGAGAGAGGTAAGATAAAGGCTCGTAAGGTGGAAGACCTGACGGCAGCAGAGGTGGAGATTCAGGTGCATCTGGCACCCGGAGTGTCGAGCGACAAGACCATCGACGCGCTCTATGCCTTCACCGACTGCGAGATAAGTCTTTCGCCCAACTGCTGCGTCATCGAGGACAACAAACCGTGCTTCCTCACCGTCAGCGACGTGCTGAAGCATTCTGTAGACCGCACGATGGCACTCCTGCGCAAGGAACTTGAGATACGTCGCGGCGAACTTGAGGAGCAGTTGTTCTTCGCCTCGCTCGAGAAGATATTCATAGAGGAGCGCATTTATAAGGACAAGGGCTTCGAGACGGCAGAGAACATGGACAAGGTTGTGGCACACATCGACAAGCGGTTGGAGCCTTTCAAGCCGAAACTCATCCGCGAGGTGACGCGCGACGACATCATCAGACTGCTCGAGATAAAGATGCAGCGCATACTGAAGTTCAGCAAGGACAAGGCCGACGAACTGATGGCACGCATCAAGGCGGAACTGAAGGAGATAGCCCACGACCTGGCACACATGACCGACGTGACCATCAACTGGTTCACCTTCATCAAGGACAAGTACGGAAAGGACTTCCCACGACGCACCGAGATACGCAACTTCGACACCATCGAGGCGGCAAAGGTGGCAGAGGCAAACGAGAAACTCTACATCAACCGCAACGAGGGATTCATCGGCACCGGACTGAAGAAGGACGAGTTCGTGTGCAACTGCTCCGACATCGACGACGTGATACTGTTCTATCGCGACGGAAAGTTCAAGGTGGTGAGAGTAGCCGAGAAGATTTTCGTGGGCAAGAACGTAATCCACGTGGGCATATTCAAGCGCGGTGACAACCGTACCGTATATAATATGGTGTATCGCGACGGCAAGGCAGGAGCCTACTACATAAAGAGATTCTCCATCCCCTCGGTCACCCGAGAGCGCGAATACGACACCACGAAGGGCACGGCGGGCAGTCGCGTGGTCTATTTCACAGCCAATCCGAACGGCGAGGCAGAGGTTATAAAGGTGGCTCTGCAGCCTTCCGCATTCCGTAAGAAACTCTTTATGGACAAGGATTTCAGCGAGATAAGCATCAAGGGACGTGGTGCGGCAGGACGTCTGCTCACAAAGGTTCCCGTGACGCGCATCACCCTGAAGAGTCACGGACACTCAACACTCGGAGGACGAAAGGTATGGTTCGACGAGGATGTGCAGCGACTGAACTACGATGAGCACGGACGCTATCTCGGAGAGTTCAACGACGACGACCAGATACTCGTGGTTCTCGACAACGGAGACTTCTATACCACGAACTTCGACCTTAACAACCACTACGAGACGAACATCAAGGTGATTGAGAAGTTCGACCCCAACAAGGTGTGGACAGCCGTACTCTTCGATGCCGACAACAACAACTACCTCTATCTGAAACGCTTCCTCTTCGACGCAAAGAAGAACAAGCAGAACTATCTGGGCACCGAAAGCGAGTCGAAGCCCGTGCTGCTCACATGCCAGGTATATCCCCGTGTGAAGGTGACCTTCGGCGGTGGCGATGCCTTCCGCGACCCGATGGAGATTGAGGCAGAGGAGTTCGTGGGCGTAAAGGGATTCAAGGCTCACGGCAAACGCATCAGCACATGGACCATCGAGAGCGTCGAGGAGTTGGAACCGCTTCGTTTCCCTGAACCTGAGAACGATGAGGAGGAAGACGAGAACGAGGAAAACGACGTTGAGGAAGGCGCTGACATCGAGGAGCAGGCAGAGGAGTCGTCACCCCAGGCACGACCTCGTGAGGACGCCACAGGACAACTAAGCCTTTTCCCAGATGAAGAATAACCGCATCATATCAATGATTATAGTGCTTGCATCGTCGATGCAGGCACTATGCTCTTTCGCCCAGGGCAGCGGCAATGAGGAGCGTACCGACATCACGAAGACCACGATGCTCGGTATAGGCGCAACCGAGATTCTGGACACTTACATATCACCCGAGCATTACAACGGTGTCGAGATACGATTCATAGACAACACCCTGCAACGCAAGACCGCAAGTCCCGTATCATGCGATGCCGTCATAACACCCGCCGACTACCGCCGCTGGAGCACCGATATAACCCATCAGGCATACCTCTCGTTCACCTCTCCGCGCAGCGACGACAACGACAACATAGCAGGACTCTACACCCTCACCATAGGAAGACACCGCCATTGGGACCTTCTCGGCAACCGTCTGCACCTCAAGGCAGGTGCCGTGGGCGAGGCAGCGATAGGCTTCCTCTATAACACCCGCAACGGGAACAACCCCGGACAACTGCGACTTGGACTCAACATCGCTCCCTCAGCCGCCGCGTCCTACGACTTCATGGCCTTCGGAAAACGGTTCTCGGTTAACTATAGAGTGCAGGTTCCGCTTCTCGGAGTGATGTTCACGCCCCACTACGGACAGTCATATTACGAGATATTCTCACGTGGCGACTACGACCATAACGTGGTACTCTCCCACCCTTTCAATGCTCCGTCGATGCGACATGCGCTGACCTTGCAACTACACTTAAAGAAAATGTCTATCCATTGGGGGTATCTCGGTGATTATCAGCAGTCTGACGTGAATGAATTAAAGTATCACAACTACTCTCATTTGGTGGTTTTCGGCATCACCCGACGCTTCCATATAGTAAACCATTAAGGCAATGAAACGCTTCATTATATATATTGCAATACTCGGAATGTTCTGCTGCTGCGTCGACGAGGAGCAGTACTCCGACAACCCCCGGGGCAACTTCGAGGCACTGTGGCGCATCTTCGACGAGCACTACTGTTTCTTCTCGTACAAGAAAGCGGAATATGGGCTCGACTGGGATGCCATATATCAGAAATATTCCCCGCAGTTCTCCGACAAGATGAACAGGGAACAGATGTTCGAGGTGATGGCAAACATGCTGTCAGAACTGCGCGATGGACACGTCAACATCTACAGCACGTTCGACGTAGGGCGCAACTGGTCGTGGCACGAGAACTACCCCCAGAACTATAGCGACTCGCTGATGCGCATATATATGGGCACGAAATACAAGATTGCATCGGGTCTTGAGTACCTTACCCTCGATGACAATATCGGATTCGTGAGGTACAGTTCATTCTCGAACAGCATAGGCGAAGGGAATCTGGATGCTGTCCTGTCGAACCTTGCGACGTGCAATGGACTTATAATAGACATACGCAACAACAGCGGAGGCAATCTAACCAATGCCGAGCAACTGGCGGCACGGTTCACTAACGAGGAGATACTGGTGGGATATATGCAGCATAAGACAGGACGCGGACATGACGACTTCTCCAAGATGGAGGAACAACGGCTGAAACCCTCGGCAGGGATGCGCTGGCAGAAGCCCGTCGTGGTGCTTACAAACCGCACGGTATTCAGTGCTGCCAACGAGTTCGTGAAATACATGAAGTGCTGTCCTAACGTCACCATCGTGGGCGATAAGACAGGAGGAGGAGCAGGACTGCCGTTCTCGTCGGAACTGCCCTGCGGATGGTCGGTGCGCTTCTCGGCATGTCCCATGTACGACCGCAACAAGCAATCGACCGAGTTCGGCATAGAGCCCGACCATTACGTGTCGCTCAAGGACGAGGATTTTCTTAAAGGCAAGGACACCATAATAGAGTTCGCCCGCACACTTTTAAGGAATTGATAATTGATAATCGCGGCGAAGCTAGAATAACTCAAGATTTGTCATTCCAAATTCGTAATTCAAAGAATGATTACACTCGAGAACCTATCCATAGGATATACGTCAAAAAACAACCGTAAGGTGGTGGCTGAAGGCATCAATGCCACACTTATGGAAGGCGAGCTTACTTGCCTCATCGGGCCTAACGGCATCGGCAAGAGCACCCTGTTGCGCACTCTGAGCGCCTTCCAGCCAGCCCTCAGCGGTAATATCACCATCGACGGGAAGCAACTGGAGACACTCTCAGACAAGGAAGTGTCACGTCTTATCGGAGTGGTGCTCACCTCAAAGCCCGACGTTCAGAACATCACGGTTACCGAGTTAGTAGGTCTGGGGCGCTCACCATATACAGGCTTCTGGGGAACCCTGAACGAGAACGACCGCGAGATAGTGGACGAGAGCATTGCAAAGACAGGTATCTCACATCTCTCTGAGCGCATGATACAGACGCTTAGTGACGGCGAAAGACAGAAAGTGATGATTGCAAAGGCTCTGGCACAGCAGACACCCGTAATCTATCTCGACGAGCCAACGGCATTTCTCGACTATCCGTCGAAGGTCGACATGCTGCTCCTCCTGCGGCAACTGGCCCACGAGACGAAGAAGACGATATTCCTGTCCACCCACGACCTCGAACTCGCCCTGCAACTGGCCGACCGCCTATGGCTGCTCTCCACCAACACCCAACAACAATCCACCACATTAGAGGTGGGCACACCCGGGGAACTCGCGGCAACGGGTTCGCTGACAAGGTTCATCGAGGGCAAGGGCATCCATTTCCATCCCGAGACATTAACAATAAGTGTTGACAAATAAACTCACAATCCTAAAAACATCAAACTCATGAAAGGTTTTATCAGAACAATCGCAGCAGCCATGCTGCTCACACTGCCACTATGTGCACAAGCACAGGTGGAGAACGGTTTCACGGAAATAAGCGTTGAGGACGACTTCTCGCCCAACGGGTTCCAATGGTTCCGCGACGCACAACTGCTATGTGCGGGAGACAAGACGAAGGAGAACGCCATGACCATCGGCTGGGGCGGCATCGGCACGCTATGGGGACGCACGGCGCTCACGGTATATGTCGCAGAGCAGCGCCATACCAAGAAGTTCATGGACGCGTCGGAGTATTTCACCGTGATGTCCTTCGACAAGAGCATGGCCAATGTGCTACAGTACATGGGAAGCCACAGCGGACGCGACGGCGACAAGGCGGCAGCGTTAGGACTGCACACGGCATACACGGCCAACGGAACGCCCTATTACAAGGAAGCCACTATGGTCATCGAATGTAAGACAATGTATGCCGCACCATTCGACAAGAGCCACTTCAGGAGCGACGTTCCAAAACGCATGTACGGCAACTTCCCCGGCGGAGTACACACCGAATACATCGGAGAGGTGGTGGGAGCATGGACGAAGGGCAATGCCTATGCTGACAACGAGGTGGTGAAGGCCATCATGGAACGCCGTAGCATACGCAAATACATCGACCAGCCCGTAGAGCACGAGAAACTGGAGCAGATAGCCCTGTGCGGCATCAACGCCCCGAGTGGCATCAACAGACAGCCCTGGGAGATACGCATCGTAGAGGACTATTCCTTCATCCAGGAACTAACCGACATCTTCAAGAAAGCCAATCCCGACATGGTGAGCCGCGACAAGGACTTCAAGAACATGTTCCGCAACGCACCCAACATCATCTGCGTGGCAACGCCTAAGGGCGACGGACAACTCGATGCCGGTCTGCTTGGCGAGAACATGATGCTCACGGCACAGGCACTCGGACTGGGCACATGCTGCCTGGGCGGTCCAGTGCGCTTCCTCAACACGTCAGAGGAGGCCAAGCCATACATCTACCGCCTCGGGTTCAGCGAGGGCTATGAGCTACTCTATATCCTTGCCGTAGGCTATCCCGACGAGCAGCCAGACGCAAAGCCGCGCGACGCGTCGAAGGTGAAGTATATAAAATAAAAAGTCCGCCTATTATTTGGTTTTTATTTAAAAACACACTACCTTTGCACCGCATTTCCAAAAACAGGGAAATGCCAGCGCGCTTGTGGCGGAATTGGTAGACGCGCTAGACTTAGGATCTAGTGACCCCTGTCGTGTAGGTTCGAGTCCTATCAGGCGCACACACGAAAACGTCAAGTTACACCCCGTGACTTGACGTTTTCTCGTTTCTCACTCATACCTCTTACCTCATACCCTTCACCAATCACCCATCCTGATGACTCCCCGTCCCTCAAGGGGAACCAACGGTCGCTGGCCGAAGGGAAAAGCAATTGGGTCGGGGTGGGGTCTGAAAGTATGTAATTACGAAAAAAATGAAGACAAAAGTTTGGTAGTTGAGTGAAAATAAGTATCTTTGCACTATGTCAGGGGTTGTTACGAATAACGATTAACAAATGAGATTACTATTTAGACTATCTGTAACACTAATTGTATTCTGTTTTTTCGGGGCTTTGTCTTATGTAAATGCCCAGGAAAAGAACAGTTTCCTGCATCGTATTGACCAAAAACTGACCGAGCGGTATCATAATTCGGACATCGACACAGCTTACGTCATCAAGCCAACAACAAAGTGGACCATAATAGGGAGGCTTAATATCTCTGGGGCACAGATAAAGTCTCAGGGAGTAGAGAACGGACGACATTTCCAGTCCGAGATGACAGCCGACTATAAATCCACGCTTAGTCTGGGTGTATCCTATCTCGGACTCTCTCTCAACCTTGCTCTCAACCCGGCAAAACTGATGGGTAAATACAGCGACTTCGAGTTTAATGTCAATGCCTACGGCAAACGGTTCGGCATAGACCTCATCTACCAGGACGCGAAGAACTTCAAGGGATGGCACCAGACCGATGGCGAGGAGCGTATTGAACTACCATCAGACCTGCTCAAGCTGAAGACACTCAACCTGAACACATACTACGTCTTCAACCATCGTCGTTTCTCTTATCCCGCCGCCTTCACCCAGAGCTGCATACAGCGTCGCTCTGCAGGCAGTTTCATGATAGCCCTCTCAGGTCAGGGACAGAAGGGAACCGTAAGCGACGAACACGAGACAATGTTCAAGATGACCAACATAGGCATCGGAGCGGGCTATGGCTACAACTACGTTCCACATCGCGGTTGGCTGATTCATATCTCTGCCCTACCCACATTCATCGTCTATAGCAAGACATCGTTCTCCATCGACGGCACGAAAATACCGATGCACTATCATTTCCCAGAGGTCATCATCACAAGCCGCGGTGCTGTCGTGCGCCAGATAGGCAACAAGTTCGCAGGCCTGTCAATGGTCTTCAACTTTACCAACATCGGTGACGAGAAAAATCTTGAGGTACGCAATACGAAATGGCGTGTACGAGCCTTCTTTGGTTTGAGGCTGTAATCGATATCTGTAGAACCGTACGGAAAAGACAACTTTGAACTAAAAATCTATCTGAAGAACGACAATATTCAGGGGTGCTCTGGCTATTTGTCGCAAATTAACCCGGTTGTCGCAACTACTTTAAGAAAACGAATAAGTGTAATTAAGACAAAGTGTAATATTATCGTAAATTTGCATGCGAAATATTATTTTATATTATTAATGGTAATGAAAAGAAAAGAACTGGTTTTATTGATTAGCATCCTTTGGATAGCTATCGGAGTGGCATCCTGCGGTTTGGATATGCCTAAGGAAGTAAAGACCTCATTCGAGACAATGAATGTGAAGAAACAGGACATCACGATACCTATGAAATTCAGCGCCAGACTGAAGGGACAGGCCGACGTGACGATAACTCCACAGGTAAGTGGTCAGTTGATGAAGATATGTGTCACAGAAGGTCAGCAGATAACCAAAGGTCAGGTGCTTTTTGTCATCGACTCCCGTAATGCACAGCATGAGGTAGAAGCCGCACGCGCCAACCTCCAGGCTGCACAGGCCAATCTTACGGCTGCACAGGCACAGGCCAACAGCGCCAAGTTGGAGTTTGAGAGCAACAAGAACCTGTTCGACAAGAAGATAGTAAGCAGTTATATGCTTGAGAATTCCCGAAACAATTACAACCAGGCATTAGCCGCTGTCAGTCAGGCAAGGGCTTCTGTCGCTCAGGCACAGTCGGCTGTGAACCGCGCCAGGGTGAACCTCGGTTTCTGTACCATCACATCACCCGTAACAGGTGTTATTGGTGAGATTCCAGTACGACCGGGCGACCAGGTATCGCCAGCCTCTCATCTGACCATCGTCAGCGGCAATACTAATATGGACGCAGAGTTCTCGGTAACGGAGGCCATCATTGAGTCGCAGGTGCAGGCCGGCATGAAGGCTGATGAGAAGGACAAGCATCTGGCTGAAATGCCCGACGTGACATTCTTGATGAAGAATGGTACGGAATATAAGCACAAGGGCCGCATTACCAGTCTGACGGGTGTCGTTGATGCCGCCACAGGTTCGCTGGGTGCTAAGGCCTCGTTCCCCAATCCCGACGGTCATCTGTTCTCTGGTATTCAGGGAACCGTGGTTCTTCCGCTTCAGAGAAAGGACGTGATGGTTATTCCACAAAATGCTGTGGTACGTCTGCAGGACAGGTCGTTAGTATATAAGGTGAGGGCCGACAGTACTGCTACTGCCGTTACCGTAACGACTCAGGATATTGGCAACGGTAAGGACTTCATCGTGACGAGTGGTCTGAATGTCGGCGACCGTATCGTGACCGAAGGTGCCAACAACGTTCAGGAAGGCCAGAAGGTGCTGTTCCCGGAAGTGAAGAAAGATTAAAGAGCGATGAATTAGGAGTTAGAACTTAGGAATTAGAAATTAGGAGTTATATTCTAATGAAGAATAATATATTCATCAACAGATACGTGATGGCCTGTGCCATCTCTATCGTGATAGCATTGGTGGGCTTCATCTGCATGAAGTCGCTGCCCATCGAGCAATACCCGAACATCGCGCCGCCTACGGTACGTGTCATCACAAGCTATACGGGTGCCGATGCCAACACCATCATGAAGTCGGTGGTACAGCCATTGGAGGAGAACATCAACGGTGTGCCCGACATGACTTACATGACCTCGTCGGCCTCATCGTCAGGCGATGTGAGCATCGTGGTATATTTCAAGCAGGGTACCGACCCCGACATCGCGGCGGTGAACGTACAGAACCGCGTCAGTCGTGCTACGGCACTGCTGCCTGCCGAGGTGACCAAGGTGGGTGTGCAGGTGATGAAGCAGCAGAGCAACATCCTGCAGATCGGAGCCATCAGGAGCGTTGACGGCAAGTACGACGACGACTTCGTGGCCAACTACATCGACATCAACCTGAAGCCGCGCCTGATGCGTATCACCGGTGTGGGCGACGTGATGTCACTGGGTAACACCTATGCCCTGCGCATCTGGCTGAAGCCCGACGTGATGGCACAGTACGGACTGGAGCCTAACGACGTGTTCGCAGCCATCGGCGGCCAGAGTTTCGTGGCTGCCACGGGTTCGCTGGGTGCACAGTCGGATAATGCCTACCAGTACACAATGGAGTACAAGGGTACGCTGAAGACCATCGATGAGTTCAACGACATCGTGCTCAAGACCAGCGACGGCGGTCACCTGCTCCATCTGAGCGACGTGGCTGACGTGGAGATTGGTGCCATGAGTTACAACTTCATCTCGAACATCGGCGGCAAGCCGGGTACCATCTTCATGGTGTTCCAGGCGCCGGGAGCCAATGCCACCGAGGTGAATGCCCGCATCGACCAGCTCTATGAGGATTTGAAGCCTATGATGCCTGCCGGACTGGAATTCGTAAAGCTCGAGACTTCCGACGACTTCCTCTATGCCGCCATCGGCAACGTGGTCGAGACGCTCATCATTGCTATCATTCTGGTGGTGCTCGTGGTGTTCTTCTTCCTTCAGAACTTCAAGGCTACGATTATCCCGTCCATCTCGATTATCGTTTCCCTGTTGGGAACCTTTGCAATCGTCTCGCTGGCGGGATTCTCATTGAACATCCTGACGCTCTTCGCCCTTGTGCTGGCCATCGGTACGGTAGTCGACGATGCCATTGTGGTGGTCGAGGCGGTAATGGCTAAGATGGAGGGCGGCATCACCGATGCCAAGCAGGCCACCCGCGAGGCCATGAGTGATGTGTCGGTGGCCGTCGTCTCATGTACGCTGGTCTTCATGGCCGTGTTCATCCCCGTGGCCTTCATGCCCGGCACGTCAGGCTCGTTCTTCACCCAGTTCGGTGTTACGATTGCCTCGGCCGTCGGTCTGTCGTGCGTGTCGGCCCTGACGCTCTGCCCTGCCCTATGTGCCATCATGCTGAAGGTATCGGAGAAGGAAGGCGAGCGCAAGAGCCTGACCTACTATACGAAGAAAGCATATACCGTAAGTTATAACGCCATATATAAGAAGTACTCCAAGGCTGTGCAGAAGTTCATCAAGCGCCCCGTGCTGGCGTGGAGTCTGCTGGCTGTGGCAGCCGTGCTGCTCATCTTCTTCATGAAGAACCTGCCTTCAGGACTCGTACCTCAGGAGGACCAGGGTGTTATACTCGCTGAGATACGTGCCCCGGAGGGTGCCACGCTCAAGGAGACGCGTGAGATTGTTAAGAAGGTAGAGGCAAAGGTACAGGAGATTCCCGAGATGGAAAGCTTTGCAACGGCTTGCGGCTACGGCATGATGTCGGGTTCGGGCTCCAACTACGCCACCCTGATTATCCGTCTGAAGACATGGGAGGAGCGTGAGGGCTTCAACCACTATGTTGACCTGGTCATCGGCCGTCTGTACTACGCTTGCAAGGACATCAAGAACGTACAGGTGATGCCGTTCCAGTTGCCTCAGGTGCCTGGCTACGGTTCTAACAACAGCGTCAATCTGGTGCTGCAGGACCTGAACGACGGTGACCTGTCAGAGTTTGCCAAGCTGGCTACCAACTTCCTGACTAAGCTGGGCGAGCGTCCTGAGATAAGTATGGCTATGACGTCCTACTCCGAGCGCTTCCCGAAATATCAGGTCGATGTTGATGCCACCCAGTGCGACCGTGCCGGTGTGACACCCGCCGTTGTGCTGAGGACGCTTGGTTCCTATTGCGGTGGTTCCTACGTTGGCAACTTCAACCAGTTCGGTAAGGTCTATCGCATCATGGCCAGTGCCTCGCCCGAGTATCGTCTCGACCCGTCGTCGCTGAACAACATCTTCGTGAAGGTGCACGGCGGGAAGATGGCTCCTATCTCAGAGTTTGTCACGCTGAAGGAGGTGGTAGGTACGTCGAGCATCGAGCACTTCAACCTGTTCCAGAGCATCACCTGCTTCGTGCAGGCCGCCGGTGGATACACCGAGGGCGATGCCCATAAGGTGATTGCGGAGGTGTTCAAGGAGACCATGCCCAACGGCTACAGTTACGAATACAGCGGCATGTCGCGCGAACTGGAGGAGGCCTCCGGCTCGAACACCACTGCCCTTATATATATAATATGTGTCATTCTCATCTACCTCATCCTCGCCTCGCTCTACAACTCATGGTTCACCCCGTGGGCCGTGCTGCTCAGCGTGCCGTTCGGACTGATGGGAGCCTTTGTCTGCGCCTACCTGGGGTCGTTACTCCACTTGCCGGGCATGGACAACAATATATACCTGCAGACGGGTGTCATCATGCTCATCGGTCTGCTCTCAAAGACCGCCATTCTGATTACGGAGTTCGCCTCTGAGCGTCGTGCCCAGGGCATGAGCATCCGCGATGCCGCCTTCGAGGCATGCAAGGAACGTCTGCGTCCTATCCTGATGACGGTGCTCACCATGATTGCCGGTATGATTCCGCTCATCATCGAAGGTGGTGCCGGTGCCAACGGTAACCGTGCCCTCGCCCTTGGCGTTGTGGGCGGTATGTCGGTAGGAACCATTGCCCTGCTCTTCGTAGTCCCTGTCTTCTTCATCGTGTTCCAGGGATTGCATGAACGTTTCCAAGGCAAGGCAAAGACAGTTGAAGAAACTAACTAATAACCTATAATATGAAAAAGATTCTGATGATGGTTGCAGCCGCCATAATGGTTGCCCTTAGCGCACAGGCGCAGAAGATACAGGTGGTTGACGACGACGGCAACGGCATTCCGCTTGTCAGTGTGCTGACCGAGGACGGTCTTTTCATCGGAGCCACCGACCTCAACGGCGTGCTCGCCGACGTGAAGGGAGCCAGCAAGGTGACCCTTACCCACGTCGCCTTCAAGCCGCAACTGGTAACCATTGCCGACCTTCCCTCCTCCGTGGGAAATGAGGGGGGGCGAAAAATCACAATGGAGGACATCGACTACGGACTCGACGAGGTGGTCGTTAAGCCCAAGCCCTATTTTTACACGGAATACTACTTCCGCGCCTTCAGTTACATCGACGACTCGCTGCGCGTCTATACCGCCGGCATCATACCTGTGGCACACGAGATACGCGACAAGTACAAAGGAATAACAAAGGGGGTATGGACATTCGGAGGCGCTGCCAACAAAGCCCTCGCATGGAACACGATGGACATGGCCGACAGGGCTGAGCAGTGCGCAAAAGGCAACGCGTCGCCCATAGAGAAATCGCTTCGTGAAGGCAAGAAATTCAATGACTACTATAAGACAAGCGTTGAGCCCGACGGCGAGAACCGCTGGATTATCAAGAATCCCGAAGAGGTGCTGGGCCAGATAATCCACGACGACGGTCTGTCCATCACCACACTTGATGCCGGCCGCAGCCAGATTTATGCCAACAAGGTGAATGGCGAGGACAAAAAGGCAAAAGCCCGTGAGGAAAGGGATTACACCTATCAATATACAGAGGTGTTCAAACTCAACGAAGAGGGGAATGTGCAACACGACGGCTTCGTCATGGAGGAGGACCACTGGGAGTACAATGCGAAGAAAGGCAGGAAGATACTCATCATCCAAATCTATGCCACCGAGAAGAGTTACATGGACGAGGACGAGTTCAAGGCACACCGCAAGGAACTCACCAAAGGCTATGCAGGCGACATGAGCCTCGACGAACTCGCCGCCTACGCCCGCGCCCATAAGATACCAGAACTTGCCCCTCAGCAGTTGGATGCCATCAAGGCATTGACCAAGCAGACGACAAATAAGAAGGATAAGAAATAAGATAAAAACAATACAGATATGAAAAGAACTATTACGTTAAAATCTATCTTCCTGCTGTTATGTACACTATTAGCAGGAGTGTTGAGCGCCCATGCACAAAATTATGATTATGATTGTGTGAAGGTTACCAACCCTTCGGAGGTAACTGATGGCGAAACTATGCTTTTGGTAGATCAGAGCAAAGGCCTCGCTCTATCAAACTCTGGAAACCAATTAAGAGGTGTCAAAATAACCATCGGTGAAGACAATGTTATAGAAAATGTGCCTGCCAATATAATGTGGACGATAGAAAAAACAAGCGACAATTCGTTCATGTTTAAAAATAATGGCAATAATCTTTGGGGCAGTAGGACAACTCCCAACGTCGGTGTGTCGAATACTCCTTCTGATGTCACGTATGAGTTTATGCTGGATAGTTATGGTGCAGATGGCGGCTATTTGTATTATGTAGGTAATGAAGGCAACGCTTATTTCTGTTGGAGCTCAAGCGATGCTAATTTGATTTCTATTAGTGATAATACCTCAGACCGCTTCACCCTTTACAAAATAACAGTAAAGAATTATGTGAAATGGAAGAAGGTGAATGGTACCGATGTCACTCTCAGCAATGACAATGAAGAAGATGTCGTGATTGTTGACCTGGCCACTGGAAGAGCGATGTCAAACGACAAGGGGACCAAAGACCCCGATGCCGTAGCCGTGGACCTGAACATTGACAAGGACCGCATTACGGGCGATGTTGCCGAGAAACTGCAGTGGACATTCACAAACAACGGAGGAAAGTATAAGTTTGCTGTCGGGGAAAATAATATCTATGCCACCAGCGATGGATTGAGAGTAGGTACAGAGACATCAAACAATGAGTTCGACTTCTCCAACAACGATAATGGTCCTTACATGGGTATTACCTTAGATGGCACTCAATATTATGCCGGCGTAGATGCAAGCATGTTCAGCAACGTTTGGAAGTTAGTGAAAGGAGACGATGACATTGCCAAGAACACTCAAGCTGCTATCTTCAAGAAAATAGTGGATCCCCAGAGAGTGGTTACTATAGAGTTAGCCGAATACTACAACTATGATATAAATGAGCCTTATGCCTCTGAGGCGTATGATTTCAACGAAAAAGTCACAATCACAGGAGCAGAAAAAGAGGATATTGAATGGTCGAGCAGCAATACTGCTGTAGCAACTATCAACGAACAAGGCGGCCTGACACTGGTAGGTCGTGGTACTACGGTAATCACCGCTATCGTGAAAGAGGAAGGAAATCACGATAAGGCTTCTGCCAAATGTACTTTGATAGTCGATGATTCATCAACGGCAGGCCTGGGCACTTTGGCGCATCCTTTAACTGTTGCTGAAGCCAAGCAATTGGCAGAGACAGGAAAAGTTACGATTGAAGGCGATATCGACGTACTTACCTGGGAAGAAGGTGTCAACTACTACGTCAAGGGTAAGGTAAGCAAGGTGAATTCCGGCCTGATGGCTATGTTCGGCGACATGGATATGGGTAGCATAGGCGGCGGCGAAGGCATGGACTTTGACGATATGATGGATGATATGGACTTCGATATGGACTCTATGGATGATATGGGCTTCGACATGTCTTCCCTGGGCTTCGATATGTCATCCTTGTTCGGTTCATCCGACAAAGTGACCTATTACATCTCTGACGATGGCACGAAAGACAATCAGATGAAAGTGGTCAATGGTTGTGGCACCGTTAAGGTAAATGGTTTCGACGGAATGGAATTCAATGAAATTCCGAAATTAAGTCCTGGCGACTGCGTGGTAGTTTGCGGACCAATAGTCTATACCGAGGATTCAAGCATGTTCTCCGGTATGATGGGTGGTGGCGACGAAAACGAACCGAAAAAGTCGGCTAAGGTTGATGAGATGAATTATCTGGCTGTATATGACCCGACTTTGCTGGTTAAGGAACCAGAGAAAGAGATATATGTCAACAAGACATTGGATGGCAGTGTTGACGATCCAATGGCAGGCAATAGCCTCTATGAGATAGATAATTATTTTGATGCGTTTAATGATGAGGTTAAAATTCCTGAAGGAGCGAAGGTTGAAGCACCCACATACAAGTCATCCGATGAGGATATTGCCAAGTGGGACGAGGACACCAAGAAAATCGTAGGTGTCAACATAGGTACAGCCAAGATTACCGTCAAGGTGAAGGTGATTCTGCAGGAAGCTGACGACACCGCAGATCCAAAGATAGAGGAGAAGTCATACACCATGAAGCGCAAGTTCAAGTTGACAGTGAAGACAAGAGACCTCCTTCCAGCCGGTTATTACGATGGTGAATGGGTACTGACAACTGACACCGATGACCTGCTTGAGGGTACCCGTCTGGTACTTGCTGGTACGAGAGTTAAGGACGGCAACGAGACCGACTACATGATGGTTGATAACAGCTCAATGATGGGCGGCGGCAAGAGCGGTAGCAAGATTGAATTCAACAACACCGATAAGAATAAGATTCAGAGTTCAACTGTTATTTCTAAAGGCGGCCTGGAGATCGTTCTTGAAAAAGACGAGAATGATGCTAATTTCTGGAACCTCAATGTAGGTATAGATGAGAAAGACACACCACTCTATCTCTATGCAACTGCCAGTACCTCTACTGAAGAAGGCAACGGAATAATGGATATGTTCAGCCCAAGTTCCGGAATGAAAGTGGGTACCAAAGAAGATGCCGCAAAAGATGCCGAAGAAGAAGATGTGGTCGTCAGCCTTAAGGCGACAATCAGCTTCTCAGACAACATTGCCACCATTAAGTTCGATGGTATTGCTGACGACAAGAACAACACCATCATGCTCACCAGCGCATTCGACATGGACGCCATGATGGAGATGTTCGGTGGACAAGGTGAAGGTGAAGGACAACAAGGTGAAGGTGAAGGACAAGGCAGCAGCACATCGTCCTTCGACATGGGTTCCTTCGACATGTTCATGGCTTCGTTCAACACCAAGAAACCTGGCGATGAGAATGCACAAACAGGGGAAGATGGCGAAACGAAAGCTCCCAAGTGCTTCATGCCACGCATCTACCGCTTCGTTCCCTATGAAACATTCGATATCGCAATTGGCGCAACAGAATGGAGAACCATCGTTACCTATAAAGATGTGACGGTTCCCGATAATGTTGAGGCTTACATCGTGAAGGAGGTACAACCTGAAGAGACCCAGAGTCTGGCAGTCCTCACGCGGGTTAGCGAACTGGCAAGCGGTGAACCCTACCTGCTCCACACCTCTCAACCAGGTAACTACACAATGACCTTGTTGACTCCTTATACTACAGACGAGCTTGATGCTCCCGAAGGTAACTTGCTTATGAAGAGCAACAGGCAAACCGCTGGCACGAAAGAAGGTTCCACTGTCTATGTACTTGCGAACAAGAGCAAGGGCGTCGGCTTCTACAGGTGGACTGGTGACGAACTCGGTGCAGGCCGCGTCTATCTGCCCGTTGAGGCTTCTGCTGCTGGTGCCCACGAGTATTGCGGATTCTCCGTAGACGATGAAACCAACGGCATCCAGTCCATCGACGACACCAAGACCAACGCAGGCACATTCTACGACCTGCAGGGACGCCGGGTGGACAAACCTACAAAGGGTATCTATATCATCAACGGTAAAAAAGTCATTGTAAAATAAACAACAAGCGAGGGGCATGCCCTGCGGTATGCCTCTCACATAAAATATAAGCAAAATGAAGAAAACATATTTGCAACCAGAAATAGGTTGTTTGGAAATAAGAGACGATCTGCTTCTACTGGAAGAATCAGTAACCATGCCTATCCATAACGGTGGCACTACTGGCCAGACCGACGAAGACGATGATGTGGACGATCCTGACGACCTCCTCGCCAAACCTACTACCATCTATGTGGCATGGGACGATGACGACCTCGAGATATAAAACACATAACTCATGATGTTGAAAAGACAATTATTCAAATCGTTCGTCGTAGCCACAGTCATGGGCGCCACGCTCACGGGTTGCGGCCTGTACGACAAGTACGAAACCCCCACGAACCTTCTCCAGGGGAGTGAGACAGATACCCTCTTCGGAGTTGACGAGGGCACAGGAGGAACCTCGCTTGCCAATCTGTCGTGGCGTGAGTTCTTCACCGACCCCCTGCTGCAGCAGCTCATAGACCAGGTTCTGGAGCGCAACACCGACCTGAACTCTGTCCGCATAGCCGTGGAGAAGAGCGAGGCGGCGCTGAAGGCAGCCAAACTGGCCTACCTGCCGTCGCTCTATCTGTCTCCGCAGGGAACGCTGTCAAGCTTCGACTTCGGACCCGTCAGCAAGACATACAACATCCCGCTTCAGATGTCTATGGACATCGATGTGTTCGGTTCCATAACCAACAAGAAGCGTGCTGCCAATGCCGTGCTGCTGCAGACGAAGGTGCGTGAGGAGGCCCTGCGTGCCAACCTCATATCCACTGTGGCTCAGCAGTATTACATGCTGCAGTTGCTCGACCGCCAGTTGGAGATACTCACAGCCACCGACAGCCTGTGGAACGCCTCGCTGGAGACCGAGAAGACGCTGTGGGAGAACGGTAAGATATTCTCCACCGCCGTCAATCAGATGGAGTCGTCGTACCTCAGCGTGAAGACACAGATTGTTGACACACAGCGCAGCATACGCAGCGTGGAGAATGCCATCTGCCGACTGCTCGCAGAGACACCCAGACACATAGAGCGCAACGCGTGGGGCAGCTCGGCACTTCCCGACGACCCCGACTCACCCACAGGACAGAGGATGTTCGACTCGGAGTTCATTAAGATAGGCGTTCCAGCCACTATGCTCGAGTTGCGCCCAGACATACGTCTCGCCAACCACGCTATGGAGGAGGCCTTCTACAACACCAAGGATGCACGCGCAGCATTCTTCCCCACCATCACGCTGCAGGGAGCGGCAGGATGGACCAACAGCGGAGGAGGCATGGTGGTGAACCCGGGCAAGATACTGCTCAATGCCGTAGCATCACTCACCCAGCCTATCTTCGCACGCGGCAGGATAAAGGCCAACTACAAGATTTCACAGCTCACCGAGGAAGACCTGAAGCGCAAGTACGTGCAGACCGTCATCGATGCCGGCAACCAGGTGAACGAGGCACTGGCCGACTGTCAGGCCGCACGTGAGAAGCACAGCTACTACCATCGACAGGTGGAAGTGCTGCGCGAGGCATACAACGGAACCCATGAACTGATGGACAACGGCAAGTCGAACTATCTCGAAGTGCTCACAGCACAGGAGAGCCTGCTCAGCGCACAGCTCAGCGAGGCAATGAATATGTACAACGGTGCGCAGGCCGTCATCGCCCTCTACATCGCTCTCGGAGGAGCCACGAAGTAATTTGTAACTATTGAAATATGAAAGCGGGAATCTCATCGAGGCTCCCGCTTTTGTTTCCCACCCCTTTGGGATGTGCCTCCTGACCACCCCACCCGTGCCTCCTGAGGCAGTCAGGAACGACTCCTAAGAAACCCACCTCCATCTCCTCCCCAAGGGAGGAGGGTTTAAACACCGAAATGAGTCTGTAAACAGTAAACTAAAGGAATCACCCCTCATACCTCATACCTCTTACCTCATACCTCATCCTAATGCTTCCCCGCCCCTTTGAGGGGAGTGGGCAGGGGTGGGGTCCCACGATGTGGGTGTAGTATTCCCCGAAATCCTTGCACCCTTCGGGCAACTGATGATGCACGAGCCCCGGCAGCACCTTCTGCAGTTGCATGAAGAGGCGCTCGCCGGGTGCGTCGCGGTCGGGGTACATGTGATATTCAATTGATAATTGAGAATTGATAATTGACAATTGTTCCTTATCTTTTTTCGTTAACAGGGTGGCGGAGGGAATGGCGATGGCCTTACGACCTGAGGAGAGCATTGCCCAGCAGTCCGAGCAACCCTCGGTAATCCACAGCTCATCACCCGGGCGCAGCAGGTTCAGCACAGGCAAGTTGTATATGCCACACTGTGAGCCCTGAGGGAAACGGAAACGCGGCAAGTCCGACCCCCCTAAATCCCCCAAGGGGGACTTGCCGAGGTTACGGTTCTGTATGCCCACCAGCCGCCCCTCACGGTCGTAATACGGTACTTGCAGCCACGGCACCTGCCTCTTGTCCTTCCACGATGTCAGACGGCACCAGCGCACCACCCGCGGGTCAATCCTCCGCTCATCAAACAAAAACCGCCGTGCCTCCACATTCAAGAACGGACGCTCAAAGAAACGCTCATAGAATGACAGCCCCCTCCCTCCTCCCCCCGTAGGGGAGGCTTCCCTCTCATCTCTCCAGTCTCCCCTCCCTACGGGGGAGGGGTCGGGGGAGAGGCTCAACCATTTTATGGCCTCTTTGAAGTCCATGTTCATTTGCTTCATCACCAAATCAATCGTTCCCCCGTGTGCATCGCATGCGAAGCAGCGGAACGTGTTCCTGCGCACGCTGAACGACAGTGAGGCGTGATGGTCGTCGTGGAACGGGCACAGCGCCTTATGCCTCACCACCTGCATCCCAAGTCGCTCTGCGACCCCCTCAATGGGAAGGTCGCGGAGCTTCTGCAATTCAAACTTATCCATCATCGTGTACGGTTAAGATACTTCTTTGTCTTGGAATAGAGCCCTGTTTGTGCAGAGAACTCAATAAAGCCGCGGCTCATCCATACGCGCAATTGTCGCTTGGTGCCTTCCTTCGGCTTGCCGATGCTCATGCGAAGAGCCTCCAGCTCGGCCTCGTTGAACGAGTCGCGAAGGTCGTCCAGCATGTTTTTCGGCCCACTCTTGCCAGCCTCAGATGTGCTTGTGTCGCCATCCTTCAGCATGTCGCCGAACACTTGTAGCTTGCTCCATATATCCTTGTAGCAAAGCCATTCCACCACATCACCCATGCCGCGAGTCCAACACATCCCATTAAGGATGTAGAGGATGCAGCCGTTCTTCCACGCAGAGATAATGGCACGCTTGCCCATGTCCCACAGAACGTCGTCGTCGGCAAGGTCGGCTATGGTAGCCATATCGGCGGCCATCTTGTCGGCCAGTTTGTTCAGCTGAGGAATGATAAATCGCCCCTTACAAGCCTCCAGACGGACGATGTACCTATCGAGTTTTTCAAGATATCCCTTTTCGTATGTTCCATGACGGGGGATCTTGCCGCTACGTTCCTGACGTGCCTTGTAGGAGAAAATCACACGCCCGAGAACTCCGTTGAAAAGCTCGTATTTATAGAACTTGCGGGCAGAGAATGGGGTTGATGAGAAGGTGAGATTCACGCGAAGCGTAGGGTTGCCAGTCACTCCGTCGGCAGTAGCACGAAGAGCCCCGCCACGCATCTTGTCATAGATGTTGCGGATGGTCTGGCTCACCTGCCGATGGCCACCGCACATGCGATCTGCCATCTCAATCTCAGTCATGTTGTAGTATTGGGTATGGCCACCACACGTTTCACATGCCATGGCATTTTGCAGAAATGCCGGATTGGTGACATCTGAAGGTGGGAAGAAAAACGCAACGTCGGGACGGACAGGCTTCTCCTTGTTCGCTCCCTTCGTCTTGACGGTTTTTTGCCATAAGACAAGCTTCTGCAATTCTTCCTCATCATGCTGGCGACGCTTTCGCATAATTGTTTCAATACACGCCGTTAATTGACCCTTTCCCATGCCCGAATCGGCAACCAAGTGGGCCATTTGGCCACAAAGTTCTTTCCAAGTGAGGTCAGCATATTGAAATTCCGAACCACTTACGTATGCTCCCAGAGCAGGGAAAACCATTGGAACGATAGCCTCACGCATGTCTGGAGAAATCTGGGAGGCCAGAAGTTTGATGCATTCAAGCCCTTTTCCGAGCTTAGGCATCTTCGGTGCTGTTTGTTTTGTAATATCGTAAGTCATTGATAATCTGCTTTTTAGATGAATATATTAATAAACAAAGCGTTTCAGTTTCAGTTGTTTCAGCCAAAATTTAAGGGGGTATTATTTCTCCTTTCTTTATATAACTTATTAATTATTAATTAGTTATGAAGTATATAAAAGGGGGTTGTAAAATAACTGACCCTCTGAAATCGCTTTGAAACTGAAACAACTGAAACACTCGGCGTAATTACTTATCTCTCTACGAGGCCTTTCAATGCCCTGCGCAGTTCACCCATCACTCTGATGGCGTAGTCGTCGACGCTGAAGTAGCGGTCAACCCTCATCGGTTTGAGGTTTGGGCGTAAGGTGCCGTCGTCGTGACGGGTGATAGTTACGAACTCACCATCGAAGACGCGAGGATTGCGCTTGGCAATCTGAGGAATAGTCTCCACGAACGTGAGGTGTGGGTCACGCGAGATATACTCCTCTGTTATGGCATCCGAGTCGCGTGTGAGCACGCCCTGGTAAGCCTTGCCGGTTTTCATGTGCCTGTCACTACGCAGGATTGTCTTAACATCGCAACCCAACTCTGTGTTGCGTTTCCAACTTTCGATGTTGGCATTTCTTGTATTATTCATTTTAAATATGGTATTAAAAATACCCGCTCGCACAACGGACATCTGACATAGCGGTTACGATTTCATCTTGTCCGTCCCCACGACCCGTGCTCGGTTAGCGTCGTGGTTGTAGAATTCTGCTGCGAAGATAAGCATAATTCGGCTATTAGTTTACTATTTTAAGGAATACAGATAGACGATGTAAAACGTTGTTTTTTAGATGATTGCGAGTGATTTTATCCAACAAGGAACGTTGAAAAAAAGAAATGGACATGTTGGCTTAATTTCTCCAAAAGAAATAGACGAAATAATTGAATCACGTCCATTAAATGCACGAAAAAACAAACGCCCACAGATGGTGAGCGTCTATTAAAATATTAATATTTTTATTGATAATCAGCGTTTGCTAATACGGTTTTCAAAGTCAGAGGCGAATTTACGTTCCATACCTCCGTTTTTTGCAGCCTCTGGGTCTGCCTTCTTGTAGCTGTCAAAACGAGCCCAGACACTCTTTTTCTGAGGCAAGTCATAACTGCCAGTATATGTTGAAGTGAAATACTTATAGCCTTTGGCAATGCCCAACCCCGTCCAGCAGACAAATTCCGCAATAGCCGTAGTATCCATTTTAGTACCACGCCCCTTGTCAGCGTAGATGTCGAAACAGGTCATGATTTCTTTAGCCTTCATGCCTTTCTCTGGGTCGTTGACGAAGTAAAGCGACTCAATATCATCCAGTCCGAAAGCAGCACCGTTCTCTATGGCACGCGATGTGGCATAGCGGGTTACTCGGGCAATACTATACTTGTGGAATCCCTCTTGAGCAAATACCTTGAGTGAGCCTTTCTTCTTACTCGTCTTTAGCAGTTCGTCTTTACTAGCTGCTTCTTTTGACAACATGCCCACCACATCCTTCATGTCTCCAACGATGTTCTTGCATTGTTCGTTGAGCAACTGAAGGCAGAGGTCGGCATCCTTGCTAATCATCGCCTCCTTTGCCAGTTCCTGATGGCAGATGAGCAGCACGGCTACTACGTTGGTGAAATAGGCACCCATCTCGGCATAGAGCGTCGACACGCTGTCAGGATACGACTCCAGTCCGTACAAGTCACGACCACATTCTGCGTAGGCCAGTGTTGACTTTACGAATATCGAGGGGCGGAAATCCCTGCCAGGTACGTTCTTTCTACAGATAGGAGTAAATCTCTTGTAGATAATCTTTGTCCCTTTCAGGGTACTGCGTATCTTGCGAAACAGTTTCTCTGCATCGCGGAAACAATTATTATCGTCAGTAGCCCACAACTTATTATACGTAAGCGCAACTTCCGAGAGTCGCAGCAGTTCACGGCGCGTCATGTTCAGGCGTTCGCGCACGATGCATATCAATTGCTGTATTTTATATTCAGAGAAGTTACGGCTTTGAATGCCAGCAATGAACCTGACCTCACCATCCTTCTCGTAGTTCTTGATAACCTCGAGAATCTGGAGAATACCTTCTTTTGATTTTTCAATGTCTGTAAAGTAAATCATGTGTTATCCGGATTTTAAGTAAAACAATATTAACCCCGCAAAAATACAAAAAATCCCACTCTTTAAGAAAAGAATGGGAAGATATTTTCAAAAAAAAAACTTAATGCACAAAAACTATTCATCCGCCAAAAAAGGCAGTCGTTCAATAATAGGTTCATTACACATAAAGCAATCCGTCTGTGTGTCCTCTGCCTTCACGATGTCAGGTATCTTGTGGCGATAAGTTGCAAACGTCTTTATGTTCTCAATCTCTTCACGTCTGGCCTTACTGATTGCAGCAAACTCCTCTTCACGTTCAATGCCCAGGAATCTACGCCCAAGAAGGTTTGCAGCTATTCCAGTTGTGCTACTGCCAGCAAACGGATCGAGAATCCAAGCACCAGCTTTCGTTGAAGCCATGATAATACGGCTCAGCAATCCAATGGGTTTCTGCGTCGGGTGCTTCGTGCATCTCTTTTCCCAAGGGGCAATGGCAGGCAGTCGCCATACGTCCGTCATCTGCTTATCGTCATTAAGTTTCTTCATCAATTCATAGTTGTAGTAGTGAGCAACTTTTTGCGATTTTCTCGCCCAGATGATGAACTCCGTTGAGTAAGTGAAGTAACGGCACGAGATATTGGGCGGCGGATTCGTCTTTGCCCATGTGATGACATTCAGAATCTTATAACCTAACTGCGTCAGGCAGTTGGCTATGGAGAAGATGTTGTGGTATGTGCCAGAAATCCAAATCGTACCATTCTTCTTCAGCTTATCCCGACAAAGCGACAGCCATTTCATATTGAAGGCATCGATATCGTCCTGAGACATGCTTTTGTCCCAGTCGCCCTTATCCACACAAACAATCTTTCCGCTCTGGACGCTGATACCGCCACTCGACAAGAAATAAGGCGGGTCGGCAAATATCATGTCGAACTGGAACGAGAATCGGGGAAGCAACTCGAACGTGTCGCCACAGAGCAGGTTGAAGTCGTGGGAAGGAGATTTATAGTAGGCTTTTAGTGGCTTCTGCCATAAATGTGGAACATCACGCCAATGGTTTTCTACGACGAAATCAACACCAACGAAATTAGTATCGTCAAGGATTATATTACAATCAGAGTATCGCCTGCGGATATGCTCTTCCGCTTTTGATGCAGAAGATGCCTCGACATATTCCGTTCGAGTCAGCTTTTCCGTAATTGTGACTTGATACTCCATTTGCGACAGAATCTGCCGCAAAAGTATGATCAAATAATGAGAAAAAAAGGATTAGATCATTGTTTAACTTTCGTGATCAAAAAAGATCATTTCAGCGAATTACCAAACGGATACATCAACTTTCTTCAAACCTTCGTACATGTTAACGACACGCTTGTAATCCAAAAATTTTACACGGTTTTCAATGACTTTGAACATCGACACATGTAATTTATCTTCATACTCTTTCATGCGACATGCATCGGCCACAATATAGAAACCTGCATTGAAATCCTGAAGTTCGTAAAACTTGGAAAGGGAATTCTTAATGTCAGTAGTATGTTCTACCTCATAAAAGCCTGAGGGCATCTGCCTTTCATTGAACCATATCACATCAATAGTCTTGGCCTTTCGCCTTAAGTCTTCGTGAGTAAAGCTAGGTAATTCAATAGTATCCGTTATTTCGCCCAAACGTTTGTCAATAAACAAACGATTCTGGTCTTGTGCCGGCACGTATGTTATCTGATGTCTATATTTCCCAATTTCCACGAGCAGTCCCTGATAATAACCATGAGTGAATACATCTTCACTCTTTCTGTTTCCGGGTTTCAGCTCAAACTTGCGGAGTACATTTTCTCGCATTTCTTCCAAAGCCCAAAGACCTGGCTGAATTTTGAATATCTCAGGGCTGTTTTGAACAATACGCCTTACAGAAGCCTCAGGAGTCTTTGTTGCCCATGTGGAAAAATCCACGAGTTCATTGAGCTTCCGCAAAGTTGCATAACCTCCAACCTTGCGAAGCACTTCTATTACTTGTTGCTCCTGCGTGGTCTTCTTCATGACAGTTAGATGATGGGTTTCACTATTTCGACTCTCATGCCGAGGGCGGCAACGAGACGATAGAACACACCTACGCTAGGTGTGATAACTCCGTTCTCAACCTTCGAGATATACGACTTCGTTGTCTGAGTGCGTGCTGCCAGTTCTGCCTGAGTCACCTTGGCTTCCTTACGTGCTTCCAAGAGTATTTGCCCCGTATAGAAGTTCCATGCCTCTTCATCGAATTTTTCACGCTCTTTAGTGCCTGGTGCTCCGTATTTCTTGTCGAGCTCGGCACTATAGTCCTTTATTTGATGATTGTTTGTCTGCATAATATGCCTCCTTTATCTTTTTTGCTTTATTAATTTCCGACTGAGGTGTCTTCTGCGTTTTCTTCTGGAATCCGCTGAACAACACCACGATATTTCCCTCGTCGAAGATGAAAAACACACGGTATATATTGTTCTCCCACATAACCCGAAGTTCATATAGGTCTTCATCAATATGCTTGATGAATTTTGTGGGCAGGCGGTCCTGTGATGCTAAAAGCGAAACCACATAATCCACCTTTCGCTGCTCTTTAATGGAAAGTGTCTCCATAAAAGCCTCAAAATAGCCACCGTATGTAATTATTTTTCTCATCTTCGATTATTTGTGTGCAAATATAATTAAAGTTGTCGTATCTTGCAACTTTTTGTGCATTAATTTTCGATTGAAAGTAGAAAATGTTTTACCCGATAGGGGTTACACCGCCCACAAACGGCTCAATATACGTAAACTCCCTTTCATCAAGACCAATAGGAAGCAGCGCATCAAGTTGTGTAAGCAGCTGCCCCTTGCCTCCTGCCCATTTTACAAATGGTTTTGCAATTGATGTATTATTATCTTTTGGTCTTGCCATTATGGTTTAGTATCTTTTGTTTTTCTAATCTGCAAAGATATAAAAAAGTGGTGATAGTGCAAAATAATATTCAAAAATTACGAATTGTGAAGGACGAGTTATTCTCGCTTCGCTGCGAGGAAGAATGATAAATTATGAAGGATAAAATAATTAAAGAATTACTTGAAAATATTACCATAATTATTTGGTAATATGGAATATTTTTATTAATTTTGTATCGTCAATAGTTGACAAGTGGACTAGTTGACGAGTAGACAAGTTAAATGTCAAAGCGCGCGGACAAATGACGAGTCACGAAGTCAAAATCCTTTAACCAATAACCTATAACCTATAACCATTAAAAACAAAAAACATGGCAGTACTTTACAAACTTCAACAGGACAATCGCGAGAACTCTACCCACAGGGGTATGTGGTACGCTCGCGCTAAGATGCTCGACATCATCGAACTCGACGAGCTGGCTCAGCTCATTCAGGACAACACTACGGCAAAGAAGGCGGACGCACAGGCCGTGCTCACCGAAATGGTGGAGCAGATGAGGGCGCTGCTGAAACGGTCGTATGCCGTGCGCATACCAGGACTGGGTATCTTCAAGGTGGGACTGAAGACTTCTCCGGCACCATCCGCAAAGGAGTTCTCGGCAGCACAGAACGTGAAGGGCATGCGCCTGAACTTCCTCAATGAGTGGACCGTGGACAAGAACGGCAAACGCACCATCACCATGCTACAGGGCGTGACGGCGAAGGAATTGCCCAAAAATGACGTAGGCTCTCCAGAGCCTTCTCCGGGGCCATAAGGCCCCTCCTTGGCTTACAGTTTACTGCTTACGGCTTACGGCGAAAAACTACGAATTAAGCGAATTTCACGAATTAATAAGCTGTAAGCAGTAAGCTCCTCACTCCTCACTCTTTAACGTCCCCACCCCTGCCCAATTGCTTTTCCCTTCGGCCAGCGACCGTTGGTTCCCCTCCGAGGGGCGGGGAGACGTTAGGGATGAAAACTACGGATTATACGCGCTCGGCCGTCGAGCTATACCTTCACAGCGAAGCGACTGAAAGAATTTACTCCTAAACGACCAAACGACTAATCTCCTAAACAACTAAGCGACTACGCGCTCGGCAATGTTCAATGTTCAATCTTCATCTTGAACGTTTGTCCGTTCCAAACCAGCTTGTAGTTGCCCTCGTCGGTCATATTCTCATCGTTGTCGTAAGAAACGGCATATATTTCGATATCCTTGCCCTCGATGGGGAGACGGAGGTTATAGGTTTGGAAACGTTTCACTTCTTTCTCGATCATGTCGCAAAGCGATGTCTCGGGAGTCATCACTCCAGTCTGTGGGTCGTAGTCGTAGAAAGCCACCACGCAGTCCTCCCAGCCGCTCTCATGACTCTCCTCCAGCCAGAATGCCACAAGGCGATGGCCATTGTTACGCTTCCAGTAGCAGCATTCGGTGAGCCAGCCGTACTGATACTCGAAATCGCTCTTTAAATAGCCATTGCTGCTCTTGTCTGTGATGGCGCTTTTGCCATCGCCCCTCACATAACCAGAAGGGTTGTTGACATACTCCAACAGACACTTGTTAGGGCCATAGTCGGGATAAACGAGGCAGAAGGCCTTTGCAAAGTCCTTGATGCCCGGTGCGCCACTGTTTGAAACTACGCTGATGGACTTGTTGCGCCATGCTTTCTTTATCTGGCTAATAATTTCTTCCTTCGTGCTCGCGTCATCCTCTGCCTTGGCAGTCTCGGATGTCTCTGTAGCATCTTCACCCTTCAGTCCACTTTCTCCCACAACGGCATTCTCCTTTTGTGGTTCTTCTGTGCCAGTCACCTTCTCCTTGATTTTTGCAAAGTCGATACATGCCGACATAAGGAGGGGAAGCAGCATGACAACAACGATAAAGATTTTCTTCATTGCTTTTAGTTTTAAGTTGTTAACCAATAGTGTCATATCGGTTAGTTCTTCAGAACCAACGAGACGAGTATAACACCACAAAATTAACATGTTTATCGTTTTCGTGCAAACATTTTCATATTTAATTTCATAAAGACACAAAAAAACTGCAAATCATATTGACTTGCAGGACTTTTTGTAGTGGATAGGGGAATCGAACTCTTCACTCTAAACTCCTCACTCTTTAACGTCCCCACCCCGGCCCCCTCCCCTCCGAGGGGCGGGGAGTCGTTAGGGATGAAAACTATGAGTTAGGAATTAGGAATTAGGAGTGAAGAATTAACCTTTAACCTATAACCTATAACCTTTATGAAATCCAACCATCCTCCCTTGGGGAGGAGATGGAGGTGGGCCTTTTATTTAAATATCAACTGTGCGAAGTTATAGAGGCCGTACTTCCAGACTACGAAGTTGTGACCTTGTTCGGGATAGTTGATGAGCGTGCAGGGGATGCCTTTCTCGTCGCAGAAGGCCTTGAGCTGTGCGCTGTTGTTCATCAGTCCGTCGGCACCGCCACAGACCATCCACAGCAGTTTGTTCTCCTTCTTCACCTTCTCTACATCGGGAATGAGTTGTGCGGCACGCATGGTGTTGGGTGCTGAGGAGAAACCTCCCACGTAAGCGAACACGTCCATGTGACCGAGTCCGAAGTTGAGCGACTGTCCGCCACCCATCGACAGACCTGCTATAGCACGGTGCTCCCTGTCGGCATATACGCTGAAGTTCTTCTCGATGTAAGGAATGAGGCTGCCGATGAGGTCCTTGTCGAACTCTCCGAAAGCGGCGAACGAGCCGAAGCCTCCCTGACGTGAGTCGTCCTTCTGGGCACGTCCGTTGGGCATCACGACGATCATGTCGGCCACCTTTCCCTCGGCATAGAGGTTGTCCATGATGATGTTGGGCACTCCGCCGTCCTTGTACCACTCGTTCTCGTCGCCCCCGATGCCGTGAAGCAGGTAGAGCACGCTGTATTTCTTCTTCGCATCGTACTTGGGTGGGAGATATACGTTCGCCTTACGCGTTGTGCCTACCGATTCCGACTGGTACTCGATAAGCTTCACGGTACCGCGTGCGATTCCCTCGCGCTCCTGGTCGAATCCCTGTGGAGCCGCCTTGTACTCGTCGAAATTCACATCGATTTTCTGCATACCGCCAAACATAGGAATATTTGGCTCCTGTGCATTGGCTGTCGTCAGAGTGAGTGACAGCAATGCTGCTAAATAGAATGTCCTCATTTGTTTTAACTTAATTAAATTGATTACGAATAGTAATAATATTGATTAAGTTCGGCCGGTATGGTTTAATATGAAATTAGTCTTTTGCACTTACAGCGCGATGGTTGGTGCGTAAAAATACCCAGGGCGATGCCCTGGGCTAAGTTCTCTATGCCCTTTCAGGGCGACCCTCATACCTCACAAATCCTATTTCACTCTTTCTAACATGATGTCATCTCTGCCCATTTTAAGTTTGAGCGTGTCATCGGTAACGGAAACAATAGTAATATCATCAAAGTCAAACGAACTAATCAGTTCCTCCTTATGCTTGCTGAAATACTCCTCGAACATAGGCCTCGCATTATCCTCCATGCCTTCATAATCACCCTTCATCTTAAGGTTCTCTAGTTTCATGTCGCATCTTTCCTTGTCGGCAACAATGTAAATCTTGGATCCCGTCACGGAATAGGTGCCGGGAATCATGATCGTCACCTGTGTTGAAAAAACATCGCCATTAAAGTAGCCCTTAATCATGGCGTTCACGAGACCGTTATCCCCAAACGTGAAATAGATACGCATATCATCGTCTAATGAATGCCATGCGCCCTTGATGTTGTACTGTTGTGGGGTAATGCTCTCCTCACCCTGGGCGTTAACCGACAGGGCTGTCATCATCATAATGGCTATAAATAACAGTTTCTTCATATAATTAATTTTAAATTATGAATTTTGAATGTTGAGTTATTCTCGCTTCGCTGCGAGGAAGAATTATCCAATTATGAATTATTCCTTGATAATCGCCGTAGGCGACAACTCCTAATTCATAACTCGTAACTCCTAACTCATAGATTTATACTCTCAACACGTAGTTTCATCACGCCGGCAGGGACCTTGACCTCCACGACATCGCCCACCTCCTTGTTCAGCAGGGCCTGTGCAATGGGCGACTTGATGGATATCTTCCCCTCGCTTAGGCTGGCCTCGTGGGCGCTGACGATGGTATAGACCATCTTCTTGTTTGTTGATATGTTGGTCATCTCGACCTTGCTGAGCAGTTGCACCCTGTTGGCGCTGAGTCTCGACATGTCGATGACGCGGGCGTTGGCAAGCACCTTCTGCTTGTAGCTTATCTGGCTGAGCAGTCGTGCCTGTGCGCGCTTGGCGGCATGGTACTCGAAGTTCTCGCTGAGGTCGCCCTTGTCGCGTGCCTCTGCTATGGCCTCCTTGACGCGAGGCAGTTCAACGCTCTCCAGTTCATGTAGTTCGGCCACGAGTTTGTCGTAGCCTTCCTGTGACATATATTCCATATTAAAATATTAACCCACCTTTATCCTCCCTAAGGGAGGAAATATAAATTACGAATTTTAAATTACAAGTTTTGAATTACGAATTACGAGTTATTCTCGCTTCGCTGCGATTATCAATTGTCAATTATCAATTATCAATTTCCTCCAGCCGTCGCAAGTATGGCGTCGCGGCATTGTTCCATGAGCCATTTCGGTGTACTGGTGGCTCCACAGATGCCCACGCTGTTGATGCCCTGCAGCCACTGCGGGTCTATCTCGTCGGCTCCCTCGATGAGGTGGCTGTTGGGGTTGACGCGCTGGCACTCGTTGAACAGCACCTTGCCGTTGCTGCTCTTGCGCCCGCATACGAAGAGCACAAGGTCGTGACGCTTGGCGAAGGCGCTGACGTTAGGCATGCGGTTGGCCACCTGACGGCAGATGGTGTCGAAGCTCTTGAACTCGGCATCGGGCGAGATGTGCTCCCTGATGTACTCTATGATGCGCTGGAACTCATCGAGCGACTTCGTGGTCTGTGAGTACAGGTAGATATCGCGGTTCATGTCCAGCTTGCTGACATCATCGAAATGGGCAAGCACTATGGCGTCGCCCTTCGTCTGTCCCACCAGTCCCAGCACCTCAGCATGACCTGGCTTGCCGAAGATTACTATTTGAGGAATGCCCCCTCCTGACTCCCCCTGGGGATGGCCCCCTCCTAACTCCCCCTGGGGGGAGAGAGAATTCTGCTCCTGTTCCGTCAGATGGCTTTCATACTGTTTCTTTATACGGCGCTGCAACTGCAGTACCACAGGACAGGTGGCATCGATTATCTCGATGTTGTTCTTCTCGGCAAGGGCGTATGTCTCGGGCGGCTCACCGTGAGCGCGCAGCAGCACCTTGACATCGTGCAGGCTTTTCATCTCCTCGTGGTTGATGGTGACGAGTCCCATGTTACGCAGTCGCTCGCACTCCATGCCGTTATGCACTATGTCGCCGAGGCAATAGAGCCTGCTGCCCTTTGCCAGTTCCTCCTCTGCCTTGCGTATGGCTGTGGTCACACCGAAGCAGAATCCGCTACCGTTATCTATTTCTATTTGCATACTCTTTAAGTTGACAAGTTGACGAGTTGACAAGTTGACGAGTTGCTTCCTTAGTTGACGAGTTGACAAGTTGACGAGTTAAATGCTTTGTATCGTGTGAACAAGCGACCCAGTAACAAGCAACTCGTCAACTTGTCAACTCGTCAACTCGTCAACTCAAACTCCTAAAATACATCTCCAGCAAATCGCCGGCGGCAGCGAAGCTGGTTTTCTCGCCGTTTAATACCGACTGCTCTGCACGCAGGATGTTCTCCTGTATTATCGTGTTGTTATAGAACGAGTTGCGCAGGTGCTCGTTGATGCTCTCATACATCCAGTACTTGGCCTGCTCGTTGCGACGATAGTTGAAGTAGCCGTTGTGCTTCACGAAGTCGATATACTCGTAAATCATGTCCCATATCTCCTTCACTCCCGTGCCATAGAAGCCGCTGTAGCACAGCACCTTGGGCAGCCAGCCGCTGTCGGGCATAGGGAAGAAATGGAGGGCGTTGCGGAAGTTGGTGGCAGCCATCTGGCACTTGTCGACGTTGTTGCCGTCGCACTTATTGATGACGATGCCGTCGGAAATCTCCATGATGCCGCGCTTGATGCCCTGCAGTTCATCGCCCGTTCCTGCCAACTGTATCAGAAGGAAGAAATCGACCATAGAATGACAGGCGGTCTCGCTCTGCCCCACTCCGACGGTCTCCACGAATATCTTGTCGAAGCCCGCTGCCTCACAGAGTATTATGGACTCGCGCGTCTTGCGTGCCACACCACCCAGAGAGCCTGCCGTTGGCGAAGGACGGATGAAGGCCTTGGGATGCTGCGACAACTTCTCCATACGTGTCTTGTCGCCGAGGATACTTCCCTTGCTACGCTCCGAGCTGGGGTCGATGGCAAGGACAGCAAGTTTGCCGCCGGTACGGTCGAGCACATGAATGCCGAACTGGTCGATGCTGGTGCTCTTGCCCGCTCCCGGCACTCCGCTGATGCCCACACGGATGGAGCTGCCGCTGTATGGCAGACACTTCTCTATCACCTCCTGTGCCTTCTGCTGATGCGCGGGATTTACACTCTCGACAAGCGTGACCGCCTGACTCAGTATGGTGACATCGCCTTTCACGATGCCATCGACCATCTCGGCAACGGTCAACTCGCGACGGCGGAAATGACCACGTCTGAGATAGGGATTGACTATCGAAGGCTGCTCTACTCCGGCATTAACGGTCAAGCCTTTGTATTCTTCGTTGTTCTCTGGGTGTTCCATATTAAGCCCCCTTCTTATCCCCCCGGAGGGGGAAAAATTTAGGGTTAAAGTTTAATGTTTAATGTTATTTCTGAACCTTCACGTTGATAATCACCTTCGGATTCTTCGGGTCGTTGGTAATCATCAGCACGCGCGGCTCGGTACGGATGTTCTTCATCGCCTTCGAGTCTGCCGTAATCTTCAGCGTGGCCTTCTCGCCCGGACGCAGCTTGCTCTTGCTCAACTGCACGCTGAGACCTGCCGTGAACATCTGAAGCGACGAGATGTCGAGCTCGCTCTTTCCGACATTCTCAAGGTTGATGGTTCCTGTCTTTTTCTTCTTTCCTATCTTGCCAAGGTCGAGCACGGTGTTGTCGATGCTCAGACGTGGAGCATTGCGCAGCTCGTCCTCGGTCAGTTCGTTGAAGGCTGGCAGCAGCACCACGGATACCTCTATCTCCTTGTCGGCACTCACCTTGTCGCCAGGCTTCATTCCGAGATAGACATTGGTCTGAGTCAGTCCGTAGTCGTGTACCTTGCTGGAGTTCAGCGTCAGTTCCAGTACACCCTGCTTGCCTGCGGGTATCGTGGTGGGCGACACGTTTGCCATGAGATAGTCGGGCAGGTGCATCACAACAGGACTCACGGCCTGATGGCTGTTATTCATCAGGTGAATCCTCTTCAGAGGCATCTCGCCACGGTTCACATCGTCGAACTCCACATGGTTGGCATCGGCCTTGACATCGCCCAGCGACACGGGATAGCCGCCGGAGAACGACACGTCGCCTGCGGCAACCACACCCTTCATTGTGAGGTAGTAAGGCTTCGACGAGGCGTTGCTATAGACTGCCAACTGCTTGTTGAAGTGTCCCATCTGACGGGCATCGTAGGTGGCTGAAATGACGAAGCTCTCACCGTCGCCGATCGGCTGGCGCGGGAAGTTGACCGTGGTGCAACCGCAGTCGGGACGCACGTCGCTTATCTGCAACTGCTGTCCTCTGTTCTTCAACTCAAAATTAACTGTAACAGGTTGATTAAACCTAACGCCACCGCAGTCCACTGTCTGGTGAACTGCGGTAATTTCCTGTGCCGAGAGGCCTGTTGCGGCCATCATCAGCATTGTTGATATAATAATTTTCTTGCTCATAGTCATTTAACAATAATGGTCAATGCCTTGCTGCGGGCGCTGAACTCCGGAGCGTAAGCGCATTGTACTGTGCATGTGCCTGTGGTGTACTCACCTGCGCGGTCAACGAAATACTCTGCCTCTACCACGTATGTACCCTTCGCCATCTGGTCGAAGTAGTAGTTCGTGGTGTTGTCCTTCGGTGCTATGTAATAGCCCCAATGGTAACCGCTGAGCTGGTTCACGGGCTCAAGACATGCAGCACGCTTGTCTATCAACTGCACGAAGTCGTAGTCGCGGTCGGCCGTGATGGTGATACGTACCTTCACCTTGTCGCCTACGTTAAGCATCTGCGGGTCTTTCACCTCGCCGTTTGGAGTTACCTGCATTATCTCCCTCTTCACGCTGAGACCTGAAGCAGCATCGGCAATCTCTGTGCTTGGCTGCATGAACTGCGCATATACCGCACCCCATGATGTGCCGTCGGAGGTCTTCGAGACGGTCAGGGTCTTCGGCTTCTCCACATCGACCACGGTCTTCACATATCCCAGTCCTGCGGTTGATGAAGGAATCTCTATCTGGCGGTTGTCAACCTTGAAGGTGGTCAGTTCCTTCTCGTCGAGGAGCGATGCGTTTCCGTTGAGGAATGCGAACACGGCATTGACGCTGTTTATCGGGGTGTCCCAAGCCTGCGTACGCTTCTCTGTGAGCAGCCAGCGGCGCATCTCGTCTATGGTCTGCTGGTCGTTGGAGTCAACTATCTGCAGCGCCTCGATGGTTGCGGTCTGCGTTGGGATGCGGTAGTTGCACCAGCTGTAGCCTGCGCGTGGAGTCTCGAAGTAACGGCCTTTCTCCTCGTTATATACCGTGTATTCCTTCAGGCTCTGAACATACTCGGCAGCCTTCTGCAACTGTCCGTCCTTAGCGAGCACTACAGCCATCATGGCCTTTGCATACATGCTCTGCGAGAGTTTCAGTTGCTCGAGATGGTTGATGAGATAGTCCTTTGCCTCCTTCTCCTTTGCGGTGAGTTCGCGTCCCGAGATGGCATTGATATATACCCATTGCAGGGCGTGATAGTCGTAGATGTAAACCGGTTCCTTTTTCTTCTCCAGTTTCTTGAACTCCTCAACCTCCTCTATTACTATCTTGCTGAGATAGTCGTTGGCGAGGGTGAGTATGCCCTGCGTGTTGCGCTGCTTGCCGGCAAGCATGTTGAGACGTGTGAGGAACTCTATCACCTCAGCAGTCATACATGGTGAGCCGTGCATGCCCTTCCACCATGAGAACGAGCCGTCGGAGTTCTGCAGTATCTTCAGTCCGTCGATGGCGGTATTGATGCGCTGTGTCATAGCACCCTTGTCGAAGAAGTTGGCTATCTGACTGCGCTGTGTGCTCTCGCGCTTAGCGTCGGCCACCCATGGAGTCTCGTCGAGCACCAGGTTCTTCAGTTCCTGGTTCTTCTCCAACTGCGACACGAGTGAGTTGTCCTTGCCAGACTCCTGCTGCCACTGCTTGAACACCTTCTCGATGTTAGCCGACTGTCCTATGAGCGACATGCCGAGCGAGTTGGCGTAATAGGCTGCTGCCAGCGAGATGGCATTCTTCTCGTTCACGTTACCCACGAACGGTATTGCCTGAACCATCAGCCATGCTGGGTTGTTGGTGTATTCGAGTGTCAGACGAGGGTTGCTGATGTCCTTGCCGGATGGAATCAACTTCGAGAGGTCTATGTTGAGCTGTTCTGCCTTGTGCTGCGTGATAGGCAAGGTGTTGGTCACCAGTTCCTTCGACGGCAGTATCGGCAGGTAGTGCTGCTCGCCGTCGCTGAAGGTCTTGCCAGATGCCGTGATGCGACATACGAGCAACGAGATGTCCTTACCCTTGAGGTCTTTCTCTGGGTTGAAGTAGAACGTAGCCGCACCGGTCTTTCCAGCCTCAACGCTGAACGGCTGCTTGCTCTCAACCACCACTTTCTCGGTCTCTGGGTCGAGCAGAGTCATAGTTACCGTTCCGCTGGCGTTCTTGTCAGAGGTGTTGAATATCCTTGTCGAGATGGTTGAGTTGTCGCCCATCCTCACGAACCTCGGAATGTTCGGCTGCACCATAACATCCTTCTGTGCTATGGTCTCACCTGAGAACAGACCGTAGTTCATTTCCTTGTCGTGTGCCAGACCCAGCACCTTCCATGTAGTGACGCTTTCGGGCAGGGTGAACTTAAGGCTCACGTTACCCTTCGAGTCGGACACGAGTGCCGGGAAGAAAAATGCCGTCTCATTGAGGTTCTCGCGCACCTGTGCATTATCAGACTTTTCTGACTTCTGCTCTTCTGCCTTGCCCTCGTTGTCATCTACTGCGGCCTCCTCGCTAATGGCCATTGGTTCTGCGTATATTGCATTCGACTTCATCATCCGCGCACCACCGGCAGCCATCGCGTCTAACTCGACATATCTGGTCGAGTGTCTCATACCACCGGCAAGACTTGATAATGATGTGAAGTCGAATCCCTCGAATTTCAGGTCTTCAGAATACTTGATCTTCGAAACCGAAAGCGATGATACGGAAGGTCTCGTCCATGAGGTATGCGGATAGTTCTGCGTCAGCGGCAGTCCGAACCTCATAGAGTAAGGCTTTATCTGGTCAAGACTCTTGTCGTACATCGTAGCCATGAGTTGTGCGCGTGCCGGCTTGCCGTCAGGTGTGAGCACGCTAAGGTTCCACTCCTCTTTCTGTCCCGGTGTGAGACGGTCGCGGAAGGTGGTCCACTTCACCGTGAGCTCTTTCTGCGGCAGTGGTTTGGTTATGCTGTGGTGATGTGTGTAGGTCACGCCATTCTTCACCCATGCGTAGTTGAGCAGCACACCCGTGCCATATTCCTCTTTATATTTGAACTGACGTGTGTCGATGGCATTGCTGAGTTCCATCGTACCGCTCTCTATCTCCTTGTCGCCTGAGATGATGGAGTAAAGCACATACACGTTCTCGTCGGACGAGCCCACCATAACGCTCACGGGCTTGCCGTCGCGCGGATAGGAGTTGTCGGTGGCATAGAACCAGTCGTGTGTCTCAATGCACGGCGACTTGTCGTCGAGTGAGAAGATGACAAAACTATGCTCCTTCTCCTCGCCCTTGCATGTCGCCTTCATCACGTGCTTGCCCGAAGGCAGGTTGGTGAGGTCGAGTTTTATTGTCTCGTTTGACTTCACGGTTTTGGGGTCCTTGCCGTCGATGGTGTATGTCACGTCGGCCTCAACCTCCTTACCTGCTGAGTTGTAGAGTCCGAACACCACACTGTTAAGCACGTCCTTGCGCTCCTTCTCGGGCAGGTTGAAGTCGAAATAGTATTCCTTTTTGCCCACTGGCAACGACATCGTGCCCTCGTGAGTCTCGCCTGCGGCATCGGTCACGTTAGCCTTCACGATGTAGTTATACACCTCGCTGCTGCCGGAAGGATAGATGAACTTCAACGGAATCTCGAACTCTCCGTTCTCGTCAGACGTCACCTCGCCGTCGTAGAGTTTCACCTCGTCGCGGCTGTAATGGCGCCACCATCCCCACCAGGCCTGCTCGCGTGTCACGGTATAGGTCACCTTCGCTCCCTGCACCGCCACTCCGGCATAACTCTTGGCACGTCCCTTGACGTTTATGGAGTCGTTTATCTTGTATGTCTGCTTGTAATCGTCGAACTCAACCTCAAACGTTGGACGCTTATACTCCTCCACATTGAACGACGTCGATGTGCCCAGATGACTTGAACGGATGGAGAAACGTCCCGTAAGACCGTTGGAAGGAAGTTCGAAATCGGCGGAGGCAACACCGAAATCATCGGTCTCCACATCTACCGTAGCCACCCTCTCACGGTTGGCATTGCGCAGTTCGAGTTTCATCTTCACGTTGGCATCGGGCTTCGCCTCGGTACCTTTATCCACACTGTATGCCAGAACAGCCACATGTACCGTCTGTCCCGGACGATAGATAGAGCGGTCTGTGTATATCTGCAGCATCTCTGTGCTGCCAGGGGTGCCGTCATAGTTGAAACTGCCCATCCTGGCGTTATCCACGGGATAGTAGTTGTCGCCACCGGCAGAGAGCATTACGTATGCAGGATAGGGCTCCTGTGGTATCATCACCTCGCCCTTGGCGTCTGTGGTGTAATAACTGAACTTCAGGTCTTCGTCCCTTTTCGCGTATGGAGCGACGCCTATCTTCGCGCCTGATACAGGCTGTCCGCTGTTACGGTCGAGCACGGCGAACCTCGCGTTCTTTCCCGGCAACGGCAGAGCGACGTATGTCAGTTTGGTTACGAACAGTGCCGTATGGAGAGACTCCACGGCATTGTTCTTCATCGTTGTCTCTATGACATAGATGCCTGCGGGCAGGCCGTCTATATGAACCACGTTGTCAAACGACTCGTAAGGCGGATGTGCATCGAAGGTGAGCACCTTCTCGGCCTCCATCGTCTTGCCGTATTTACTCAACAGACCATTGCGCCCTATCTTGGGAACCATTTTATAATATTCCTCAGGACTGATGTCAATGCGATAGAAGCGCATGGTGAGCCCTTCCAGATTGCGCAGTTCCACCTTGATGTCAAAAGGAGTGTTGGGATATACAATCTCCTTATCCGACCTCATATACACGCTGGGGGCTGTCAAGTCGGTCAGTTCGTTGCGCAACTGGTTTATCCCCTTCCACTTTCCCCAGCGCTTTATGGCCTCATTCAGGAAGTTGTATTTCTCACTGCTTCCGTACATGTGGTCATAGCGTTCCACAGCGGCGGCACCACAGATGTCGAGGTCGCCATACTCGCTGATGAGGTCATCAAGCGCCTTTACCTTGTCGATGCCATATATTTTCTCATTCGTGGGAGCATCGTCGTCGAACTCCAACGGCTTGGTGTGTTCCCACGTAATCATCTCAAGAGCGGTAATGAATGCCGCCTCGCGGTTTCCCTTGCTCTTGTAATAGTCGTGCAGCGTCTTCATGTCACCCGCCTCGAAGCCGATGACGCTCAGCAGGTCGTTGTTGAAGTACTTGCTATCTACTCCTTTCTCGGTCAGAGGTTCCAACTCCGAGGCCTTGTGACGTGCCAGCAGGGCAGGATTGGACAATGCCTTTGCGTAATAGGTGCGGGCATTGCCACGTTTCTCACGATTGCTTCCATAGGCATTCCTGTACGAATTGCCCAGGATGCAATTGTAAACAGCGGCCAGCACGGGGTCATTGGTCTCCGTAGCAGCCTTCTCGAGCTTTGCAGTTTCTGTGTCGGCAGAATCAGGATTCACTTCTGTCACGAATCCCGAGCGCATCAACTGCGCCTTCAGCAGATTTCCATACGACTTCTCGCGCGAAGCCTTCTCAACGATTTTGTCAAGTGACTTGATAGCGGTCTGGGGCAGGTCCTTGTCCATCGCCGTCTCAACCTCACTCCATAGTGACTTGTAGCTTTGTCCGAAAATCCACATAGGTGTACAAATTAATGCGAAAACTGTTAATAAGAATGTTTTTTTCATAATCTTATGTTGTTTTCAAGTATAATGCAAAGGTAGAGAAAATATTGCATACAGCAAAACTTGTTTATAAGTTTTTTACGATTGTTATGAAGTTTCAAGAAAAAAAGAATTATCTTTGCACTTGAAAGAGAACAGGCAAGCAAAACCACGTCAAATCACTAACCACAACAAAGATAATATTATGAACATTGGAGACAAGGCACCCGAGATTCTGGGACGCGACCAGAACGGTAATGAAATCAAGTTGTCCGACTTCGCAGGACGCAAACTAGTGCTCTATTTCTATCCCAAGGACAGCACCAGCGGATGCACCGCCGAGGCATGCTCGCTGCGTGACAACTACACGGAACTGCGCCGGCAGGGCTATGAGGTGGTAGGAGTGAGCATACAGGACGAGAAATCGCATCAGAAGTTCATCGAGAAGAACCAACTGCCCTTCCCGCTGATTGCCGACACCGAGAAGACTCTTAACGAGCAGATGGGCGTATGGGGAGAGAAAAGCATGTATGGAAGGAAATACTTCGGAACCATGCGCACCACATTCATCATCAACGAAGAGGGCATCATCGAGAAAGTGTTCCTGCCGAAGGAGATAAAGACTAAGACACACGCCAAGCAGATATTAGGCTGATACAAGCATCAAGTGACCAGACAAAGTTAATAACATTGTTCAACAAAGTTAATAAGATTGTTGTGCCACTTGATACTCCTGAGAACGCAAGAAGATACTAATTGTGAAAAAAGAACATATTTTGAGCAGAATAGTATCATGCTTTTCGCAATAAAAATTATATCTTTGCACTCGTAATCAATCATGATATTTCAAATAACGATTTAATAATTATGAATAACAAGACCTACGGACATTTCGACGACAAAGCAAGAGAGTATGTTATAACCGACCCACGCACTCCGTGGCCATGGATTAACTATCTCGGCAACGAGGACTTCTTCTCGCTAATATCTAACACAGCGGGAGGCTACTCATTCTTCAAGGACGCCAAGTTCCGACGCATTACACGCTATCGCTACAATGGCGTGCCGATGGACAACGGCGGACGTTACTTCTACATCAACGACAACGGAACGGTTTGGAGCCCGGGATGGAAGCCATGCAAGACACCTCTCGACTTCTATGAGTGCCGCCACGGCATGAGTTACACGCGCATCACAGGCCGAAAGGACGGCATCGAGGCAAGCGCGCTATTCTTCGTACCACTGAAGAAATGGTGCGAGGTGCAGAAACTGACGCTCAAGAACACCACAGCGGAGAAACGCTCGCTGAAACTATTCTCCTTCGCAGAATGGTGCCTGTGGAATGCAGCCACCGACATGGAGAACTTCCAGCGCAACTTCTCTACTGGCGAGGTGGAGATTGACGGTAGCGTAATCTATCATAAGACAGAGTACAAGGAGCGCCGCAACCACTATGCCTACTACTCGGTGAACGTACCAGTAAAGGGATTCGATACCGACCGCGAGTCGTTCATCGGACTGTATAATGAGTTCGCCAATCCCGACTGCGTGATGGCGGGAGCACCCAAGAACAGCGTGGCTCACGGATGGAGCCCAATAGCAAGCCACTACATCGAGGTTACACTGGAGCCGGGCGAGAGCCGTGATTTCGTGTTCCTGCTCGGTTATGTGGAACAACCACAGGAGGAGAAATATGCCGAGAAGACAGAAGGACTGATTACTTCTCTCGGCGAACTCGACAATACCATTATTAATAAGGTGCGCGCTCAGGAGACCATCGCTGAGTTCGACACGGCTGAGAAGGTGAACAAGGCATTCAAGGAACTGAACGAGTACTGGGACGAACTGCTCAGCCGCTACTCCGTGAAGAGCGGAAACGAGAAACTCGACCGCATGGTGAACATCTGGAACCAGTACCAATGCATGGTGACATTCAACTTCTCGCGCTCGGCATCGTTCTTCGAGAGCGGCATCGGACGCGGCATGGGATTCCGCGACTCCAACCAAGACCTCGTGGGATTCGTACACCAGATTCCATCACGAGCACGCCAGCGCATCATCGACATCGCCTCGACACAGTTCCCCGACGGCGGTTGCTACCATCAGTACCAGCCTCTGACGAAACGCGGCAACAACGATATCGGCGGTGGATTCAACGATGACCCGATGTGGCTCATCTTCGGAACAGTTGCATATATCAAGGAGACAGGCGACTTCACTATTCTCGACGAGATGGTGCCTTGGGACAACCAGCCAGGCTCAGAGGTGAGTCTCTTCGAACATCTGCGCATCTCGTTCAACCACGTTGTGGAGAACCTCGGTCCTCATAAGTTGCCGCTCATCGGACGTGCCGACTGGAACGACTGCCTCAACCTCAATTGCTTCTCATGGGATCCTAACGAGAGTTTCCAGACAACAGAGAACAACAGCGTAGGCTCGAAGGCGGAGTCGCTGATGATTGCAGGTCTTTTCGTGGTATGCGGCAAGGATTATGTAGAACTGTGCCAGCAACTGGGCAAGAACGACGAGGCTGAACGCGCACAGAAATGCATCGACGAGATGATTGCAGCAGTAAAGAAAGACGGCTGGGACGGCGAGTGGTATCTGCGCGCCTACGACTTCTACGGCAACAAGATTGGCTCTAAGGAGAACGAGGAAGGCAAGATATTCATCGAGAGCCAAGGCTTCTGCACTATGGCTGGCATCGGTCTGGAAGACGGTATGGTTGACAAAGCCCTCGACTCATGCAAGAAATATCTCGACTGCGAACATGGTATGGTGCTCAACAATCCTGCCTTCACACGCTATTACGTGGAGATGGGCGAGATATCAAGCTATCCTGCAGGCTACAAGGAAAATGCCGGAATATTCTGCCATAACAACCCTTGGGTGATTATCGGCGAGACAGTGGCAGCACGTGGCAATGACGCGTGGGACCACTACACCAAGATTTGTCCAGCATTCATTAAGGACCAGACCCTGCACAAGGTGGAGCCATACGTTTATTCACAGATGGTGGCCGGCAAGGATGCGGCAAAGCCAGGCGAGGGAAAGAACTCATGGCTGACAGGTACGGCGGCATGGAACTGGTACACCATAACGCAGTTCATCCTCGGCGTGAAGCCTCACTATGAGGGATTGCTCATCGACCCGTGTGTTCCCGCAACGGCAAAAGAGTACAACGTTACCCGTCGCTTCCGCGGAGGTGAGTACAACATCACCGTGAAGAACCCTGACGGAGTGCAGAAGGGCGTGAAGAGCATTACCGTTGATGGCAAAGAAATCGACGGCAACATCGTTCCTAACGCAGAAGGAAAGCACGAAGTTGTAGTCGTAATGGGATGAACTAACACCCATAAACACATATATTTAACTAAAAACTTTAAAGAAATGATTGGAGCAATTATCGGAGGTATCGTAGCAGGTTGGGCTGCTGGTAAACTCATTAACGGTAAAGGATTTGGCTGCATCTGGGATCTTATCATCGGTCTCATTGGCGGTGTAATCGGAGGATTAATCTTCAAACTTATCTACGAGCAATTCCACATCAGCACAAGCGACTCTTGGCTCTTGGGAGGCAACTGGATTGGAGAGACAATCACGGCAATCATCGGAGCATCATTGCTCGTTTGGATTGTACGACTCGTGAAGAAATAACCTTCAACAGTAGTCTACTTCTCCTTTCACATCACTCATTCGGCGGTTGCACGATTGCCGAATGAGTGGTGTGTTGTTTTATTATCATGACATCTTTTCACTCACAAGTGACAGAATGGCAGAAAAAGGATTAGGGCACATCATTTGAAACATTGTGTGGCAGAAACAAAAACAAAAAAAGAAAGGAGATACAACTATGACACTTGACAACTTTACGATTAAAGCACAAGAGACGGTTCAGGAAGCCATGAACGTTGCACAGCGCTCTGGACAGCAGACCATTGAACCGACTCACCTGCTGAAAGGAGTGCTGACAAAGGCAAAGGACATCACGACGTTCCTCTTCCAGAAGATGGGAGTGAACGGACAGCATGTAGAGCAACTTGTGGATAGCGAGTTGCAACACCAGCCGCGTGTGCAGGGCGGACAACCCTATCTGAGCAACGATGCCAACCAAGTATTGGTAAAGGCAGAGGAGATTTCAAAGAAGTTGGGCGACGAGTTTGTAAGCGTGGAGCCCCTTATCCTTGCCTTGCTTAATGTCAACAGCACGGCCAGCCGCATTCTGAAGGATGCTGGAATGAATGATGCCGACACCCGTAAGGCGATACAGGAACTGCGACAGGGACAGAACGTGAAAAGCCAGTCGGCTGACGACAACTATCAGAGTCTATCCAAGTACGCCAAGAATCTTGTCGAGGACGCACGGACAGGAAAACTCGACCCTGTAATCGGACGTGACGATGAGATTCGCCGTGTACTGCAGATACTGTCACGAAGGACAAAGAACAATCCTGTGCTCATCGGTGAACCAGGAACGGGTAAGACCGCTATCGTGGAAGGACTGGCAGAACGTATCGTACGTGGTGATGTGCCTGAGAATCTGAAGGACAAACAACTCTACAGCCTTGATATGGGTGCCCTGCTTGCAGGCGCTAAGTACAAGGGAGAGTTCGAGGAACGCCTTAAAAGCGTCATCAACGAGGTGACCAAGAGCGAGGGACGCATAATACTATTCATCGACGAGATACACACTCTCGTGGGTGCCGGAGGCGGACAAGGCGCTATGGATGCTGCCAACATACTGAAACCGGCACTTGCCCGAGGAGAACTGCGCTCGATTGGTGCCACCACCCTGAACGAATACCAGAAGTACTTCGAGAAAGACAAGGCTTTGGAACGCCGTTTCCAGACGGTTATGGTAGATGAACCTGACGAGATGTCGGCAATCAGTATCCTGCGTGGACTGAAGGAACGCTACGAGAACCACCACAAGGTGCGTATCCAGGATGATGCCTGCATAGCAGCGGTGAAACTTTCCGAGCGATACATCAGCGACAGGTTCCTGCCTGACAAGGCAATAGACCTGATGGACGAGGCTGCTGCCAAACTGCGCATGGAGCGTGACTCTGTTCCCGAGGAACTTGACGACATCGTGCGACAACTGAAGCAACTGGAGATTGAACGCGAGGCAATAAAGCGCGAGAACGACGAGGCAAAACTGACACAACTCGACAAGGAGATTGCCGAACTGCGTGAGCGCGAGAACCAGTTCCGTGCCAAGTGGGAAAGCGAGAAAGGCCTGGTAAACAAGATTCAGCAGGACAAGCAGCAGATAGAGCAGATGAAGTTCGAGGCTGAACGCGCAGAGCGTGAAGGCGACTACGCAAGAGTGGCAGAGATAAGGTATAGCAAACTCAAGGCTCTCGAGGACGACATCAACAGCCTTACCGAGCAACTGGCTCAGGGAGAAGGCAACCGTATGGTGCGCGAGGAAGTAACTGCCGACGATATTGCCGAGGTAGTGAGTCGATGGACGGGAATTCCCGTGACACGAATGCTGCAGAGCGAACGTGAGAAACTGCTGAACCTCGAGGAAGAACTACACCGCCGTGTTATCGGACAAGATGAGGCAATAACTGCCGTAAGTGATGCCGTAAGACGAAGCCGTGCAGGACTTCAGGACCCGAAACGTCCTATCGCGTCGTTCATCTTCATGGGAACGACTGGCGTGGGAAAAACCGAACTGGCCAAGGCTCTTGCGGAGTATCTGTTCAACGACGAGCAGATGATGACTCGAATAGACATGTCCGAGTATCAGGAGAAGTTCAGCGTGAGCCGACTTATCGGTGCTCCTCCGGGATACGTGGGCTATGATGAGGGAGGACAGCTGACCGAGGCTGTACGCCGCAAACCATACTCCGTAGTGCTCTTCGATGAGATTGAGAAGGCCCATCCCGATGTGTTCAATATCTTACTGCAGGTGCTCGACGACGGACGTCTGACCGACAACAAGGGGCGTGTAGTGAACTTCAAGAACACTATCATAATAATGACGTCTAACCTTGGCTCACAATACATACAAAGCGAATTCGAGAAGATGAACGACGACAACCGTGACGAGGTGATAGAGAACACCAAGCACACCGTTATGGACATGCTCAAGAAGACAATACGTCCTGAGTTCCTCAACCGTATCGACGAGACAATAATGTTCCTGCCGTTGACAAAAAAGGAAATCGCCGACGTTGTGAACCTGCAGATAAATGCAGTTAGAAAGATGCTTGCCGAGCAGGACGTAAGACTTGAAGTCACTTCAGAGGCAATAAACTTCCTCGCAGAAGTGGGATTCGATCCAGAGTTCGGTGCACGTCCAGTGAAACGTGCCATCCAACGTCACGTGCTCAACGACTTGTCTAAGAAACTCCTTGCAGGAGAAGTGGACAGGAACAAGCCTATCGCAATTGATAGTTATGGTGAAGGTCTGATATTCAGGAACTAAAGAAATATTATTCAAGAAAAGGAAGAAGGTGTTGCATCACGTTGCAACACCTTCTTTTGTTATGACAGTTGCAGGTTGATTCAATACCTTTATAGTACAATCGGTATTGATAGGCACATCTCGGTGTAGTCGGCACGGGTGCGATGTGCCTTCACATTGAAGCCAACGCGAAGGTTGCCTAAGTGTGAGAAGGTGTAGTAAAGACCTACACGCTCATAGTATGGCTGTTCCAATGCCTCTGGCTTAAAGCCCTGATGACGGAAGAGATACCACCCGATGCTCATGGCAATGGACCACTGGTGGTAGAATACCTCATGCTTCGCGGCAATGCCTAACGACCAACGGCTATACCTGTCTGCCTGTTTCCAGTTCTTCTCCATCTCCTTCACGTCATCGGTATATCGTCCGTAGAAAACATCAAAGCCGACACCCGATGCCCAACGGCGGGCATAACGATACATAAGGTCTGCCTGTGCCGACCATGTGACATATTTCCTGAAATCGTTCTTACAATAATCGGGTGACTCCGTCGACGAGTAGAACTGTGTCAGTTGGAACTCCTCGTTAAGTGCCTTTATGCCTGCAGCGGCAGAGAAGTTCAGGTACCAGTATCGCTGAAACGCCCCTGGACGGAAATCATATCTGTGACTCACCACCTCCTCATAATATGGCTGATACACTATTCCAATAGAAGGACCGAGTACATTGACTCCCTTGTTAGGCATGTTCATTCCTCCGTTGCTGTGGTGATAGTAGTCAATACCGGCACGTATGCCCCACTCTCTTGCAAAATGATACGTCACATGCGCTCCCGCTCCGAAATAAACCAGCCACCGTGAACCTATCAGCAGATTGTCGATGTCGTCGCGGTTGTTGTATTTCTTGTGCGAATAGCCCACGCCCATGCTCAGCATATAGTCTATCTCCCATCGGCGGGTACGCAGCAATGGTCGGTTGAACGATGCATAGGCTGTGATGATATCACCTAATCGTGACTCATAATCAACAGGCACATAACTCCCCCACTCACTGTCTTTCTCACGATGCATCCTCACACGATGGTGGTCGCTGTAACGCAGTCCGAACGAGAAAGTGGGATAACCATAGTCGGCAGCATAGTCATCGCTGTCCTTCGGCAATGCACTATAGGTAATGGCAGCACAAAAGGAGGCTGTGGGGTTCTTCACCATGAACTTCTTCTGGTACTCGTCTATTGACAAGACCGTGGCCGGCACAGCATAGACCTCGGCACCGAAACGGCGCAAGGTATCACGCTCCGCAGCCTCCAAGGCAACGGGAAGAAAAGATATTAGAAATAATATTGTGCTTCTTAAATACAAATCAGTTTGCTTTTTCCGATAGGAATTTTATGCGCACGAGACGCACCTCGTCTTCTTCGTATTCGTCACCGAGTTCTTTCATCGCTACCTTCAGGTCGTCGGTCTCGCTCTCCATGAAGTAATCGTAGATGTCGTCGATATGGTCCTCGTCCATCACTTCCTCAAGGAAATAGTCGATATTGAGTTTCGTGCCGCTGTAAACGATGGCATCCACCTCGTCAAGCAGTTCGTCGAAGTCTATTCCCTGTGCGTTGGCGATATCGTCGAGAGCCATCTGCCGGTCTATGCTTTGTATTATCTTCACCTTCAGCATCGACTTCTTTGCAACGGTACGTATGCGCAAGTCCTCAGGACGTTCTATCTCGTTCTCCTCACAGTGGCGCTTTATCAGTTCAAGGAAAGGCTTCCCGAACTTGCGTGCCTTACCGGCACCCACGCCCTGGATGTTCTGCAGTTCGTCTATGGTAATAGGATAGACCGTTGCCATCTGCTCTAACGACACGTCCATGAACACCACATACGGCGGCAGGTTTACTTTCTTAGCCACATCCCTGCGCAAGTCAGCAAGCATACGATAGAGCACCGGGTCGAGAGCGCCTCCGTGTCCCTCACCCGTCGTTTCTTCCTCTGTGTCGCTGAACTCGTTGTCCATAACTATCTGGAAAGAGTACGGCTTCTTGATGAACTTCTTGCCTGCGGAAGTAAGTTTCAGCAGTCCATAGTTCTCTACGTCTTTCTTCAGGAATCCTGCTATGAGCGCCTGACGAATGACGGGGTTCCAAAGTTTAGGATCCTCATCTTCTCCAGCGCCGAAGCATTCCAGTTCGTTATGCTTGTGAGAGACGATATCGTCGGTGCCTCTTCCTTTCACGAAGTCAATGATATAGTCTTGCTTGAAGTTCTCCTTCACGGCAGAAACGGCCGAGAGAACTATCTGCAGGGCATTCTGAGCCTCAATCTTAGTCTTCGGATGCAGGCAGTTGTCACAGTTTCCGCAGTTCTCCTTGTGGTACTCCTCGCCGAAGTAGTGGAGCAACATCCTTCTGCGACATACCGAAGACTCAGCATATGCGGCAGTCTCCTGCAGCAGTTGCCTTCCTATCTCCTGCTCGGCAGAAGTCTTGTTCTCCATGAACTTCTCCAGTTTCTTCAAGTCCTTATTGCTATAGAAGGCTATGCAGAGACCCTCTCCGCCGTCGCGTCCGGCACGTCCCGTTTCCTGATAGTAACCCTCAAGACTCTTCGGGATGTCGTAATGTATCACGAAACGCACGTCGGGCTTGTCGATTCCCATTCCGAATGCTATGGTGGCGACTATGACATCGATGCGTTCCATCAGGAAGTCGTCCTGCGTCTGCGAGCGCGTTGCGCTGTCGAGACCGGCATGATACGGCGCTGCCTTTATTTCGTTGGCACACAGTATGGCAGCCAGTTCCTCAACCATCTTGCGAGAGAGACAATAGATGATACCACTCTTTCCGGCGTGCTGTTTCACGAACTTCACTATCTGCATGTTCGTTGCCTCCTCACTCGTCTTCTGCCTTACCTCGTAATACAGGTTCGGACGGTTGAAGGAACTCTTGAACTCCACAGCATCCACTATGCCGAGACTCTTCTTTATGTCGCTGCGCACCTTGTCGGTTGCAGTTGCGGTAAGTGCTATTATCGGCGCCCTGCCTATCTTATTTATTATAGGACGTATGTTGCGATACTCTGGTCGGAAGTCGTGTCCCCACTCAGAGATACAATGTGCCTCATCAATAGCATAGAACGAAATCTTAACCGAGCGGAGGAAATCAATATACTCGTCCTTTGTCAACGACTCGGGAGCGACATAGAGGAGCTTTGTCCTGCCTTCCTTGATGTCGTTTTTCACGAGGTCGATAGCCGACTTGTTAAGCGAAGAGTTGATGTAATGAGCCATTCCCTCCTCCTCGCTCAAGCCGTTTATAACGTCAACCTGGTTCTTCATCAGCGCTATCAGGGGCGATATCACTATCGCAGTGCCATCCATTATCAGCGAAGGCAACTGGTAGCACAGCGACTTTCCGCCACCTGTCGGCATCAGCACGAACGAGTCGTTGCTGGCGAGAAGGTTGCGGATTATCGATTCCTGATCACCTTTGAAAGTGTCAAAGCCGAAATATTTCTTCAGCGGTTCAATAAGGTTCACTTCGTTCATAGTATGATTGATTTAGGCTTTTCGCCTTTTTCAACTCTCAAGCTTTTGCAGATGAGCCTTGCCAAGCTGAGCCTTGGCATAGTCGAGAGTAACGACGAAACTCTTCACTTTCTGTGAAGGAACGTCGAACATAGCATCCATCATGACGCTCTCCACGATGGAACGCAGTCCGCGGGCACCGAGTTTGTACTCCATTGCCTGATCTACGAGATAATCGAGTGTCTCCTCTGGGAAGGTCAGTTTTATACCGTCCATCTTGAACAGTTTCTCATACTGCTTCACAATAGAGTTCTTCGGTTCCACAAGTATCTTGCGCAGTGCCTCACGGTCGAGCGGATTAAGGTAGGTAAGCACAGGCAGACGACCTATCAACTCGGGTATCAGACCGAACGATTTGAGGTCTTGAGGCAGGATATACTGCATCATGTCGTTCTTGTCTATGCGCCTCACATTCTGCACCGAGTTGTAGCCCACCACATGGGTGTTAAGCCTTTGCGCTATCTTACGCTCTATTCCGTCGAACGCTCCACCACAGATGAAGAGTATGTTGCGTGTGTCCAGATGTATGTAGTCCTGGTCAGGATGCTTGCGTCCACCCTTTGGAGGCACGTTCACTATCGAGCCCTCGAGCAGTTTTAGCATGCTCTGCTGCACTCCCTCGCCGCTCACATCACGCGTGATTGAAGGGTTGTCGCTCTTTCGGGCTATCTTGTCTATCTCGTCGATGAACACTATTCCACGCTCGGCAGCAGCCTGGTCGTAGTCGGCAACCTGAAGGAGACGGCTGAGAATGCTCTCCACGTCCTCACCCACATATCCCGCCTCGGTAAACACCGTGGCGTCAACGATAGTGAAAGGCACGTCGAGCAGCTTCGCGATGGTGCGCGCCAGCAGGGTTTTTCCCGTTCCTGTGCTTCCCACCATGATGATGTTGCTCTTCTCTATCTCCACCCCACTCTTGTCCTCGGGCTGATGAAGGCGCTTGTAATGGTTGTACACCGACACCGCAAGAAAGCGCTTCGCCTCGTCCTGACCGATGACGTACTGGTCGAGATAGTCTTTTATCTCCTTGGGCTTAGGCACATTCTTAAGCTGGAACTTACCGCCAGAGCCACTCTTAGGCTGGTTCAGTATGCCTGAACTGAGCATGATGTCATGAGCCTGCTGGACACAATTGTCACAAATGTATCCCGTAAGGCCTGAAATGAGCAACTTCACTTCACGGTCGTTTCGCCCGCAGAAACTGCAAACTTTTTTCATTTCTTCTTCTTCAGCACTTCATCAATCATTCCGTAAGCCTTCGCCTCCTCTGCCGTCATCCAGTAGTTACGGTCGCTGTCGGCATACACCTTCTCGTATGGAGTGTGCGAATGCTCAGAAATAATGGTATATAGTTCCTTCTTAAATTTCAGTATCTCCTTTGCCTCAATCTCGATATCCGATGCCTGACCCTGCACTCCTCCGAGCGGCTGGTGTATCATCACGCGGCTGTGAGTGAGCGCCGAGCGCTTTCCTTCCTGACCGCTTACCAAGAGCACGGCAGCCATAGAGGCAGCCATACCTGTGCAGATAGTGGCCACATCACTTGAGATGAACTGCATGGTGTCGTAAATTCCCAGTCCTGCAGTCACGCTTCCGCCGGGAGAGTTGATATATATGGAGATGTCCTTTCCCGGGTCTGTGGAGTCGAGATAAAGCAACTGAGCCTGCAAGGTATTTGCGGTATAGTCGTCAATCTGCGTTCCGAGGAAGATGATGCGGTCCATCATCAAACGTGAGAACACGTCCATCTGTGTCACATTCAGTTGACGCTCCTCCAGGATATATGGGTTTAGATACTGTGACTGGAGTTTCATGACATCATCAAGAACCAGTCCGTTCATTCCAAGATGCTTGGTAGCATATTTTCTAAAATCGTTCATATTTACATGTTCTTTAGGATTTGGAAAAAGCGGGTTTCTTCTTTTTTCAAACGGTTTGTAATTACAAAATTAAGAAAAAAACTCGATAGTGCAATACTTATAACAAAAAAAAACAATAAAAATAATATTTTTTATGTTTCGGCGGCTACTAATATGACATGAATGGAACTGTAAGAAGTATAAAAACAAAGCCCAAGACTATTGTCCTGGGCTTTGAAACTTATATTGTCAAATTGTGATTATGCCTGAAACAGTTTGTTGAACTCGTCGAGAGTGATGTCCTTCTCTTTCAGTTTCACCACCTTCTTGAGAACCTCGGTAAGTTTGCGGTCGATGCTGCGGTCAACGAGGTTGTCAACATACTCCTTCTTCTTGAGCATGTCTGCTGCATAGTTCTCAAGATACTCGTCGGGCACGTTGTTCATGCCATACTGTGCAAACTGTGCGCGTGCTGCTTCCTTAGCCGCATCCTTAACGTCTGCATCCTCAATCTTGATGTTGTTGGCAGCCACGAGTTTCTCCTTGATGAGATGCCACTTCAGTTCCTTGATGCTTGCATCGAAGTTCTTCTCAACGTAGTCGGCACCCTTGTCCTTATTGTTGTTGAGCATGATGCGCTTAAGAGCAGCCTCTGGGAATGTCAGGTCGCCCACCTTGTCCTCGCAGTACTTGCGCAGGTCTAACATGAAACGGTAGTCGCTGTCGCTAACGAACTGTGCCTTCAGGTCTTGTGCAATGCGCTCACGGAATGCTTTCTCGTCAGCGATGTTGCCCTTGCCATAAACCTGGTCGAAGAGTTCCTGGTTAACCTCTGCCTTGGTATAGCGAGAGATTTCGGTAACCTGATAGCTGAAGTCAGATGTAACGTTCTCTGCCTCCTCGCGTGAAACCTTCAGCAGTCCCTGCAGTTCTGCATAGCCCTCGGGATAAGCCTTCTTTGGATTGAAGGTGATTACGTCACCCATCTTTGCACCCTGGAACAGGGCCTTCTGCTCGTCCACCTTGATATATTCAGGCATCATGATGGCTCCCTCAACTGTGATTCCACCTTCCTTGGTGTTTCCGTCGGCATCGAGTTCGCGCAGGTCACCCTTCAGCATGTCGTTTGCCTGATACTCCTCCACCTTGTCATAGTGGCCTGAGCGTGAAGCATACATGTCAATCTGCTGATCAATCAACTTGTCATCAACGGTGATGTTATAAAAGTCAACGGTATCTTTGCCAGAAAGCTCGATATCGAATTCCGGAGCAACAGCAATGTCGAATACGAATGTATAGGGTGCTTCCTTCTCGAGATCCACCTGTGTCTGCTTCTCTGATGGCATAGGCTCACCAAGCATCTGTATGTTGTTCCCGCGAATATACTTGTAAATCTCCTCGCCCAGCACGTTGTTTATTACATCCACTTTCACAGCAGCACCATACTGGCGGCGCACCATACCCATTGGTACCTGTCCAGGACGGAAGCCCGGGATGTTTGCACGCTTGCGACAGTCTTTCAGTTGCTTTTCTACTTTCTCTTTGAAATCAGCCTCTTCCACTGTCAAGGTTATCAGTCCGTTTACCTTGTCTGGATTCTCAAATGTTACTTTCATCTGTATAGTCTATTCTATTTTTATTATTAATAATCCTAGTTTGCGTCCTCTCTCCAGAAGTTATGGAGTTAAGACGACACCTTAACTCCTAACACCACGAATTGAGGTGCAAAATTACTCATAATTTTCGTAATAATAATATATAAGGTGGAAAAATTTGTTTTTTTAACCTAATTCCTCTTCCTCTTTCCTGCGTTTCTCCTCGTCGATAAGCTGGAAGTCCTTCTTGCGTAACTCGAAATTTCGTCCGAGATACTTCTCCTTCACGATGGGGTTCTCTGCAAGTTCCTCCGGGGTGCCCTGGAAGAGTATTCTACCTTCGAAGAGCAGATAGGCACGGTCTGTTATCGAGAGTGTCTCGTGCACGTTGTGGTCTGTGATAAGAATTCCGATGTTACGGTATTTCAACTGCCACACTATGTGTTGTATGTCTTCCACGGCAATAGGGTCAACGCCGGCAAACGGCTCGTCGAGCATTATGAACTTAGGGTCTATGGCAAGACAGCGCGCTATCTCCGTTCTGCGTCGTTCACCTCCCGAGAGTCGGTCACCACTATTCTTGCGTACTTTCTCCAAACGGAACTCCTTGATAAGACTCTCAAGTTTCTCGAGCTGGTATTTCCTTGTCGTGTTGGTCATCTCGAGCACGGCCATGATATTGTCCTCAACACTCAGTTTTCGGAACACACTTGCCTCCTGAGGCAGGTATCCCACACCGGCACGGGCACGCTTATACACCGGGTAGTCGGTTATCTCCTGGTCGTCGATGTAGATGTGGCCGTCATTGGGTACCACAAGACCAGTGGTCATATAGAAAGACGTGGTCTTTCCGGCACCATTAGGACCCAGCAGACCCACAATCTCACCTTGTTTCACGTTGATGGAAACATCGTTCACAACGGTGCGTTTGCCATAGCGTTTCACCAGTCCTTCCGACCTTAGCACGGCATTACCCTCACGATAGCTTCCTGTCCTTATTGTCGTCTCGTTCATTTCACTTGTTTTCATTCTGTCGGCAAAGATACGGAAAATCGAGAGCAGAACAAAGAATTTTAATTCTTTTTATGCCGAGATGAAGTAACTTCGCGACTTTGGGCGCAAAGGTAGTGAAAATTGCCGTCAATACGAAACTGAAAAAGAAAAAATAACATTATAGTTGCCGTTTTTCAACTGAATTTAATTACTTTTGCAGTCGATTTACTGATGTAGGTTATGTTTATTAAGAAATATCTCACTGTATTCGGGCGGTACCTCATGCTCATGGGACGCGTTTTCTCGGTGCCTGAGCGCATGAGGATGTTCTTCAAGCAATACACCAAGGACATGACGCAACTGGGTGTTGACTCCATCGGCATCGTGCTGCTCATCTCGTTCTTCATTGGTGCCGTTATCTGCATACAGATGAAACTGAACATACAGAGTCCGTGGATGCCGCGATGGGTAAGCGGTTACACGACGCGAGAGATAATGCTCCTTGAGTTCTCATCGAGCATCATGTGTCTTATCCTGGCAGGCAAGGTGGGCTCGAACATCGCATCAGAACTGGGCACCATGAGGGTGACACAGCAGATTGACGCTCTTGAGATAATGGGCGTCAACTCAGCAAGTTATCTTATACTCCCCAAAATTCTTGGTATGATAACGATGATGCCCTTCCTCGTAATATTCTCATCGGCACTTGGAATAATAGGCGCCTATGCCACTGCATACGTCGGGCATGTACTGTCTCCTGACGACCTTACGCTTGGACTGCAGCATGACTTCAATGCGTGGTTTATATGGATGAGTATCATCAAGAGCCTGGTCTTTGCCTTCATCATAAGCAGTGTCTCCGCATTCTGTGGCTACACCGTGGAAGGTGGTTCGGTCGAGGTTGGTAAGGCATCGACTACCGCCGTGGTGAGCAGTTCAGTGCTTATCCTCTTCTCTGATGTGTTCCTGACACAGTTACTGTCATAGCCCCCTGAGTCAGGGGGTTGGGAGTCTGAACAAGCGCAGGCTCCAATATTAAAAACAAACTGTTATTTGGGTCTGATTCCCGCTTGTTCAGGCCCCCATCCACCTAACTTAGGGGACTAAAATGATCGAGATAAAGAATCTTTATAAGTCCTTCGAGGACAAGGATGTACTTAAAGACATCAATGCCACCTTTGAGAACGGCAAGACCAATCTCATCATTGGTCAGAGCGGTTCGGGAAAGACCGTGCTGATGAAGAACATCGTGGGACTACTCGACCCCACTTCCGGCGAAATACTTTATGACGGACGTAACTTCGTCGCAATGTCGAAGCGCGAGAAGGTGATGCTGAGACGTGAGATGGGAATGATTTTCCAGAGTGCGGCACTCTTCGACTCCATGCCTGTGATAGAGAACGTGATGTTCCCACTCGACATGTTCTCTGACATGACATTACGAGACAGGACAAAGCGCGCACAGGAGTGTCTCGACCGCGTGAACCTCCTCGATGCTCAGCAGAAATTCCCCGGCGAACTGTCTGGAGGTATGCAGAAACGTGTGGCAATAGCAAGAGCCATCGCTCTGAATCCTAAATACCTCTTCTGCGACGAGCCGAACTCAGGTCTCGACCCAAAGACGAGTCTCGTCATTGATGATCTGCTACACAGCATCACGCAGGAATATAACACAACGACGATTATCAACACCCATGATATGAACTCGGTAATGGGCATCGGAGAGAACATTATCTTCATCTATAAGGGCACGTCAGCATGGACGGGCAACAAAGACGAGATAATGACTTCTGACAACAAGAAACTAAACGACTTCATCTTCGCATCCGACCTGTTCAAGAAGGTCAAGGAAGAGGAGATGAGAGGAATGCACGCCAAGGAATAACTACCTGATATACCAACGGCCGCCACGCTCTACCATAGGTACGACAACCTTCTCACGAGTACTGTCGGCATAGCAAAGATTTAGTATAACCTGTGCCGTTGAGGAGGCATCATCCACATCACAGTCAGCAATTTCCACGGCAACCCATCCGCCATGAAGACCTTTCTGCTTCTCGGCGAATAACTTGGCATTGAGCACTAACTGACTACGATAACCCGACGGGATGCTGTCGGGATAGTTCAAAGCATCGACATAACCCTCGTAATTGCCCTCTATAAGCCGTTCATAATAGCCTTTAGCGAAGGTGGCAGCAGCCTTATTGTCCTTCACTTCCTTCTTGCTGCATCCCACGATGGCGACCATCGCTACAAGCATTACGGCATATATCAGTCTGCGCATGTCTCAAACGGTGTTACTTCTGTCTTACGAAAACGTTTATCGGTGAACCTGTAAGAGTCCAGTTCTCACGAATCTTATTCTCAAGGAAACGCTTGTATGGCTCCTTGACATACTGAGGAAGATTGGCATAGAACACGAAACTCGGTATCTGTGTGTCAGGAATCTGAGCACAATACTTAATCTTGATATACTTACCCTTGATTGAAGGCGGCGGTGTAGCCTCGATGATTGGCAGCATCACCTCGTTGAGTTTCGTGGTACCTATCTTCACCTTGCGGTTAAGATATACGTCCTTTGCGGTCTCAAGTACCTTGAAGATGCGCTGCTTGGTAAGAGCAGAGGCAAAAATGATTGGGAAGTCGGTGAATGGTGCCATACGTTCGCGGATGGCATTGATAAAGGTATTGATGGACTTCTGGCTCTTGTCTTCCACGAGATCCCATTTATTGACCACTACAACGAGCGACTTGTTGTTCCTCTGGATAAGTTGGAAGATGTTCATGTCCTGAGCCTCGATACCACGTGTGGCATCAATCATCAAGATACATACGTCACTGTTCTCAATGGCTCGTATTGAGCGCATTACGCTGTAGAATTCAAGGTCTTCTGTAACCTTGTTCTTGCGACGTATACCTGCCGTGTCAACGAGGTAAAAGTCGAAGCCGAACTTGTCGTATTTGGTATAAATACTGTCGCGAGTAGTGCCTGCAATGTCGGTCACGATGTGACGGTCCTCACCGATAAAGGCGTTAATCAGACTGCTCTTTCCAGCATTAGGACGTCCCACGACAGCAAAGCGTGGCGTGTCGTCAATATAGTCGTCCTCGTCTTTTACCGATGGCAGTTTCTCGAGAATAAGGTCGAGAAGGTCACCTGTACCACTGCCTGAGGCAGCACTGATGCACTGTGGGTCGCCAAGACCGAGTTTATAGAACTCCATAGCATCGAACTGCTGACCGCTATTGTCAACCTTGTTGGCAACAAGAATCACAGGGAGTTTGGTGCGGCGCAGTATTTTAGCCACATCCTGATCCCAGTCTGTGAGTCCATTCTGTGTATCAACGAGGAACAACAGGAGGTCGGCCTCCTCGGTGGCAACGACTACCTGCTTGCGAATCTCCTCCTCGAAGATGTCATCACTATTGACAACCCATCCGCCAGTATCAACCACAGAGAACTCCTTGCCGCACCATTCGCACTTGCCGTATTGACGGTCGCGTGTGGTGCCAGCCTCTTCGCTAACGATGGCATGACGTGTCTTTGTCAGTCTGTTGAAAAGAGTGGACTTCCCGACATTGGGGCGTCCCACTATTGCAACTAAGTTTCCCATATGCTGATTAATTTCTTTTCTGTTCTTAATTAAATGTCTATTACCTCTTAATTGGGATTGTACCCAAACGAGTCGAGTTCACGTTGACTTGAACGCCAGTCCTTGTCAACCTTCACAAAGGTCTCCAGATAAATGGGCTTCCCAAAGAATTTCTCCAACGACTTGCGTGCCTCGGTGCTTACTTTCTTCAGCGCAAAGCCTTGGTGACCTATGATTATTCCCTTCTGAGAGTCACGCTCAACATAAATGACTGCATTGATATGGATGTTCTTCTCTGTCTCCTTGAAACTCTCCACTGCCACCTCCACCGAATATGGAATCTCCTTGTCGTAATAGAGAAGTATCTTCTCGCGGATTATCTCACTCACGAAGAAACGTGCCGGCTTGTCAGTCAACTGGTCCTTGTCGAAGAAAGCAGGACTCTCGGGCAGCAGTTCCTTGATACGCTTCAGCAGCATCTCCGTTCCGAACTTGTTCTTTGCCGAAATAGGGAGTATCTCCGCATTGGGTAACAGTTCGTGCCACTTTGCCACAATATTGCCCAACTTGACATCAGGTGACTCCGCCTTGCCTTTCTTGTCTGCACCACCCGACTGCTCAGACAACATATCAATCTTGTTAATAAGCAGCAATATCGGTATCTGCATCTTCTGAACCTTCTCCAGAAAATCCATGTTCTTCTCCGGGTTCTCCACTACATCAGTGACATAGAGAAGCACATCGGCATCGGCAAGGGCACTCTCAGAGAATGCCAGCATCGACTCCTGCAGTTTATAGTTTGGCTTCAGCACACCCGGAGTGTCACTGAACACTATCTGCATGTCATCGGTATTGACGATGCCCATGATGCGGTGACGCGTTGTCTGTGCCTTGAATGTGGCTATTGAGATACGTTCACCCACAAGTTGGTTCATCAGTGTCGACTTCCCGACATTGGGGTTACCGACGATATTCACGAATCCTGCCTTATGCATAGTTATTGTCTGTTTATTGTCTTTAATCTAAAAAAACGCATCTTATTAAATTATTAATAGGATGCGTCTTTCGTTTGGGGTTATAATCCTAATGACTATTTCAATGGTGCCGCTGCAGTCGAACCGTCGTAAGCCCACTTGTAGTAAGATGCTCCGTGGACGAAACCGGCTCCGAATGCAGTGAGAATGAGGTTGTCGCCTTTCTTCAACTGACTCTCATACTCCCAGAGTGCCAATGGAATCGTCGCAGCACTGGTATTTCCGAAGTGCTCGATGTTCACCATCACCTTCTCCATAGGCAGTTCCAGACGCTTTGCAACAGCCTCAATGATACGGATATTCGCCTGATGTGGTACAACAAAGCGGATATTGTCCTTGTCAAGACCATTGCGTTCTGCTATCAGGGCACAGTCGTCACTCATGCTGGTCACCGCATAGCGGAACACCGTACGACCTTCCTGATAGAGATAGTGCAGACGATGGTCAACAGTGAAGTGGTTGGGAGGACATACCGAACCTCCAGCCTTCAGGTGAAGGAAGGGCAAGCCCTTGCCATCAGTGCGGAAATAGGAATCCATCACACCGATGTTCTCCTCTTCTGTTGCCTCAAGAAGCACAGCGGCAGCACCGTCGCCAAACAATGGGCAGGTGCTACGGTCTTGGTAATCGACCACCGATGACATCTTGTCGGCACCTATAACAATGATCCTCTTGAAACGACCACTCTGTATCATCGATGCCGCAACATCGAGAGTGTAGAGGAAACCACAGCAGGCAGCCCAGAAGTCAAACGCGAAAGCGTTCTTCAGACCAAGCTTACCAAGGACTATCGACGCCGTGGACGGAAACTTGTAGTCGGCTGTTGAGGTGGTAACTATCAGGGCATCAATTGTATCAGGGTCAACGCCTGTCTTGTGCATGAGCTGACGCGCAGCCTTGCGAGCCATATAACTGGTGCCCAGACCCTCCTCGTTGAGGATACGACGCTCCTTGATGCCGACACGCGACATAATCCACTCGTCATTGGTATCAACCATTCTCGACAGCTCGTCATTGTTGAGCACATAGTCGGGAACGTAGCCACCAACACCTGTGATTACTGCGTTTATCTTTCCCATCTTTATTCAGCAACTTCGTCCATTACAATGGCAATCTTACCACGATAGTAGCCACAGCTTGGGCATACAGTGTGATAGATGTGGAAAGAGCCGCAGTTAGGGCATTTTGCCAGTGTAGGAACGACTGCCTTGTCATGTGTACGACGCTTTGCAGTACGTGTGTTCGATTGTCTTCTCTTAGGATGTGCCATAATACTTTAATATTTTAATTTGTTTAATCTTTTAATTTTAAAAGTTCACTCCAACGTGAGTCTATCGCGCCACTGGAACCTTCATCACTGCTTCGGTCAGACGACAGACGATCCAGCATCTCTGTCATAGCAGGGTTACACTTACCAGGTGCATGCACATGCTTGATGGGTATTGACAACATGATAAATTCATAGACGAGCCATGACATGTCGAGTATTCCTTCGTTCTCGTCAACTGTCACGACATCATCTTCTATGGAGTCTTCGCTTCCTAACTTCACGACGAGACGGTTATCAGACTCAACAGCCTGCTCCATATCGTCCAAGCATAGGTCGCATGCAACGCTAACGATGCCAGAGATATGTGACGTGAGGTCATAAAAACCGCTGGTCTTGCGTATAGACAGCGACACATGCAACTGGCCTCCGTGCACTTCCTGACTGTCAAGAGCCTCGAAAAACTCATCATCAAGGTCACTCTCGAAGACATTAACGCCTTCATGCAGACCCTTCAAATCAATCCTAAGAGACTCTAAACCACTCATTTACGTTGCAGCATACCTTTTTATAGGCATACTTCGGGGTGCAAAGGTACAAATAATTTTTCATTTAAGAATCATTATTCCCGTTTTTTTGCTTTTTAAATTCAAAAAATATAAAAGGATGAACATTAGACAATTAGACCTTTACACACATAAAGGTCAATAAGAACTCAGCCATTCTCATACGATTCGGATTATTTAGATAGGATTCCCGTTTCTTTATCGCTGTGGTTCATAGAGCGTTGGATGTCACGATACTTGCGCCCGTGGTCAAGTCGATATGAAAGTATGAGAGTTAGCATGTTACCATAGTCGCGATAGTGCTGCGAGACTTCTTTCTGAACATATCGGCTTAAGACCTCAGTCTTGTTTGTCAAAGGATGTTGGCTGAAGGGATGTTGTGCATAGAGGGAAATGGAGAAGGCATCGTTCATCTGATAGTTACAAGTGATGTACCATGCTGGTGCCTGATGCCCACGATGTTCACCCTCCATGAAGTTCCACCCGTTATCGGCGTAGGCTCCAAGTGTCCAGCGACCCAAATAGGCTTGCAATGAACAGCCACCGTTGAACGAGGTATAGGTATGCGTGTAATCTTCACCATAATTGAAGAAACGGTAGATGCCGCCATATACGGTTGCCGTCAGTTTCTCAGGAATGATGTCCCACTGATTGTAAGTATCTATGTAGAAGAAGTTGCACTCATTGTCCGCGTTTGTCTGCGTCTGATAGAAATGACCGTCTTGACGGATGTACTTCTCCATGTTGCAATGGGGATTCAGACGGTAATAGCCTTGTAGTTCAGAGGTGAAGCGAGGTGTGGAATACGATAGTTTCAGTCGATGGGAGACGACGCGGTTTGGGTGAATATCCGGATTGCCAAGGATGGTCTCCATCGCATTCTGCTTGATACTGACATTGCTGACGAGTGCTATCTGAGATGTGTGCTGCGAGATTTCGAAGTCATATTTCACCTTCAGCCTGTTTGTCAAGGGATAGCCGACGGTGAACTTAGGACGGAAGAACCAAAGGTCTTGTGTTGCATCGCCTTGACGATAGTAACGTCTGCTGGCACCAAAACCTCCCATAAACAAAAGTTTGCCTAGATGACCTTTCAGTTGTGAGAAGAGATAAAGGCTGGAGGTATGCATATCATTTGTTGCATCGACATCGCCCTGGTAAATGTTATGACTGTATCGTTGTCCGTACTGCACACCTGCGGAAAAGGTAAAGGGCTTCAGTCGGTTTTCATAAATCGCCTCGCTCCAAAGGCTATATGTCCTTCCATCCGTACTATAATGATAGGCAGCACCTTCGTTATTCTCCGTATCTCCAGTTGTCTTGATATACGTCCCCACAACATTTGCTGTCAACGACTGGTGGCGGCGGAAGTCCTGATGATAGTAGAGATCAAGCGAGGGTGAACTGCTACGGGATGATGAAAACTCGTCATAAGGTACATCATTGATTACCATTTTTGCGTTTCCGCGATGAGGTTGTATATCGCTACTTCCTAAGAATTTGGCTTGAAAAACATAATTTGAATCGCTCAGACTATAAGTTAACTGAGCATTGTGATTAATATTCTTACTCTGTTTGTTCAGACTATAGCGATGAATGGAAGCGATGTTGCCTGATTCCAGTTCATAGGCGGCCCGCTCATCGTATTCTGCACCTTTGAAATTGTGATAGTCGAGGTCATAGCTGAGTGCAAACTCACTACGACCGTGATTGAACTTGCCATAGAGTGATTCATTGCCATTCACGGTGGTGAGCGTATTGGTCAGTTGGGTGCCAACGACATAACCGCTCACGGGTTTCTTCACCTTAATATCAATAACGTACGCGATGCCCTCACCATATCGCACACCGGGATTGTCAATAAACTCAATGTGGTCAACACCCTGCATGTCGAGTGTCTGCAAGTCCTCACGTGAGGCAATGACATCGTTGATGCGCACCTGCACTGTTCCGAGATTCGTCAATGCTGTAATGCTGTTCATCGCCTCGTCCACGCGGATGTGAGGCAGAGTGAGTTTTGCCAATAGTGAGTAACCATTGGCAGAACTCTCTATCTGCTGTTTCGTAGGATAGATCCATTGGCCATCCACCTTTTGTATAGTACGTGCTCCTTTTACCGTCACCTCATCGAGTGTGATGTTTTTTTCTGTGTCTTGGGCTGCTGAAGTCAAAGCACAGGCAGCCAACAAGCAAAACAATAATCTCTTCATATCTTGTTTTTTGTCGCAAAGGTATGAAGAGATTACTGTTAAGTCGAAAAAACTATCTGACATTTACCTGACATTACATTGTCAGAGGTTCAATTATTTTATTTTCAGTCGATAAGCCTTGCCTCGATCTGATTCGATTATAAGGTCAGAGTGTTGTCCTATGACTACTCTCAGTCGTCGAATAAGAGTATAGAGTGTCTCGCTGGCATCAGGTTTCTTAGGCCATAGCGCATCGCATATATCCGTCTTGGTCAGTGAATGAGAAGGAGATTGGAAGAACATCTCCATTAGTTGGTGCTGCATCGGAGTGAGTTGTACCCTACTGCCATCGGCAGCATAAAACTGACCTTCGGTTTCAGAAAGAGTAAGTCCGCCAATGCTATTTCCTGCTGAGGAAAGCGCGAGCATAGGGTCTTTGTCCTTCGTTAGATGACGATACCATAAAAACATTGCCCAAAAGGCAGTAATAAACCATAGGACGATAGCAGGCCTTTGGTCTGAAAGACTAAAGATGGTCGCCTCAGAGCAATGGGCATACGCCTTGAACTTCTGTCCACGGGTATCAACTGCCAAAGTAGCCTTACCTCGCAGTTCGGCAATCTGCAAGTGGTTATTGAACGTGCGGATGGTGTCCTGGCTGATGACATCACTTTGTTGTTCCTCCAATGTCAGTGCGAGTGCCCTGTCCATGTCTTCGTTTACCAACCGACTTGTTGAACTATAACTGCCAAGACTCGTTAGGCTTGAGGCCATAATCAGTGCAAATAGCACAATGACTGCATATCTCTGTTTCATACGGCAAAATTACAAAAAGGCTCCCATATTGGGGACTTGTTTCAATAATTTCTTTTGTTATTTAACAATTTATATACTCTATTCATGTGTGGTATCCGGTTCTTATTGTAACCTGGATATTTCCAACTCCAACTTGGCACAAGGGATTCTTAGTACCCTGTTCTTTGATTCTTAAAAAATGTAAATATCGTCTCGTCTTGATGCTAGTCGGACAGCCAAAAATATGCTCTGATTTTGTCATTTGTAACTTCTTGATTTTCAAGAGGTATCAAATGGGGGAACAAAGTTATTAACTTTGTTGAACAATCTTATTAACTTTGTTCGACAAAGTTAATAAGATTGTCTCGCGATTTGGCATCAATCGGAACCTTGTTTGATATTTCTTGCATTCTTACTAATATCTTACGCCTTTTCCATTAACGTTTGTTTACCATTCTTATCGTGTTTTTGTAAAAATATTACAGGCGCACTTTAAGAGTTCGTCCTACGACCCTCTCCCCTCACCAGCGAGAGGGATGTTTCGTTTTGGCGATGTGGTGTCAGATGTTTCATTTCAGTAACCTTATGTTTATTTGTTGTCAAGTGCTTTTTCCAATGCTTCCCTGATTGCTTCAACACCAGAAAAGCCTTGCTGTTTGTAGGTCTGTTCACCCTTGCTGTTGTAGATTGCATAGAAGGGGATGCTTGTACATTCATATTGTTCTGAGATATAAAGATACTGCTCTTCTGTCAAGAAGTAGTGTTCGCCTGGTATATTGGCAATGTATTCCTTCCATTTCTCAAAGTTTGATGATGGCGCAGCAATATAAATGTACACGATATCTTGGTCTTTGAGTTCTTCCTTCATGGGCTTCATCTTCTCATGCCCTTGCATACATGGGACGCACCATGTTGCCCAAAGGTCTACCAAAATCGTCTTATCCTTATGCTTGTCGAGAATGGTTTGCAGCGTATTCTCTGGTGCCACTTCCGTCATGTCGAGATAGTGGGCGTTGGAGGGAATTTCTTGCTTGTTGGCTGCAACGGTTTTCTGATATTCGGCTACAACAGTATCGTAGAGGTCTGACAAATTCTTGTCCTCGATGAGTGGTTTCTCCACCTTCTTAGCATCAAGCACTTGTGGTAGGTAATAACAATAACGAGCCAAGTCGGCTTTGAATCCTTTAGCATCAGACAGTGCTAAGTCTTTACAGTCAGAAACAAAATTATGGTCAAACACTAATTGCTTATCCCATAGTTCTTTCATACCATGACCATAGCCAACCTTATCCTCAACCATCTGCTGATACCAGGCTTTGTCGGTCTTGGCAAAATACCCCTTATAGCCTACGAATTTGGTGTTAGGAAAATCACCATCACGCGACATATCGATAAGCAATGTCACTTCCTTGCCGGGTGCGAGATAGACGATAGTCATGGATGACCAATAGATTTCAGCAAGGATTAATTGTGGTACGCAAATCGGAAGATTGATGCTTGCCTCGCCCTCGTCATTGAGCCTTATATAATTTTCCAACATAGGATCTTTTGGATTATTCAAATCAACATATTTTACTCTTATTTCCGTATTCATTCCCTTGCGATAGTTTAATGCCTTGAAATGAATGGTGGCTGGTGTGGCGTCGTATTTCAATTCAGCTAACTGGTCATCCTCCGCATAGTCAGCCAAATATTCTGCAGGCACAGGAGCTGTAGGCATTACGTAATTCTTGTCGTGGAGACCAAATATCTGATGATCATTCCGTTTTAGACCTTCTAAGAAATCAAACTCCTTGGTGTTCAAAGGTAGTGGCTTAAAATAAAGAACAAAGTCTTTTTTACCACTATCATCCAGAGTAATCCATTTGCCCAATGCAATGCTGTCGCTGCCAGTGATAGCATACTGCTTGCCGTCTGCTTGCAGATAACTACTATCTTGGATTCGGAATTCAAGTCCAGGCATAAGAGTAACCCTTGCGTATAGGACTGTCCGTTCTTTCGTCATTTCCACTTTCTGAACGACAAAGTAAGGAAAGTTAGTGTACACTACTGATGGATTTTCCCAAACGATAGTCTTTTTTGCTTGCCCCGTCAATGCGATGAGGGCGAGCAGTGCGGTGATGATAGTTTTCTTGTTCATGATTCTTTGTTTTTTGATGAATTCGCCTGCTAAGTTACTTTGCGGCAATGCAGAACTTCACAGTCCTGCATGCCCAATGATGAAGTCTCCATCTTTTATAAAAAAATATATCAAATGTTATGAATCTATTATGAGAAAAATCTGTCTTTGCAATTTGTTTGCTGTCACTCCTTGCCCACTTTCTTCCTCGCCAGCTCAAGCATGTCGAAGATATATTGGCTTTTGTCACCATCGAAGCATTCAGACACTTGAAGCAGGCGGTTGGCAGCAACTCTCCGCTCTTCGTCGTCCAGAGGGGCATTCTTGCAGAGGTCGAGGATGATGCCTGCTGCCACCACCAAATCTTCCTTCGATTCCTTGTATCTGGAATCCATCATCTTCTCCGTCAGCAGTCCGAAGAAGCGGTGCCAGTCGGTGTTGCTCAGTTGGCTCACTCCGCGTTGCATTGCTAAGGACATCCATGTTTCTGTATTGCCGTTGAAGGGGATGTCTTCCTTTTGATGTCTGAATGAATCCTCCAACTGGTGCTTGAAGATGTCTTCGTCCAAAACGTCGGGCCGCGACGCTGTACCCATAATGTTCAGAGGATTGGCCGTTGCAATTCCTTTAATTTTAATGTTCAGAGGATAATCGACTGATGCAATGCCATGTATGGTCTTGGGCTGGCTGCCATAGACATAGACGAGCCTTGCCGTATAGACCTCGGGGTCGTCGGCGTTGCTCCACTCGGCGGCATAGCAGGTACGATAGCCTTTGTGCTTCTTGTCGTTGAAGTTGGCAATGAAGTAGGTGCTGTTCTTCATGCTTCCGATGAGGACAGCGTCGTCTTCATCCCTCCAGATGCTCCACATGCGACGCAGACCGAGGTCGTGGACGAGGGCTGAGTCAAGTTCGAGTTTCTCGTTGCCAGCCTCTTCCTCGTACATCGAGGTCTTGTTGGCCTCGTTTCTGAAAGCATCCTTCAGTGTTTCGGACACGGAATGCTGATACTGTCTCTCCACCTTGATAGTGATAACTTTGCTCTTGATGGCGATACCGTTCGCGTCCACTTTCGCTGTATTATGCTCTCCTACCTTGGTGACGCCCGCTAATTCTTCGGTCACTTCCTGAAACGCCTTCTTGATTTGCTCTTGTGCCGAGGCGGTTGGCACGATAGCCATCATGGCGATGGCTGCGATGATGATACTCTTTGTTTTCATTGCTTCTAATTTTTTTATATTTCAATGATTGTTTTGGTCTCAATCACTTCATAGTCGCCCGCCTCGTTGGTCACGAGTACTGCATTGGCAGGTTGCGGCGTGGCGTTGAAGGTGGCTTGGATGATGTGGTTGCGCATCTCCTGTTCCTCGCGCAAGATGGTTGTCTCGCATTCGTTCAGCATCTGTATGGCAAGCGCCACGTTCCTCTCCGAATGCCAGATGCTGCTGCCGAGCGTGTCGGGAATCTCTGTCGAGTGCGCCCGACTAGTCGGTTGGATGCGTTTTGTCCCCCGGTTGGATGCTGTCGGTTGCTCGGTTGAGTGCACACAGTTGTTTGATTGGGTGCACTCAATTGTACGATTAGGTGTACTTGATAGTTTTTTCGGATGCATCTGTTTGCTTAATTGAGCATGCTCTGCTTTGTCATAAGGACCACTCAATTGGACAACTGGCTGTGGAGCCTTGTTGAACTCGTAGTACACCCATAAACCAACCGCAACCAACAGACAAGCAGCGGCTGCGGACAGTCTGCACCACCAATGTCTCAAATGGCTGACTGTGGGCTTCGTATCCATCCGTTCCATCAGTCGGTCGGAGAAATCCGCAGGCAGTGTTGGCGTGTCAGTATATCGGCGTCGCAGAGCTTCGCGCAAATCGGTGTCTTTATTTGTTGTCATATTTTCTGAAGTTGCTTGTAAAGTTTCTTGCGTATTCTGTAGAGGCGGTTGGCCAGTGCGTGAGGACTTGCATCCATGATAAACGAGCATTCGTCTAGCGGACGCCCCTCGAAGTAGTGGAGTACGAGCAGTAGACGTTCGTCATGTGGCAATTGGTCAATCAACTTTTCCAGTCGGCAGATACGTTCCTCATTGCCTGTTGACAGCTCCGCCTCCAACTGCTCGTCACTGATATCCGTCTGCCACACCTCGGAATCCTCTATCGAGACGAGCATAGGACGGCGTCGTTTTATGAAATCGAGTGTCATGCGGTAGGCAATGCGACAAAGCCATGTGCCGAGTGATGCCCGCTGAGGGTCGTAGCTGTCTATGCAGCGGAATGCACGGAGAAACGTATCTTGCGTCAGCTCCTCAGCATCCATCACGTCGCTCACAAGTCGCACAACCATGCCAAAGACCTCCTGCCCGTAGCGACAGACCATCAAATCTTGTCCCTTGCGTTGATTGCTCGTCACTGCATCTACTATCTGTTTATCAGTCTTCACTATTGATGATCATTTCTTCTTTTTCACTTGTTATACGACAAAAATCAAAAAATATCCCGTTCCAACTCTGATTATTTTCATTTTTTCTTCTTAATTGGTGGAACTTCTACCGCAAAAATAAGAAATGACACAAAAAAAGATCCTCGGCAAACCCGAAAATCGGGTGCCGAGGGTGAAACTCTCAACTTAGGTTGAGAGTTTTTGCTGTTTTTGACTATTATATGCCGTCGAACGTGATGTCGCGGCGTATCTTGCTGATGGTGTTGGGATGGACGTTGAGGAACGAGGCGATATCCTGTAAGTCGAGGTGTTCCACGATGCCAGGACAACGTTGCATCAACATATCGTAGCGCTCGCGGGGCGTAGTGCAGTGGAGATCGAGGTAACGAGAACGGAACTGGAAAAGTATATGTTCGGCAATGATGGCACGCAGTTTCATCGTCTCCTTGCTCTGGTCGAAGAACTGTTCCAGTTGCTGGCCTGTGACCCTAAGCACGCAACTGGGCATCATCGCTTCGATGGTGGTCTGCGCCGGACGGGCATAAAGGAATGTGGGATAATCAACCACGAACTCGCCCTCAAACGAGAACCACGTGATGTGTTCTCGGTCGTCGCTGAGGCTGTGCGTCACGTACTTGAAACATCCCTCGGTGACGAAGGCCAGCCACCGCGCCGGGTCGCCCTCACGCTCCAACTGGTCACCCTTGCGGTAAATGACTGATTCGCCCTCCTGTTCACAAAAGTCGCGCAGCGTCCGCAGGTCCATGATGCTATCTGATTTGCTGAATTTCTGTTCCATGAATGCCTGTTTAAAACAAAGGGTATAATACTACGAAAATGAATAGCAACACAGCCCCCAGATGAGCAAAACTATTTCTTCAGTTCTATACGGAACGTGGTGCCCTTCCCCACTTCACTATTCAGGACATAGATTTTTCCTTTGTGATACTCTTCCACAATACGCTTGGCGAGTGAGAGGCCGAGTCCCCAACCACGCTTCTTCGTTGTAAAGCCTGGCTTGAAAACGTTACTGATGTTCTTGCGCGAAATGCCTTTGCCAGTATCGCTGACTTCTATAATTACCTTTTCCAACTGTTCTTCCATGAAAAGGGTTATTGTACCGGCACCTTCCATCGCATCTACTGCGTTCTTGCAAAGATTCTCTATCACCCATTCGAAAAGCGAAGGGTTTATCTTTACTATGATGTCCTGCTCTGGGAATTTACGAACCATGTTCACCTTGCTGGAGGTACGACGGTCCATATAGTCGATGACATGGGTCATCACGTCAAGGAGACTTGATGGCACAGGCTCAGGCAACGACCCTATCTTGGAGAAACGCTCTGCAATGAGTTGCAGACGCTTCACGTCCTTGTCCATCTCTGGTATCAGTGCATCGTCGGGATATGCCTCCTTCAGAATCTCCGTCCATGCCATAAGACTGCTGATAGGGGTTCCCAACTGGTGGGCAGTCTCCTTGCTCAGTCCAACCCATACCTTGTTCTGCTCCGCTTTCTTCGACGTGAGAAGAGCAAAGATGGCGACGACGACAAAGAGCATCACAAGTCCAAGCACCCAATAGGGATAGACATTAAGCCTACGGAGCATTGTGCTCTCATCATAGCACACGTCTATGTAATCGCTGTCCGACTCTTCAGCAAGACTTATCCTTATGCTCCTGCCTGCATCCCTCATCTTCTTTCCTTCCACAGTGGCAAAGGCAATACTGTCATCGTTGGTCTTGCCTTTTATCTTCAGGTTTCTGAAAATCTGGGCGTTTCCTTCATCATCAAGAACGACAACAGGTATAGTGTGGTTCTCATCTATTACCTTGAGGACCAGATTCATGTCGGTGTTCTCATCAGCATGGTTCAGTGCACGCATCGCCTCTGCCCACACTTCCATCTTATTCCTCTCCTCGGAAGCGAGATCCTGAACTAAATATCGGGATACCAAAAGACTGACCACCGCTATGATTATAGCAGCAATCACAAGCAAAATCTTAACTTGTCTTATCCTATCAGTCCATTGCATATCTATAAAACGAACAAACACGAAATATATTGCATAGCAATAACTTACTAAAAGAAAATAGCACGAACTTGTCGTGCTATTTTCATTCCTCCGCAAAGATTACCGCTTTAGTGGTTTACCTTAAAGGAAATATGCTTGTCGTAAAGGGAAACGTAAAGCCTACCGTCACTGCCGAGCGCAAACCAACTAGGTGCCGTTGGAACCCAGAGATGTAGTTTTTGGACGCCCGTAAACCTATTCAGGACATTCACATAGTCAGTAACGCCTGTACCACCGTATCCGCAAACAATGGAATTGTCGATTATCAAGAAGTTGTCAGAATTGCAAGTGCGAGGCTTGCTGACCCAAAGAGTCTTGTCGGTTTTAGTGTCGATGGCTACAATGTAATTATTTTGCCCGTTGTCAAATCCTTCCAAGCCATAAATACTGAAATAAAGTATTCCATCCTTCACTACAGCCCAGCTAACCGACTGTCTGTCGATGTCGGCAGCGCGGTTTTTGGGAGGGAAAGTCATCGATGATGTGTTATAAACCTTTTTCACATCTTTCGAAGGGTCAACGAGCATTATCAAGTGCGGGTCTCTGCCTCGACGCGAGATATCCTTCTCCGACTGTCCCCACGAGAAAGGCTCCGTTTTCGGTGCCCTTCCATAGGTTGCAACAGGATAGTCGCCGTCGTAGAAAACATCATTCAGGATCCACTCGTTATCATAAACCTCTGGCACGATGTCAGGTATACTATAATCGGTATCGTCCCAACCGAGTGTCGGATGACCAATGATGTTTCCGACCTTAAGTTCAGGTAACGCAAGTGCATTGTAGTCGTCCAAAGTTTTTGAGAATGAAGTTTTTACGAGAGTGATGGTCTTGCTCTTGCCTGCAGGGGCAGCAGCGAGTGTCTGTCCGTTGAAATTAGACACCTCTATGGGTGCAACATCAGTCTTATACTCTACTCCGTTGAGCGTGTAGTTTTGCGCTTGGGCAAAAACACTTGCCGTCAATAACACGGCTGATAATACCAATCTATTCATAATATATAGTTTAAAATTGACAATAAATATTACTAAAAAGATGTCTTATAAGTATATTTAGGTTCTTAAAGGGTTAATCTAATGTTCTTGTATCTTACAGAAAACTATTATCCTCATAAAAATGAGTATGAGAGAAACATCATAGAATCACACCGCAAATATAATGTATTTCCATGAGAACGCCAAATTTATATGTATTATTTTTAGATAACCAGAACGTAGGTGTCTTTTATACCCTTGTGAGCATTCCCTTAAAACAATACAAAAAAAGGGCCCTGGCTCCATTGAAAGGAACCAGGGCCCAAAGTAAAGAAGGCGGCGACCTACTCTCCCACATTGCATTGCAGTACCATCGGCGCGGGCGGGCTTAACTTCTCTGTTCGGAATGGGAAGAGGTGGGACCCC
>JAFZIY010000017.1 GCA_017554105.1 Prevotella sp. | reverse complement strand
TTCTTCTCGATGGGTGCCGCTATTCTTTGTGCGCAATATATCGGTGCAGGACTGAGGAAACGACTGGTGCAGGTGGTTGGTATGGCACTAACGGTGAACCTGCTACTGGGCTTGACAGTCAGTGCGTTGCTCTTCTTATATGCAGAGCAACTGCTACACTTGATGGGACTGCGACCAGAACTGATGGGCGACGGACTGGTATATCTGCGGCTTACGGGTGCGCTGTCGTTTTTCCAGGCAATATCGCTGACTTTCTCAGCCTCGCTCCGTAGTGCCGACAAGGTCATCTATCCGATGGCAGTAACAGGTATCGTCAATGTAATCAATATTTTGGGTAATTATGCCCTTATCTTCGGCCATTGGGGTTGTCCGCAGTTGGGTGTTGAGGGTGCTGCCATTGCCACTGCCTCCAGTCGTGCCATTGCCACCTTGCTCCTCGCTGTCATTCATTTCAGGAAGCATATCCCGCGTTTCCCGTTGAGTTATTTCCGTCCTATGCCGTGGCAAGAACTCAAGAACTTGCTTCATATCGGAATCCCCGCCATGAGCGAGAATATCTCATACAGTCTCTCGCAGGTAGTCATCACCTTCTTCATTAATCAGATAAGCAACGAGGCATTAGCGGCACGCACCTATTGTCATAATATGATTATGTTCGTCTATCTGTTCTGTATCAGCATCACGCAGGGCGGCGACATCCTCGTGGGACATCTCGTGGGACAGCAGCGTCATCAGGCAGCATACGTTCTGGGCAATTACTTCTTCCGTAGGTCAATGATTATTACTGTCACAGGCTCGGTGATTCTGGCTCTGTCGGGAAAAAGCATACTAAGTGCCTTTACCGATAATCCGGAAATCATTGCAATGGGAGTCTGGGTACTCTTTATTGATATATTCCTCGAAGTGGGACGTACGGCAAATATCTTTGCCGTCGGAACCCTTCGCGCCACAGGCGATGCCGTCTATCCTGTGATTATTGGTATCATCTTCCAGTGGAGCATAGCCGTGGGACTGAGTTACGTCATCGGCATTCCGTTAGGCTTCGGTCTTGTCGGCATGTGGGTCGGCTTCGCCCTTGACGAGAACATTCGTGGTATTATCCTGATGCGTCGCTGGAAGTCGGGTAAGTGGAAGAACAAGGGATTCGTGAAAGAGAAAACAACATAAGCAATAATCTGATTTCTCTAAATTCACTTAATTCTATTTGCAAAGTTACAGATATTCGCTATATTTGCACTCAAGTTTTGGAAACTATTAGTATTTAGTATGGATATAACAAAGGCATTTGAGGTGGCTTTCAACCGAAAGATTGAGAAGAACTGGGAGAAGATCTACGTACTGGTGGATATTCACGACACCATTCTGCGTGCCTGTTATGAGAGCGAGGAGACATACGACTACTATCCCTATTCGAGGGAAGCCCTGCAACTGATGACTAACCGTGAGGACATCTGTCTGATTTTATGGAGCGGATGCTACGAGTCGAAAATGGATGAATACAGAGCGCATTTTGCTGAAGAAGGTATTCATTTCGACTATGCAAACGTAAATCCCGAAGTGGGCAACACGAGTTTTCAGGACTTTGATGCCAAGTTATATTTCAATGTGGGAATAGACGACAAGTTCGGCTTTGAGGCTGAGACTGACTGGATTAAGGTGATAGAGGTTTTGGGTAAGTTCTGAAACGCTATCTTTTTTTGATAAATTACTGGTGTAAAAGTTCGGAGATTCGACGAAAGTATGTACCTTTGTACCCATGAACGTAAGGACTAAGCGACAAATCGTATCAATAGTGTTGTTGGCGGTATTGCTGCCGATGATACTGTTGTCGTCGCTTCATATACATTCCTTACAGCCGTCGGACGCCGGTGAAGAATGTGCGGATTGCGTACAGCATAACTGCGGAGGCCATATAGAACGACAAGTTCAGACAATAGACGATTGCGTGCTTTGTCAGTTCCTGTTGCTTCCGATGGTTGTCGCGGCTGTTGTGGAAATCGTTCAGATTGGTTTTGTTTATAGGCATAGTTATGCCCAATGTCAGCCGACTCTTTTGACGCAGACGCTGGGCATCATCGCTACACGTGGCCCTCCTGTTGTCTGAGAGCCTTTCAAGTGCGGAGGCGTAATGATTAGGGAATCTGCACTTAGTTTACAAACAATAATCAATTAATCATTTCACAGAATGAAAAGACTTTTTTTTATTCTGCCATTGTTGGGTATATGCCTGACGGTGGCAGCACAAGACAGCATAGCAAACCATCAATATAACCATGCTAATGATACCGCGGACGTGTTCTACCGCCACCTGAAACTGAACGAGGTGACGGTAACTGGTGTGACGGGTATGACGAAACTGAAGTATTCGACGGCTCCCATCAACATCGTTAGTGCCAAGGAACTGCGTTCTACGGCCTCGACAAACATTATCGATGCCATTGCCCGCCAGCCTGGTGTGAGCCAGTTGACTACGGGTAGCGGAATCTCTAAACCTATTATCCGTGGACTGGGATATAACCGCGTGGTGGTGATGAGTGAAGGCGTACGACAGGAAGGACAGCAATGGGGCGACGAACATGGAGTGGAGGTTGACGGAGGCAGCGTGGGCTCCATAGAGATACTGAAAGGTCCCGCCTCGCTGATGTATGGCTCGGACGCGATGGCTGGTGTGGTTATCCTGCATAGTAATCCAATACAGCCTGAGGGTGAGTTGCGAGGCAGTGTCACAACGGAATATCAGACGAACAACGGTCTGCTGGGGTATTCGTTCAATCTGGGTGGCAACCAACAGGGCTTCGTGTGGGATGCCCGCTGGAGTGGCAAGATGGCACACGCCTATAAGAACAAGTATGACGGCTACGTGCCTGGGTCACAGTTCAGGGAGATCGCGGGCCGTTTGATGCTCGGTTTGCAGAAACATTGGGGCTACTCACGTCTGATAGGTACATTATATCATCAGACACCCGGCATCATCGAAGGTGAGCGTGACGAACTGACAGGACATCTGGCCTGTGAGGAAGACTGGAGCGGACACAGTTACGGCAAGTGGTTGCCTTACCAACAGGTAAAGCACTATAGACTGGTGTGGGACAACTCGTTGAATCTGCCACACGGCTGGTTGAAGGCCATCATAGGCTATCAGCAAAACCGTCGTCAGGAGTTTGAGGAGCCCCATCATCACGAACATGAACATGAGGCTGAAGAGCACGAGGATCATGAGGACCATGAGCATGGAGGTGCACTCGAGCCTGCTTTGTTCTTCAAGTTGCATACCGTGACCTATGATGTACGTTATCTCACTCAGGAATTCAATGGTTGGAAACTGTCGGCAGGCTTACAGGGCATGTGGCAGCAGTCACAGAATCTGGGCGAGGAGTTTCTTATTCCCGCCTATCGCCTATTCGATATCGGTCTTTATGCCACAGCCAGCAAACAACTGGACCGATGGACGCTGAGCGGCGGAGTGCGTGTGGACCACCGTCACCTGCACGGCGATGCGCTTGAGGAGGATGGCGAGTTGCGCTTCAGTGACTTCAGTCGTAATTTCAAAGGTGTGACGGGTAGTGTGGGTGCTGTATGGAATATTAGTGACCACTTGAATCTGCGCCTTAATGTTGCTCGCGGTTTTCGTGCTCCAAACATGAGCGAATTGGGGTCGAATGGCTCGCATGAGGGAGCCCTGCGTTACGAAGTGGGCAACCAACAGTTGAAACCTGAGTACAGTCTGCAGGCCGACTTGGGAATCGACTTCACGTCGCGCTATGTGTCGGCACAACTGGCACTCTTTGTCAACAGCATCGACAACTACATATTCCTGAAAGGTGAGGGACGACAGATAGACGAACACCCCGTTTACAGTTATACGCAGGGTGATGCGCGTCTGCTGGGCTTTGAGGCCGGCATCGACTTCCATCCCATCCACTCGCTACACATCGAGAATACTTTCTCCTATGTCGATGCCCGTCAGTTGCATCAGCCTGAGGCATCAAAATACCTGCCATATACGCCCGCACCTCGCTGGACAACAGAACTGAAGTGGGAACTGCTGCACCATAGACATCCTACCATGGGGTATCATTCGCGTCACACCCACCATGCGAAGGGACTGTCTGCCGACAACCTCTATATCGCGGCAGGTATGGAGTGCTACCTGAGGCAGAGCCATGTATATGCCGTAGATGATACTGAGACCGTCACGCCCAGTTATACGTTGCTGAGTCTCTTGGCAGGAACAGACCTGACCTGGAACGGTAAGAAGGTGGCCGAACTGTACATCACAGCCGACAACTTATTGAACCGTGCCTATCAGAGTCACCTGAGTCGACTGAAATATGCTGACATGAACAGCATTACCGGTAGACAGGGTGTCTATAACATGGGACGTAACATAACATTCAAGCTCGTGGTGCCCGTCAATATCTTTTGACGGGCCACCTCGTGGCTAACAAGTTCCACAGGAAAAGCCATGTATTTGGTCGCCCATCACGTCTTGCAGGATGGCAAACACGGAGTCACCAGTACAATGGCTGGTGAAGAAATGTGTATTGGGGTATTTGTTTTTCAGTCTTAGTGCCAAAGCCTTCAGTTCTTCTTCCGACTCCTGACCGTCGAGCAGATGAAAACCTCCGACTACTGTATTAACTTTTTCAGGACATGCTGCAAGTATGTTTTCCAAACCGCTATGAGCACATCCTGTGAACAATAGTCCGTCTGCATACAAAGCCAGTTCGTGACGGAAATCATCTGGGATGTGCTGGTCTTGTGAGTCCTGTACGAAAAGATACTGGTTGCCTTTTGGCATAGGATAAGTATGGGGAATGTGGGCAATGATGTATATCCCACCATCTATGCTCCCACTATGCTCAATCGTAAGTAATCGTTCCTGCGGAATCTCAGGCCATTCTGTCGTGATGCTATGCATATAGTGACGTTTGGAATAATACTTTCCCTTGAGAGCCTCAGGAGATACTATCACCTTTGCCTTCTTGTTGATTTCCATGAAATGCTTCAATCCTCCGGCATGGTCGCTATGTCCGTGGGAAATAAACACGTAGTCAATAGTCCTGAGGTCGATACCCATCTTCTCTGCATTATGGATAAAAGCATCACTTGCTCCTGTGTCAAGCAGGATGCGATGGTGCCTTCGCCCGTTTGTCGTTTCTAATAGGATTGACAAGCCATGCTCAGTTTTTAACTGGTCGTTATTTGTGCGGTTATCAACAAGTACAGTCCACTTCATACTTATTCATGAAAATTTAGGGAAATATCTTCCAACTCTCTTCTTGTAATCAAGGTACTCCTGTCCAAAGTCTTTCTCCAGTCTTTTCTCCTCGCTGCGCACTTGCAGGGTAAGCAGAATGACTTCAATGAGGACTATGAACAATGGCCATATAGACCAAAGCCAGACAAGGACACCCAAGTCATAGATGTATATGCCCACTAGCATCGGATTACGACATAGGCGGTACGGACCATCTGTCATCAGATGCTTTGTACGGGGAGCCACCTCATGGCCGTAGGCATCAAAGGGATTTCCCTTGCCAACGATGCGCATGTAGACGATACTGTAAATGCTGAGTCCCAGTCCGCAGACGGCGAGTAACACGGCAATTATACATATCGTGGAAGAGTTTGGGACGTATGGCCATCCACGACCAGACACCAGCCACATCAGAGCAGGAATGCCAATCACAAAGATGAGCAGTCCCAAAAGGTAACCAAAAATATGTAACTTATTCTTCATTGCGAAATACTTATAATCAATAAAAGGAGAATTGGATTACGGCTTATCCCATTACCACATCGAGCACCATCATCAGGACAAAGCCAATGGCAAAGCCGATGGTACTAAGATTACTGTGATGGCCGCTGGAGGATTCGGGAATAAGCTCTTCGACAACCACATAGAACATGGCCCCAGCAGCAAATGCTAACATATAAGGAAGAACAGGCATTAACAATGATGCCAACAGCAAGACTGCAACGGCACCGACAGGTTCTACGGCACCGCTCAATGAGCCGATAACGAATGATTTCCACTTTGAATTGCCTGCCGCCCGCATCGGCATGGAGATTATAGCACCTTCCGGCACGTTCTGAATGGCAATACCCAATGCGACAGCTACGGCACTGGCCAATGAGATTTCTCCCACTCCGTTTTCTGCTCCTGCAAAGACCACACCCACAGCCATACCTTCAGGCAGGTTGTGAATGGTAACAGCCAAGGCTAGCATGGCTGTCTTGGAAAGATGTGACTTCACTCCCTCTGGCTTGTCTGTTCCGATATGCAGGTGTGGCGTAAGTTCGTCAATCAGCAGCAAGAAGCCCATACCTAACAGAAATCCTACGGCAGCAGGCGCCGCTGAAGCGAAAGCCTCCCCTACGGGAGAGGGTTGGGAGGGGGCTACCATTTCCATCGACGGAATAAGCAGCGACCATACCGATGCAGCGACCATCACACCCGATGCAAAGCCCAACAACGTTTTCTGTAATCTTGCAGACATCTCATCTTTCATGAAGAACACGAAAGCTGAGCCGAGCATCGTACCCAGTAGTGGAATCAATAATCCAATAATCATAGTCGTCATGCTGCAAAGGTACGGATAAGTGAGTGAAAAACCAAATTTATTTGAGTCTTCTCGAGTATGGATTTGAAGAAAACCATGCGAATAGAAAAATCTATTTTTTCTTGACCCTGAAATAGAGCATAGCACCTTCTACATGAAAGTCGAGGATATCATAATATTGTTCCAGCCTGCGCTTAACGTCATCGGCTGTGTCGAAAGGTGGAGTGAACCAGCCCATGCGGGTCATGACGGTACGGGCAAGACAGTCGGCAATCTTCTGTTTACCTGCAATGTAGAAGCAGGCCAACAATTCACCTCCGGATTTCAGGGTGCGAAGTATTTCGGCATAGGCTTTGTCCTTATTGGGAAACACATGGAGTCCATTCATGCATAACACCTTGTCAAACACTCCTGCCTCGAAGGGCAATGCGCCTACATCACCTTGTATCGTATGGATGTTAGTAATACCTTCCTCACGAAATCTGTGTTCTGCCTGCTCCAGCATATCCCGGCTGTAGTCCAAGCAGGTTATATCCGCATGTGTCAGACGTTTGTATTTCGCAGTAGTAAACACTGCAGTTCCAACAGGAACATCAAGCAACTTGCCTGAGAAATCATCGGGAATCCAATCCAGCACTCTACGGGCAATCTCATTGTCATCGACACCTCCCCAAAGCAATTTGAAGTACAGTTTACTCCACCATTTACCCTGTGTAATCGCATCGTCGTAGAAATTTTTGCTAAACTTGTACGATTTCTTAATTTTGTCTGCCATTATAGCCTTCTTTATTTAAGTTTACGGCAGCAAAGGTACAATATATAACTTGCAACTCAGTTGCAAAGAATGCTAGGCGCAATTAGTAATGTTTATTAGTAAACGATAACCTAAAAAGATTGTTATCCAAAATTTATGTGCAATCTAGGCAAGTATTTCAAATAAAATTATTATATTTGCGCCATCGAATAACTATTAATCGAAAAACTATTATACAAACTATGAAAAAGCTTATTTTATTTGCTGCCCTCTGTCTTTCTGGCATGGCAGCGCAAGCCCAGCAGAACCTGAGTTGGGGGCAGGGTCCGCAAGTGGCATCACCCGATGTACATGCCGACAACACCGTTACTTTCAACCTGATAGCCCCCGAGGCACAGAAGGTGCAGATTACCGGCGACTTCCTGCCTACGAAGAAGGTGGAATATCAGGGTAATACCTACGACACCCCGGGTATCGTTGACCTAGTGAAGGATGAGAAGGGAGTATGGAGTTTTACCTCGGAACCACTGAAGCCAGAACTTTACACTTATAACATGATTGTCGATGGAGTAAAGATTATCGACCCGCTGAATGTGTATAACATTCGCGACATCAACAACCTTTTCAGCGTGCTGCTGATAGGTGGTGACGCCCGTACCGACCTCTATAAGGTAAACAAGGTGGCTCATGGCACGATGAGCAAGGTGTGGTATGAGAGTCCTACGGCTGGTCTGACTCGTCGCCTGACGGTATATACCCCTGCTGGCTATGAGACGAGTGGCAAGGAGTATCCTGTGCTCTATCTGTTGCATGGAATTGGTGGCGACGAGAATGCATGGAGTGAACTCGGACGTGCAGCCCAGATTCTCGACAACCTGATTGCTCAGGGTAAGGCTGAGCCGATGCTCGTGGTGATGACCAATGGTAATATCTCCGAGGAGGCATGTCCTGGCGAGACCTCCAATGGCTTCCGCGTACCTACGATGATGCTCCCCAAGACGATGGAGGGCTCTTTTGAGACTGCCTTCCCCGATGTGGTGAGATTTATTGAGAAAACCTACCGTGTGAAGAAGGACAAGGCTCACCGCGCTATCGCGGGACTGTCGATGGGTGGTTTCCATAGCCTCTTCATCAGCATCAACAATCCTGACCTGTTCGGTTATATTGGCTTGTTCTCTGCCGCTGTCGACCAGCAGCAGGCTGACCCCAATGGATATCCAAATATCTATGCCGACCGTAACGCAAAGATTGACAAGTTGTTCAGCAAGAACCCCAAGTTGTTCTGGATTGGCATCGGCAAGACCGACTTCCTCATTAAGAACAACAACGAACTGCGTGCTTATCTCGACTCGAAACACCACAAGTACACTTATCTGGAGACAGAAGGTGGTCACATCTGGCGCAACTGGCGTATCTATCTTAGCGAATTTACACCATTATTGTTTAAATAATAATCAACTACGAATTTCACGAATTACACTAATGGATGTTCGTAGTAAAATAAATAAAGTCTATGAAGAAAGTTTTTTTTGCCCTTGGCATGGTTGCCCTTATCATGGGTTGTAATACTGCCGACAAAATGATGAATAACACAATTGATCAGGAAGAGGTGATGTCTAAACTGTCACTTGAAGACAAGGCTCACTTTGTGATAGGTGTAGGTATGGAAGGATTCTCTGGCGACAATGCTGTTATTGGTGCCACCAAGAATCTTGTACCTGGTGCTGCTGGTACTACCTATCCACTCGACTCGCTGGGCATCCCTGCCATCGTATTGGCCGACGGTCCTGCCGGACTGCGCATTGACGCCAAGCGCGAGGGTGATGCCGCCACTTACTATTGTACACATTTCCCCATCGGAACACTGTTAGCCTCGACATGGAACACCAAGTTGGTGGAAGATGTTGGACAGGCCATTGGTGAGGAGGTCAAGGAGTATGGTGCTGACGTGCTGTTGGCTCCCGCCCTCAATATCATGCGTAACCCACTCTGTGGTCGTAACTTCGAGTATTACTCTGAAGACCCTGTTGTGGCTGGTAAGACCGCTGCCGCCTACATTACTGGTGTGCAGAAGAACAACGTGGGTACGAGCATCAAGCACTTTGCCGCTAACAATCAGGAGACCAACCGCATGAATACCGATGCGCATATCTCTCAGCGTGCCCTGCGCGAGATTTACCTCAAGGGATTCGAGATTGCCATCAAAGAGGCAAAGCCTTGGACGGTAATGACCTCTTACAACTATATCAACGGAATCTATACCTCTGAGAGCAAGGACCTCGTGACCACTATCCTGCGCGATGAGTGGGGCTATGAGGGAACGGTAATGACCGACTGGTTCGGAGGCAAGGACGGTGCCAAGCAGATGTGGGCTGGTAACGACATGTTGCAGCCTGGTAAGAACGAGCAGTTCGACAGCATCGTGGCTGGTGTGAAGAGCGGCAAGCTCGACGAAGCCGACCTCGACCGTTGCGTACAGCGAGTACTGAACCTTATTGAACGCACTCCACGCTATCAGGGATATAAATACTCAAACAAGCCAGACCTGAAGGCTCACGCTGCCGTTACCCGTCAATCAGCAGCCGAGGGTATGGTGCTCATGAAAAATGGAGGAGAGGATCTCGCCTCTCGCCCCTTACCTCTTGCTTCAAATATTAAGAACGTTGCCCTTTATGGCTGCACTTCTTACGACTTCATTGCTGGCGGTACAGGTTCTGGTAATGTGAACCACGCCTATGTCGTTTCTTTGCTTGATGGCCTGAAGAATGGTGGCTATACCGTAAGCGACGAGTTGAAAACCACCTATGAGAAGTATATCGCCGAAGCCAAGGAAGCACAGAAGAAAGCCCTCGAGGAGATGGCCAAGAAGGATAAGCAGGCTGCTATGCTCGTCAACTTCATGCCTGGCACGTTGCCTGCAGAGAAGCAGTTCACGGCTGATGAGTTGGCCGCACAGGCTAAAGTGGCTGATGTCGCTATCATCACCATCGGACGTATCTCTGGTGAGTTCATAGACCGTAAAGTGGCCGACTTCAACCTCAACGACTCTGAGATGAAACTCATCCAGCAGGTGTGCGATGTATATCATAAGGCTGGCAAACAGGTAGTAGTGCTGCTGAACATCGGTGGTGTCATTGAGACAGCCTCATGGAAGGAGTTGCCTGATGCCATCCTTTGTGCTTGGCAGGCAGGTCAGGAAGGCGGTAACAGTGTTGTCGATGTTCTCAGCGGCAAGCAGTCACCTTCCGGTAAGTTCACCATGACGTGGCCTATCAAATTCAATGATGCCTATTCATCAAAGAACTTCCCCATCGACGAGGACCCACGCATCGACATGCTGAACCAGGGTAAGAAGGGCAATGTAAAGAATGTTGACTATACCGACTATGAGGAAGACATCTATGTGGGCTATCGTTACTTCGACTCGTTCGAGGTGCCAGTCAGCTATCCATTCGGCTATGGTTTGAGTTACACCACCTTCGAGTATAGCGATGCCAAGATTACCCAGAAGAATGATATCTATGACATCTCCGTTGCCGTGAAGAACACAGGTAAGTTCGAAGGTAAGGAAGTGGTTGAGGTATATATCTCTGCACCAAACAACAAGGCAGCCAACAAGCCTGCGAAGGAGTTGAAGGCCTTTGCCAAGACCAAGTTGTTGAAACCTGGCGAGAGTCAGACACTCACCTTGAGCATCACTGCTCCTGAGTTGGCTTCGTTTGATGAGGCTGCCTCTGCATGGGTGGTTGCTGAAGGAGAATACCAGTTCCTCATTGGTGCCTCTTCTCAGGACATCAAGGCAACTCTTACCGCTCCAGTAAAATCCTTCCAGACTAAGGCCAACAACGTGATGAAGCCTCAGGCTCAGATGAACCTTTTGAAGCGATAATATCAAGAATATCACAATATGAAAGATTCCATAAGATTAGTTATTTTTAAAAGTGTAGCTGTAGTCGCCATGTGCGGCTACAGCCTTTGTACTTCTGCCCAGCTACTGAAAGCTGATAACATCGATGAGGTGATTAAGTCCATGACGCTCGAGGAGAAGTGTCATTTGGTGTTGGGTTGTGGAATGCATTTCAACGATGAGGCTAAGTTCCCCGGTACTGCGGGCAGTACTTTTGGCGTGGCACGTCTCGGAATCCCTGAAACCTACTGCGCCGACAGTCAGCAGGGTCTGCGTATGGACAGCAAGCGCGCATGGGACCATAACGATTATTATCCTACGGATTTTGTGGCCTCGATGACTCTCGCCTCCACATGGGACCGCGAGGCTGCCTATAAAGTAGGTAAGGGCATCGGCAACGAGGTAAAGGAGTTTGGTCTCGATTGGATTCTGTCACCCTCAATGAACCTTATCCGTAACGTGCTCTGTGGTCGTAACCATGAGTACTACAGCGAGGACCCCTATCTCTCTGGAACCATCGCCGCAGGTTATGTGAATGGTGTGCAAAGCGAGGGAACGGCCGCATGCCCGAAGCACTTCATCGCCAACAACCAGGAGACGAATCGTAACAATAACATTTCGCAGATATCGCAGCGTGCACTTCGTGAGATTTACCTGAAGGCTTTCGAGATAATGATTAAGGAGAGCAATCCCTGGACCATCATGACCTCTTATAACAAGCTGAATGGCCCTTATGCCCTGCAGAACCATGAGTTGTTGACAAAGATTGTCCGCGATGAATGGGGTTGGAAGGGTATGTACGTATCCGACTGGAACGCTGGTGACGATGCCGTTGCTGCCATGAAGGCGGGTAACGACATGTTGCAGCCCGGACAGGACAAACAATATCAGGCCATCCTCGCTGCTGCCAAGAGTGGTGAACTGTCGATGGATATCCTGAATGCCAACGTGAAGCGCATCTTGGTGTATGTCGTCAAGACACATAACTTCAAAGGCTATAAGGCAAGTAACAATCCTGACCTGAAGGCGCATGCGCAGGTGGTTCGCGAGGTGGGTGCCGACGGTATCGTCCTATTGAAAAACAGTGGTGTCCTTCCACTTACGGGAAGGGTTGTCGCATTGTTTGGATGCACTTCCTACGACTGGATTTCTGGTGGCTCTGGCTTTGGAGGAACCAGTGTAGGACATTACACGGTATCTCTTATAGAGGGCATGCGCAGTGTAGGTTATGGAGTTTACAAACCCCTCATCGGCACTTACACCAAGCATATCGCCGATGAAGAGAAACGTCTGTTCCCAGAAGGTCGTCCTGCCTTCTCGCTGCTACCTCCGGCACGTGCTGAGGAAAAGCAGTTTACTGCCGAAGAACTCAATTCCGCCGTTGATGGTAGCAACGTGGCCATCATCTCATTGGGTCGCAAGAGCGGTGAGGCTGCCGACCGCAGCGAGGCTGATTTCTATCTGAAAGAAGGTGAGAAGCAACTCATCAAGTCTGTCAGCGAGGCTTATCACGCCAAGGGTAAGAAGGTAGTTGTACTGCTTGACATCTGCAGTCCTATCGACGTGGCCTCGTGGCAGGACCAGGTCGATGCTGTGGTATGCACGTGGCAGGGTGGTCAGGAGAGTGGCTTCAGCGTGGCCGATGTACTCTCTGGTAAGGTGAATCCCAGCGGTAAGTTGCCCATGACGTTCGAGATTAACTATGGCGATGCCTATGCAGATAAGAACTTCCCCGCTAATGTCGATGACAAGACGCTTGGTGCCATGTTCATGTGGGGCTACAACAAGGACGCAGCCCCCAAGGAGCGCAAACCCGAGGCGAATATCGACTTTACCAACTATGAGGAGGATATCTATGTGGGCTACCGTTACTTTGACTCGTTCGGCAAACCCGTGGCATATCCTTTCGGTTTCGGACTGAGTTATACGACTTTCGGCTATGAGAACCTGAACGTCACAGAAGCCAATGGCATCTATACCATCAAGGTGGATGTGAAGAATACAGGTGACAAGGCTGGTCGAAACGTAGTGGAACTGTTCGTTGCTGCACCTGACAGCAAGAAGATGAACAAACCTGAGAAGGAACTTCGTAACTATGCCAAGACCCGCCTATTGCAGCCTGGTGAGACAGAGACCGTCACCATGAAGATCTCCACTGAAGACCTCGCCTCGTTCAACGAGAAGGCTTCTGCATGGAAGACTGACGCCGGTGTCTATACCTTCATGATCTGTTCTTCGGCCAATAACGTTGAGGCTCAGGCTACCGCCAAAGTTAAGACTTGGAGCAAGAAGGTGAACAACGTTATGAAGCCTAATGTAAAACTCAACCTTTTAAAGAGATAAATAGAATATGGCTAATAGAATAATAAAAACTGCGATGCTTGCCGTTGCCGGTATTGCAATTCTTAGTGCATGCACACAGCAGAAGGCAGAGGATGTCACTCTGCAGGTGAAAACAAAGTATGGAGTCCTTGAGGGCTTTGAGGAAGGTGGAGTGAAGAAGTTCTTGGGCGTTCCTTTCGCCCAGGCTCCTGTAGGCGAACTCCGTTGGAAGGCTCCACAACCCGTGCTGCCCTGGGAAGGTGTACGAGAGGCAAAGGCGTTCGGCGACGATCCCATGCAGCCCAACATCTTCGGTGACATGAATTTCCGTGGTTCTGGCCGCAGCGAGGACTGTCTCTATCTCAATATCTGGACTACGGCAAAAACAACGGCTGATGCCCTGCCGGTGCTGATATATTTCAACGGTGGCGGACTGATGGCCGGTTCCGGCAGCGAACCGCGCTACGATGGTTCCTCGATTGCCAAAGAGGGCGTCATCGGTGTGACGGCCAACTATCGTGAAGGCATTTTCGGATTCTTTGCACATCCTGACCTCACTGCGGCTTCCGACTATAAAGGCAGTGGAAACTTCGGTTTTCTCGACCAGGTGGCAGCCATCAAGTGGGTAAAGGAGAATATCGCAGCCTTCGGTGGCAATCCTGACCGCATCACCATTGTTGGAGAATCAGCAGGTTCCTTCTCTGTTTCTCTGCTCATGTGCTCGCCCCTGTCCAAGGACCTCATCGCTGGTGCCATGCTCTCGTCGGGTGCAGAGGTACTGCCATACGAGCCGACCTCACAGACCGATGCCGATGCCGCTGGTGCAGCCCTCCTCAAGGAGGCAGGTATTGCAAGTCTGGCTGATGCAATGGCAATGAATGCTGACTCATTACAAAAAATCCTTCCTCCCAAAGGAATGGCCAGCATCGTGCTCGATGGCTACTTTATGAAAGAGAGTGCTGATGCGGTGTTTGAGAAGGGTGAGCAGGCTAAGGTGCCGCTGCTTGCAGGATGGAACTCCCTCGAAGGACACCCATCGCAGTCGCTTCAGGGACAGGCTCCCACACTCCAGAACTACAAGAACGCCATGAAGGCGCAGTTCGGTGATATGACCGATGAAATCTTCACGGCATACGGCATCACGACTGATGAGGACGTCTTGAGCCAGAAGGGCCTCGACCTTGCTTCAGACCTATTTACAGGCTTCCCCACATGGAAGGTTTGCGACTATCACGCAAAGACCTCTTCCCAGCCTGTTTACCGCTATCACTACATGCACCCGCGTCCCCAGGTGTCTGCCAAGATGGGCGACAAGACAGGAGCCCTTGCCGGTGGTGTACGTGAAAAGACCGCTGAAGAGAAGAAAGCCGAAGCCCAGCAGCCAGCCATTGCGCCTGGTGCCGTTCATTCCGCCGACATCGAGTATGCTATGGGAACCCTTGACACCAATGAATATTACGACTGGCAGGAGGAGGACCATGCTATCTCCAAGCTGTTCCTTTCCTACTATGCCAACTTCTGCAAGACGGGCAATCCCAACGGCGATGGACTTCCCAAGTGGACGGCCATCACCAAGGACAACCTGGATGCCGCTCCTGTCATGATCATAGACGTTAAGTCTGCCGAGGCATCTTCTCCCGAAAAGGAAAAAGCCTATCGCACACTCGAGAAATTCTACAGAAGCAAGAAAAAGTAAAACATACAATAATATGAAAAAGTCAATTATAACGATTGCTCTGGCTGTACTTTGCCTCGGAGTCTCGGCACAGGAGAAACTTTTCAACAGTGCCAGTGTACAGTCGCCCGTTATCAATAACGATGGCACAGTGACATTTAACTTATACGCCCCTAAAGCCATCAAGGTGGAGGTGACAGGCGACTTCCTGCCTACGCAGAAGATGGAGATAGAAGGCTATGGCACCTACGATGCCCCAGGTGTGGCTCAGCTCGTGGAAGGCAAGAACGGGGTGTGGAGCTACACCACCGGCAAACTTACCCCGGAGATGTACAGCTATACCTTTAACATTGACGGTATGACAGGTGTCAAAGACCCTGCCAACATCTACATCAACCGCGATATAGTGTCGTTCACCAACATCTTCATCGTCAGCAACGAGAAGGGTGACAGGGGCGACCTGTACCGCGTGAACGAAGTGCCTCACGGCAATCTCTCGAAGGTATGGTACGACAGTCCCACGCTGAAGATGCAGCGTCGTATGACCATCTATACTCCCCCTGGCTACGACAAGGGCGGTCGCTATCCTGTCATGTATCTGCTTCATGGCTCCGGTGGTGACGAGAATGCATGGAGCGAGCTTGGTCGTGCTGCCCAGATCATGGACAACCTGATTGCGACAGGCAAGGCCAAGCCCATGATTGTGGTGATGCCCAATGGTAACCCTAACTGTCAGGCGGCTCCTGGCGAGTGGTCGTTCGGCATGTACACCCCTGGCTTCCGCGGTGGCGGCACAGGTCCCACAGCACCCGCTGCAGCAACCATTCCTGCCAGTTTCATGGATATCGTGAACTATGTCGATGCCAACTACCGCACCATCAATAAGCGTGAGGGACGTGCCGTATGCGGTCTGTCGATGGGTGGCGGTCATACCTTTGCCATCAGCCTGCTATATCCCACGACGTTCGATTACTACGGACTCTTCTCGGCTGGTCTGCACCTTGGCAAGGACTTCAATATGCAGCAGCCTTTTGCAGAGCAGATAAAGAACGACCCCGACTTTGCTGGCCAGTCAGCCCGTCTTTTCGGTAGCAAGCCCAAACTCTATTGGATGGGAATGGGTAATACCGACTTCCTCTATCAGAGTACGGTCGACCTGCGCAACTACTGGGATTCGAAGGGTTATAAATACGAGTATGTGGAAACCGACGGCGGTCACATATGGCGTAACTGGCGCATCTACCTGACGATGTTCGCCCAGAAAATCTTCAAATAATAAAAAACAAGTGGCCCCGTTGCTATGAGCGACGGGGCTCATAATAACACAAAATATCATGGCATAATACAAATGCCAAATTGATACAGAAATGCATATTAGATTAGAACAACCGCAAGATTATCGTGAGGTGGAAAACCTTACGCGTGAGGCTTTCTGGAACGTGTACCGTCCGGGATGCACAGAGCATTATGTGCTCAATCAGTATAGAACGAATCCTGACTTTATTTCAGAACTGGACTTCGTGATGATAGAGGAAGACCAGATTATTGGCCATGTGATGTTCTCGAAGGCAGAATTAGTACTTGACGACGGCAGCCGCAAACCTTCATGGACTTTCGGTCCTATCAGTATCCATCCCGATTATAAGCGCAAGGGCTATGGCTTAAAGATGCTTCAGTATGCGCTGGAGAAGGCACGCCAGATAGGTATAGGTTTCCTATGCATGGAGGGCAACATTGACTTTTACTGTCATGCAGGCTTCGACCTCGCCAGCAAGGTGAACATCCACTATCATGCTGAACCGAAGGATGCCGTAGTGCCTTACTTCCTCGCCCAGGAACTCATACCTGATTGGCTAAAGTCGAACGGCATCACTGAGGTCACCTATTGTCCTCCCAAGGGCTATTTCGTGGCAGATGAAAACCCAGAGGCTTTCGAGGCTTACGAAGCAACGTTCCCAAAGAAAGAGAAGGCTTTTCGTGAGGGACAGCTACCTCAGTTCTGCCAAAGTTGTGGCATGCCCTTGACACGCATCGAGGACTGCGGAACGAATGCTGATGGTAGCACCAACTTCGATTATTGTCAATATTGCTATAAGGATGGTCATTTCCTACAGGAGTGCACGATGGAAGAAATGATTGAGCATTGTTCACAGTTTGTAGACGAGGTAAACAAGAACATGCCAAAACCCATGACAAAGGAAGAGTACAAGCAGATGATGCGTGGCTTCTTCCCGATTCTTAAGAGGTGGAGAAGGTTAGATGTTAACAGATGATATATCCACCAATCCATTGATGATAGCATAGATGGTTAGCCCCGCAGGACTGTGAATCTGGAGTTTGCGAGCTATATTGCGGCGGTGTGTAATGACAGTGTTCGTCGATATGCAGAGGTGGTCTGCAATTTCTTTGTTCGACATGCCTTGCACGAGCGAGACAATCACTTCTTTCTCACGGTCGGAGAGGACTTCGGTCTTATTACCGATGGCACTTTTAGACACAATATCTGAGATGTTCTTCGTCACATTGTTGCGCTTAGCAATATTTTCCAAACGGCGGATGGCTGGCACGAAAATGCGGTCTTCCACCTGTGCATGCTGGCGCAGCCATTCTTCGTTGGCGTAGATATCGTGAAGCGTGGCTGTCAACTGGTTGTTATGCAGGCCGTCCTGCGGAAGATACTTAATGATGAGCAGTTTTAACTCACGCAGCTTTTTATCGGCGGAGCCATGATGCTTTGAGAAAGTTTCAACATTATAGTCATTGGCAGAACGACCTTCGATGAGCGACTCCACATAGGGGAAAAGGGTCTTCTGTTCATATTTCATGTGACGTCGTATTTCGTGGGCATACTCATCGTAGAAGCGAATTATGAGGCGCGCCAGCGAATCGTTTTCATTGAGCGACTCCATGAGTTCCCTGCGTATAAAAGGCAACTGAAAGTCAAGAAAATAGGAATGACTGGCTTCAAGATAGTGTAGCAACGTGGGAACGGAAATCTGCTCATCATTCTCGAATTCACCATAACCATTTATAGTGAAGTTAACAACTGCGAGGAAAGTATAGGTGTCAACCCCGTTATCCTTACATGTTTCTTGTACGGTCTTGTCGCCAAAACCTAAGCTGATGCCAAAACTACCCAATGCCTGCAACAGGTTATAATTATCACGGATTAACGAAATCATCTTGTCATCCGCCTCATACATCTTCTGACTTTTCATATAATAAAAACATTAAACTACCTATATATGATTATCTGGTGCAAAATTAGTCTTATTTTTCGACATTGACAATAATCACAAGTAGGTATTTTTATGTCTCAAAATGCGGGAAAGAGTCCAAAATGGGCTCTTTCATTATTTTTAGGTATTGCCGTTTCTCTCAAGCAGTCGTACATTTGCAACCACTTTTTGAGTTAGATGAATGAAATAAAATGAAAAGAGCATTCTTGTTTTTGATGATGGTGGCAATGGCCGGAATGGCAAACGCACAGGAAAGCACTGCCGACAGCGTAATGACACATGCCAAGGGTAACAGACTTAGTGTTGGTGGTTATGGTGAAGTGGCTTATAGCCGTAACTTTTATAGTGACAATCAGTATCGCTATCGTAACCCTGCCAAGTATAAAGACGATCCGAGCAACGGCCGTTTCGACATCCCCCATGCTGTTATATATATAGGTTATGACTTCGGCAAAGGTTGGACCATGGGCACGGAGATTGAGTTTGAGCATACAGGTACTGGCTCAGCCATTGAGATAGAGACCGACGAAGGTGGCGAGTATGAACACAAAATAGAAAAAGGAGGTGAGGTGGAACTCGAACAGTTCTGGCTTCAGAAGAGCTTTTCGAAAGCTGCCAACCTGCGGTTAGGACATATCATCGTACCTGTAGGACTGAACAACGCTCATCACGAGCCTCTTAATTTTTTCACAGTATATCGCCCCGAGGGCGAGAACACCATCCTGCCGTCCACGTGGCATGACACTGGCGTGTCGTTTTGGGGGAGAGTAGGGAAGTTACGCTATGAGCTGCTCATGGTGGCAGGACTCAATGCCCTGCAATACAGCCGCGACAACTGGATAAAAGGTGGAAACAAATCAGCATACGAGTTCAAGCCTGCCAACAAGTACGGCTTTGCCGCACGGCTCGACTACTATCCTGTAAAAGGCCTGCGTCTCGGACTGAGCGGTTACTACGGACAGGCTATGCATAACACATCGCCCAACGAGATGGAGGGTGCTGGCAAGACATACGACAAAGTGATGGCCAATACTTTTATAGGATCTGTTGACATGACGCTGAATCGCTGGAACTGGATTGTACGTGGACAAATAGACTATGGCTATGTCTCCGACACTCCCCTGCTTAATCAGGCAAAGATCAACCAACGTGGAACCTCGCCTTATAATAAGACGTATGTAGGAAAGAATGCTTATTCCGCAGGTATCGAGGCTGGTTATAATATTTTTTCGCAGATACGTAGTCTCAGGCAAGATAACCAGAAACTGTACGTATTCGGACGCTTTGAGAAGTACAACTCATATCTGCCTGAACACACGCAACCCAAAGCCACAAACAATTACACTGAACGGACAAACATCGTATGCGGTGTAAACTATTATCCTATTCCACAGATTGCAATAAAAGCAGACTACTCTCTGCGACGTCTGAAAGACCCATGTAACAATGAGCCAAGTCTGAATATTGGCATTGCCTACGAAGGCTTCTTTTTGTAATTGATAATTGATAATTAATAATTTATAGTAAAGTAATGAATAAGATTTTAAAACTCGCAATGCTGTTTGTAGCAGCAGGTATTATGACAACGAGCATGGTTTCATGCTCCAGTGACGACGAGAACGACACGCCCGTCAATGTAACTAAGGAACAGAACGAGGCTATTGAGGCTTTGGTAAAACAGTACCTGAACGATGTGGTATATCCCACCTATACAAATCTTGCCAATGAGAGCGAGAATCTATATAATAAGATTAGTGCGCTGAAGGTAAAACTGAAGGCAGGCACCACCGTTAACCAGAGCGAGATTGATGCCATCTGTATCTCGTACAAGACAGCTCGCAAATACTGGGAGCAGAGCGAGGCATTTCTCTATGGTGCAGCGAGTGATTTCGAGATAGACCCGCACATTGATACCTGGCCACTTGACGTACCGACTTTAGGTGAGGACTTGACCGATGATGCCAAGATTGCAAGACTCGACGCTGCCGATGGTATCGAGTACGCCCGCACTAGCTTGACGGCAGAAAACCTTGGCTTCCACGGTATCGAGTTTATTTTCTTCCGCGACGGTAAGAACCGCAGTGCCGCCTTTTTCAACAATGATGAAAAGGAATCTAATAGCGATATTACCGCCAAGGGCGATGTGACGGGCAAGGAAGAGGTAATCTTCGCTACGGCCGTAGCAGGTGATCTTCGCGACAAGTGTTTCCAGTTGGAAGTAGCATGGAACCCAAATGCTAATGCAACCCATAAGAGCCGTGTGGCAGAATGCGCCAAGACATCCGATGACTTCGAAACAAAAGTAAGCAAAAACGGTTTGACCTATGGTGAGAACCTTATGGCCGTGAATGCAGGCAACAGTACCTATAACTCATGGAAGAAGGTTATAGAGGAAATCCTCGTAGGTGGTTGCTCAAACATCTGTGCCGAGGTGGCCGACCAGAAGATGGGACAGGCCTACCGCGCCGCTACAGGTACGGGTGATTCCGATGATGATCCTAACTACATTGAGTCGCCATATAGCCATAACTCGTTTACCGATTTCTATGGCAACATCATGAGCATACAAAATGCACTCTACAATAATGTGGAAGGAACATCGGCCACCAATAGTTCGGTGATGTCTTATCTTATGAAATACAATCCTACAGAGGCTTCTGCGCTCCAGACAAAACTCACCGCAGCACTCGCTGCCCTGCAAGCATGCCAGAATAGTGGAAAGTCGTTCGTGGAGAATCCTGGTGCAACATGTGTGAAGACAGCTATGGAAGCCATCGGCGAGCTGGACAATGAACTAAACGCTGCAGCCAACTGGATTTTGAAGAATTGATAATTGACAAATGAAATATATGATTACCAAAAGCATTGAACATGATTTTGCTGTATGCATTGTAGGCTGCGCTTTATGCGTAGCCTTCACTGCTTGTTCGGACAGTGATATGCCTGAGGTCGTTGATAACGGCATAAGCACAACGGATGAGGAAGACTACAAGTATATCGGCAAGGAGACAGCAGGCTTCAAGGCCGAGGAATGGTTTCCCGGTGGAGAACTGGGTACCACCACGAACACGGTGGCTGGCTGTTATGAAGACGAGACACCCTCCACGCAGAACGCTAACCTGATGTCAGCCTTCAAACGCGGTGAACTACTCTTCGAGCACGACTTTACGCCTACCAGTTCCGCTAGTTTCGGAGGTCTTGGTCCTGCATACGTTCGCTCGTCATGCATCCATTGTCATCCTGGTTACGGACATGGCAAGCGCGTCGAGTCATACAACGCCGACCAGCGAGGCAACGGCTATCTGCTTGTAATCTACCATCCAGTAGATGGCGAGAACAGCGACGACGGTCCCTATATCTCAGAAGTGACAGGTATGCCGCAAACACGTGCTGTATCACCGTTCCTCCCACCTGTTGACGAGAGTGGTATTCATCTGTCTTGGTTGCCTGTCATGGCTATGGAAAGCGGACTACCCATGCAGTTCCCCGATGGTGAGACATACCAACTCATCTATCCAGAACTCAGTATTGACATCGATGCCTTTAACACTGACCCCAAGCCAACAAACCTAGCCTTCCGTCTCGAATCTACCATAGGTATAATCGGTAGTGGACTGCTTGATGCCATACCCGAGGATAGCATCAAAATGCAGTATCAGCACGAGGCACCATACGTGGAACTGAATCCCAACTTCTGGGACAAGGAAGCCAACGACTGGGCTGCTGGTGCGTGGTACACACTGGCTGATGGCACAAAGAAAATCAAGCGTTTCACATACGCCATGACACGTGCCTCGTTGCAAGACGGTGCTGGAGCAAACGCCATATGGAACATAACCAACGTATCACGTTCCGACCGTCCATACCTATACACCACCACTGCATGGGCAAAGGCAATGTCGAAGAATCCCGATGTGATTGCCGCTATCAAGAAAGACCCATCGTCACCATACTATTACGACGGCACTGATGAGGGCATTGCCGAGGCTGTGGCAGCACTTCTCGACCCAAAGACGAACCAGTTCGACAATCCATACCATAATTTCCAGCCAGAAATGACAGACAATAATTTCTGGTCGTTCATGGTGTGGCATCGCGGATTAGCCATTCCACGTGCCCGCGACCTCAACGACAAACAGGTACAACGTGGCAAGTATTTGTTCAATGAGATTGGGTGTGCTAACTGCCACCGCGCCAAGTGGACAACGGGCAGTGACGACTATTGGGCTCCATCGCCCATTGTCAATAACAATCTCAGTCTGCCAAGATATCCCAAGCAAGACATCTATCCTTACACCGACATGATTCACCACCGACTGTATATGAAGAACGGTATCCATGGTTCATGGTGTCGTACCACACCACTCTGGGGGCGTGGACTCTCCCTCATAAACACAGGTGCTGAAGATCGTCTGCATGACTGCCGTGCCCGTAATGAAATCGAAGCCATCATGTGGCATGCATACTCCAAGAAAAGCGATGCATACAAATCTACCGAGCGATTCTTCTATCTGCCAAAGAAAGACCGCGATGCTATCGTCAGGTTCCTGCAGAGCATTTAAACTATGGTACGTATTCTCATGCTGACCCTGCTACTGGCGGGGTCAGCCTTATCAAAAGCGTCTCTCCGAGTCATGCCACAGGCTCAGGCGAGTCATTTTTGTCAACTACTCATAAACGATGGCGAGAACATCATGCCATTGAACGTTCACGCCCGACGGGTGGTTGAACCCAATGACAGCCTGTCCTGTGAACAGATTTTCGTAGAATACCTGTTCCGTGACAATAACTGGCAGTCACTGCGTTTATTTCCCCATCGACAGGCTGACGGAAGCATCGCATGGTATGCTCCTGCTGATACCTTACCGGCATCACTTGGTGCCGAACATCAGAAGTACATTTGCGAGGTGTTCCCTCGTCTCATCGCCGAGGTACAGGCAGGTAATTGGACGATGTTGGATGCCTATGTTGACCGTATGATTCAGTACCAATGTCAGTTTGGAGGCAGCAAACAGGCATCACAACCGTCATTCATCATCATCTTTGGAATATTTCTTACGTTTTTTGCATTGTTATTCCTCGGTAATACCAAGTATTTTGTTTACCTTTGTCACCGAAAAAAGCAAAAGTAAGACTTTCATGTATTTCATGGGAATCATTGTGGCTGGTTTCCCAAGAATCCCAAACGTAAAAACGACTATTGACTATGTGGATAAAACCCTGGACAATTAAAGAGGGTTTCCTCATCGGAGGAGGAATAATCACTGTGGGACTGATACTTGAACTATGTGTCGGCCCTGTGGTTTGGGAGGCGTTTGCGTGGCCTGTCAATGGGATTGTTCTGGCAGGGTTCCTTGCTGTTATCGCCATGATGTTCCTGTTACGTAAGAAGGTCTATGCCTTCCGTTTCATCAGTACCTATAAGGCGGCGATACCAACGTTGGTATATGCTGTGGTGCTGACTATCATCATGGGACTTACACGACAGGAGAATCATGGCACATGGCTAAAAGGCATGCTGACATTCTGGCCCTTTGTGCTGATTTATGTGTATATGGCGATGATATTGGGGTTGGTCATCCTCAGGCGAATTATCCATTGTCAATTATCAATTGTCAGTTTAAAAAAGGATGTCCCTTTTCTCTTGAACCACCTCGGATTATTCCTCGCAATGACCACCGCAACACTGGGCAATGCTGACGTGCAACGGCTGAGGATGATAACGGTGGCGGGGGAGCCAGAGCGGCGAGCACTTACGCAGGAGGGTATCGTTCGTGAGATGCCACTGTCCATCGAACTGAAAAAGTTTATCATGGAGACTTACGACGACGGCTCGCCCAAGCGTTTTGCATCGGAGATACAGATCATGACAACGTCGGGAAAGAATATCCATACTACCGTAGATGTGAACAAGCCTGTGGAGGTGGAAGGTTGGAAAATCTATCAGTATGACTATGATACGCAGATGGGCACTATGAGCCAGGTCTCGATATTGGAACTTGTGAGCGACCCGTGGCTACCATTCGTCTATACGGGCATTTATATGATGTTGGGTGGAGCAGTGTGTATGTTTGTTCTTGGAGGGAGGAAACGCATATGACTTGGGAATACTTTATATATTTCGCTATCGCAGCGGTGCTGCTTTGGGCCGTGGGAGCATGGGCAGCATGGAAGGATAAGACGACGTTGGCATATACATCAACCATCGTCGGACTCGCTGTTTTCTTCGCTTTCATCCTGGCGATGTGGATATCGTTGGAGCACCCGCCACTGCGCACTATGGGTGAGACGCGCCTTTGGTATTCGTTCTTCCTACCGTTGGCGGGTATCATCGTATATTCTCGGTGGAAGTATAAGTGGATACTCTCGTTCTCTACGGTGCTGGCACTGGTGTTTATCTGTGTCAACCTTTTCAAGCCAGAGATACATTCCAAGACGCTTATGCCGGCCTTGCAGAGCCCGTGGTTTGCTCCTCATGTCATTGTATATATGTTCGCCTACGCCGTGTTTGGAGTTGCTACGCTGATGGCCATATTATTACTCATCAAAGAGAAATCTCTCAACTCTCAACTCTCCGCTCGACCCGAAGGGGCGCTTTCCTCAGAAAGAACTCTCAACTCCCAGCTGGACGACCTCGTCTACGTTGGCCTCGCCTTTATGACCATTGGCATGCTCTTCGGTGCCCTATGGGCCAAGGAGGCATGGGGGCATTACTGGTCATGGGACCCCAAGGAGACGTGGGCTGCCATCACATGGTTCGCCTATCTCGTGTATGTGCATTACAGGCAGTTACCCACTCACAAGCCGAGGCTTGCTTTGTGGATACTGCTCATTTCATTCGTGCTGCTACAGATGTGCTGGTGGGGAATCAATTATCTTCCTTCAGCCCAAGGCTCCAGCGTGCACGTATATGGTTCATAGTTTACGGTTTAAAGTTTAGGGCTTACTGTATCAGATGTTTGGCTCTTCCCACTTCTTTGTCTGCGTGCACTCGATGTTGGTAGTCTGATTGCCTACCTTCAACGTGAAGTCACCCTCCTCGAGCACCCATTTGCCGTCAGCACCTACGAAGGCAAGACGCTTTGCGGGCAGACTGAAAGTCACTGTCTTCTGCTCTCCTGGCTGCAGTTCAATCTTTGTAAAGTCTCTTAGTCGACGATTGTCGGGCACGATGGATGCCACGATGTCGCTACTATAGAGCAGCACAGGCTCTTTGCCCGCGCGGCTACCGGTATTCTTCACATCTACGGAAATGGTCAGCATGTCATCGGCGGTGAAACGTGACTTGTCGACACGCAGGTTACTGTATTCATAGGTGGTGTAACTGAGTCCGTAACCGAAGGGCCATTGCAGCGACACCTTGGCATCGTAGTTGTATGCTCCGCTCATGGTTCCCACCTCCTCACTTACCTTGTAGTCGTAGGTGTTCAGCGAGTTTATCTCGCGAGGATAGGTGTAAGGCATCTTTGCCGAGAAGTTTGCATCGCCCGCAAGGAGGTTAGCGAGAGCGTCTCCACCGTAGTTGCCCGGCAGCAGTATGTCAACGACAGCCTTTGCCAGTGGCTCGATGTCGGCAATGAGACGTGGACGACCGCCGTTGAGCACCAGGATGATGGGCTTGCCCGTCTTTGCCAGGGCCTTCACCAGCGAGCGCTGGTTCTCCGAGAGCCAAAGGTCGGTGAGGTTACCGGGAGTCTCGCAGTAACTGTTCTCTCCGATACACGCAATGATGACATCGGCATTGCCTGCAGCACCTACGGCACGGTCTATCTGTGGCTCGTTCTCCTCGTAGTAGGCGCCTTGCTCGTTGTATGTCACTCCTTGCTCGAGTGTCACGTTGTCCTTGCCGTATTTGTTGCACAGAGCCTCATAGATGGTGTTATACTGCTCCGCAAGGTCCTCTGCTCCCGAGCCCTGCCATGTGTAACTCCATCCTCCGTTGAGGCAGCGCATCTGGTTAGCGTTGGGTCCGGTGAGAAGAATCTTTGTTCCCTGTTTCAGTGGAAGTATGCCCTCGTTCTTCAGTAGCACCTCACCCTCCTCTGCGGCATGCAGGGCATGGTCGGCAAACTCCTTTGAGCCGAACTTCTCATATCCCTTACCTCCGGTGGTGGGCTTGTCGAAGAGTCCGAGACGGTATTTCAGTCGCAGTATGCGACGTACGGCATCGTCGATGCGCTCCATCGACACCTTGCCCTCGTTCACCAGTTCCTTCAAGAGAACACAGAACTCCACGCTGTAAGGATCCATTGACATGTCGATGCCCGCATTGATTGCGATGCGTATGGCGTCTTTCTTGTCCTTTGCCACATGCTCGCGTGTATAGAGGTTGTTGATGTCTGCCCAGTCGGTAACAATCATACCGTCCCAGCCGAGGTCTTCCTTCAGCCATTTGGTAAGGTACTCATAGCTGGCATGCACAGGCACTCCGTTTATGCTCGCCGAGTTAGCCATGATGCTGAGTGCTCCTGCCTGTACGGCAGCCTTGAAAGGCTCGAAGTATTTCTCGCGCAGCATTGCTGGTGAGATGTATGCCGGTGTGCGGTCCTTGCCGCTCCATGGTGCTCCGTATGCCATGTAGTGCTTCACACTGGTTGCCACGTTGTATGGTCCCACGTGGTTGGGGTCCTTGCCCTGATATCCCAGCACCTCGGCCTCCACCATGCGTGCATTGACGATGGCATCCTCTCCGAAACTCTCCCAGATGCGTGACCATCGCTGGTCTCTACCGAGGTCGATGACGGGATTATACACCCACGGACAGTTTCCTGCTCGGCTCTCGTATGCTGCCACCTCAGCCATCTGTCGTGCCAGTTCGGTGTTGAACGATGCTCCGAGGTTTATGGGCTGTGGGAAGAGAATGCCCCCCTGAGTATATGTGACGCCGTGGTTGTGGTCGAGACCGTAGATGTCGGGTATTCCGATGTGCTTCATCGACTTCTCCTGTATCTTTCCTATCCAGTCTTTCCACTGCTCCAGGGTAGCCGCCCGTGAGCCAGGGGCATTCAGTATCGAGCCCACCTTCCACTTCGAGAATATCGTGTCGAGCATCGTCTCGTTGGGCTTCCACACTCTCTTTGTCTCTCCCTTGTAGATGTCAACGGGATAGTTGCCGAACCTCTCTATAATCTGAGTGTCGGTCATGCTCATTACCTTATCCGTCTCTTCCTTTGACGAGCCATATTGCTGCAGCACGGAGAGCACTTTCTCACGGTCAACCTTGGCATTCTCGACAGTCATCTTGCCCAACATGTCGAGGTTTAGTTCTAACATCTGTCCCACTTTCTCGTCGAGAGTCATTCGCGAGAGGGTCTTCTCAACCTTTGCTTCTAACGCCGCATCACGGGGGATGGCTGGTTTTACACTGCTCTGCGCCATTGACATCATTGTCACGCAGGAGACAATCGCTGTTAATGCTATCTTTCTCATATTGTAATTTGATGTTTGTTCGGTGATTATGACTTAACCGATGCAAATATACTCATTTTATCTTATATTCTACACTTTTCTTCTCCAACTTTTCTATGTTTCAACCTTTTTTTTTATCTTTGTGGCGTAATTTTGTCATCTGGGAGATTAGTCGTTTGGGAGCCTACCCCCATCCCCTCCCGAAGGGAAGGGAGTTTGGTTGAAGGCACAATACCTAAACGCCCAAACAACTAAACGACTAACTCCCCCAACGACTAAACGACCAATATATGAAACGGGGAAAGAAAATTTGTCAGACACTGAAGGATATCCGCCTGCAAGTGGCACGGGCGAATGATATACCATATGAGCCGACGGAATGCAAACACAAGGGCGACTGCCTAGGAACATGCCCTAAGTGTGAGCAGGAGGTGCGCTATATAGAGCATCAACTGAACATCCGTCGCATGCTCGGCAAGGCTGCTGCTGTGGCTGGCATGGCAATGGGAGTCAGTTTGGCAGCACAGCCGATGGAGGCAATGGCACAGAACACCGTCACGGCACCCAAGGACAGCACCGTAATCTCCGCACTTCAGACGTTGAAGGTGGAGAGCTTGCTCAAAGATGGCGAGAAGGGAATAGTAGTGCGAGGCCGTGTAATAGATAGCGATAGCATCGGGATAATAGGTGCGATAGTCGGTCGCAAGGATATCAATAAATGGGCTATTACCGACCAGAATGGTCTGTTCGCGGTAGAAGTTCCTGAAGGCTGTCCTTTGCAAATAAACTATGTAGGATATATTCCTTTCTTGTTTGAAGCATCAGAGCAATTGCAAGTCATTGAGATGGTCCTTAATGAAGATGTTCAGGGCTATGTGGTGCCAATAAAAGGACGTGTACAGAGTGACGATGTATATGGACATGGTTTCTAATTTAGAGCATAATAAGGTATGAAAAGAGGAAAGAAGATTTGTCAGACGCTAAAGGATATCCGCTTGCAGGTGGCGCGGGCGAACGATATACCATACGAGCCGACGGAGTGCAAGCACAAGGGCGACTGCCTCGGCACATGCCCTAAGTGCGAGGAGGAGGTGCGCTACATAGAGCACCAGTTGAATGTCCGTCGCATAATGGGCAAGGTAGCCACTGTGGCAGGCGTGGCAATGGGCGTGAGCATGGCAGCGCAGCCGATAGAGGCTTTTGCACAGAACACCGTCACCGTACCTAAGGACAGCACCGTAATCTCCGCACTGCAGACGTTGAAGGTAAAGAGTCTGCTCAACGAAGGCGAGCAGGGAACAGTGATTCGCGGACGAGTTATCGATGAAACAGGAGAGGCTATTATAGGTGCTACAATCCTTCGCAAGGGCACCAAGAAAGGAGAGGTCAGCGACATAAATGGCATGTTCGCCATTGAGGTTCCTGAAGGCTGTCCTTTGGACGTAGCGTATGTCGGATATAAGACATCCTCGTTTAACGCTTCGCAGCGACAGCAGGTAGTTGAGGTAGTCATGAAGGAGGATGATCGCCTTATGGGCGAAGTTGTTGTTGTGGGAGCAGTAGATAGCAGATATTACAGGGATGACGTCTACGGACACGGAAGATAATTGAGTTCCAATCTCCCAAACGACTAAACGACCACCCCTCCAAACAACCAAATATGAAACGAGGAAAGAAAATTTGCAAGACACTGAAGGAAATACGCCTGCAAGTAGCGCGGTCGAATGATATTCCTTACGAGCCCACGGAATGCAAGCACAAAGGCGACTGCCTCGGCACCTGCCCCAAGTGTGAGCAGGAAGTGCGCTATATCGAGCACCAACTCGATATACGCCGCATGCTGGGAAAGGCGGTGGCAGTGGCTGGCGTGAGTGCCGGACTTGCCGCGCTTACCGCATGCCATACACATAGGACGGTGCAGACCAATGTCCTTGAGGGCGATGTAGTAGCAACCAACCCCGACCCCGAGGAGCATCAGTTGCCTGAGGGAATGCCACCAGCACCAGACATCACCCCCGACGGACAGAGCAGCGACTGCAAGGAGCCTAAATCAATGGTGGTTGCGACTGATACCATTAAGGAGAATATGATCTTTGGTGACGTGGCAGAGCATCTGCCCTCGTTCCCTGGAGGGCAACAGAAACTTATGGAGTTTATTCATGACAATATTAACTATACTGAGGAAATGGACCAAACGTGCGTCATGGGACGTGTTATCGTATCTTTCGTAGTCGAGAAGGATGGTTCCATAACCGACCCGAAGGTAGTAAAATCTGTTCATCCACTGTATGACAAGGAGGCTCTGCGTGTAGTAAGCATTATGCCTAAGTGGATACCTGGAGAGCAAGACGGCAAGCCAGTCAGGGTTAAGTACACCATACCCGTATCTTTCAAACGATAATAAGCATAGTTACAAAAAAAAGGTCGGATATATCCGGCCTTTTCATTTCTTTGGCTCCATGTGAAGCGTTACCAGCGTTTCCCACCCGAAGCACTCCTTTATCTTCCTCTCTATTTCCGTTGCCCTCTCGTGGGCGATGGAGAGAGGGATGTCACCGTCCATCCTGATATGCACCTCGATGGCGACGCGGTTTCCTATCTTGCGTGTCCTGAGGTTATGAGGCTCCGAGACATCGGGGAATGAATGGATGATATCCTCAATCTTACGTTCCTCATCGGACGACAGCGACTGGTCTGTTAGTTCTCCAAGACAGCCCTTCAGCAGGTCCCATGCCACCTTTATCAGCATACCACCCACCACGATGGATGCCAGAGGGTCGAGCACTGCCCATCGCTCGCCTAACAATATCGCTCCTCCGATGCCGATGGCAGCACCTATGGAGGAGAGTGCGTCGCTACGATGGTGCCATGCGTTGGCAACGACGGCCTGCGACTTCAGCGTGCGTCCCTTGGCAACGGTATATCGGTAAAGCACCTCCTTCACGGCGATGGAGATAATAGCCGCCCAGAATGCCAGCATTCCCGGTGTCTGCAATGTCTCTCCCTGCAGCCAGTGAGCGAACTTCGTACCGCCCGAGACGATGATACCTATGGCAGCACCTCCCAGTGCCAGTCCTATAAGCAGCGTTGCCAGCGTCTCGAACTTCCCGTGCCCATAGTCGTGCGACTCGTCCTGTGGCTTAGCGCTTACCTTAACGAAGAAGAGCACTATGAGGTCGGTGAAGAAATCAGACAGCGAGTGCACGGCATCGGCTATCATCGCAGCACTGTTCCCCAGCACTCCGGCAACGAACTTCAGGACAACGAGCAGCAGGTTACCGCCGCTGCCGACCAGCGTTACTTTATATATTTCTTTCTCGCGATTTGTTTTCATAATGAAAGCCCCTCCCGAAGGGAAGGGTTTACAGTTTATGGTTTACAGTTTATGGTTTACAGTTTATGGTTTTAGACCCCATCCCTCCCCTACGGGGGAGGTTTAGGAGGGGGCCTTTACTATATAATCGAACTCGTCGAAGGTCTTGATGCCCATGTCTTTCAGCAGTCGTCTGCTCTGCTTGACATTCTCATTGGTATTGTATTCAGGGATGTGCGGCAGTCGTAATATGATGCGCTCTGCCATCCCCTCGTGGCGCAGCAACCACCGCAGGTTGTCTATGGTGCGTTTGTTGCTCTTGCCTGTATATGCCTTGTATATCTCGCGGTTCATGTCCTTCACGTCGATAATCCACTGACTTACTATGGGCAGCAGGCGTTCCACATGCTGTCGCTCCACGTTGAGGCATGTCTCTATGGTGATGTTCCATTCCTGTGGCATCATACCGGCGAACTCCTCAATGAAAAGACTCCTTAGACAAGGCTCGCCGCCACCGAACGTTATTCCTCCTCCGGTGGCGACGAAATAGAGATTGTCGATGCGCACCTCCTCAAGCAGTTCCTCGGTGGTCACCTCACGCCATACACCACCGGGCATCAGGCACGAGGAGTTGAGGCAGTAGTGGCAGTGCAGCGTACACCCGTGGAATGCCACCAGCGTGGTAACCCCCTTGCCGTCTACCGAGAGACGGTGCCGTCCCAGTCCTATGATTGGTGCGCTCTGCATTATTTGTCCATTTTGAAGATTATGGGAACAGCAGACTTTGTACGTGCAGGCTTTCCGAAATACATGCCAGGAGTCCACTTCGGCATAATACCCACCACCCGCAGGGCCTCCTCGTCGAGCAATGGATGAGCGGACCGCACCACCTCAGGATTGCTTATCGAACCGTCTTTCTCAACCGTGAATTTTACGACGACACGTCCCTCTATGCTGTCTTTCGCCGCCGCCTCGGGATAGTGGGTGTTCTCTCTCAAGAACTCCAAAAGCTTTTCTGTTCCACCAGGAAACTGAGGCATGGGGTCAATATCGCCCACAAGTTGATTATCGTTTAGGGAGTCGGTCCTCACCACCATCGCGTTGGGGTCCTTGCAATCGCTCTGCTGTCCGTCGGATGTCACGACAGTAGTAGCCTCAACATCGCCTGCAAGGGAGTTCGGCGGCAACACATTGTGAGTATGGCATGCCGTGAGCGCAGCAAGTCCGGCACCCACTCCTGCTACTGCCACAGCCTTACCCAGCATGCGGCGGACATCGAGCTGCTGCTCTATGTAGCGCACCTCCTGCTCGCACTTTGGACATGTGCCGAGGCAGTCGCCCTTGTGCTTGCACTCTGTGGGCTCGTACGGTATGTCGTTCGCCCGCGCTACCTGAAGGCGTATCTCCTTCAGCGTTTTGCAAATCTTCTTTCCCCGTTTCATATTTGGTCGTTTAGGGGATTAGTCGTTTGGTCGTTTAGGATCCTGGTCGTCAGGCTCCGGTGCTGCGACGTCACCCTCAAGCTCGTAGATGCTGTCGGGATTCACCTTCACTCCCTTCTTGACGTTGTTCTGCTGGTCCGTGGAGTCCACATAGTCGTGTGCTGGCATCTTACCCCTTACGTCGGGACGTACAAGGTGCTTTATGGGACCGTTGCATGCGGTGAGCGCAGCCAGTCCGGCACTCACTCCCACCACAGCCACCGCCTTGCCCAGCATACGGCGTATGTTCAGTTGGTGCTCAATGTAGCGCACCTCCTCCTCACACTTCGGACAAGTGCCTGCGCAGTCGCCCTTGTGCTTGCACTCCGTGGGCTCGTACGGTATGTCGTTAGCCCGTGCCACCTGTGCCCGAATCTCCTTCAGGGTCTTGCAAATTCTTTTTCCTCTTTTCATGTCTCGTCTGATTTTATTTGCAAAAATAGAAATAAAACTACGTATAACAGTCTTTTTTGGAGTTAAAAGTAGTGAAATCGCCATTCGACGTCACTTTTCGGGCACTCATACCGACAAACGACAGCAGGTCATGTGGTCTTTTTCACCTTGAGATAACTCTTCAGCGCCTTGACATAGTCCTCGAAGGCTTTCATGCCAGCGGGAGTGATGCGACAGACGGTGCAGGGCTTCTTGCCCTTGAAGGTCTTCTCCACCTCTATGTATCCCGCCGCCGAGAGTTTGTCTATCTGCACGCTCAGATTGCCCGCCGTGGCTCCCGTCTGCTCCTTGATATACGGGAACTCGGCCTCCTCCGAACCGAACAGCAACGACATGATGGCCAGTCGCAGTTCGGAGTGCAGCAATGGGTCTAATGTCGGGAACATCATAGACTTTTCTTTTTAAGCATCATACCTGGGAGCGTCAGGCCGATGAAGGCAAAGAGGGCGATGATGATGCCGGGAATCAGACCACTGGCAATTCCCATGTAGTTGGAGCCGAGAGGGAATAGTCTGCCCACTATCGTCTGCGTCACATAGAACGACTCCCACATGAAACCACCCAGACCGCCAATAATACCGCACCATACCAGCCAGCGGCTCTTGAGGATATAGCCCGTTATCGTAATGGTCATACCCATGAGCAAGAGAATGATACGGAAAGGGTGAACCATCATGCGCGCATAGACCTCAGCACTTTCCATTCGCCCCATAAAGGCATTGTAAAGATTGGCAAGCACGAAGAATGCGATGGCGAAAATGGCAAACGTCACCCACGTCTTGTGTACCATCGAGCCGATGAGACTGCTGGGTGTGGGTGTCTGGTTCCTGTTCACATAGCGCAGGATAGCATATATTACAATAGGTAATGTTAAAAACAGAAGATAAAAGGCAGTATTGGCAGTGCATAGTATGCATAGGCCAATAAACAGTGCCATGCACATCGTGCAGAGTCCTGAGATAAAAAGACTCTGTCCCACGTCCTTCGATACGTCGCGACGACTCTGTTCTATCTGTTTCGTGATGATTTCCAGACTGCGCTCGGCAGTCATGTTGTTGTTCTCTTCCATTGTTCTTTACTTTTTAGTGTGTTAAACTTTTGTTCTTGGCCTCCTCCGCACCCCTGCAGAAAGCGCGGTTTTGACCATCTGTGTTCGAATCACGGTGCAAATATAAAGAAGTTTATTTTATAAACCAAATTATTTTTGAAAAAAGTTTATCGTTAATGCATTTTTTAACATTTGAATACATTCCCTTCCCTTTGGGAGGGGCTAGGGGTAGGCCTTCCCCGCCCCTATGAGGGGAGGAGCCAGGGGTGGGGTAGAGAAGAAGGTAGAGAAGAAGGTATAAAAGGTCTCGAAAACGGGGCAAAGAAAAAAAAGTAATGAAAAACGAAAATAACATTTTCAAAAGTTTGGAGGTTATAAAAGATATTTGTAATTTTGATGCCGCTTTTAGCACCTCTATATGATAACTTTATAAAAAACCTAAATAATAACAACATGAAAAGGAATATGTTTCTTATCGCCATCGCCATGACCGCATGCGTGATGGTATCTTGCGCCTCTAAGGACGCCAACAAGGAAGTAAAGGCTGAGACCGAGAACGTGGCTGCCGACCAGGACCAGACAAAGAAAGACATCGTCGAGATGCTGACAAAGGCATACGATGATGCTAACGTGCTCGCCACTCCGTCAGAAGACGGCATGGAAGCCAACATCGACCTCTTCGGACAGTACTGCTCCGCAAGTTTCAACGAACTGCTCCGCAAGGTTCGCGTGGCATGTGGTAACCTCGATAACCAGGAAGAGTGCTTCTTCACCGACGAGAACATGCTGTGGCTCGGCAAGGGCGGCAAGGTAAAGATAGAGAACATCGACGTTGACATGAAAGACCCCGTGACCGCATCCTATGATGTAGTTAACGAGGACGGCTCAAAAATGACCACCGAGGTGTCGCTCGTTAATGAGAACGGCGCGTGGAAAATCAACGACTGGCTCCAGAGAGGCATGGACGGCGTAAGCCTGGTTGAGAACATGACCGAGTTCGTTGAGAAACATACCAAGAAATGAGCCGTAAACTGTTTTGTGAATTGTGCCCCTTCACCTATCGTCTCTCGATGGAGAAGGAGATACTCAAGCGTAACCTGCAGGACCGTCTGCATAAGACGGCCTTTGCCAGGGAACGTGTCGATGACTCCCTGCCCGTCGTGATATATAAGCATAACTCACTCATACGTCGCCGACTGGGAAATGTCAACATGCAGTTGCAGGAGAACAAGGCGACAAACCTCGCACTGGCGGTAAAGCACATCGACGGACTGCTCATCCGCCCGGGCGAGACATTCTCCGTATGGAAGCAGATAGGACGCACCACGGCAAGCAAGGGTTACAAGGAAGGACTGACCATCTCCGGAGGACACCCCTCGCAGGGCATCGGAGGAGGCATGTGCCAACTGTCTAACCTCATCCACTGGATGGTGCTACACAGCGACCTCACCATCGCCGAGCACCACCACCACGACGGCTACGACCTCTTCCCCGACTTCGGGCGTAAGATACCCTTCGGCACGGGCACCAGCATCTCGTACAACTACATCGACTACCGCGTGAGGAACGACACGCAGAACACCTATCAGCTAAGGCTGTGGGTGGACGACGAGTACCTCTGCGGTGAACTGCGTGCACAGGACCAGCAGGCACACACCTTCCATATACATGCCGAGAACGAGTACTTCTCGCGCGAGGATGGTGTCGTCTATCGCAACGGACAAGTGTTCCGCGACACCTTCGACCGCGTCACGGGAAAGAAACTCGACAGTAAACTGATACGTACCAACCACGCCAAGGTGATGTACGAATGTCCCCCCGACCTCGAAATACGTGAGGGAGCCCCCTCCTAACCTCCCCCCGTAGGGGAGGGAACCGAAGCGTTAATGTTCAAAGTTGAAAGTTGAAAGTTCAAATCACCGCCGTTCGCCAGACCGTCTATGAGGACCTCATGGAACAATATGAGAACCCCATAGAGCACGCCTGTGATATCAGGGAAGGGCAGCAGTGGATATCCATCGACGGCAAGTGCCCCGAGGGACTGTGTCCCGCTGCATGGTATTCCATGCGCGAGTATGTCGAGTCGCTGGCAAAAGGCGAGGGTAACTTCTACGACGGTTGGATGAAGAACCCCATGAGCGCCATGATTAGTTGCAACGACGGCTTCCGACCGTTCAGTTTTTATATTGAGAGCCTACCCTAAACCCCTCCCGAAGGGAAGGGAGACCAACCCTAAACCCAATTGCATTTTCATTTCCCCTTCCCTTCGGGAGGGGTTAGGGGTAGGCCATAGGTAAAAGTGTATCCTTGTATCCCGTATGCATGGTACTCACCGTTGATGTACGACACGCGCCAGGGACTATATGCCTTCAGCGCCTCCTCCATCTCGGCAGCCAGGCGTTGGTTGTCGGCAGGTCTCAACACCCTCACCTCGCACTCCACGAGCCGTCCCTGTTCATCCACCCTTGCCTTGTTTATGCGGAACACTATGCGGTTGTAACCAACGAGTTCTGGGTAGTTCTCTAAATGTATCGGGAACATCTCGCGCAGGTCAACACTGCCCTTGCCGTTATTGTCAAACCTGGGACGTGATTGTAAGTCCTCGAAGGCGAAGCCCTCCTTGACGTAGTTCTGGTACTCCTTCACCTCGCCAACCTTCCCCTCCTTGATGCTTATGATGCGCTCGTTCTCGTAGTTCCTCTCGAAGAAAGAGTGCTGGTAATAAATCATCTTACCCCTTGCCACGCGGATGTCACCGGTGAGCCATGAGGCCACGATGCGTTTCTTCTTCGCATATTTCTTGAACACCTGGAGCAGGGTGGCCGACGGCATGCATTCCGTCCATATCCTCTTCGTGTCGCTGTCGTACAACTCATACCTGACGCTGTCCATGCAGAGCACACCCCTCTGTATGCTCCAGTACGTCGTGAAGCCGTCCCAGTTAGACGACCTCGTGGTACGTTCCTTCGGCAGCACCGCCTTCAGGGCGTCCCACAGTTCCCGCTCGGCATACACCGGCCTGCCCAGCAGTTCCCATTCCACCCCGTCGATAAATATAATGTCCGACTCATATCCCGTGGCATACGCTGTCAGCGACATCATCGCCAGCACCAGTATATTCAGAATCTTCCTCATAGCGTAATAGTAGTTATCAGTCTTTATCAATATAACGACACCATCCCCCATTTATTTCCCATTCCCACTTTTTTTAGGCAATTATCTACTTTTAGACCCCACCCCTTCCCCCTCCCCTTGAGGGGCGGGGAGTCGTTAGGGATGTTTCCACTACAAGTGTATGGAACTCTCAATCACCAATCACCTGTCCTGATGTCTCCCCGCCCCTCAAGGGGAGGGGCAGGGGTGGGGTCAGGAACCACACCTCCACGCATTGCAGGTCATATATATGTCCACCAATTTTCTAATGTTTTAATTTTTTAATCTTTTAATTTTCCAACTTTCCCACTTTTCCGCTATCTTTGCACCCAAATCCGAATATGTCAGCGCAAAAGAGAATCATTTCGAGTGTGGTGCGCATCGCCATGCCTATAGTGCTGGGCGCGGCGATCCTCTACTGGATGTACCGTGACTTCGACTTCGGGAGCGTCAAGGACGTGATGCTTCACGAGATGAACTGGACGTGGATGCTACTCTCCATGCCCTTCGGTGCCCTTGCCCAGATGTTCCGTGGCTGGCGCTGGCGTCAGACGCTCGAGCCTGTGGGCGAGCATCCCCGTACCATGACCTGCATCAACAGCATCTTCATGAGCTATGCCGCCTCCCTCGTGGTGCCCCGCATCGGCGAGTTCACCCGCTGCGGTGTCCTCCGTCAGTACGACGGCGTGTCGTTCCCCAAGTCCCTCGGCACTGTGGTCACCGAGCGTGCTATCGACTCCGTGCTCGTGCTCTTCATCACCCTCGCCACCCTATTGTGGCAGATGACCGTCTTCGGCACCTTCTTCGAGAAGACAGGCACCAGTCTCGACTCCATCCTGTCCGGCTTCTCCCTTACCGGTTACCTCGTCACTGCCGTCTGTGGCATTGCCGCCCTCATCCTACTCCATTTCCTTCTGCGCCGTCTCAGCATCTACAACAAGGTACGCACCACCCTCAGTGGCATCTGGCAAGGCATGATGTCGTTGCGCAGCGTGCGTAACAAGCCCCTGTTCCTTTTCTACACCCTTGCCATCTGGGGCAGTTATTTCATCCATTACTACCTTACGTTCTTCTGTTTCGAGGGCACCGCCGGTCTCGGCCTTTCCTGTGCCCTTGTCACCTTCATCGTAGGCTCCATAGCTGTCATCGTACCCACCCCCAACGGTGCCGGTCCCTGGCATTTCGCTGTCAAGACCATGCTCATCCTCTATGGTGTAGCCGACCAGCAAGCCCTTTATTTCGTGCTTATCGTACACACCCTGCAGACCCTCCTCGTGGTCCTGCTCGGCATCTATGCCTGGATATCCCAGTCGTTCATGGGAAAGAAAGTAGCGTAGAGCCATTTCATACATATTTTAAAAAAGTATCGGATAAATTTTGCATTATCTATGTAAAATGCCTAACTTTGCACCCGCTAACAAGACCTATAGATATTAAACGTACAAAATAATAATTATGAAACAAAAATTTTACTTTAAAAGCCTGCTGATAGCCTTGTTTGTGCTATTCGGCGGGGGAGGTATTTCTGCTGCTGTAGAAACCATCACTTTCTCAGAGCAAGGATACACGAATCAACAAACCATTACAACTGTAACTGGTACCGGTATTACAATAACCTTCGATAAGGGGACAAACAGTAATGCACCAAAATACTATACGAGTGGAACTGCTATACGTGCCTACGGTGGTAATTATTTTACTGTAGAGGCAAATGGCAAGACAATCACCCAAATAGTTCTTGGTTTTGGTTCAAGTGATGGAAGCAATGCAATAACAACAGATGTAGGCACTTATAGTAGTGGTACTTGGACGGGAGAGGCTAATAGCGTAAAGTTTACGATAGGAGGATCTTCAGGAAACAGAAGGCTCGCATCTATTTCAGTAACCTATACTACTGAAACACCTTCTGGAGAAGAAAACCCAAACAACAGTTTCGCCGTAGAAGAGGATAATGCAACTATCGGTGAACCATATACTATGCCCGAATTTACAACATCCAGTGACGGCGCAAAGTCTTATTCAAGCAGCAACACTGATGTGGCAACCATTAGCAGTAGTGGTCAGATAACGCTGAAAAAGTACGGTGAGACTACTATCACCGTGTCAACGGCCCAGACGGAAACCTACGCACAGGGCTCTGCTTCATACTTACTACATGTGGCCAAAGGAACTCCCGTGCTGAGTTTCGCCCAAGAGACAGTCACTGCATATCTGGGAACTAATCAAAACGGTCCCGCACTGACCAATCCTGGAGATGGCACTCCAACATACACCATCTCTGATCCCGAAATTGCTACCATTCAATCAAATGGATATATACAGCCTAAGGCAACGGGAACGGCCTCTGTTACTGTTACCACCTCTGAGACCGATGCTTGGAACGAAGCCACCGCTTCATATACATTGATAGTAGAGGCTCCTTTCTCTGTAGATGCCATAGGTACTTACGAATTAGTGACGGATGCTTCGATGCTATCTGCTGACGACCAGATACTGATTACATACATTCCTTCTGACGGGGCTGGGGGCTACGTGCTTGGTGCGAAACAAACTAACAATTATAAAGCAACCCTTTTAAAATCTGCGGCCGTATCGGCAGACAAGAGTACTATTGAGATAACCTCCACCTCTCAGGATAATCCAGATGACCCGGTAACAGCTGCCGTTCTTGAAGGTTCCGTAGGAGCATGGTATTTCCATGTCAACGATGGCTATCTTTGTGCAACATCTTCTTCAAGCAACAATTTGGGAGCAAAGACACTTGATGCAGCAGGAAATAATGCCAAGGCAACCATAAGTATCAGCGGTGGGAATGCAACCATAACGTTCCAGGGTTCTTTCTCTCATAATCTGCTGAAGTATAATTCTACAAGCAAACTCTTCTCTTGTTATTCAAGTGGACAAACACCCGTTCAGATTTACCGCAAGGTGCCGTCAAATGTGGCTCCAACCGTAACCTTCTCTCCTGCATCGGGAACTGTAGTAGACTACGGTACACAGGTTACGATTACCGCGCGGACGGCAATGAGCATTACCTATAGTGTGAACGACGGCGACCCTGTTACCGTCGAGGGAACGAGTGCAACCGTTACCATAAATTCGCATACCACGATTAAGGCTACGGCAACAAACGAATATGGTACGAGTGAAGAAGCAACCGCCGAATATACCATCAATCAGGAGAGTTCGGCACTGTCATACAATCCAACGGAATATACAATCACTATTGGCGATGATTTCACTGCACCAGAAGTGAATAAGCCTGAAGACTATAACGGAACAATAACCTATTCAAGCTCCGATACAAGTGTTGCCGAAGTAGATGCACAGACAGGTGCAGTGACCGTAAATGGTGCGGGAACGGTTACGATAACCGCAAGCGGAACAGAGACAGAACATTATGCTGCTGCAACCGCTTCCTACACGCTTACCGTGAACAAGAAATCATCTGCCGTTTCCTTCGCAGAGTCCGTTGTGGAAATCACTTACGGCGACAACTACAACAAGCAGGCTGCCACCACAGAGGGCGTCAGTGGAAACCTTGTATATACAAGTAGTGACGAGAGCATTGTCAAGTTCCACGGCAATAACGTTATCGACGTTCTTGGTCCTGGCACTGTGACCATCACTGCCACCGCTCCTGCAACCGAAACCACAGAAGAGAGCAGCGCCACCTACACACTCAAGGTATATGCGCCTGCTGATGCAGTGGAAGGAGCAACAGAAGTCTTGAACGAAGATTTCTCTGCATGCAATGGCACGAATAACAATTGGGGTGGTAGTAGCGGTTATGTTACAATCACTGGCCTCGATTGGGAAACAACTAATTGTCAGGCAGGTCCCGGATATGTGAAAATGGGTAGTGCAAATAATGCTGGCTCAGCCACTTCTCCTGCCTTCAGCGTTGTGGGAGAGGCACCTCTTAGTTTCGCTCTTGCTCCATGGATAGCCACTAACGATACTGAGGACGCAACGGTAAATGTCACTTTGACCAATGCTACGTTTGCCAACGGAGAGAGCACGATGACGTTGAGCACAGGAAATCTTACTCAGCGAGAGTTTACGACCTTCGACCAATATACGATTGTAGGAAACAGCGATGAAGTTACCATTACCTTCTCCGGTGCAGGAAGCTATGATCGTTTCTTCCTCGACAACGTGGTTGTAGGTGGCGGCGCACAGCCGGCGCATGAGATAAATCTTACGTTTAGTTCTGCTGGTTACCTCACTTGGGTGGCTACTGCTGACATCGACTTCTCGCAGACTGAGGGCGTGACGGCTTATCAGATTACGGAGGCAACGACACAGAAAATCATTGCTGAGGAAGTGGATAAGGTTCCTGCAGGTGCTGCCGTGATGCTTAAGGGTTCGGGTACTGTTCAATTGAAGCGTACCAGCGATGTTGCAGCACTTGCCAACAACAAGATGCTGGCATGTACCGACGCTTCGGTTGTTGGTATCACTGGCAACCAGACAACAACCGATATCTATGTACTTGGCAATGGCTCAAATGGCTTGGGCTACTATATGTTGAAGAACACCCTGCAGGCAGGCAAGGGTTACCTGAACATCTCAGGAGGTGCGAGTGCAAAGGTTACGTTCGTCGCATTCGAGGAGACAGTACCTACAGGTATAAGCAGTGTCAGTGCGGATTCTGCTGACGGTGTTTACTATAACCTGCAAGGGGTGCGTGTCTTGAATCCTCAGAAGGGTATATATATTAAGGACGGCAAGAAAATCGTGATTAAGTGAGAGAAGAATTGAACAACGTTCAAGTTATTCCGAACGTGAACGATTTAGAACGAAGTTCAAATATGCAATTAAATAAACAGGAGATATACGTTATGAACAAGAAAATATATAATTCGCCTACTGCCAGTATCGTAAGTGGTTCGGAACTTTTGCAAAATACTCCTCCAGTAAACTTCGGTTCTGGAACGCTTGACGGCGACGAAGAGGGCTCGGTGCTGGGCAAGGAGAACGACACCCTCGATGATGACGAGGAAGAGGAGAATGACGAGAAAGCATTCTCGTTCGGACGATTCCGTGGCGTCTCAGGCTATAAATGGACTGACTAGCATTATTTTATCACGCCCAACGTGTGGGTAATAACAATAGCGGTTGCAACCATTTGGCTGCAGCTGCTATTCGTTTATATATTGGTAATGGTGTTACCACTATCTGGTAAGACGATTACCAAATTTGAACGAAGAAAAAGAAAAATAAGTTGTAACTTTGCCATTTAATGGCGAAGTTACTTTGTCTCGGCATAAAAAACAAGGAATTGTTTTGTTCTGCGCTCGACTTTTCGTAACTTTGCCGAGAAATAGGCGATGTTACTTACACTCGGCATAAAAAAGAAGTAAACTTCTTTTGTCCTGCCCTCGTTTTTTCGTAACTTTGCAGCCAAATATGCTCTGATGAGAAGAAACATGTTGTTATTTTTGATGCTCGGTGCCTTCATCTTTATGATGGCAGGGGTGCACGTGTCTTTTCTCAACGGAGCGAAAGGGAATGGGGTGAACGACTCCATCGACGAGGACACCGCGTTCATAGAGACGCTTCTGGCTCCCAACGCCACACGGATACCGAGGGTAGAGGAGATGCCCGACTCGGCAAGCAACGACACCACGGTGCTGGACTCGCTGCATCAGGCAATCATGATGCACAACAAGATCATCGATGACTCCATACGCCTCGACAGCATCAACAGAAGCAAGTCGAACGGCATTGACGCCCCGGTGCACTATTCCGCAAGAGACTCCATAGTTTACTATGCTTCATCACGCACGGCATACCTGTACGGAAAAACGGGCGTGAAGTACGAGAACATGGACCTCTCGAGCGAGAGGGTGGCCATAAACATGGACAGCAACATAGTGCGTGCCAGCGGTATCGCCGACTCACTGGGTAACATCGAGGGGAAACCGGTGTTCAAGATGGGCAACGACGAGTATGAGAGCAAGCAGATGGCGTTCAACTTCAAGACGAAGAAGGGTTTCATCAACGATGTATATACCGAGCAGGAGGACGGCTATCTCTCCGGACAGCACACGAAACGCGACTCCGCGGGCGTGCTGTACCTGGAGCACGGACGGTACACGACGTGTGACGAGGAGCATCCTGACTTCTACATAGCGTTGTCAAGGGCGAAGGTAAGACCGGGAAAGGACGTGGTGTTCGGTCCCGCCTACCTCGTGGTGTGCGACGTGCCGCTGCCCCTTGCCATACCTTATGGTTTCTTCCCGTTCACGAAGAAATATTCGAGCGGTTTCATCATGCCGTCGTACGGTGACGAGAACTCACGCGGCTTCTACCTGCGCGACGGAGGCTACTACTTCGCCATAAGCGACAAGTGGGACCTGAAACTGATAGGCGAGATTTACACCAAGGGCTCGTGGGGTGTCACCGCCACCTCGAACTACCGCAAGAGATATAAGTACAACGGCACGTTCCTCGTGAGTTATCAGGACACGAAGAACGGCGACAAGGGAATGCCGGACTTCACTGAGAGAGAGAGTTTCAAGATTCAGTGGACTCACTCGCAGGACACCAAGGCCAACCCTTTCACCACACTCTCGGCAAAGGTGAACTTCGCAACGTCGAGTTACGAGAAGAACAACCTGACGTCGATGTATAACCCGCAGGCGATGACGCAGAGCGTACGTACGTCGTCGGTAAGTTGGAGCACTAGGTTCTCGAGTCTCGGAATGTCCCTGAGGGGAACGGTGAACCTCGACCAGAACATGCGCGACTCGACAATAGACATGACACTGCCCAGCCTCGACGTCTCGGTGGCTCCGTTCTATCCTTTCAAGCGCAAGCACTCGGGGGGCAAGGAACTGTGGTACGAGAAAATCAACCTCAGTTACACGGGACAGATGAGCAATTCCATAAAGGCCAAGGAGGACAAGATTCTGCACACGAACCTCAGTAGGGACTGGCGCAACGGTATGAACCACTCCATACCCATCAAGGCGAATTTCACGCTGCTGAAATACATAAACATCAACCCCTCGATGAACTTCACCGACCGCATGTACTTCAACAAGACGATGCGCTCGTGGGACGAGGAGAACCAGACGGAGGTGCGCGACACCATCAACGGCTTCTACAACGTCTATAACTGGAACCTCAACATAGGAGTATCAACGAAACTCTACGGTATGTTCGTGCCCTCGAGGAAGTTATTCGGCGACAAGGTGGTGGCCATCAGACACGTCCTCTCGCCTACGGTGTCGTTCAGTTACGCGCCTGGCTTCGGCTCCTCGCGATACGGTTTCTATGAGTCGTATCTCAAGACCGACGCGGAAGGTAACACCACCTTGGTGGACTACTCTCCGTTCGAAGGCCAACTCTACGGTCTGCCCAACAGGAACAAGGCGGGAACGTTCAACTTCACGCTGGGCAACAACGTGGAGATGAAGATACGGTCGGACAAGGACTCCACGGGATTCAAGAAGATAAGCATCATCGACGACCTGTCTCTCAATATGTCGTATAACATGACGGACAAGGAAAGGCCATGGAGCGACCTTAACATGAACATACGACTGAAATGGTGGAAGAACTATACCTTCGCCCTCAATGCCCGTTTCGCCACATATGCCTACGACCTCGACGAGAACGGTAAGCCGTATGTCGGCACTCATACCGAATGGGGACGCGGACGCTTCGGACGATTCCAGGGTATGTCGCAAGTGTTCAGGGTGAACCTCAACCCCGAGAAACTCAGGAAATGGTTCGGTGGCGGCGGAAAAGACGACGATGATGAGGAATACGACGACGGTGAGGGCATAGACACCAACATCGAGAGCAATATCGACGACGAACTGGAGCGAGGCAAGCACCGTGCTAAGAAAAGGAAAAACAAGGCAGATACCGACGACGACGGCTATATGGCATTCTCCATGCCGTGGTCGCTGACACTGTCATACGGTATCTCGATGCGCGAGAACACCGGCGGCAAGTTCAACTACAAGACCATGCGCTACCCATATAAGTTCTCGCAGACGTTCAACATCTCGGGAAACATACGCATCAGCGAGGGATGGAACATCAACTTCGCCAGTGGCTATGACTTCGAGAACCATAAGATAAGCATGACCACGGCATCACTCAATCGCGACCTGCACTGCTTCAACATGTCGTGCTCGGTGGTGCTGGCACCATATACCAGTTATAACTTCACGTTCAGGTGTAACGCCTCGACGCTCACCGACGCCCTGAAGTATGACAAACGCTCCGGTTATTCAAATGCCGTGCAATGGTACTAAGGACATTGAACTTTGAGTTCCCAAACGACTAAACAACCAATCCCCTAAACCACTAAGATATGGAGGACAGCATCGTTATAATTCCTACCTACAACGAGAAGGAGAACATCGAGAAGATTATCCGCGCGGTATTCGGTCTCGAGAAAGTATTCCATATTCTTGTAATTGACGACGGGTCACCCGACGGCACGGCAGCCATAGTGCACTCACTTATTGACAGGGAGTTCGAGGGAAGGCTCTTCATCATCGAGCGCTCGGGAAAACTGGGACTCGGCACGGCATACATCACCGGCTTCAAGTGGGCTCTTGAGCACGGCTATGAATATGTCTTCGAGATGGATGCCGACTTCAGTCACGACCCCAACGACCTGCCGCGCCTCTACAGCGCATGTGCCGACGAGGGCTACGACCTTGCCATCGGCTCGCGCTATGTCAGTGGCGTGAACGTAGTGAACTGGCCCATAGGTCGTGTGCTGATGAGTTATTTCGCATCGAAGTACGTGCGACTGATGACAGGATTCAATGTCCATGACACCACGGCTGGCTTCAAGTGCTACAAGCGCCGCGTGCTGGAGACCATAGAACTCGACAAGGTACGCTTCAAGGGCTACGGCTTCCAGATAGAGATGAAGTACACCGCCTACAAGATAGGCTTCAAGATAAAGGAAGTGCCCGTAATCTTCGTTAACCGCCGCGAGGGAGTATCGAAGATGAGTGGCGGCATCTTCGGTGAGGCTTTCTTCGGCGTGATGCGACTGAGATGGGACGGCTGGACACGCAAATACCCACCGCTGCCTAACTCGTAACTCCTAACTCCCCAAACGACCAAACAACTAACTCCCCAAACGACCAAACCACCATGCTACACTTCCTATACTGCATATACCAGATACTGGTGTTCATCCCGTTACTGATACTCTCCACCATCGTCACCGCCGTCACCGTGGGAATAGGCACCGCGGTGGGTGATGCCAGTTACTGGGGATACTATCCCGGCAAGTGGTGGGCACAGTTCATCCTCCGCGTGCTCTTCATCCCCGTGAAGGTGGAGGGACGCGAGAATCTGGTAAAGGGACAGAGTTATGTCTTTGTCTCCAACCATCAGGGTGCCTTCGACATCTTCCTCATCTTCGGTCACCTATGCCGTAACTTCAAGTGGATGATGAAGCACCAGTTGAAGAAAATACCGTTCGTGGGCTATGCCTGTCAGAAGAGCAACCAGATATTCGTTGACAAGCGCGGTCCGAGCAAGATAAAGCAGACTTACGACAAGGCACGCGACATACTGAAGCACGGCATCAGCGTGGTGGTGTTCCCTGAGGGAGCGCGCTCGTTCACGGGTCACATGGGCACATTCCGTCGCGGTGCGTTCATGCTTGCCGACGAACTGCAACTGCCCGTGGTGCCACTCACCATCAACGGGTCGTTCAAGGTGATGCCACGCACCAAGGACTGGCACTTCGTACACTGGCATCCGCTGTCGCTTACCATTCACGAGCCAATACCTCCTACGGGACAAGGTGCAGAGAACGTGAAGAACGCCATGGACAAGAGCTATGCCGCCATAATGTCTGCGCTGGAGCCAGAGTATCAGGGGTTTGTGGAGAACCCAGACCAGTAACCACGTTGACAATCACCATATATAATATAATAAGAAAGGCTGAGCAATTGCTCAGCCTTTCTTGTGTAATGTTATAACCACCACCTCTGGTTTTACTCCTATCCGGAAGGGTACGAAACCACTGATTCCAGACGAGACGAAAAGTGCTCTGTTGCTTTTAGCAATATACATGCCGTCGTACTCATCGTAAGTCAAGGCGGAGGGTGACAGTCCTGCCACTCTAACCTGACCTCCGTGGGTGTGTCCGCTGAGTGTCAGCTGTGCCGTGGTGTGGGGCAGTACGGTGCGGCGCCATGACGAGGGGTCATGTTCGAGCATGATGGTAAAGGCTCCTTGCGGCACACCAGCCATCGCCTTGTCGGGATCTCCCTTTGAAGGGATGGATACCTTGCCGTCGTTTTGCATTCCGGCCACGAAAATGCTGTCGCCATTTCGGTGCACGACACTGTTCTCGTCCATCAGCAACCGCCATCCCATCTGCTTCTGACGGTCGAGCATCAGCCGATGGTTATGTGCGGTGGTTGCGGAGTCTGCCCGAAGGTAGTCGCCATAGTCGTGATTGCCGAGAACAGAGAAAACTCCGTCGGGAGCACTCAACTTGCTCAGTATCGGCATGGCAGGAAGCAACTCGTCGGGGTGCATGTTCTGCAGGTCGCCGGTAAACGCTATCATCTGTGCATGCTGGCTGTTTATCGTGTCAACAACATTCTGCAACTGACCTATGCTTCCCCAGATGAAACTTCCCACATGGGCATCGCTGAAAAGAACAATACGATAACCGTCGAACGACGGCGGCAACTGACTGGAAGAGTAGTCCACACGGCGGACATTCACACCCTTATTGCCGATAAATGAGCCATAGAGCACCAGCACGACACACAGCACGGCCAGAATAGCACCCACTCTTATGCCATAATTGCGGCGCGCCCATCCCATGCGCTTGCAGAAGGCTCCAATGATAGAGCATAGGGCAAACAACGCTACAGGCACTATGATGACACCGAGCAGCAGCAGATAGAGGAACAGTTCCCATGTCTCAAGAGGTGCGAAACTGCGCAACTGCGCCAACATGACGGTATATATGAGCATGGCGACGCATGGGAGCCACCACAGAAGACGCTTCCATACACTTCTGCGCCAGCGCTCTTTCATCATGCCCCAATCGATATGAAGGAACGGCAGCACTATGACTACTACCAGTAAAAGAAATATTCTCGCTATCACGGCTTGTGGTTTAATGTTCAAATAAGGTTCGATGCAAGGAAACGGCGTGCCAGCTCCACTGGTATTCCACGACGGTCGGCATAGTCGGAGAGTTGGTCCTCGCCAATCTTACCCACCGAAAAATAGCGCGCCTGTGGATGGGCTATCATCAGACCGCTTACAGACGAGTGGGGTACCATCATACCGCTCTGCGTCAGTCTGATGCCTATTTTCCGTGCACCGAGCATCTTGTGTATAATGAAATTAAGGCTCGCGTCGGGCAGCGAAGGATAGCCTACGGCAGGACGGATGCCTGTGAAACGCTCGTTGAGCATGTCCTCGACGGTGAGGTCCTCGTCTTTGGCATAACCCCAGTAGTGCTTCCTCACCTCAAGGTGCATCCTCTCCACCGTAGCCTCGGCAAGACGGTCGGCAAGGGTCTGCGCCAGCATGCGGGTGTATGGGTCGCCCTCGCCCTGCTTCTCCATATCCTTCGCGGTGGTAGCCATGAACACTCCCACCTTGTCCTCAATGCCCTGCGACAGCGGTCGCACGAAATCGGCAAGTGAAAGAAATGGTCCGCGTCCACCCTTCGACACCTGTTGCCTCAGCATCGGCAGACGCACACCGTCGAGGATGATATCGTCGCCATCGCTGTTGGCACGGCAGATGGCAAACAACACATGCGTGCCGTATTTGCCCGACATGTCGTCGAGCATCTCCTCGGCGTCTTTTCTCAACTTCTCTTTCTCCTCCTCCTCTGGCTTGCCGTTCATGCTCCAGGCATGGAAGAAATATATCCAGTTGATATACTGACGCACGTCACTGATGCTATAATCGAGTTGAATGGTCATTATCGGGTGATGGGGGATAGGTGTTAGGTGATGGGGTATTATCTAAAAGTTAGTTCCTCGCCACGGCTGTCGGAACAGAACACACCTTTATTATATATATGGTTACCGTTGCAGAATGTGTGTTCCACACGCCAGGAGAACCCGTGTCCCTCCATAGGACTCCATCCGCACTTGCTCTGTATCACGTCTTTCTCCACCTTCCAAGGCTCTCCGCGCCTTACGATGGCAATGTCCGCCTTCATGCCAGGACGCAGGAAACCACGGTCGCGCACCTCGAACAGCCGTGCAGGAGCATGGCACATCAGTTCGGCCACGCGCTCAATGCTGAGCACTCCCTCGTCAACGAGTTGCAGCATGGACACCAGTGAGAACTGTATCATCGGCATACCTGACGCGGCACGGGCACAGCCGCCCTGCTTCTCGCTCCACAAGTGTGGCGCATGGTCGGTGCCAACGGTCGCTATTCTGCCGTCGGTGAGAGCGCGGCGAAGGGTCTCGCGGTCAGCGCGGGACTTCACTGCGGGGTTGCACTTTATTACCGTACCGAGACGTTTGTAGTCCTCGTCGCAGAACATCAGGTGGGCAATCACTGCCTCGGCGGTGATGTCAGGATTGTCGGGAGTGAAAAGTTCCAGTTCGCGAGCCGTGGTGAGATGGGCCACATGCAGTCGTGCGCCATGGCGACGGGCCAGCTCCACAGCCAGTGAGGTACTCTCATAGCATGCCTCGGCAGAGCGTATCCCGGGATGGTATTTTACATCAGGGTCGTCGCCATACCTCTCCTTGGCCTCCTTCATGTTACGATTAATGATGCCCGTGTCCTCGCAGTGCGTCATTATAGGCAGCCTTACGGTGCTGAATATCTGATTAAGCGCGGCCTTGCGGTCAACGAGCATATTGCCCGTACTCGACCCCATGAAGAGTTTCACACCGGGAACGGCGTGCTCGTCGAGTTTCCTCAGCACGTCCACATTATCGTTGGTGGCACCGAAGAAGAAAGCATAGTTGACGTGGCTTTCACGGCTCGCGATGTCTCGTTTCTGCTGAAAAGCCTCAAGAGTGGTGGTCTGTGGAACGGTATTCGGCATGTCGAAGAACGATGTCACGCCACCATACGCCGCCGCACGGCTCTCACTCTCGATGTCAGCCTTATGCGTCAGTCCCGGCTCACGGAAGTGCACATGGTCGTCGATGATGCCCGGCAGGGCCTTCGCTCCGTCACACTCCATCACCACGGCATCGCTGATGGCTGGCACCTCGCCGTAGAATATGTCTTCGATACGGTCATCAGCAATTAGGATTGAACCATGCTGGCTCAATCCTTCATTGACTATATCGACATTCTTAATCAGTGTCTTTTTTCCCATAAGTATATTTTGCTTACTCAGTAGGCTGCGCCGGACGCGCCAAGTCGTTAGGAGTAGGCGTCACGGGCAGTGTCTGTTCCACTGGCGGCGCGGCTAAATCAATGGGTTCGATCATGTTCTGGTTCTCTTGGAATGCCTTGTAGAGACTTGCCACCTCAGTATCCTGCTTGAACTCTAACGGTGCCTTTGCCATGATATACTCTATCCATGATGGCAACTGCTGCATCGCACGTGTATAAAGAACATTGGTCATCCAAGAAGGATATGGGTAATTATAGGGGTCGGTCTCATAAGAAACCCTATAGACAAATGCCCAGGGACCGATCACATTCTCATAGTTTGTAGTGACAACGGTGGTGAACAGCGTGTCCTTTTGCTGGCTCAGGCCGATGAGCTTGTTGTAAAGACCCTTCATCGTCTCCTGCTCGTCGAGGCCTTCCATAATGCTCTGGTTCTGCTCGTGCTCGATATCCATCACCTTGTCTTGCAGACGGAAGAAAGACTTCATGAAATCATTGAGTTCCTGATTGAGCTCCGTACCTCCCACCGTTGCCTGCGAGTTGTCTATTTTCACAAATATATCACCGCTTTCGAGCACCAATGGCGTGACATAGATATCATCGATGAAGAGGTTTACCACTTTCACTGAGTCTATCGTACCATAAAACTTGAACTGTCCATGCACCACATCGCAGGAGTCGATGCTCTCGTCCTTGTCGCTTCTAACATCCTTCAGGTAAAGCTTTTTGCCATCGAGCATCTGCACACTCGACGTACCTGTGATATTATAGGAGCTTGAACACGATGCGAGCAACAATGTTGCCATTAATGCATATAGGATTCTGTTCATACGTTTTATTTCTTCTTAAGCGTTGGCAAAAATACAATGTATTCTTGAAGTAAAGAAATAAATTTATGCTATTTAAAACATTTTGTGCGTCTTTTAAAGTTTTTTTTCCTCTTTTTTGAGTTCAGACGAAATTCTGTGTGTTGTATATAGCTCTATTAACGAACCGACAAGCAATGCGATGACCCAATTATTATGTATATAATGAACATACGCATTATAGCCTTCGATGCCGTTTTCCATGAATTTCGGAAGCAGGAACTGATATGCGTTTTCCACCATCAGCAGTGCCGCAATGACGAAGAAAATGTTACCAACGGTCATTATCGAGCGCAGTCGACGTATGGTAATATTCTTGCCTTGATATGTCTGGCGCATCTGCATAGCCACGAAAGCCCCTGTACCTGCGAGCATTATCCACGCTGCCGGCTTGCGGATGGCAAACACGAACATCACGGCAGCCACGGCCATCAGTGCCGCACCGACCACCATTATCACACTCTCTGTCTTAGTCAGCTGTCTCATCCTGTGCGTCGAATTCTTGTTTGTCGTCAGACAGTACGAAGATATCCTCGTCGTCTGCCTTCATGAAATATCTCTCACGGGCAATCTTCTCAATAGCCTTTGGGTTGGTTTCCAGCTCGCGAAGCCTCGCCATGTCGCGGTCATACTGGTTATTGTACTCCTGAATCTGGTCTTTCAGGTCGCTTATCTTGCTTTCCAGCTGTATCCTCTTCAGGAACGAGTTCTCATCGACAACACCAACAACGAGTCCTCCGACGATGAGCACTATCCAATATTTGTTGTGCCCAAGGAATTTTAAAACACCTTTCAGTTTATTTGTCATTTATTTAGATGGGTTATAGGTTGTTGTATGTTCTCCCCTCCCTAGGGAGGGGTTGGGAGTGGGCATTTATGGATTAATGGAATTAAGACTAAACCTCTTCTCCGCCAGTTGTTCATACTTCGTACCAGGCTTGCCGTAGTTGACATAGGGGTAGATGCTGATGCCACCGCGCGGCAGGAACAGTCCTATCACCTCGATATACTTAGGATCCATCAGGCGGATGAGGTCTTTCATTATTACGTTAACACAGTCCTCGTGGAAATCGCCATGGCTGCGGAAACTGAAGAGATAAAGTTTCAGGCTCTTGCTTTCCACCATCCGCTTGTCTGGGATATACATTATGCGTATCTCAGCGAAGTCGGGCTGTCCCGTGATAGGACACAACGTGGTGAACTCAGGGCAGTTGAACCTTACCCAATAGTCGTGGTCAGGATGCATATTCTCGAAGGTCTCAAGCACCTCGGGGGCATAGTTGTCGTAATATTTCGCCTCGGCTCCCAGAAGTTTCAGTCCTTCCTTCTTGCGGCTGTTTTCGTCCATTATATTTTATTTTTGCCACAAAGATACGAACTTATTTCTTTTTTGCAAAATCTTTCATCATTTTTGTAAGTCAAAAAAGCGTCTAACCCGTTTCTATAGCGCGGGAAGACAGCATACGGGGAATGATAACGCCATCGAATAAAAATGAAGGATTTGCATATTGGCATTAAACTTTCCAAAGTGGATAGCGTCATAGAAAACGAACCTGATAAATATCAATATGCGATTTCCACGCATCTTTCGCTTGGCAAATAATTCTTATAAATTTATGATATTAAAAAAGCTTTTTACCGCTGTTTTTGTGCTATGCATTGCGACAATGGCACAAGCACAAGAAAGAAAAATCACGGGTAAGATAGTTGACAACGACTCGAAAGAGGCTATCATGCAAAGTACCGTGCAGCTGCTCCGCAGCGATTCCACATTCATTTCCGGCGCACTGACCGACGAGAATGGTGATTTCACCATCGAGGCACCCGAGGATGGCAAGTACATCATCAAGGTGTCTAATATCGGTTATGCCCTATTGACTCAGAATGTCACCATCTCACAAGGCAAGGATGTGGCGCTGGGAACGATGAAGATGAAGTCTGATGCCATAATGCTTCAGGGCGTGACGGCAACAGGACAGGCAAAAAAGGTGATATTGAAGGAAGACACCTTTGTGTATAACGCTGCGGCATTCCGCACCCCTGAGGGCTCAGTGGTAGAGGAACTCGTGAAGAGACTGCCCGGCGCAGAGGTGTCCGAAGACGGAAAAATCACCATTAACGGAAAGGAAGTGAAGAAGATCAAGGTTGACGGCAAGGAGTTTATGACCGGCGACACGCAGACCGCGATGAAGAATCTTCCCACATCAATAATCAACAACATCAAGGCCTACGATGAGAAAAGCGACATGGCGCGCATGACAGGTATCGACGACGGCAACGAGGAGACAGTGCTCGACTTCGGTATTTTGCCCGGAATGAACAGGGGTACTATGGCTAACGTTGATGTCGGCATCGGTAACCACGGACGCTACTCGTCACGACTCATGGGCTCTTATTCCAACAGCGACATGCGCGTGATGCTCATGGGCAACCTCAACAACACTGGTGACAGAGGATTCCCAGGCGGTGGCGGCGGTGGCAGATTCGGCATGGGACAGAACGGTCTGAACACATCGAAGATGCTTGGTGCCAACTTCAACTATGAGAAGACAAACAAACTGATACTGTCGGGAAGCGTACGCTGGAACCACACGAACAACGACACACGCGCAGACCAGTCATCAGAGAACTTCGTGGGCGACTTCTCATCATACTCAAACAGTCTGAACCAGAGCTACTCAAGACGCAACAACTGGAACTTCCAGATGAGGGTGGAATGGCAACCCGACTCAATGACAACGATACTCTTCCGTCCTACGTTCTCGCTGTCGTCTAACGACGGAAGGAAGATTGGACACTCGGCAAGTTATTCCGATAACCCATACATCTATACTGACACTCCGCTTGACCCGGACGCAATTAGCCAGATGGCAGAAGAGGGAGTAATGGTAAACACCAACAACTCAAGTTCTCTCTCCTATGGTGACAACAAGAACGTGGGTGGAACGCTGCAAATAAACCGCAGACTTAACAATGTGGGAAGAAACATCACATTTACTGCCACGGCAAGATATTCCAACAACGGAAGCGAGAGTCTCTCCCTCTCAAATGTACATCTCTATCAGGTAAAGAACAGCCTGGGACAAGACTCTACATACCAGACAAACCGCTATAACACAATGCCGACGAAGTCACACAACTACAGTCTTCAGGCAACCTATAGCGAGCCGATATTCCCAAGGACTTATCTGCAGTTCAGTTACAGATTCGAGTACAACCGTAACAAGAGCGAGCGCGCGACATACGACTTCAGTGACGTGGCTGACAACACCTTCGATGGTCTCTCACCCGTTTACCGCGGATGGGACCGCTATTTCTCACGTCTCAGTTCACCCATAGATGATTATCTTGACAGCAGCCTGAGCCGCTTCTCGGAGTACAAGAACTATATCCACGAATTCCAACTGATGTTCCGCCTGGTAAGAGACAAGTATCAGTTGAACGTTGGAGCAATGCTGCAGCCACAGCGCACAAACTTCGTGCAGAACTACCTCAACAACCACATCGACACATCGCGAACAGTGGTTAACTTCTCGCCGACATTGGATTTCAGATATAAGTTCTCTAATGTGCACAACCTCAGGTTGCAATATCGCGGAACATCGTCACAGCCACAGATGACCGACCTCATCGACATCGTTGACAACAGCGACCCATTGAACATCACACGCGGTAACCCTGGACTGAAACCGTCGTTCACACACAACATGAACTTGTTCTACAACAACTACATCCAGGAGCATCAGCGTACCATAATGACCTTCGCGAACTATAGCAACACGCGAAACTCGATAAGCCAAAAGGTAAGCTACGACGCCACAACGGGCGCACGCACCACACGGCCTGAAAACATCAATGGCAACTGGAACGCAGGAGTGGGATTCATGTTCAATACCGCTATCGACTCCGCGGGATATTTCAATGCGAACACCTTCACCCGTCTCAACTATTCTAACTATGTGGGATACGTAACAGCGGGAATGAGCATGGAATCACTGAAGAACACCACACGTACCACAAGTATCAGCGAACGACTGGGAGCCAGCTTCCGCAACTCATGGCTCGAGGTGGAACTCAACGGTACTCTCGACTACACACATGCACGCAACCTGCTCCAGGAGCAGAACAACCTCGACACATGGCAGTTCAACTATGGTACGAACATCACCGTTTACCTGCCATGGGGAACATCGATATCTACCGACATTCATGAGCAGAGCCGTCGTGGATATAAGGACAACTCCATGAATACCAACGAGCTGATATGGAATGCGCAGATAAGTCACGGCTTCCTCAAAGGCAAGTCACTGACAGTGATGCTGCAGTTCTATGACATCCTGCACCAGCAGAGTTCGCTCACAAGCACACTGAATGCTATGTCACGCACCGACACATGGTACAACTCCATCAACAGTTACGCCATGCTGCACGTTGCATATCGCTTCAATGCCTTCGGTGGACGTCAGGGACGTAGAGGTCAGGGAGGCTTCGGTCCTGGTGGAATGCCTATGATGCCCGGTGGCATGCCTGGCGGTGGAATGCCTGGTGGCGGCAGACCCGGCGGCGGTGGCTTCGGTGGAGGCGGCTTCGGCGGTGGCTTCGGTGGAGGCGGCTTCGGTGGAGGCGGCAGACGCTAAAAAGTTACTAGAAGATATAAAGAAAAGCGGCAGATGGTTACCATTTGCCGCTTTCTTGTTTCTATGTAATGTATCTTGTTATAACTTCCTGATTTCCCTTTCCACCACTTCGGGGAAGTGTTTCATCTCGAGTTGGTGAATCTTTGCCTCGATGTCCTCGACAGTATCCTCGTCAGTGAGCGCCACCTTGAACTGTTCCACTATCTCCCCACCGTCGCAGACGTTGCTCACGCGATGGATAGTGATGCCTGTCTCCTTATCTCCCGCTGCCTTCACCGCCTCGTGAACGTGATGGCCATACATTCCCTTGCCACCATACTTGGGAAGCAGCGAGGGATGGATATTGAGTATTCTGCCATCATACTCCTTCAGGATGAAATCGGGAACGATGAGCAGGAAACCAGCCAAGACGACATAGCCTATATTATGCTGGCGCAACAGCGGCATCACATTCTCCTCGATGCCGAAGTCCGCTTTCCTCACAACGGCGGTCTCAACGCCAAGACGCTCTGCACGCTGCAGTGCGAAGGCATCGGCGCGATTGCTCACTACAAGTTCCACACGAGCCACGTCCGAAGTCTGGAAATGGCGTATAAGGTTCTCACAGTTTGTTCCGTTTCCGGAAACGAAGATTGCTATGTTCATCATCTGTGGTCTTCAGGTTGTAGTTTATTCCTCGTCATCGAAATCATTATCGATATCGTCAAAATCATCGTCAAGGTCCTCGAAGCCGAACATCGCGGGATCGACGAAAGCCTCCATGGCACGGCGGTCTTTCTTCGTTGGTCTTCCTGTGCCTCGCGCGCGGTTAACGAAACCGCTAATACGGCTCATCTCAAAAATCTCATACTGCTTGGGGTCGGTGACGTTCTCATAAATCTCGGGCAACAGCTTTGCTCCGACACGCTGCTCTATGCACTTCAGGACCTTGAAGGAATAGGTGACGGGCGGTTTTCTCACGCTCACCACCTCGCCAGCCTTTATCGAACGTGAGGGTTTCACGGTGGTTCCATTCATCATGACGCGCCCGTTCTTACATGCATCGGCGGCAACGGAGCGTGTCTTGAAGATGCGCGCTGCCCACAGCCACTTGTCGAGGCGTGCCTCGGGATTGTCTTTTATCTTTGGTCGTGACTCCATATCGCCTTTAAAATCATTGCTCAGCGGCAGGCTTTCGCTTGTTGTACTGGTTCATGGTGATGTCGATGCCTGCAAGGACAAAACTCTTTATCTCCTCGACAGCCACCTCCATCTGCGGTCCGAGCACCTTCATCTCCTCCTCACTATAGTGTCCGAGCACCCAGTCGACCTGCATCCCTCGTGGGAAGTCGTTGCCGATGCCCACCCTAAGACGGGCAAAGTCCTGTCCTATGAGTTGCTGTATGTGCCCCAGTCCGTTATGACCGCCGTTACTGCCGCCAGCCTTGAGTCTCAGCGTGCCCAACGGCAATGCCACATCGTCAACGACGACGAGCATCCGTTTCTGGTCGATATTCTCCTTGTTGAGCCAGTATCTCACGGCATTTCCGCTAAGATTCATGAACGTGGTGGGCTTCAGCAATATCACTTTACGCCCTTTCAGCGACGTTTCCGCTACGTATCCATAGCGCTTGTCACCGAAAACAATATTGGACGCCTTAGCGAAAGCGTCCAATATCATGTAGCCTGTGTTGTGGCGGGTATCGGCATACTCATCGCCAGGGTTGCCTAAGCCCACTATCAGGTATTTGTCCATTCGAAGTATTATTCAGCCTCTTCCTCTGCAGCGGCATTCTGAGCGGCGTTGCTCTTACGTGTAGCCTTGATGGTGCAAACCACAACTTCCTTGCTTGTAGCCATCTCCAGTCCCTCGAAGCTCAGGTCGCCCACCTTGATGCTCTTACCGATAGTCATGTTGGTAACGTCGATGTCAAGTGTCTCTGGGATGTCCTGATACTTAGCGGTAACATTAATCTTACGTACGATAAGACTCAGACGACCACCGTCACGAACACCCTGTGCCAGACCGTTCAGCTTAACAGGAATACCGATGGTGATTGGCTTGTCCTCATGAATCTCATAGAAGTCGATGTGGAGCAGTGCGTCCGATACTGGATGGAACTGCAGTTCCTTCATGATTGCTGGGTGGCTCTCACCGTCGATAACGAGGTTAACGACATAGATGTGTGGAGTGTAAACCAGCTTGCGGAGGTCTGTCATAGGCACTGCGAATGCCATTGCCTTTGGCTTGCCGTTCTCGTCCTTTGCCTCACCATAGAGGTTACATGGAACGAGACCTTCTTTTCTCAACAATTTGGTAGCCTTCTTGCCAAGGTCGCTACGCTTCTGACCTGTTACATTAATCTCTTTCATAATGTGTTACTCTAAATTAAGTTTGTTAATAATACATGCTCTTAATTCGCCATCACACGAGAAAATCTCAACGATGCGCTTGAAAAAGCGGTGCAAAGGTATCACTTTTTCTTGAACTGACCAAGTTTTCCATTAAAAAACGAATAAAAAGTTTACCTTTTCTTGCAAGAAAAAACTTTTTTAACTACCTTTGCCAAAAATAAATGACACGAAGAAGCTTTGATCTAAATACGGAATCACAGATATGATAAACAGAGAACTAATAAGGATAAAGATAGTCCAGTTAACCTACGCATACTATCAAAACGGCAATCGCAACATGGATAATGCAGAGAAGGAGTTGCTCTTCAGCCTCTCCAAGGCTTACGATATGTATAATATCCTGCTCTCGCTCATAGTTGCCGTTACAAAGGAAGCACGAAGACAGAACGAAATAGCCACTGCAAGAGCAAGCAGGGAAGGCACCGAGATACCATCACAGAAATTCTGCAACAACAAGTTCGAGATACAGCTCGAGGAGAACAAGATGCTGCAGGAGTTTATCGAAAGCAAGAAAACCACATGGGCCAACGATATCGAGGTAGTAAGGAAACTGCTCGCACAAATAGAGCAGAGCGCCACATACAAGGAGTATATGGCCAACCCCGCAGAGGAGAACTATGACACCGACCGCGAGCTGTGGAGGAAAATCTACCGCACGCTCATCATGGAGAACACCGACCTCGACGCCTTCTTCGAGGAGAAGAGCATATACTGGAACGACGATAAGGACATCGTGGACACCTTCGTGCTGAAAACCATTAAGCGCTTCGACCCGAAGAACAACAAGAACCAGGAACTGCTGCCGGAATACAAGGACGAGGAGGACAAGGACTTCGCAAGGAAACTGTTCAGGGCTACCATCCTGAACGCCGACCAGTATCAGCGCTACATGAGCGAGACGTCGCGCAACTGGGACTTCTCCAGACTGGCATACATGGACGTGGTGATAATGCAGATAGCCATTGCCGAGATGGTGACATTCCCGAACATCCCCATCAGCGTCACCATCAACGAGTACGTGGAACTGGCCAAGTCGTACAGCACGCCGCGCAGCGCGGGATACATCAACGGCATGCTCGATGCCATAGCCCACTATCTCATCGACACGGGAAAGGTGGTGAAGGCCATCGGCAAGCAGTCGGGACAGGCAGCGCCTCAGCAGGAGGACAACGGCCTCGACGACAAGGAGGAATAACATAGACTAAATCAATTACCTAAAATAAAAAGAAAGAATAATGACAACTTCAATGTTTTTACAGGCCGCTGAGCAAGGACAAGGCGGTGGATGGACAATGATTCTCATGCTGTTGGCAATCTTCGCCATCATGTATTTCTTCATGATCAGACCACAGCAGAACCAGCAAAAGAAAATACGCGCATTCCAGAACTCTCTCGAAGAAGGTACACGCGTGGTAGTAGGCGGTGGCATTCACGGCATAGTGAAGCGCATCGACAACAACGAGAACGCTATAGAGGTGGAGATAGCAAAGGGCGTCACCATCAAGGTGGACCGCGGATACGTATTCGCTGACAACACCGGTGCCGCAGCTACTCAGCAGAAATAACATCATCCCCGACTACACTGATGGAGAATTCCAAAGGAAGAAGCATCGGCCGCAAATTCAGGGACTTCTTGTTCAGCGTTGCTAACAAGGAGTTTCTGATTTTTTTGTTCTTCCTCATCGCAAGCGGTGGATTCTGGCTGGTACTCTCTCTTAACGAGGAGACCGACCACGAACTGCTCGTGCCCATCAGACTCACCAATGTTCCCAAGAACGTGGTGGTGACGACCAACGTGGAGGACACACTGCACGTCAGCGTGCGCGACAAGGGATTCTTCATCCTGACCTATGTCTATGGCAGCAAACTGAAGCCCATAGAGATAGACTTCTCGAAATACACCGACGACAGGAAAAAGAGTACCATCAGTAGCAGCGACCTGCAGAGGCTCGTTTACCAGATGATGTATAAGTCGACGAAGGTCACGAGCATACGCCCCGACCACTTCGACATCGTCTATACCTTCGGACACAGCAAGAAGGTGCCCGTGAAGATGAGCGGAAGGGTGGACCCCGGCGAGAGCCACTATCTCGCAAGTGTCAAGTTCTGGCCCGACAGCGTACTCATATATGCCGACGACGAGAAACTCGATAGCATAAAGGAGGCGTTCACGGAGTCTATCTACCTGCAGAACTTCACCGACACTGTTATGCGCAACGTGGGACTGAGGCATATCTATGGCGTGAAGTACATTCCAAACATCGTGAAGATAGGACTCTATCCCGACATCATGACCGAGCAGCGCATCGAGGTGCCCATCACGGCAGTGAACATGCCCGAGGGCAAGGTGCTGCGCACTTTCCCGCAAAGGGTGAAGGTGATTTTCGTCACCGGTGCCAGCATGTTCCGCTCTATAAGACCTGAGAGTTTCAAGGTGGTGGCCGACTACAACGACATCAAGGCCAATCCCACCGACAAATGCACCATCAGGATTATCGCCGTGCCACACGGAGTGAGGAACGCACGTCCCGAAATAAGTAGCGTCGACTATCTCATCGAAGAGCAATGAAGACAGCAATCACAGGAGGCATAGGCAGCGGCAAGAGTTACGTCTGCCAACTGCTGAAGGAAAGGGGCATCGACATCTACGACTGCGACAGCGCGGCAAAACGGCTGATGCGCACCTCCGAGCAACTGAAGGCAAGGCTCCGGGCTCTCGTGGGCGATGACGTGTACATCGACGGGAGACTCAACAAACCGCTCCTGGCACAGTTCCTGCTCGCCAGCGACAACAACAAGCAGGCAGTGAATGCCATAGTGCATCCCGCCGTGGCTGACGACTTCATAGCCTCAGGAATGGAGTGGATGGAGTGCGCCATACTCTATGAGAGCGGCTTCTACCGCCTTGTCGACCGTGTGGTATGCGTCACGGCACCGCGCGACATCCGACTGCAGCGCATAATGAGCCGCGACGGCATAACGCGTGAGAAGGCAGAGGAATGGATAGACTGCCAGATGCCGCAGGAGGAGGTGGCTCGCCGCAGCAACATCGTGATAGTAAACGACGGAACGCCACTGCTGCCACAGTTGGAGGGCTTATTATAAAGAATTATAAAATTAAAGAATTAAATAATAAAGAAATGAAAGATCAAATTCTATCAATCGCCGGGAAACCCGGACTTTACAAACTAGTATCCCGAGGACGCGCAAACCTCATCGTGGAAACCCTCGATGACCAGCGCAAGCGCATGCCCGTGTTCGCCACCGACCGCGTGACAAGCCTCTCAGACATCGCCATGTACACCGATGCCGAGGACGTGCCACTGATGACCATCCTCACCTCGCTGCGCGACAAGGAGCAGGGCAAGGAAGTGTCCATCGACTATAAGAAGGCTTCGAGCAAGGTACTGCGCGACTACTTCGCCGAGATACTGCCCGACTTCGACCGTGAGCGCGTCCACGACAGCGACATAAAGAAACTGTTCCAGTGGTACAACATCCTCGTAAAGAACGGCATCACCGACTTCGAGGAAGAGAAAAAAGAAGAAGAGAAAAAAGAAGAACCCGAGAAATAACGGGTTCTTCTTTTTTTAGTTTAGAACTGAGAGTTTAGAGTATTGAGATTCCCCCCCAGGGGGGATTAGAGGGGGCTTTTTAATTCACCCAAATATAGTTCTGGCTGTGCTCCCTCTTCGTTATCTTATGTCCTTTCACTATGAACGCACCGAGACAGGCATGCTCAGGCGCAAGGTCGGTGTACCATATCTTCAGCACGTTGCCGGCAGTCTCCGCAATCTGGACGTTCATCATAGGATACTCCCCTTCCATGTCAACTGCCCACATTGCCTCGCCTGACTCATCCACATCGGTAACCTCCATCTCGCTCAGCGCCAGTCCCTCGGGGGTGTTCACGGCATGGATGGCGTAAGCCTTCTGATCTTCGTTCACGAACTGCACCACGAAATAACTGTAGTCCTTGCCCATGGCATAGCCGTAAGGCACCTTCGCAATCTTCTTGCCCGTCTGCTTCTCTATCTTGTTGAAGATGTCCTCGGGCATCGCCAGGTTCCTGTCCGTCACCTTCAGGAAGTTATGACTGTCAACATACTCCTTGGTGAACAGCATGCCGAACTCATACTGAATGTTTATCTTGCCACCAACGGGACGATAGCGCAGATACTGCATGTGGTCCTTACGTTCCTCGCCCTGCCATCCCATGGCGAACGTTGACTCCTGACCGCGGTCGAAGTTAGCCTCTACAAACTCCACGTCCTTCCATGTGTCATCCACGAAGAGCTTGGTGTAGCGCTCCTTGTTCTGCTTCAGCATGTCCATGAATGCCGCCGTCTCCTTCAGATGGCGTTCATTCTCGGCATTCTGCTGCTCCTCCGAGAGAGCACCGTACTCGTCACCGCTGAGCAGACCTGACGGAACAAAGCCCACAGGAGCATACCAGTCGGTCTCGTCATATCCTCCCGCTGCAAGCAACGGCATGTCCTTGATGTCTTCCACCTCAGCACCCTGCGTCTCGCCGCTATTGGTTACCGCCACAGAGTCAGTACTCGCCTCACCAAGCATGTCCTTGATTTTCTGCTTGATGTCACCCACACATGATGTCAAAAGCATCATCGATGTAATTGCAAAGATTATTTTTTTCATAATTATATAAAAGGTTTTCATGTTGAACATTCTATACCATCACCTAACACCCATCACCTAACACCCTTTAAGTCCCTGCAAAGATAGCTTTTTTATTTCAAATAACAATAATCCGCACTCGTTTTTATATAGCGCATTGACAAAATGTCGCTATCTTACGACAGAATGTCATGAATACATGGTGCGGCACATACATTGCAATTACTGTTGATGAACGCCGAGGCAACAACGCCGAGGAGTAACAACAACTAACATTATTAATAAAAGATAAACAGGAGGTAAATACTATGTATCCAACAAGAACAAATTCATGGTTACCAGAAATCTTCAACGATTTCATCAACACAGAGTTCATGCCCAAGACAAACGCTACGGCACCTGCAATCAACGTAAAGGAGACTAAGGACGAGTATATCGTGGAACTCGCAGCACCGGGAATGAAGAAGGAGGACTTCGACATCAACATCAACCAGAACGGCGACCTCAACATCAAGATGGAGAACCGTCACGAGACAAAGGAGGAGGAGAAGAAGACCCACTACCTGCGCCGTGAGTTCTCGTACACCAAGTTCGAGCAGACACTGATACTGCCCGAGGATGTTGACAAGGAGAAAATCGGTGCACGCGTAGCCGACGGAGTGCTCACCATCGACCTGCCGAAGATAGTGAAGGAGGAAGTGAAGGTTGCACGGCAGATAACTGTAGGGTAAGGCCTCACCCCAAACCCCTCTCCCGCAGAGAGGGGCTTTTTTTTGCGTTACTTTAAAACTACCACCCAAACTCCCTCCCCTACGGGGGGAGGTCAGGAGGGGGCTCTTGCGGGGGGAGGCCATGAGGGGGCTTACCAAACAACTAATCCCCAAAAAATTTCTTTATTTCGCCGATAATTAATATCTTTGCAGCCGTTATGATGAATATAATATACATTGTTTTCGGCATCGTGATGGTACTGTGGGGAGCGGGCAAGCTCACCGACGGCGCCACATCGCTGGCCGCAAGGATGAACATCCCACCAATGGTCATCGGACTCACCGTAGTGGCGATGGGCACGTCGATGCCCGAGTTCTTCATCAGTTTTATCTCAGCCCTGCGTGGAACGACAGACCTTGCCGTGGGAAATGTGGTGGGCAGCAACATCTTCAACACCATGCTCATTGTAGGCACAGCGGCGATGGTGGCACCGATGACGATACTCAAATCGACAGTGCGGAAAGACATCCCCTTCACCGCGCTCGCCTCGGCAATGCTCATACCTATGACAATCATCGGAGGCGATATCTCACGTATAGACGCCGCCATTCTCTTCGCCGTTTTCATCGCCTTTATGGTATATACCGTATATACCGCAATGAAAGGGAAGAGCGACGATACCCCTGCAGAGGCTAAGCAGATGCCCGTATGGAAGGGCATAGCATTCTTCCTCATCGGACTGACGGCACTCGTCGTGGGCAGTAACGTCTTTGTCGATGGTGCCACCGCCGTGGCATCGCTCCTCGGAGTGAGCGAGGCAGTCATCGGACTCACCATCGTGGCGGGCGGTACCTCACTTCCAGAACTCGCCACCAGTGTCGTGGCGGCGCGCAAGGGACAGAGCGCCATAGCTATGGGCAACGTCATCGGCAGCAACGTGTTCAACATACTCATGATACTCGGTGTCACCGGACTCATCCACCCCATGGCGATACAAGGCATCACGTGGCTCGACCTAACCGTGATGCTCGGCAGCGTGGTGCTCCTGTGGCTCTTCTCATACACCAGGTACACCGTGGCACGGTGGGAAGGTGCGGTGCTCGTCACCATCTTCCTCGCCTACATGTCATGGCTGGTGATACAGGCAACGACTGCCCCCCTCTAATCCCCCCTGGGGAGGGAGGAGTGGGGTCCTTCAAAACTCGCAAATTGTAATTCAAAATTCAATATGAAAAGAACATTATTATCACTCATCACAGTGCTTATTTCCATGGTGGCAATGGCCCAAAACACCCAAACCACCAATCTCCCAGACGACCAATCTCCCAAATCCCTAGCTTGGCAGAACAAGTTCGACGAGATTTCAAAGCGTGCCGACGACCTCGCCGCCAAGTATGCAGAGAAGGCACAGGCAGGCGACAAGGAGGGAGTAGAGGTTATTTATAAGAGTATAATGGCGGAAATAGATAATCTGATAGGCCTCGCCAAGGAGGTGGCAGCAGACGGCAGCGACTCCGAGATGGCTAAGAAATTCATCGCCGAGATAGGAGAACTCGCCGACTACGACGACCTGCTGGTGCTCATGCCGAAGGATGCGCCGTGGTATGACGACCCTGAACTGGAGGACGTACGCAAGAGGATGGAACTCATGGCACTCCGTGCGCCGGGCATCAAGTACACCGACCTCACCATGAACGACCTCGACGGCAACCAGCACTCACTCTCCGAGTGGTGCGCAAAGGGCAACTACGTCCTCGTGGACTTCTGGGCCAGTTGGTGCGGTCCCTGCATGAAGGAGATGCCCAACGTGGTGAAGGCCTATAACCTCTACAATGCCAAGGGCTTCGACGTCGTGGGCGTGTCCTTCGACGGTGACAAGGAGGCATGGCAGGGAGCCGTGAAACGACTCAACCTCCCCTGGCACCAGATAAGCGACCTCAAGGGATGGGAGTGCGCCGCCAGTCCCGTCTATGGCATCATGAGCATACCCTCGAATATCCTCGTGGGACCCGACGGCACCATCGTAGCCTCCGACCTACGCGAAGAGAAACTGCTCAACTCCCTCGCAGAAATCTATAAATAGAATAACCTTTAACCCATAAAAAACCTCCCCCCAGGGGGAGGTCAGGAGGGGGCCCTATGCAGAAAATCATCCTATCCCAATCACTCAACCGCGACCTCACCGCAGCCATCTCCGAGTGCGGTCACGACAACCTCTTCATCCTCACCGATGAGAAGACAGCACAGGCATGCCTGCCCGTGATACAGCGCTACAGGTGCCTCCGTAACGCGAGACACATCACCGTGCCACAGGGCGACACCAACAAGGACCTCCAGTCGCTCACCACCATCTGGCAATACCTCAGTGAGAACGGAGCCACGCGCCACTCGCTGCTCATCAACCTCGGAGGCGGCATGATCACCGACCTCGGAGGCTTCGCGGCAGCCACCTTCAAGCGCGGCATCGATATCATCAACATACCCACCACGCTCCTCGCCATGGTCGATGCCAGCGTGGGAGGCAAGACCGGTATCAACTTCAACGGACTGAAGAACGAGGTAGGCGCGTTCTGCGACGCACGCTACGTGCTGCTCAGCACCACCTTCCTCAAGACCCTCGACAGCGAGAACCTGCGCTCCGGCTATGCCGAGATGCTCAAGCACGGACTCATAAGCACCACGGAGCGGTGGGCAGAGCTCGTCAACTACAATCTCGCACAGCCCGACCTCGCGCAGTTGCAGCACATGGTGGGCCAGTCCGTCGCCGTGAAGCAGGACATCGTGGCACAAGACCCCCACGAGCACGGCATACGCAAGGCTCTCAACCTCGGGCACACCATAGGCCACGCCTTCGAGTCATACGCCATGCAGCAGGGCCGTCCCATACTCCACGGCTACGCCGTAGCCTACGGCATCATCTGCGAACTGTACCTCAGTGCCGTGAAGACTGCGTTCCCCACCGACAGGATGCGTCAGACCGTGAACTTCATACGCGAGAACTACGGACAGATGAACATCACCTGCGACGACTACCCTGCCCTGCTCGACCTCATGCGTCACGACAAGAAGAACACCGCAGGCACCATAAACTTCACCCTCCTCGCCGACATCGGCGACATACGCATCAACCAGACAGCAACAGAAGAGGAGATAAAAGAAGCACTCGACTTCTATAGAGAGGGATAAACGGATTTTACTGTCTTTTTGTAAATAAGGTTGACACCTAAATTACAAAAAGACACTTATCAAATGTCATTTTTTTGTTGGAACATCTTGTGCCACTGGCGGAAGCGTTCCACGCCTGCTTCTCCGAACTTCATCAGTGAGTGCTCTGCCTGCTCGAAGGTTTTCTCACGGTCGGGGCGTGTCTTCGAGAAGAACTTGTCGGCATAGCATATAAGCCGTTCCTCGATGGTCTCGGGCAGGAACGACAGGTGGGGCAGGGGCAGTCCTTGCGATACAATGTCGTCGAGCGTGAGTCCGGCGCCGGTGTGCCGCTCACATACGCGTGCATGGCGGGGATATCCCTCCTCGCGAAGCAGTTCGGCACCGATACGACCGTGACAGATGTATGGATCCGTGCCGTAGCAGCAGATGCCTGGTGCGTCGCAGCGAAAGATGCCTATGTCATGGAGCATTGCAGCCTCCTCCACGAACTGCCTGTCAATTCCGAGTTCAGGATGCTGGTCGGCGATGCGCAGTGCCATGTTGGTCACCGCGCGGCTGTGGGTAATGAGTATGTGACGCAACTCATTGTCCTCTTGGTAGTATTTGTCTATGATTGCCTGATAATTCATAATACCCCCTCCTGACCTCCCCAAGGGGAGGGATGGCTTACGGTTTATGGTTTACAAGATAAACACTAGGCCCTAAACTTGAGCCTAGTGTTTAACTCTCTGTCAATTGTCAATTATCAATTTTCAATTCACTCGTGGTCTCTTTCAACGTAGGCGAGGGGTTGTCCCTTCTGTACCTTTGCGCCTTGCTTGGCCACTACCTCTACAAGTTTTCCTCCCAGTGCCGCAGGGATGGTCTCAATCTCGCCCCATGGTGTCTGGATGTAGCAGAACGGCTGTCCTTCTTCGTAGTGCTGTCCGATGAACGGCTCCACGCATGGTGCGCACTCGCCGTCGCCATTGAACTCGTAGAATATCTGTCCCTTGACGGGTGCCACGAGGGCGTCTGCCTTGGCGTGCTTGAATGCGGACAGTTCCTCGGGTGAGAGTTTTGAGCCAAGTTTCGCATCTTTTGCCTTCTGCAGGTCGGCGAGCATGCGTTTCTTTGCTATGCCGCTCTTGAAGTCGCGGTACTGCTCGGGGTGCATACCCAGTTCGTAGAGTTCCTCGTCGTCGGGTCCGTAATCCCATCCGTTCTCGTCCATCTCCTTGCGGAAGTCGTCGAGTGCGTTGGGGATAAGTGTATGTGGATCGGCATCGGTGAACTCCCTGCCTTGCTTTGCTGCGAGTTCCTTGAGTTCCGGTGCTATTTCGCCAGGAATCTTTCCCGACTTGCCGAGAATCATGCCCCACATAGAGTCGTCCATCATAACGAAGCGTCCTTTCTCCTGCTCTATGGTGAGGAGGTTCATGAGGGCGATGTTCTTGACATACTGTGAGAATGGTGTTACGAGTGGAGGATAGCCCACGCGAGGCCATACGTATGCCACCTCGTCGAAGAGTTTCACGAGCAGTTCGTCGGTGTCATACTCAGGCAGTCCCTTCTTTGCACGGATGGAGTTGATGGTGCGGTGCATTCCCGCGAGGTCGGCCATCATTGAGCCCATCATGCCACCGGGGAGTCCACAGCCGAGGAGCAGCGATGACATGTGCTTGTTGCCGGGGTTGATGAAGTAGCCGAGCCAGTCGTCGATGAACTCCTGTGTGAGTGAGCGTGCCTGCATGTAGGCCTTCATGTTGATGTCCTTCACCTCGAATCCCTCGTTCTTCAGCATAGACTGTACGGAGATGATGTCCGGGTGTACTTTACCCCAAGAGAGTGGCTCTATGGCGGTGTCGATAACATCGGCGCCGTTGTTGCACACCTCGAGGATACTTGCCATTGAGAGACCTGGTCCAGAATGTCCGTGATACTGCACGATAACATCAGGGTGCTTGGTCTTTATTGCCTTAGTGAGTGCACCCAGCAATGCCGGCTGTCCGATACCCGCCATGTCCTTGAGGCATATCTCCTCTGCTCCTGCTGCTATCACCTCCTCTGCTATAGCAGAATAGTATTCCACAGTGTGCACGGGACTGGTGGTGATGCACAGCGTCGCCTGTGGCGTCATGCCGGCCGCCTTTGCCCACTTGATGGAAGGTATGATATTTCGTGTGTCGTTAAGACCGCAGAATATACGCGGGATGTCCACGCCCTGTGCGTGCTTCACCTTATACTGTAACTCGCGTACGTCGTCGGGCACGGGATACATGCGGAGTGCGTTGAGACCGCGGTCCAGCATGTGCGTCTTTATTCCCACCTGGTTGAAAGGCTTGCAAAACGCCCTCACTGCATGGTTGGGATTCTCACCTGCCAGCAGGTTCACCTGCTCGAAGGCACCGCCATTGGTTTCCACACGGTCGAACACTCCCATGTCGATGATGGCCGGCGCTATCTTCTCCAACTGGTCCTTGCGGGGTTGGAACTTGCCTGAACTCTGCCACATGTCTCGATATACGAGACTGAACTGGATTCTTTTTTTCATAGTGTTTGATTTAGTAATATGTAATCTTGAATTCTATTATAGGGATTTATGAATGCAAATTTAGCGTTTTTTTTCCAAACATCTATCGTTTAATGGAAAAAAAATAATATTTTTGCAGCAAAAACATGAAATGATGGATAAAACTCTGTTATACGCAGTACTGTTTTTGTCGTCGCTGTTGCTTACCGCATGCAGTGGCAAGGGCGGTAACGCAAATGTTGTGGGCAAGAACAAGATGGAGAACGCGAAAGGCGACAGTACCATTTACGGCCTCGCCTCAGTGGGCTGTTCCGACTCTGTGTTGATGCTTCTGCCCAAGACCTGCGACAATCCCCAGCACATCGACATCCTGGACGCTATGCGCAGGCGACGTGTCTTCGGCTTGCCGAAGGTGGGCGACGAGATATGCGTCCTGTTGAGCAAGGATGAGGAGTGGAAGGCCGACCTTGTCCTTAACATCAGCGAACTGTATGGTTCGTGGGTATATAACGTGATGCCGGTGCCGAAGATTATAGAGCCTGAGGATGGCGAGAAACTTACGAAGGAGGATATAGCGCGTCGCGACTCCATGCTACGCACCTATATGATACCGCGTGAGTATGGCTTCACCCTGTCTAGGCAGAACAGCGTCACCACCATAGGTCGCTCGCACAGGCGTGGCGTGCTCGAGGCGGAAAGTCCGGTGGAGTACCCCAAGCCAAAGCGCTACAGCGAGTGGCATGTGTGGAACGGCAAACTGATATTCACCCAGATAGACATGAACATCAAGGGTGACTCTATCGTGAACACCAACAAGGTACTCAGAAGCGATACTGCCGAGGTGGTGCTTCTCTTGAAAGACTCGTTGCAGTTGCGGTTCGGCGACGAGTTGCAATGCTTCAGCAGGAGAAAGACAGAGGGCGAGAAACAATAATAGTTTCGGGCTGGCACAGAGGTTTTCACTTGTGTCAGCCCGATTTGTTTTTGCCGATATAATACGCGGTGTTTATCCCATGAGTTGTTTCAGGGAGTCTTCTTCTCCCACAACCCATACTATGTCGCCTTTCTTGAAGATGTAGTCGGGGTCGGGCTGCCACAGGTCTTCCTCGCCACGCTCGAGTCCCACTACCATGCAGTTGTAAGTGTCGCGGATGCCACTTTCCATCAGCGTCTTGTCGAGGAACTTGCTCTTTCCCGTTATCACTATCTGCCGCAGTTTCATCTCGCGTTTCTCTATCTCGGGGTCTCCGCTGAACATCTCTTCCTCGATGGCGTCACTCAGGGCTTTCAGTTGCTCGTCGCTGCCGATGGCCTGAAGGTCGTCGCCAGGATATATTACGGTGGTTCCCGACGGGATGTTTATGCGTTGCTTGCCGCGCAGAATACTACTTACATGCACTCCGAAGCGGTTGCGCAGTCCCAGTTCCATCAGTGTCTTGCCAGCCCATAGTGAGCCCTCGGGAATCTCGAAGTCGGCGATGTGGATGTCACGGTCGAGCAAGTGTCCCTCATAGAGAGGCTTGCGGTGACCATGCACCTGTGCCTCGATGTCGCGTGAGCGCAGGTTCTGGATAAACGTACGCTCCAGGCGTATGCTCCGCTGCTTCAGTCCGCGTGACATTACCATAAGAATCACCACCACGATGGCTATTGTTATCATGAGCGCGTTGGCAAAATGCGAGATACGGTTGATGATGTAGAATATGAACGCGGCGGCGATATACACGCGCACGAGGACGGTGAATATCAGCGGCAGACGGTTGGCGCGGTTCTCGCTCCACAGTTTCTTCATCTCCTCGCTGTGGTTCTTCTTCATCACGATAGACCTCAGGAAGGGCGATATGAAGATGATAGTGAAGATTCCGGTGATTACATCGGCATAGGTCTGCAGGCTCTCCTCGTGCAGTATGTTGCGCATGAGAGGTCTCACGAAGGAGAACATCAACGCAACGGTGGCAGCCGCGAGGATGGTATAGATGAGCGTGTTGCGCGCCATGGCCATGAGCAGTGAGCGCCAGAGGCTTTTCCCCCCGCTGCTGGTGGATGGATGGCTTCGTGTCATGTGGTTAAGACTGCGAATCCATTTCTTCGGCAGTTTCTTCTCCGTCAGGGTGTATGCCGGTCCCGAGGCGCGTATCATGTATGGCGTCAGGAATGTCGTTATCACACTGACGGCCACGACGACAGGGTATAGGAAGTCGCCTGTCACCCCGAGGGATACTCCGAGTGACGCGATGATAAACGAGAACTCACCTATCTGCGCCATCGAGAAGCCGCATTGCATGGCCGACTTCAGCGGCTGACCGCTGAGCAAGAACCCGAACGAGCCGAAGATGGCCTGTCCGACGAGAATCGTACATACCAGGACGATAATTGGTACAGCGTATTCTATAAGGATTTTAGGGTCGACAAGCATTCCCACAGAGACGAAGAAGATGGCTCCGAAGAGGTTCTTCACTGGCTCCACGAGTTTTATTATCTTCTCTGCCTCAATGGTCTCGGCAAGGATACTACCCATGACGAAGGCTCCGAAGGCGCTTGAGAAACCCACCTTCGTGCTCAGCACCGCCATGGCGCAGCAGAGACCAAGGGAGACAATGAGCAGCGTCTCGTTGTTGATGAGTCGTCTGACGGAGCGCAGGAACAGCGGTATCAGGAAGATGCCGACAACAAACCACAGGATAAGGAAGAAGCCTATCTTTAATATAGAGTTCAGCATCTGGCCGCCGTCGGGGTTGTTGCCGCTGGCGATGGCACTGAGCATCACCATCATCACAATGGCGAGGATGTCCTCAAGGATGAGAACGCTCATCACTATGCTCGCGAAACTCTGCTGTCGCAGACCTAAGTCGCTGAATGCCTTGTAGATGATGGTGGTGGAACTCATGGCGAGCATACCACCGAGGAAGATACAGTTCATCTGGCTCCAGCCCATTATATTGCCGACGATAATGCCCAGCATTATCATACAGAACACAATGGTCATGGTGGCTATGATGGGTTGCATGCCCATCTTCAGTATCTTCTTGAACGAGAAGTCGAGACCGAGCGAGAACAGCAGGAACATTACTCCGATGTTCGCCCACGTCTCAATGTCTTCTTGATCGACCACGGACATCGTGTAAGGCATGTGCGTCGAGACAAGGAATCCTGCCACAACATATCCTAACACCAATGGCTGCTTCAGTTTCTTGAACACCAGCGTTACCACACTGGCCACCACAAGAATCAGCGCTAAGTCTTTTACTAATCCAGGAATATCCTCCATTTACATTTAGTCATTGTATGATGCTGTGATTTCGCAAATCTTCACGATGACCTGTACTGCCTTCTCCATCACCTGGATGCTGACAAACTCGTAGGGTCCGTGGAAATTGACACCTCCGGCGAAGATGTTCGGACAGGGAAGACCGCGGAATGACAACTGCGCTCCGTCAGTACCACCGCGGATAGGCTCCACCTTTGGTGGAACGTCACACGCCTGCATAGCCTTCAACACGATGTCGATGACGTGCATGTTGGGGTCTATCTTCTCCTTCATGTTGTAATACTGGTCCTTGACAACAGCAGTGACCGTTCCCTCACCGTATTTCTCGTTCATCTTCTCGGCACAGCGCGTAAAGAACACCTTGCGGTCCTCAAAGCGGTCGCGGTCGTGGTCGCGTATGATATAACTCATCTTCGCATTTTCGATGTTCGACTCGATGCCCAGCAGATGATAGAATCCCTCGTAACCCTCGGTCTCCTCAGGAGTCTCGTCGGCAGGAAGCATGGCTGCGAACTCTGCTGCCAAACGGTTGGCGTTTATCATCTTACCCTTGGCATATCCGGGATGAACGCTCACTCCCTTGATAGTTACCTTGCCTGAGGCGGCATTGAAGTTCTCGAACTCCAGGTCGCCGAGGTCTCCGCCGTCCATGGTGTAAGCCCACTCGCAGCCGAATTTCTCCACGTCGAAGTGATGGGCGCCCATGCCTATCTCCTCGTCGGGATTGAAGGCGATGCGGATGTCGCCGTGCAGTATCTCCTTATGGTCGCGCAGGAAGCACATTGCCTGTATAATCTCGGCTATGCCTGCCTTGTCATCGGCACCCAGAAGAGTGGTTCCGTCGGTGACGATAAGGTCCTCGCCTACATGGTGCAGCAGTTCGGGAAACTTCGCTGGACTGCTCACGATGCCCGGCGACAGTTCTATCTCGCCACCGTCATAGTTGCTCACGATGCTTGCCTTGATGTCCGCACCACTGCAGTCAGGACTCGTGTCATAATGGCTAATGAAACCGATGGTGGGTATTTTCTTCTTAGTGTTAGAAGGAAGTGTGGCATAGATATAGCCTTTCTCGTCCATTTCAACGTCGTCGAGTCCTTCCTTCTCGAGTTCCTCCTTGAGGTATTTTGCAAAAATCAGTTGTTTCGATGTGCTGGGCACACTCTCACTTTCCTCGCTCGACTGTGTGTCGAACTTGGTGTAATTAAGAAATCGTTCTTGTATCTTCATGTATGTTATGATTATTTGTCGTTAATAGATGCTTATCTTGACATCGGAAAGGGGACATCCTTTTCCTATTTCAGGTGACTCCGCTGGGACTCAAACCCAGGACCTTCGGAACCGGAATCCGACGCTCTATTCAACTAAGCTACGGAGCCAATGGTTGCGCAAAGGTACGTTATTTTACTCGCATATCAAAATTATTATTCTATTTTTTAAACTTTTCTTTTGCATTTATGTCTTTTTCTTAAAAAGTTGTTATCTTTGCAAAAATTACATCAAAAACCGAATTGTAATAAATATTAAACCTTTAATTATGAAAAAGAAAATATATCGATTAATTGTATTTCTCGTTATGTTGGCGAGCGCTCAGGGAATGATGGCTCAGCCAAGCAGTGTGAAGATTTCCTCAGGAAACGGAACACCTAACATCAAGGACTTCGTGGTAAGTTTTGTAAAGGCTTCCGATGGTGATGACTTCCTTAATTCTTTTGGAACGGCAGTGAAGAAAGGCACCCATATTTTCATGGATACTGAGACGGTTTGCGACCCGAAGAACGGATATGCATCCTATCAGCAACTGAGTGGATACGATGGTACGGTGACAAAGTACGAGATGTGCTACTGGAACTGTGCAAACAAGAAAGAGAAGATTGTGGCCATTAACCTTCTTACGTTGGATGGAGAGTCATTAGACGAAAGCTATCTTCTTTTCTATCGTTATAACAATGCCACTCATGTGATGAAACTTATCGACGCTCCTTTCAATAAGGAAATAAGACCTATCGACTGGACCAAGAAAGGACGCACCAGTCCCGAGCGCATCGAGTATGCACGCACCGTAGGCAATGAGGATGCCAACGCATGGGCTCCTGTTTACACTTTGCCACGTGTGGGCAAGAACATCGAAGTGAGGATAGCCGACGGAGAGCAGCTGCAGTTGTCTGAGAGACAGAACTATGTCTATGAGTGGAACGGCAACGGATTTACCCTAAAGAAAATTGACTAAAGACTTGTGATTATGAAAAAGTTTGTAATGTTTATGCTCGCACTGTTGCCAATGTTTGCTATGGCGCAGTCGAACGCGTCTCTCGAAGGCACAATATGGACCAACGGAGGACAGTTCTTCGGGTTGAAGAAAGTGGCTGGCAAGGCCAACTACTACAGTGGCTATGGCGGCTCGCTCCACGAGGGAGGTATTATTTTCGGACTGAAGGGCACCGCTGACACCTATAATATAGTTAATGGCGACAATGGCGAGCCCGAAGGTTCAGAGTTCTACTATTCTGGTCAGACGCTCCTTCTTGATATCGAAGGCGCGGTGGCAAAGCTGCGCACCATCGACGGCGAGCGCTGCCTGCTCTTATATGTTGGAAACGAACTGTATGACATTTACCACGAGTTCATCAAAGCCTACAAGATGGAGACGCTCTATGACCTCGAGGCTTACCTGATGCTGAAGACGCAGTTGGCAGGAGAATACATCGACTCGAAGGGCGACCTCGTGACGTTCAATGCCGACAACCGCAGCGTAACAGGACTCTTCGACGACACAAAGCACTTCAAGGTGGTGGAGGTTTACGACATGCCATCGACTATCCTGCAGTTCGACGAAACAGCCTACAGCTTCAGCCATGAGGACGACGGCCTGCTGCTTACTAAGATGAAATGCGACACCGAAGATCCTGAGAGCTGGGAAGCTACTGAAAAGACGATAAGGCTGTATCATGTGCTGCCAAGCCAGATGAAAGGCACGGCGGGCAAGTCCTCGCGCTTCGACTTCGCGAGCCAGTCGTTGCTCTACAAGGAATCGCTGTATGGCTTCACCAAAAGCGAGCTGAAACTGATGCGCAACGAGATCTACGCACGTCACGGCTATCAGTTCAGCACCCCCGACATGAAGGAGTATTTCTCTAAGTGTCCATGGTACAAGCCTCGTGGCAACAACAATGCCGCTGTGGCAGAGCTCTCAGAGGTAGAACAGCTGAACATCCAGCTGATAAAGAGAGTGGAGAAAGAGAGTGAGGCCAACGAGTAATGCTTAACTCCCCAACATCATTTGCTTGATGTAAGAAAACCGAAGAAATTTGTGTCAAAATGCGCAATTTCTTCGGTTTTTACTTGCAGAATAAATAAAAAGTAGTACCTTTGCAGGCGCAAAATGACATTCAGGGAGTAATCCTGAACAAAAAGTAAACAGAATAATGAGCAATCTGATTAAGCCTGAGCACTATGAGCAACTGCTCGACACTCAGCAGACGGAACAGGGAATAAAACTGATAAAGGACTTCTTCCAGCAGAACCTTTCCACCGAACTGCGCCTGATACGTGTCACAGCACCGCTCTTCGTGCTGAAAGGACTGGGTATCAACGACGACCTTAACGGCGTGGAACGTGCCGTGACGTTCCCGATAAAAGACCTCGGAGACGCAAAGGCTGAGGTGGTTCACTCGCTGGCGAAGTGGAAAAGACTGTCGCTCGCCGAGTATAAGGTGGAGCCAGGCTACGGCATCTATGCCGATATGAACGCCATCCGTGCCGATGAGGAACTTGACAACCTGCATTCGCTGTATGTTGACCAGTGGGACTGGGAGGCAGTGATAACCCGCGAGCAACGAAACATCGACTTTCTGAAAAGCATCGTGAGACGTATATATGCTGCCATTTTGCGCACGGAGTTCCTCGTTTGCGAGCGTTACTCAAACATCAAGCCGTTCCTGCCGCGAGATATATTCTTTATTCACAGTGAGGACTTGCTGAAGATGTATCCTGACAAGAGCGTGAAAGAGCGCGAGGACCTCATCACCAAGAAATATGGTGCAGTCTTCATCATCGGCATCGGTGGTAAACTGAGCAACGGCGAGCCACACGACGGACGTGCTCCCGACTATGACGACTGGACAACAGAGGGCGAGAACGGCAAGCCAGGACTTAACGGTGACATCCTCATCTGGTATCCTGTGCTCGACCGTGCCGTGGAACTCTCGTCTATGGGAATACGTGTTGACAAGGAGAGTCTGCTCCGACAACTCGCCATCTCGGGTAAGGAAGACCGCAAGGAACTATATTTCCACAAGAAACTGCTTGCTGACGAACTGCCGCTGAGCGTGGGTGGTGGTATCGGTCAGAGCCGTCTCTGCATGGTATTGCTGCACAAGGCGCACCTCGGAGAGATTCAGGCAAGCATCTGGCCGTGCGAGATGATGCGCGAGTGCCGCTCCCTCGGCATGCCACTCATATAGGATTCCAATCCGCTAATAATCGCTAATAGTACGCAATTACATTTATTTATTATCTAATATTTACGTTTCATTCACGGACATTTACGCTATAATAGAAAAGCGTAAATTATGTAAGGAAACGTAAATACTTTTTTTGTGATTATAGTTTCTCGATGTCGCGTAGGATACCTACTGCCTGACTCACCGATGTGACGTTGCTGATGACCATTGAACGCTTGGGTGTTTCGCGAAGTTTGCAGCGGCGCAGGTTGACAGTCATGTAACTTATCATCTTGTCGAACGTTGCGCTCTGGAAATACGGGCTCATAGTGTTGGCAGGATAATAGAGAATCATCTGCCCTTGCTTGAGCATTATCTTCTCACATCCCAGCCGTCGTCCTATCCTTCGCAGCGCAACCACCTGTAACAGTTCCTCACCCTCGCGGGGAACAGGACCGAAACGGTCGATGAGGTTGGCACGGTAGCGTTTCAGGTCGTCGGCGTTCTTGATGAGGTCGAGTTCGCGATAGAGCAGCATACGCTCCGATGACGACGGCACGTATGGGTCGGGGAAGTACATCTCGAGGTCGCTGTCGATGGAGCAGTCGGCAACAAAAAGACCCTCCCCCGTCCCCTCCCTGTGAGGGAGGGGAGCAGAATGCTTTGAGTGCTGATTCTGTTGTTTCCCGTTGTTTTGAGGGTGATTGCCCCCCTCCCTCACAGGGAGGGGCTGGGGGAGAGTCTCCTCTCTCAGTTCCACCATTGCCTCGGTGAGAATCTTCTGGTATGTCTCGTAGCCCAGGTCCTCCATGAATCCACTCTGTTCCGCACCGAGCAGGTTGCCGGCACCTCGTATGTCAAGGTCTTGCATTGAGAGGTTGAAGCCGCTGCCCAGTTCTGAGAATGTCTCAATGGCCTCCAACCGACGGCGTGCATCCTGAGTGAGCGACGAGAGTGGGGGAGCGAGGAGATAGCAGAACGCTTTTTTGTTGCTTCTTCCTACACGTCCGCGCATCTGGTGCAGGTCGGAGAGACCGAAACGGTGGGCATCGTTGATGATGATGGTGTTGGCATTCGAGATGTCTATACCGTTCTCCACTATCGTCGTTGACAGCAGAACGTCGTAGTCGTAGTTCATGAATCCCATTACTATCTTCTCCAGTTCCTCCGGCTTCATCTGTCCGTGACCTATGGCGATGCGCGCATCGGGGATATACTTGTTGATGAGGTGTGCTATCTCTGTCAGTCCGTTGATGCGGTTGTTCACAAAGAACACCTGTCCGTTGCGGCTCATCTCGAAGTTTATGGCATCTATAATCACCTCCTTGTCGAAGGTGTGTACCTCCGTCTGCACGGGGAATCGGTTTGGTGGCGGTGTCTGTATGATGCTCATGTCGCGTGCTCCCATGAGCGAGAACTGCAGTGTTCGCGGTATCGGCGTGGCACTCATGGTAAGTGTATCGACGTTAGTCTTCATCTTGCGCAGTTTTTCTTTCACTGCCACACCGAACTTCTGCTCCTCGTCGATGATGAGAAGTCCGAGGTCTTTGAACTTCACCGTCTTGCCGATAAGCTTGTGGGTGCCTATGATGATGTCTATCTTGCCGTCTCGAAGGTCGTCAAGCACCTGCTTGGTCTGCTTCGCCGAGCGAGCACGTGAGAGATAATCCACCCTCACCGGCATGCCTTGCAGACGACTCTTGAATGTCTGGTAATGCTGATATGCAAGCACCGTGGTGGGCACCATCAGTGCCACTTGCTTCGAGTCGCATGCTGCCTTGAATGCGGCACGCACCGCCACCTCGGTCTTTCCAAATCCCACATCACCGCAAACGAGACGGTCCATAGGGCGTGGAGCCTCCATGTCTGCCTTCACATCATTGGTTGCCTTCAGTTGGTCGGGTGTGTCCTCATAGAGGAAACTTGCCTCCAGTTCATTCTGCATGAATGAGTCGGCGGCAAAAGCAAATCCCTTCTCGCGCCGACGGGCGGCATACAGTTTTATGAGATCGCGCGCGATATCCTTTATCTTCTTCTTCGTGCGTTCCTTCAGTCGGTCCCATGCCCCCGTTCCGAGTGTCGAGAGACGTGGAGGCTTGTCGGTGTCGTGGCGGCGGTATTTGCTTATCTTGTACAGTGAATGTATCGACACATCCACCTTGTCGTTGTTCTGATATACGATGCGGATAGCCTCCTGATAACTATTACCGATAGGAGTGCGCACCAGTCCGGCGAACTTACCCACTCCGAAGTCGACATGCACCACATAGTCGCCAATCTCCATCTCCTGCAGTTCCTTCATAGTGAGAGCCATCTTGCCTGCCCTCGCTGCGTCGGACTTCAGGCTGTAGCGGTGGAAACGGTCGAATATCTGATGGTCGGTGAACAGACACAGGTGCAGGTTGTTGTCTGCGAATCCCTCGTGAACAGTGGGACTCACGGGTGTGAACTCCTCGCTGACAATCTCTTTAAGTCGTTCCTGCTGCTTCTTGCTGTCGGCAAGGATAAACAGTTTGTATCCCTTGAGCGTATAGTCCTCGAGAGTTTGTTTCAGAAGGTCGAAGTTCTTGTGCAGTAAAGGTTGTGGAGAGATGTTGAACTTCAGTGTTGCCTTCGGCGTTCCTGTGGGTTTGGTGCCGAACTCTATCCGTCTGAACCGTAGCGCATCCTCCGTAAACAGCGTACCGGGACATAGCATCTGGTCTGCCTGCATCTGCACAATCAGTGCCTGTTGCTCCATTTCCGTCATTCCCTCCATGCGCTCCGCCAGTGCCTGCTGTGAGAACCCTTCGCGGTAGATGCGGTCGATTACCTCGCGAGCATAAAGGAAGTCCTTCATTGCTATGATGGCATCGGCTGGCAAGAACTGCAGGAATGGAGTCTTCTCGTTGCTCAGGGAAGTCATCTCAGGCACTATGCGTATGCTGTCCTTGCGGTCGCGCGACAACTGGCTCTGCACCTCGAAGGTACGTATCGAGTCTATCTCATCACCAAAGAAGTCGATGCGGTAAGGATATTCACTGCTGTAACTGAACACATCGACGATGCTTCCGCGTGATGCGAACTGCCCTGGTTCATATACATAGTCAACCTCCGTGAATCCGAAGTCGAGCATATCGTGGCGCAGTTGTGTGACATCTATTGTCTGTCCCACCTTTAGCGAGATGCTCCTCTCGTCGAGAATCTTCTTCGATACCACCAGTTCGGCAACGGCAGAAGGCTCGCTGACAATATATAATGTGCCGCTGGCATTCTGCAATCGGGTGAGCACCTCGGTACGGAGAATCTCGTTTGCCGGGTCCTTCTGTCCGTATTTCACCTGCCGACGATAGGAAGAGGGGAAGTAGAGTACTGCCTCCGTGCCCATCATCTGCTTCAGGTCATTATAGAAATAGGCTGCCTCATCAGCATCCTGCAGTATGAATAGTATCGTTTTTGGTGACTTCAAAGCCGCTGCGGCGAACATCATCGGTGCGGCAGAAGCCATTAGTCCTTGCAGGAAAACGCTCTCCGAGGATATGTCTTCCAGTAAGTGTGCCAGCGCAGAGACCTGCTTCGACTTGGCATATTCACCCAATAGGTCTTTTATCTCCATTAATTAAAGTGTCCCGCAAGAATCTTTCTCCATTGGTTCTATGTCGCTGCAAAGGTAATGGAAATAATTAAAATAGTAAAACGTTGCACCGATAAAAAACAAAACACAGTGTTTTTTCGCCCTTTCAACAAGGCATAAATATGCAGAAAATTCGGTGTTTGGTGACCGAATTTTTACCCCTTTGTAACCCGTTGATACTAAATGAGTTACAAAAGGCATATAAAACGCCGAACAAAGTTAATAAGATTGTTCAACAAAGTTATTAAGATTGTTGAACAAAGTTAATAACATTGTTAAGCCATTTGACATCTCTTGCAAAAAGGTTTGCATCAAATCATAATTTCAGTGCATATTTATAGAGATTCGTCTCTACAACTTTATACTTGGGATTGTGGGTATCATGAATCACATTATTTCCTTAGAGTAAAGATTGCGGATTTCTCGTTTGGCGAATGAGAAAGGTTTGATTCGCTCAATTGTATTTGTTCAGCAGAGTCTCATAGCGGGGGTTGGGACTCATGTCATAGGCCATACGGAAAAACTCGAGATGATATTGCCTGGTAGTTTTGTCTCTGCCGGTCATGCGGAGCGTTTCGTCGATGAAGTTATACGAGTTTTCATCGTCATAGGCCATAAGTGCAAGGTAGAAGAGGCGTATGCGATAGTAGTCATAATGGATGCGTGACACCTCGTAGTCGCGCACTTTACGGAGCGCGGGGAGAAATGCTGGGTCGGGCCAAAGGGCCACAGCCTTAAGACCTTCGTTGGTTCTGCCCCCAGGTCCCACTGTCACATGTTCTTCGTCAAGTCCCTTAGAATATTCCAACAGACACTCTATAACAGCGGGCTTGTCTGTTTCACGATGATAGCATAGGAGTTTCGGCAGAGCATTTGCGTAACCTTCATCATAATACATCTGGTGCAGCCGGTCATAGTAGCGTTCTTCTGCTGGCAGATTCTCGAGTATCGATGACAGCCGCTCTATGTGATTCAGATTGCGAGTGAAGAAGAGCACACTGTCAAGGGTGACGCTGTCTTTCTGCGTAAAGATTTGACGAAAATCTGTCACCGCGGGTGTTCTTACTAAGGTTTTATAGAGATGCGGATGCTTCTTCTTCAGCTCGGGATTGCTGCGGAAAAGACTGTCTAATTGAAGTCTTTCTCTGAGATCCTGAAAATCCCAATGGTATGTCAGCACATCCACCATATAACTGGCAACATTGCTGGGGTAAATGACGTCGAAGGACTGCACGCGGAAACAAGCTGTGTCCTGAAGTGAACTGTATAGAATGTCGCGGTAGCGACTGTCACAGCGAGCCACAAGAAGTCTGAAAGCTGTTGCTCGAGCGGCACCGTTGCAATGACTGCGGGCCAATGCCACAAGGTCGTCGTTTGTGGCAACTTCGTTTAGATGTTCTTGCAATGTCCAAGCCTTAGGCGTGCCTCCCCAGCCGTTATCGTCATAAAGAGAGACTCTTGTCAGACTGTCTGCGACAAGCACGGCTTTAGTGTTCTGTGCAAATGCTGCTGTGACAAGACTGAGCATTGCCACACAAAAAATCAACCGCTTTTTCATGTTCTATGTCCTTTCATAAAAAGCCTTATTGTGAATTAAAGTGTTTGCAGATAGCGTTCTGCCTCGAGTGCTGCCTTGCAGCCGGTGCCTGCGGCAACCACTGCCTGACGGTAGGTAGGGTCGCACACGTCGCCTGCGGCGAACAGTCCTGGAGTGCGTGTCTGTTGTGTCGTTCCTATGGTCTTGATATAGCCCACCTCGTCGGTGTCAACCCACTTACGGAACACTTCGCTGTTCGGCTTATGGCCTATGGCAAGGAAGAAACCGTCGATGGCAACGTCATAGTGTTGCTCGTCGGCCTCGCCTTTGCGCTTCACTACATGCATTCCCTCAACACCGTTCTCACCGTAAAGTCCCGTGGCATTGTGTTCAAAGAGTATCTCAATGTTCTCGGCAGCCATCACTCGCTCCTGCATTATCTTGGAAGCGCGGAGGAAAGGCTTGCGGACAACGAGATAAACTTTACGGCACAACTGCGACAGATAGAGCGCGTCCTCGCACGCGGTGTCGCCGCCGCCTACCACGGCAGTCACCTTCTTGCGGTAGAAGAAGCCGTCGCATGTGGCACAGGCAGACACTCCCTGTCCGTTGTATTTCTGCTCGTCGGGAAGTCCGAGATATTTTGCCGATGCACCAGTAGCTATAATTACCGTGTCGGCCTCAATCTTGTCGCCCTCGTCGAGGGTGACAATGGCTGGTTTGGTACCGAAATCCACATCGGTGACAATACCTGGGATAATCTGAGCACCGAAGCGTTCTGCCTGTTGCTGCATCTCCATCATCATCTGGTTTGCATCGACACCGTCGGGATAACCAGGGAAATTCTCAACTATGGTGGTCTGTGTCAGCTGTCCTCCCATTTGTGGACCGCACACCACGATAGGGCTGAGGTTAGCCCTGCCTGCATAAATGGCAGCGGTATACCCTGCTGGTCCGCTGCCAATGATTAAGCATTTTGTTTTGTTCATGACAATAATGCCACTTATAGAAGTTCTACAATCTGTTTCTCGATATTCTCGATGCTCTCAGTAGGTTCGAATCGTGCCACTACCTGACCTTTCTTATTAATAAGGAATTTGGTGAAGTTCCACTTGATGTCAGACTTTTCCTTGTAGTCCGGATCTGCCTCACTGAGCATCTTGTCGAGCACGGGAGCGATGGGGTGTGACATGTCCCAGCCTGCGAATCCTTTCTGTTCTTTAAGGAATTTGAAGAGAGGATCGGCATCGTCTCCATTTACCTTTATCTTCTTGAATCGAGGAAATTCTGTGCCATAGGTTAGTTTACAGAAACTGTGTATGCTCTCGTCGGTCCCTGGTGCCTGCTGTCCAAACTGGTTGCAGGGGAAATCGAGGATTGCGAATCCTTGGCTGTGATATTTCTCATAAAGTTTTTCCAGTTCATCATACTGCGGTGTGAATCCGCACTTTGTTGCTGTGTTAACGATGAGAAGCACTTCGTTTGCATACTCTTTCAGCGACACGTTGCCGCCCTTTCTGTCTTTGACAGAGAAATCATAGACTGTTTTCATTTTTATATGTAATGTATTGCAATAAGAATTACATTGCAAAGATAAGAAAAAAATCATTATTCTCAATATTTAGATTATAGTTTTAGTTTTTTTAAGAAGAAAAGGTGTTTAGTCGTTTAGTCGTTTGGGAGATTAGTTGTTTGGTGGTTTGGGAGATTGGGTGTTTTATTTTTTGAATGTTTTAATGTTTAATGGGGGCTTAGGGTTTTCTCCCCATCAAATATAGTTATTCCTATCCGTTTTTCGGGAAAAAACTTGTGGAAGGCAGATAAAATACTTACCTTTGCAGCAGATAAACCAATTAAACATTTACTATTATGAAAAAGTTTACTTCTATAATCACGATGATGATGCTGGCAATGATGGCATTCACGTTCACTTCATGCGAGGATGAAGAAATTGCTTATGACCTTGCAGGCGCAAATGGAAAGGTGTGGAGTGGCACGATAAGTGCATTCTATAATACACGATATGGATGGAGTGGTGACCATTATCGTACAACAATAGAGTTTTATGGTGATGAGTATCATTGGAAAAGAGGTTGGGGACGTGAAGTTGATTATGACCTGAATACAGATTTAGGTTATATGAGCAATTTCAAATGGGAAGTACATAATCGTGATATTATTATAACATATGACGATGATGTTTATAATCCAGCTTATATAAGAGATTACAGACTGAGTGACAATTATTTCGAAGGTTATATAGAAGACGGATCTGGAAGAGAGATTAGGTTCAGGCTCAATCTGATACATAATTTCGATTGGGATTATGATTATTACGGCTCATACTATGCTCCTCGAAAGATGAAGGAAAATACCACATTAAAAGAGATTCCTGGACTTCAGAGGGTTAAGGTCACAGACAACGGTGTTATAAGACTTGATACCCAAGCGGAGCCAAAATAGTATCACGAACATGTTAGTAACAGCAGAGGGTGTGTCAATCGACACACCCTCTTATTTTTCAAAGTGGAAATGGTTTAGAGGTCGTCAAAGAAACCTTCGCCCAAACCAAGTTCCTTTTCTATTTCCTTCTGGAACTCTTCGTCTTCACTGAGTCTCTTTCCTATCTCCGATGATTCAGCGACTTTTTCGAAGGCTTCAAACTGGTCTGATATTTCTTTATAGCTCTCTAGCTTTTCAGTCAGTTCACTGACTATTTTCATTTGTTCTTCCTCACTTGCTCCCTCTATTTTCTCTTGCATATCCTTCAGTTCCAGCAGCAAGGGTTTTATTGCCTTAACAACAGTCTTGTATGCTTTTTTCCACTCTTCTTCAGTCCAACTGTCTCCGTCTTCGGTCGCTTTCTTGACAACGGCCTTGAGTTCTTCAATGGTTACTTCGTCGTCATTTATTTCCGTGATGTTTTCAAATCTGGTGTCGCATGACGCGAAAGCTATGCCAGAGGCATAAACATTAGTTCCTATTAAACTCAGCAATGCGGTTAGGAATAGGTACTGGTAATAATTTCTTATCTTCATAATGGTAAATATTTACGTAATATCATATTAAATAAACAACATAACTAGAACTCGTCAGCCCAGTTGCTCTCTGTCATCGATGCGCTGACATTGAACCTCTGTCCCTTAGAGTTCACGAAGGTTCCGGTAATCTTGGTGTTTGTCCTCTTGATATAGAATGTGCCGGTGTTCTTGCCTCTGATATACTCCTTCCAAATGGCAAATCCGTCCCTCTCTCCGGAATACTTCAGGTCTATGCTTCTACCGTTGTTCGTGTTTGTCGTAAGGTATCGGTACGAGAAGAATGGCTCGTCGGGCGACATATGGAGGTTGGTGTAGGAAAACTCCACCTTGTATTGTCCTATGTATCCCACGTAAGTGATTGAGCCGCCGTTAGTTGCCTCTACTTTTGGGGCAACTTTCGTATCGTTGGCTGCATTTGCGCTGGAAAATGTCATGCCCAATGCTATTGTCATGACAATAAACAGTTTCTTGGATATGTTCATAATGGTTTGGTTTTTAGTTGTCGCTGCAAAGATATGAAAATAAAACAAAACCGCAATTGATTTATAGAAAAAACAGATATGGTTTAGTGCAGGCTTACATTTTCTCAAAATGGAGACGTAGGTTTTCTGAGGCAAGGGTCATTTTCTTACCTTTCAGTTCCTCAATCTTGAACGACTGTTCCATTCCTTCGATGCCGAAAGGCTCCAGTTTTGTGGCATCTTCAAGTACGGGGTCGCCTTCAATGCGGTCGTTCTGGTACGGCTCAAAAAGTCGGAGTGTGGTCTTCGCATACTCGAAACGCATGAAGAAGTTGTATGAAAGGTCGTCGCGGTCGCTTAGGTTTATGAGTTTTGCCTGTACGCCCCAGAACAATCGCTTTTGCGACAGGTCGCAGGTGCCTCCCGTGGCGATGGTGTCAACGGCAGTCATGTGCCAGTATCCATCGAGTTTTCCGTTGCCCGATGTCTCCAATGTGCAGCCTGTCAGCATTCCCGAAATACATAATACCAATGCTGTCAAGGCTATATATATCTTGTTTGTTCTCATTTCTTTATTATAAATTAAATAGTCCTACCTTGGTTACAGTCAATTGGAAACCATAGTTATGTCCCAATATTCCACCCATGTCGGCACCGAAGGCACCGCGAACAGACAGTCCGTTGAGTTTGCCGTCAAACTTATATGCTGCCTCTGCCAGCACACTGATGTTATGATGGCGTTTTGTGTAAGGATCATCGTAGGTTCCGAATCCTTCCTGATAGGTACCCATCACTCGGTATGTGAAGTTCTCTGTCGGCTCGCCACTCACTCCCAGGTGGAATGCCATGAAGCGGTTGTCCTTCACTTCCACCTTACCGTCGGTGTTATAGATGGGTGAGCGATAGAGCGGGTTGCCCATCACCTGTCCCCAGTGCTGCCATCCCGGGAAGATGTGGTGGTTGTAGAAGTTGTCGCGTCCTGTAATCTGGTCGCTGATGTTCTGTGTATGGTCGTGATAGGTGGAACCGCTCTGGTATCTTGAATAGATGTACTCAAGCACCAGTCCCTTGAGCCAGCGGTTGTATTTGTAGTGGAAGTCGATGCCCAACATCCAGTCCTTGAAGTCATAGATGAACCATTTGTGCTTCTTCCTTACGTTCCATTCCTCACCCGTTCCATATCCGTTGTTGTTGGCTTGGAACATAGCGGAGTGGTCTTCGAAGTACTTGTCGGCATAGATTCCAAACGTCCATGCGTCGGCATCGTAGTTGATGCGCAGCATCCATGAGCCCAAGATGTTACCTTCCTCATTCTTGTACACCGTCTCGCTGGCATCTTCTCCACCGGGGATGAAGGCATGCCAATAGGCACTGAAGTCGGTTGAGTTCTCCAAGACATCAACTGTTCCGTCGGCTTTTGGAATATATCGTGTACCTCCGAACTGTGTTGCCATCTCCAGTCCTGCCTCTATAGACAATGGGAAAAAGACATCCTCGTTGCCCAGTTTCAGGAATCCAGACTTGCTATGGTATAGCACTCCGTCGGTATATCGCTGCTGGCGGCTGGTGAAATCGTGCTGCCAGTTATCGTCAGTGAACTTACCGTAGGCGATATGTCCTTTCAGATGGAGCCATCCACGGGTAAGTGGGATAGTCCAATACTCGGGCAATGCCAGCCTCACTTGTGGCACGGGACGGGCGTTGATGCCGAGAGTCTGTGAGCCACTCGACAGATTTCCGTCTTTCAGTTGCATGGGGTAGTGCTTGCTACCAATGGTTATCGCACCGCTCAGCCACCGTAACTCACCGTATGCCTGCTGAACGATGAACTTGCTGGTGTAGTTGAAGGGGACGACAAGGTCAACTCCATAGCCAATTCCCCATTTCCTGCCCGAGTCAACACGCAACGGTCTCTCAAGTGCTGCACGCACGTAGCCGTTGTTCTTTTCCAGACTGCTCAGTCCGTATTTGTTGGCACTGAGCCAAAGTGGAGTGGTGCCGCGCGAGAACGAGCCCTGGGCTTCCACCTTATATCCTAGTCCGTGCAGTGGTTTCAGCGGCTCTTTTTTCTCTTGTTCTTGTGACCAAACGGCGGTGGCAGTGACCGCCGCCAGTATAAATGTAAATATCTTTTTTGTCATAAAATCAATGTTGAAGGTTCCCACCTTATTAATAAATAACGCACGCATGGAATATTTAGTATTATTCAGTTAATATTTATTGGTAATTAACGTGGGTTCAACGAATAATCCTGAGCCCGCTCCAACAAGGGAGGGGAGCCCCCTGACTGGAATTCGACGAATTCACGTTAATATAATAATTCCCTTAATAAGTGTTCTTTTGCCTTTGTTCATTTCAACAGTCTTGTATGGAAATTATAAACTTGCAACCTGAAAATTATCAGTATTTTATTTGCTTGTTTAGAACAAAATATGTATATTTGCAGCAGTTCCTATTCACGCCGTGTTCTGGATGCGGTGGGAGAGGACTACTACATTTATTGGAAAGCGTCACTAACGCTTTATCTTATGGCTCTGAAACTACCACAATCAGACGCATGCCAAAGATAAAAGTCAGAAGTGAATGCTACGGGTATGTAATAATACTGCATGTCCGGGGTGTGCTACGAGAGTATCCGTTACTCTCTGATGCACACTTTCCGGAGAATGATGAGTATATACATACGACGTGGGTAATCATTCTGTTTGTCGGCATGCAGGGCTGTGGTAGGCCTCAGAGACAGATAAGCAGAGGTGGGTACTCACGTTTTTCGTTGTGTAGGTACGACACATCAATTATTATTAACCGCCTTGGAAGGGTACCAGAGGCACAACGAGAAAGAAGAATATGACTTATTATCCTGATTGTCCCAAATGTGGTAATTCTAATTCTGCATTATCTGTTGTTGATGTGGAAATAGATGGATATTATCTAAAAGGAATTAAATGTAACAATCCTGAATGTGGTTGTTATATTAGTTTCTTTAAAGATTATGATAAAGAACTTGAGTCTCTTAAGGAAATGATAGATGGTTTATCAAGTAGTATAGACGATTTAAAGTAACCATTTTATGATATAATTAACTATGAAGAAGATACTTTTTACTTTAAACGATTCAAATGGTAAATGTTATAGAATAGATACGGATTTACAGCTCCATTTGAAAGAAGGATATGAATTAGTTGATGAAACGGCAATAGCTTTGTACGTGAATAAGAATATGCCTGAAATACAAAAATGCAAACGGCGTATTCAGAAACTACAAATTGTAGATGAATGTGGTGGTATTATTGCAGAGTTAGATGATTTTGATATTTATTGTAGTCTTAAATATACAAAACAATGAAACAAATTAAACTTATATTCTTGTTGGCTGTGCTCATGAGTATGGCAGCAATTGAGGCATTTTGCCAAGCAACATCTTTGGTGATTGACAACCAGACACCTGGCTGGTTATCAAGTAAAATTAATTACGGAGATCAACAAACCGTGGAAGAACTTAAAGTTACTGGTTATTTGAACGGAACAGACTTTAATTTCCTAGTTCAATTGCAGTTGGATTATAATTTAAGAGTTATTGACTTGACAGATGTAAATATAGTGAAGGGTGGTGAAAATGTTTTTATTTCGTCGTATCAAGATGATACGGGGAATAGACATGTAAATGAAGCCATAATAACTGAGAACAATGTATTGCCCTCGAATTTGTTTCTTCCATTTATAAATACAAGAAAAATATCTACTCCAAAGAGTGTGACCAATCTAAAAACAGGTGAGATGTTAGTGAACGCAGACACCGTTATTATAAATGGTCAATTCAAAGAAGCTACCATATATGTTTCCTATTACCCATATAGGTGGAATTATTATAATTTGCCTAAATATAGCATGAAATCTCTTGAACTATCAGAAGGGTTAGAATCTGTGACTCTCTATGCATATCATTCTACGTATAGTGATCAAGATTGGCCAAATTTTAACAAGTTAGTGTTATCTTCTACGATAACAAACATATCAAAACTGAAAATTAAAAAAGGTAACATTGTCTCATTTATTGAAAATCCAACAAGTGTGACATTTGATGACTGTAGGTTATATGGAGATACTATTTTTGTGCCAGCAGGAACAAAATCTCTATATCAGTCTACGTTATTCAATAAAATGAAAGTCATTGTAGAGATGAATGCTCCAGATGAAATCAGTTTAGATACTTCAAATTTAAAGTTATACAGGGGCGAAACAGGTATATTAACAGCGTCCTTTATGCCGGAAGAGGTATATTATAAAGAACTGAATTGGGAAAGTAGTGACGTGCAAGTTGCATCGGTAACACAAAATGGCGAGGTGGTAGGCCTTTTACCTGGTACTGCCAATATAGTTGTTAGTTCTGTGAAGAATTCAGAAGTCCAAGCACAATGTGTTGTAAAAGTTTACGAGCACACCACGGGTATAGAAATCTCCACGACAAAAGAGAATGTAAATGTCGGAGAGTCTATTCAACTTACTGCTAAAACACTTCCTATGAGCACGTCAGACAATGAAATAACATGGAGTACAGATAATGATGATGTTGCAACTGTTGATGAAGATGGAAACGTCTATGCTGTCAGTATAGGTTCTTGCATAATTAAGGCAACTTCTGTTGATGGTGGTTATGAGGCAGAGTGTGAAATAACGGTAGTGCAACCCGCAAACGCAGTTTTAATTAACAAACACACAACATCTATAATTGTTGGAAAGTCAGAAACACTTACTGCAACAGTTTCTCCGGAAAACACAACAAACAAGGGTGTGGAGTGGACTTCAAATAACAATGTGGTTGCAGAAGTTGACGAAAATGGAATTGTGACAGCAAAGAAAGCTGGAAGTGCAATAATTACCGCAACGGCAGTGTCAAATGGAGAAGCCAAAGACATGTGTGAAGTTACTGTTATTCAACCAGTAACAGGAATCGCCTTGGACGAATCCTCATATACCATGGAACAGCTCGGTCAGATGAAACAGTTGGTTGCTACTGTATTACCTGAAGATGCTTCTGATAAGTCTGTTGAGTGGACGAGCTCTAACACTTCTGTATGTTCAGTTTCGTCTAATGGAACAATAATTGCCGTGGGATATGGAACATCAACAATAGTGGCTACTACAGTTGATGGCGGTTTCCCTGCTGCTTGTGTAGTAAAAGTTGTTGAGGCACCATCTGGAATAGATACAACCACAATCAACTTGGACAATGACGTTATTATATATGATGTGGTGGGAAATCGTTTAAACAAACTAACGAAAGGCATCAATATCATCAAGATGAGTGACGGCACGACAAAGAAAGTGATAGTAAAATAATAACGTGTTCCGTTAACGTTAGCGTAAAAAAATATCGGTGGCTCTTAACGAGTTACCGATATTTTTATTCTATGTACCCATTCCTTATCCAGAACTGGGTAAAACATGATCTTTCGTTTGTCAAATGATGATCTTCGGGAGCTCCGTTGGACACCATTCGCATGCCAAATCGTGTCGTTTCGGAAACCAATCCTGCCAGGTTTGGTCAGTAATCCTGCCAGGTTTACTTTGCAATTTCGCCGAATTTGGTCAGCAATTTCGCCGAATTTACTCCGCAAATTAACGCTAATGAAACGATAATTGCCGAAAAAAAGTATTATCGACCATTTACGTTCCATTTACGGTCATTTACGTTAAAAAAGTATTTGCGTGTAATTCTCGGTAATTTGCGGAGGATGCTCGAACGTTAATTGTCGTAAATGAGACGTAAATAAACGCGAATATCTTATAAATGGCTCCGATAATTATCGCGAATGAAACGCGAATTACCGAAAATATTTATTTACGAGCATTTACGTTTCATTTACGGACATTTACGTTTTAAAAAGTATTTATGTCAAATATCGTTACATTAGCGGTAATTAGCGGAGAACATTAAAACGTAATTGGAACGTAAATAAACATGAATAATTAACCTATAGGGAAAATCCCGTGCGAAGTAGGGAAAATCCTTTGCGGGGTTCTATATTTTGTTGTTTCTTTGCATCGTAAAACATTACGAACAATTTAAAACCTATGGATATGAAAAAGATTATCATCGCTCTCACCGCACTGTTAACAATGGCAGTTAATGCCAACGCTATGGGCTATGAGCAGGCTCGCCAAGAAGCGTTGTTCTTGACAGACAAGATGGCTTACGAACTGAACCTGACCGAGGATCAGTACGAAGCAGCGTATGAGATAAATCTCGACTATCTCATGAGTGTTGAAACTCGCGACGATCTTTATGGCGTATATTGGACACGTCGTAATCTCGACCTGAGTTATATACTCCTCGACTGGCAGTATAGTGCATATTGTGCAGCAGCTTACTTCTATCGTCCGCTGTACTGGGATGCAGGTTACTGGCACTTCGGAATCTACGCACGCTATCCGTATCGTTCATACTTCTACTTCGGATACCCAAGTTTCTGGTACACCTATCGCGGTGGACACAGCTGGCATCACAATGGAGGCAGGAGCTGGTATCACGGACGTAACTGGGGTATGAGTCACAGGAACAGTCATGGTGGACGTGGACACGGTATGCGCAACGGCTTTGACCGCGGTGACTATCGCAATCATAAGCCACAGGGATACAGTGGACGAGGCCGTGACAACCACAACGGAGGCATGCGTGACGGACATGGACGTGACCGTGACAACCGCAATGGCAACATGGGTAGTGGACATGGACGCGACAACAACCGCAACGGCAACATGCGTGACGGATATGGACGTGACCGTGACAACCGCAACGGCAACATGGGTAGTGGACATGGACGCGACAACCACAACGGCAACCTTGGTAATGGACGTGGACGTGACAACAATCGCAATAGCACAATCACCACAAGACGTGGTACTATTGACGGTGGCGTACGCCAGGAAAGAAGCCGAATCAGCGAAAGAAGTGCATCGGATGTTCGCAACCGCAGCATTGACCGCTCATCCAGCTCTCGTGAAAGCAGCACCCGCTCTACAGCACGTGGCAGCTTCGACCGTAGAAACAACAGTGGCGCAACACAGAGTCGTCCTTCTGGAACATTCTCTCCAAGCCGCAGTTCTTCACCGGTACAGCGCAACAACAGCAGTAGCAGCAATTTCAGTCGCCCAAGCGGCAGCAGCTCTCACAGCAGTGGTTCGTTCAGTCGTCCAAGTAGCAGCAGCTCACGCAGCAGTGGTTCGTTCAGTCGTCCAAGTAGCAGCAGCTCTCGCAGTAGCGGTTCATTCAGTGGCGGCTCTCGCGGTGGCGGTTCACACAGCAGCGGCTCGTTCGGAGGCAGTCGTGGCGGCGGTAGCCATGGTGGTTCACACGGTGGTGGCGGTCACTTCGGAGGACGTAGATAATAATAACACTACAATATATATATAATAATTTAAATAAGCAGATCGTATTCATAAGACGATTCAATAGGTGAAACATAAAGGTAAATAGGATTTGGTAACAAGGAACTAATAAATAAAGGATAACACGACAGTCATTTTAAATAATCTGTACGCCCCGCGATGAGAAATCGCGGGGCGTGTTTTGTTATGGTATGTCGAGGGTGCGTACCTCGGCGTTTCCCATGCGTTCCACTTCACGCATCTGTTTGTGGTAGAACTGTGCCTGTATTGCCTTATTGATTATTCCGTGTCCTACGGCGAGAACAGTCTGGTCGGGAAAGCGTTCCCTTATGAAATCGATGAAATGCTGGGCACGCAGCAACAGTTTGTCGAGCGACTCCACATCATCAGGGAAAGGCTCGCCCTTAAGGTCGGGAATGAAACGTCCGGTGAATGCTCCCCAGTCGCGTTCGCGCAACAATGGGGTGGTGACTATTGTTCCATTGTGATGCTCGGCGATGATACGACATGTCTCGATGGCGCGGTTCAGGTCGCTCGAAACGAAGGCGTCAATGTGCCGTTCCTTCATCTCTTCTGCCAGCTGCCGTGCCTGTTCAATGCCGCGAGGGTTCAGTCGTCCCTGCGTCTGCCCCTGCATTATCTGGTTCTCGTTGTCAAATGTCTCGCCGTGTCTCACGAGCAAAAGTGTTGTCATATCTTCCTATGAATGTGTGTCATCGTGCAAAGTTAGTATAATTCTGCCAAATAAATCGGTTAGGGAGTTGATTTTTCATGCTTAATCGATGTTGTTTAATAAAATTGTATTACTTTTGCAGAAGAGAAACCTAAATCGTTATAATTATGAAGATTATTCAGAGTGCTTTTTTTCGCGCTATCGTAGCCATTGCTATGGGCGTGTTGTTGGTTAAGGACCCGTCGGGTACGTTGAAGTGGATAACCATTCTGCTGGGTGTCTTGTTCCTTGTTGTGGGCGTGATGTCATGCATCAACTATTTCGTTCGCGTGTTCCAGGAGCGCAAGGAGGCTGTTGAGATTGACGAGAAGGGTCGCCCCATGCGTCGCAGTGCTTTCGGCAAGGGACGTTCATCGTTCCCGATGTCGAGTGCTGGCAGTGTGCTTTTTGGTCTTGTTCTCATCCTTCGTCCCGACCTTTTCGATGAGATACTGATGTATATCCTCGGTGCTTTCATCATTGTCGGAGCCATCAACCAGTTTGTGAAACTTGCACTTATCAATCGCATCGCACGTGTTCACTGGCTATTCTGGGTATTCCCAGTCATTCTTCTCATTGCAGGCGTATGGCTGATAATAAAGCCTTTTGCTGTTCTCGACACCACGATGTACGCCATTGGATGGTGCTTGCTGTTGTTGGGTGTTGTTGAGTGCATCACGGCAATCAAGGACTACGCAGCCAGCAAGAAGGTTACCGAGGCTGAAGAGGTAGTCGAGGATGCTGTAGAAGTGGCCGACGAGGCTAAGGAGGTTGTGAAAGAAGCAGCCGAAGTGAAGGAAGAAGTGACCGAGATAGTGGTCAGCGAGGAGGAATAAAAAAAGAGTTGGTGTGAGGAGACTCACACCAACTCAAGATTAAGCATTTTCTGCAGTTTAGCCATCGCCGCGTTCTTTTCAAGCATTTCCTTGTAAAGTTCTCGGCGAGTGAGCGCTTTGCCCATCTCCTCTTCTTGTGCCTTGCGCAGCGTCAGTCCGATGCTGTCGTTCTGAAGGTCTCGGATGAGCGTTGCCTTGATGCTGCCCTTTATCTTGTTTATGTCTTCAAGGAGTAGTACGTTGTCAACCACCACTTCCACGTTGGGGAACTCTGTTATTCTCGGTTGTATGTTCTTGATGCGCGACGAGATGCCTGCCAGTCGCTGAGGCATGCGGTTACACATCGCAAACCAGACTCTCCTGAGGTCCTCTTCGGTGAAGTTCTTGTGCTCACCAGTGTTTTCTATCTTCACCTCATCATCCTTATTACCGGTCGATTCCGCTCCCTGACTCAGTTTTTTGAATGAGTTTCCGAGTCCGCCAAGTTTCAGCGGCTTGCGCGGTTTGGATGCCTTTGGCGTTTCATTTTCTGTCTGTTGCTGCGTGTTAGGCTCCTCTGCAGGATGCGTGTTGTCTGCTACGGCATCCTCTGATGCCGTCGTCTTCGTTTTACCAGTCGTGGCCACCTGTGCTGCCACTTGTTCTGACTGGCTTCGTTTCGTAAGTTTCTTGAACAGGGATTTCAATCTTCGGGGCAGGCGCCCCGCGCCAGGCACATCTTCCTCCTGCGTTATCTGCGCCACCTCTATCAGCGTCAGTTCCACCAGCAGGCGCTTGTTTGTACTCTGCTTGTAGGTCACGTCGCACTGGTTCATTATCTTCAGCGCTTGATAAAGGAACTTCGCAGGGCAACGTTTTGCCTGTTCCTTATAGCGTTCTTCCTGTCTTTGGCTTGTCTCGAGCAATCCCACTGTCTGCGGATCCTTAGCCATCAGCACGTTGCGCACGTGCTTGGCGAGTCCTGTAATCAGGTTCCCGCCGTCGAATCCCTTTGCCAGAACGTCGTTGAGCAGCACCATGATGTCTGCCGCCTTGTTCTCCATCGCGAGGTCGATGATACGGAAATAGTTGTCGCTGTCGAGCACGTTGAGGTCTTCAATCACTTTCTCGTAAGTGATGTTCCCTTGGCAGAACGATGCTGCCTGGTCGAAGATGCTCAGTGCATCGCGCATTCCACCGTCGGATTTCTCAGCAATCACCGCCAGTGCCTCTTCCTCGTATGTGATGCCTTCCTTGTCGGCAACCGTCTTGAGGTGGTCGATGGTGTCCTTCACCGTCATGCGCTCGAAGTCATAGATCTGACAACGCGAGATGATGGTGGGCAGAATCTTGTGTTTCTCTGTCGTGGCGAGGATGAATATCACATGTGCCGGTGGCTCCTCAAGAGTCTTGAGGAAGGCGTTGAATGCCTGCGTCGAGAGCATGTGAACCTCGTCGATGATAAACACTTTGTACTTTCCCACCTGAGGCGGAATGCGTGTCTGCTCCATCAGGGCCTTGATGTTCTCCACCGAGTTGTTGCTCGCGGCGTCGAGTTCAAAGATGTTGTAGGAGCGTTGTTCCTGGAAAGCCTTGCAGCTCTCGCATTCCCCGCATGCCTCGCCTTCGGATGTCGGGTGCTCACAGTTGATGGCCTTTGCGAAGATGCGGGCGCATGTTGTCTTTCCCACACCTCGCGGTCCGCAGAAGAGATAGGCATGAGCCAGCTTGCCACTCTTTACGGCGTTCTTCAGCGTCGTCGTGAGTGCCTGCTGGCCTACCACCGTGTCGAACGACATCGGGCGGTATTTTCTTGCCGAAACGATATATTCCATTGTCTTATTTTGTTTTATGTAGTCACGGAATTAAGGAGTTATGGAGTTATGACATCAGCATTATCAGCCTGCACTTGTAAGTGCCGTCTCAACTCCTTAACTCCTTTAACTCCTTAACTTCTTGATTTCTTTACTCCCTCAGTTTCTCCATCATCAGTATCTCAGGACGATACTCGAAGTGCATGGTGTCGTAGTGATACCAGCGACCGCCCCAGATGAAACCGTGCTTCTCGAAGATTTCCACAATCTCGTGCGGTATCTTGTTCTTGTACTGCACTTTATCGGTCTCCTTCGCTCCGGCTTTCGACCATAGCCAATACGTCTTGTAGTTGCCGCCGATGTCGATAGTCATGCCGTAGGAGTGTGCACTCAGGCGGTTGGCTCCGCGCACCTGTCTCCAGTAGAACGTGCCTTCCGACTTGAAGTATGACTTGAACTCAGGGTGCTTTGCCAGTTCGTCGCGCACTGCCTTCAGATGCTCTGCAGCACCATTGACGGTGGTGAACAGCACGTTCTGTCCGAACCAGGGCACGTTGACGAGATGTTTACGCACCTCGGCAGCCGAGTTGCCGTACATCTTCTTGAACAAAGCCTCGTTGCGACTGCGTCCTGCATCCTGCTGGAACTCAGGAGTCCATGAGTTGAGGTCGTACTTGAAGGCGAACATATCCTCAATGTCGGCATCGTCGAGTTTCTGCACGAACGACTTCTCACGACCGTCATCATAGGTCATTTCGGTACCGTCCTTGAACAGAATCTTGTTGTCGCGATAGCCCGTTATGAAGTCGGGATAGGCCTCCATCAGCGCCTGGGCACCAGCAGGAACGCCGGCCTGAAGTGTCTTGTCGGCCTTCTGTTGCTCGGCTTTCGTTTCCTGTTTCTCTGTCTTCTGCCCGTCGCTTACGGTATTCTGCTGTTCAGAAGGACCAGCCTTGCTGTCCTTACAGCCTAAACCAACAGCGAACACTGATGCTATGACCAGTGTCGCTGCCATTAAAGATATAATCTTTTTCACAGTGGTTTATTTTTTATTGAAGTTAAGGAGTTAAAGGAGTTCGGACAATACATAAACGTACATGAGCCTTCTTATAGAGTATTACAGGGGCAAAGATTGTTGTCTAAACTCCTACACTCCCATACTCCCAAACTCCATAAAGAATATCTTTACTCGTACCTATGCAAGAATGAGATGTTGTAGTTCTCATACTTGTTGAACTCTCTTGCCGGCACTTCGTTGCGACGAGGATTGTACCACGACTGTGAGTTGAAGTATGCGCGCAGTTGAGAGTCCTGGAAACGACGTCCGTGACGAGCGTAAATAGAGTTCTTCAGCACACGAATCTGTCCTCTGTCCATATACTGAATGTCGCTATATGTCACATAGCGTGTTGACAACCAGTCATATTGTGTGCCCCATGCGATGTTGCTACCATAATTATAACTGTTTGGCTGTGCTTTCTGATTACGAGGGATTGATGGCACCTGTGCCTTTGCCTCGTTGATACCTGCCAATGTCAAAAATGCTGCCAGCATCATGACAATCATAGATTTACGATTCTTAAAAATGTTCATAGTCTTTAAGTTTTAAAAGTTTTGTGTAATAAAAGCATAGATTTGGTTACAAAAATACAAAAAAAAATCTATTGGCAACACTATTTATTGTTTCTTAACAGTTAAAAAACGAGAAAACGGATTGCAATACATGCCAAATGGCGGAACAAAGTTAATAACATAGTCGAACAAAGTTAATAACATTGTTCAACAAAGTTAATAACATTGTTAAGCCACTTGGGGCATCTTGAGAATCAAGCAGTTATGAGTGGCGTTTTTTGAGCACAGAACTGAGCCACAAACCGGCAAAAGTTAGCATGCCGTTAAGCATCAGGAGTTCGTAGCCGAAATGGTAGCCTGTGGCGCTGCTTGTCACCTTGTCGATGGCGAAGCAGAGCAGGGGAGAGGCCACGGCGATATAGGGCACCAGACGATTGTCGGGCATGCGGCGCGTAAGCAGTCCGAAGGCGAAGAGTCCGAGCAGCGGTCCGTAGGTGTAGGAGCACATCACATAGATGGCATCGATTACCGATGAACTGCCCACACTGTCAACGGCGAGGATGATGACGGCGAAGATTGCTGCCATGACAAGATGCGCCTTGCGGCGCAGTTGCTCGTCGTCCTTCCGCTCCCTGATATCCACGCAATAACTTGTGGTCATTGCTGTAAGCGCTGAGTCGGCCGAACTGAACGATGCTGCCACTATTCCGATGGTGAAAAGCACTACGACCGTGGTCCCGAGACTTCCCGAGGCGGCAAACATAGGCAACAGTTCGTCGCCCGTCTCAGGTAACGCTATGTCCCTTTGTTGTGCCAACAGAACGAGCAGTACGCCAAGAGACATGAAGAGAAGGTTGGCGGGCACGAAGGCTATGCCATAGGTACACATATCCTTCTGTGCCTCGCGCAGCGTCTTGCACGTAAGGTTTTTCTGCATCATGTCCTGGTCGAGACCAGTCATTACGATAACGATGAATATACCGCTTAGGAACTGTTTCCAGAAGTTCTGCCTCGACACCCAGTCGTCGAAGATGAACACGCGCGAATGACTGTCACCCGCAATAGCCTTGACAGCATCGCCTACGCCGAATCCGAGTTCGCCCATCACATTATATATAATAAGGAGTAGGGCAGAGAACATGCAGAGAGTCTGGAACGTGTCGGTCCAGACCAGTGTCTTGATGCCGCCCCTGCGGGTGTATAGCCATATCAGGGCGACCATCGCGAGCACCGTTACGACGAAGGGAACGCCCAGTGGCGAGAGTACAAAGCGGTGCAGAATGATGCACACCACGTAGAAACGTACAGCTGCCCCCGTCATCTTCGACAGCAGGAAAAACCATGAGCCGGTCTTGTATGCGCCCTTTCCCAGGCGCTGGTCAAGGTAGGTGTATATCGTGGTGAGGTTTAGTCGGTAATAGACGGGCAGCAAGATGAAGGCCACGGCAATATATCCGAGAATGAAACCGAGGCATGTCTGCAGGTAAGTCATCTGTGTCGTCAACACCATTCCCGGCACCGAGACGAACGTTATGCCCGATATGCTGGCTCCAATCATTCCGAATGCCACCATATACCACGGCGAGCGACGGTTGCCACGATAGAAAGTGTCGTTGTCGGCTCGCCTTGAAGTGAGTCGACTGAATAGCATCAGCGCCCCGAAATATGCAAGAATAGTGAGTAAAATTATCATAATGACTGCAAAATTACAATTTTTCAGTCAAAATGTTCGTGATTTCGTGGAAAATAATTACATTTGCAGGGCAGAATCGAAGAAATCAAACTAATAATAATCGATAAAATCATAAACTACAATGAGTAAGCAAAAGAAATTCATCTTGCAGGAAAGTGAGATTCCTACACAGTGGTATAACATTCAGGCAGACATGGTGAACAAGCCACAGCCGCCGCTGAATCCAGCCACACACAAGCCGTTGAAGGCTGAAGACCTGTTCCCCATTTTCGCTGAGGAGTGCTCTCGACAGGAGCTCGACCAGACAAACGCGTGGATAGATATTCCCGAGGAGGTGCAGGACAAGTATCGTTTCTACCGCTCGACACCACTTGTTCGAGCATACGAACTGGAGAAGGCACTCGACACTCCGGCACATATATATTTCAAGAACGAGAGTACCAACCCACTGGGTTCACATAAGGTGAACTCTGCCATACCACAGTGCTACTACTGTAAGAAGCAGGGCGTGACCAACGTAACCACTGAGACGGGTGCAGGACAGTGGGGTACAGCCCTGTCGTATGCCGCCCGCATCTTCGGACTTGAGGCTGCTGTGTATCAGGTGAAGATAACATTGCAGCAGAAGCCATACCGTTCTATCATGATGCGTACGTTCGGAGCGACTGTCGAGGGCTCGCCTTCGATGTCAACACGTGCAGGAAAAGACATCATTACCCGCGACCCGACTCATTCAGGATCGCTCGGAACGGCAATCAGCGAGGCAATAGAGTTGGCTATGAGTACGCCTAACTGTAAGTACACATTGGGCTCGGTGCTCAGTCACGTAACATTGCATCAGTCAATCATTGGTCTGGAGGCAGAGAAGCAGATGGCTATGGCTGGCGAATACCCCGACATGATTATTGCCTGCTTCGGCGGTGGTAGTAACTTCGGTGGACTTGCATTCCCGTTCCTGCGCCATAATATCCTCGACGGAAAGAACACGGAGTTCATTGCTGCAGAGCCTGCAAGTTGTCCTAAACTGACACGCGGTAAGTTTGAGTATGACTTCGGCGATGAGGCTGGCTACACACCGTTGCTGCCGATGTTCACCCTCGGTCACGACTTCCGTCCTGCCAATATCCATGCTGGTGGACTGCGCTATCACGGTGCTGGAACCATCGTTTCACAGTTGTTGAAGGACAACCTGATGCGTGGTGTCGACATCCCGCAGTTGGAGTCGTTCGAGTCGGGTATGCTGTTCGCACGTACCGAGGGCATCATCCCTGCTCCCGAGAGTTGTCACGCCATCGCCGCTACTATCCGCGAGGCGCTGAAGTGCAAGGAGAGTGGCGAGGAGAAGGTTATCCTCTTCAACCTCTCAGGTCACGGACTTATCGACATGCCGTCTTATGACTCATTCATCAATGGCGACCTTCGCAACTATGAGATTACCGATGAGGAGATAGCCAAGTCGCTCAGTACGGTTCCAAAGATTTAAATGTAGAAAAGACTTATATGCAATGAGGATGTGCCTAATATGACACATCCTCATTTTTCTTATCACGAAAGGGCGTCTTTTGCACCCTTGTTGATATCCTTTCAGTCCTCGATATGCACTTCCTCGCCTTCGGGAACGATACCTTCGATATACTTGCGCAGTATTGCAATGCCCTTCAGGTTTTCTCCTCCCTGGGGTATAATGATGTCGGCATACTTCTTTGAAGGCTCGATGAACTGCTCGTGCATAGGCTTCAGCACTTTCAGATAGCGGTCTATCACCATGTCAACGGTGCGCCCGCGCTCCACCACGTCGCGCTGAATGTTGCGTATGAGTCGCTCGTCATCGTCAGTGTCGACATATATTTTCAGGTCCATCATGTCACGTAACTTGCGGTTGATGAGTGCCATGATTCCCTCGATGATAATCACCGGCTTTGGTTCAACATGCACTGTCTCCTTTAGACGGTTGCTTATTATATAAGAATAGGTGGGCTGTTCTATTGCCTTTCCGTCGCGCAGTTCATTCACTTGCTTTATAAGCAGTTTCCAGTCGAAGGCATCTGGGTGATCGAAGTTAATGGCCCTGCGCTCCTCGTCGGTCATTCCCGTAGTGTCGTTGTAGTACGAGTCGATTGGCACCACTGCCACATAATGGGGTGGTAGGGCGGCAGCCAGTTTCCTTACCACTGTGGTCTTTCCTGAGCCGGTACCTCCGGCAATTCCTATTATTGTCATATTTGGCTTTGATTGATAATTGTCGTTTAGGCAGTGCCGTTATCCTGGCATCGCGCCAGTAGCACTTTCTTGTATTTCTCCGCCTTTTTCTCCACCTTCATAGGGTAGGCCCGCGAACTGCTTGGCATGCGCCACAAGCGCAGTTGCCTGTCGCCGAACGTGAAAGTCTCGCTTTCTCCCACCTTGGGTTGTGCCATATGGAAGTGAGTGGTGAATAGGTCGGTGGCCTTCTGCCCCGTGGTTACCACAGCCTCCAGCATCGGCATGCATTGTAGCAGACTGTCAAGGTCGGTAGGTGTGACCACTTGCAGGTCCTTGTCTGATGCCGTGTTCTGTGTGCGTATCACCTCACTGGCGGTGTCGTAAAGGGCAATTCCTTGCTCATTGAGCAGCGATTCTATCTCTTCGCGTCGGAATGTGCGTGACTCATTGTCCACGAAATGGTCTTTGTCGCCATAGAACACCAGTCCAAAAATCCTCCACATGTCATTCTGGAAATTGGGATAGAAGAAGTCCATCGACCATCTATGACGCGCCGGCGGGAAACTGCCGAGCATCAGCAAGCGTGCCTTTTCGGGTATGAATGGTTTCAGAGGATGGCTCTCAATGTCCATTTCCGCCTACTTCTCCTTTATGAGATATATTGCCACGGGCAGGTGATCGCTATATCCGTCGAGCCATACTCCTCCGGAATGTGTACGTTTTGGACTTCCCTTGTATCGTCCCTCACGCTCCAACAGGTATTCGCGCCGTTGTATCTTGTGGTTGAGGAACGTCAGTTTCGAGAAGTCTTTCTTGTCTATACCTTTCAAAAGGTTTGGCGTGAAGACAATCTGGTCGAAGAGGTTCCATGAACCTTGATAGCTCAGGGTTCCCTGTCCTTTCTTCGCCAGAGTGTTATACCATGGGTTATACAGGTCGCCTGGTCCCACATCCGAAATCTCAGCCTTCGCTCCGAGTTCGTCTTTCATACTGCGGTTCGTCGGGTCGTCGTTCATATCTCCCATGATGAAAATCTTCACGTCAGGGTCATCGCGTTGCAGCGAGTCCTTTATTACGCGCACCTGTCGTCCAGCCGACTCACGATAGAACGACTCGCTGAAACGGCTGGGCCAGTGGCATACGATGACAGCCACATGCTCGTCGGCAAGTGTTCCGCTAACGGTGAGGAATCCACGTGTCTTGAACGTGCTGTCCTTTTCCAGTTCCGGAACATACGGAACGAGTTTCACGTCCTTCACAGTGAAGAAGGCTGGGTTGTAAAGCATGGCGCAATCCACGCCACGACGGTCGGGACCTTCCACATGAACATATTTATATCCCCTCACGGAAAGAGGTCCTTGAGCCACGAGGTCGTCAAGAGCCTTCGAGTTTTCCACCTCAGATACTCCTATGATAGAGCAACCGATTTCGGGCAACATGTCGGTGCCCATGTCGGCAAGGGCTCGTGCCATGTTGCGCAGTTTGTGAACATATTTCATTTCACCCCATTTGTTTGCCCCAGTGGGTAGATACTCATAGTCGTTCTTCCCCTCATCGTGGCACGTGTCAAACAGATTCTCCAAATTGTAGAATCCCACACCATAGACATAGAATTTCTTTTGTCCGAAGGCAGAAACTGCCATGCAGCAGAACAAGAGTATTAAAAGTTTCTTCATAAGTATATAAGGTATTCTTGATAGTTTAAAACAAAAATTGTACTTCGAGGGCAAAGATACGAAAAAACGATTATAGAACAAAACAAAATCATTTCTTTTTTTTCGAATATGGGAAAGTTGTGTTAAATCAAACAGTTCGTGAACATAATATTTCAACAACTCCAAAAATATGATAAACATTTTTAGTCTTTTGTTTTGAGTTTTAGAAATTTTCACTACCTTTGTACCCAAGAGAATAATTTTTATAAACCTTAAACGAAATGCAAAAAAAACTGAAACTTGTTGTGATAGCCCTGTGCTATGCTTCGTTGGCCTTTGCCCAGACGGAGGAGTCACAGGCGCAAAAAGCCGCCACGTTGGACGAGTCGGCATTCACATTCACTGAGGCTCAGTTGGGCGATAACGATGACATGTCGCAGAATGTCACCATTATCAGTTCGAACAACAACCTCTTTGCAAACAGCGTCGGTTTCCTTTTCTCGCCTGTGCGATTCCGCTATCGTTCCTTCAACCAGAAGTATAACGACGTTCATGTGAACGGAGTGCTGCTGAACGATATGGAGACTGGACAGTTCCGTTTCTCACAAGTGGGCGGTCTGAACCAGATGACCCGCAACGCCGACAACGTATTGGCCTTTGAGAATGGAAACTTTGACATGTCGAATATGGGCGGAAGTGTGAATTATAACTTCCGTGCATCGAGTTTTGCCGCAGGCCATAGAGTGGCTTTAAGTGCTGCAAACCGCAACTACACTCTGCGCGGTATGTACACTTACAGCACTGGTCTGACTCCTAAGGGATGGGCGTTCACTGCTAACCTTACTTACCGCTGGGCAAACCGCGGATATGTTGAGGGAACGTTCTACAACTCCTTGTCTTATTTCCTCGGCGTGGAGAAGGTATTAGGAGACCATCGCCTGTCGTTAGCCACATGGGGTAACCCGACCGAGCGCTCCACACAGGGCGCCTCGACGGATGAGGCTTACTGGATGGCCAACAACAACTTCTATAACCCTTATTGGGGTTATCAGGACGGCAAGAAGCGCAACTCAAGGGTTGTTAACGACTTTGCGCCATCAGCCATCCTGACATGGGACTGGAAGATTAACGATAAGATGAAGTTGACCACATCGTTGTTCGGAAAGTATTCAAAGTACAAGAGCACCAAACTGAACTACAACAACAGCGACAATCCTCAGCCTGACTACTGGAAACTGATGCCGAGTAGCTATTATAACGTGTTCGACGAGACCGACGAGTACAACCGTTCGGAACAGGCTCTGAACAACTGGAATATAGCATACTACGCCTTCAAGAACTCAGAGGCTAACCGTCAGATTAATTTCGACCAGCTTATCTATTCAAACAAGCAGGCCGCAGCGCAAGGTCAGGATGCTATGTATTTCATCCAGGCAAAGCATAATGACGCCATGACGCTAACCCTTTCATCTTCGTTGAACATCCTTACGGATGAGTCAAGCAGTTGGAATATGGGCATTATGTATGGAACCAACAATGCTCGCCACTACCAGACAATGGAAGACATGCTTGGAGCAACGGTGTTCCACAACATCAATACCTATGCCATGGGCAACTACTCGGCTGACGATGCGCGCATCCAGTACGACCTTAACAACCCAAATGGAGTGGTTAAGGAAGGCGACAAGTTCGGTTACGACTATAACATCTACGTGAACAAGGGCTTTTTATGGACCAACTACAGCACCGACTTCGGACAGTGCCATGCTAATGTTTCAGCCCGTGCCGGTGGAGTGGGAATGCAACGAAAGGGTAATATGCGTAACGGTATGGCACCAGACTTCTCTTATGGCAAGAGCGGTAAGGCTCACTTCGGAGAGATGGGAGCAAAGGCAAGCCTCACCTACGATGCTGGTCTTGGCCACGTCTTTGCTGTTGGCATGGGATATGAATGGCGTGCTCCGCTCGCATCCACAGCCCTGACAGCCCCCGAGATAAGCAACGACTTCGTGCAGGACCTGAAGGATGAGCACATTTTCAGCAGCGAGGTGTCTTATCAGTACCACAACTCATGGCTCCATCTCAACATCAACGGATATTACAGCCGTCTGACACATGTCACAGAGTGGCAGAACTTCTACTTCGACGATATCAACTCTTTCTCATACGTATCGCTTACTGGCATGAAGAAAGAATACTACGGAGTGGAGCTTGGAGCAAAGTTTAAACTGCTCTCGTCACTCGACCTCCAACTTATCGGCAACTACGGAGAGGGAAAGAACATCAATGACGCCCGAGTGAAATACATGAATTCCACAAAGGCTACATATACTCGTGAGAAGGCTTATGTTAAGGGAATGCACGAGGCAGGTACACCGCTCACCGCGCTTTCTGCCGGACTGAGTTACCACAACCGTGGATGGTTCATCGACCTCGATTGCAACTACTACGACCGCATTTACCTTTCTTACTCACCATGCTATCGCTACGAAAGCACACTGAACTATCGTCAGCAGGTTGATGGCGATGTATTCGACAATCAGGGCAACCTCATAGAGTCGGCAGTGGCACAGTCGAAAGGACACGGCGGTTTCATGCTTGACGGCTCGATTGGTAGATTCCTCAGACTGAAGAAAGGTCGCACACTCAGTATCAACCTGATGGTGACCAACATTCTCAACAACACTCGTCTTGTCACTGGCGGTTACGAACAGAGCCGCAGCGACTACACAGGAGCAAACACCGACAACGTGAAGAACCGAGTTTACAAGTTCTCACGCAACCCGAAGAAGTACTACGCATTCGGAACCAACGGCATGCTTAACCTCACATATAAATTCTAACAACCACAAAACGTAAGAAAATGAAAACATTATCATATCTTTTGGTGGCTGCACTCTGCTTCGGCATGACGGCATGTATGGACAAAGACTATGACGAGCCCGACTTCAGCAAGGGCGCTCCATACGGCAACAACAACATTGAGGCAACCAACGTGGTTACTATCCAGGAACTAAAGCAGATGTACAGTACGGTAATGACCACCGACTTCCGCGACGGCGAATCTTTCACAGAAGTGACGGAAAATTTGCAGATACGTGGCTTTGTTACTGCCAACGATGTTTCGGGCAACATATACAACGAGGTTGCAATACAGGATGAGACCGGTGCCATTCTGATAGAGATACAGCAGGGCGGACTTTATGGCTATCTGCCTGTCGGTGCTGAAATACTTGTCGAACTGAAAGGTCTTTGCGTTGGCAACTACCGCATGCAGCCACAGATTGGAATGCCGTCAAAGGTGTCACAGGGCAACAATGCTGGAAAAGACCAGCTTGGCAAAATCTCACGCAAGCAGTGGCAAGAGCATTTCCGCATAACGGGTAACTCTAAGATTATTGAGCCTGAAGTATTTGCAAGTGGTACGACAAAGACCACATGGAAAGCACTTGAGGACGGCGGCAAGTTGGGCGTTGTGGAGAACGTTACTTTTTCGAAAGGTTCTTACTATAATGGCACTACTACCGTGCCTCTGCCATTCGATGAAGCAGCGCAGTTTGCCAACCCCGAACTGAACAATTCCATCTCATGGTTCTTCGTTGAGCAACCTACCACTGTGATGCTATACAACAGCAACTATTCTGACTTCGCTTCAGCGCTGTTGCCACATCGCACAGTGTCAGTTACGGGGATAATGAAGCGTTACAACGACTCATGGGAAATTGTGATGCGTGATATTAATGACATTGCTGTCGTTGGGAATTAATTCTCTGACAACATAAATCAGAAATGATTTTATATAACAAGGAAAATAAAAACAAACATAATATGAAGAAAATAATCTATTCAGTGATGATGCTTGCTATTGCAGTATTCACACTATCAAGTTGCGAGGATGTTCCTGCACCATACGGGTTCCCCGAGGGCAATGGTGGCAAAGAGGTAGTTCCTATCGGTGACCCAGAGGGTACAGGAACGGTAGATGACCCGTATAACGTTGCTGCGGCGCTGACAATGATAAAGGCCATGGCTGACGGTGAGACGACAGAAGTCATCTTTGTGAAGGGTAAAATATCAGCCATTTCAAACATTGATCTGAGCTATGGTAGCGCAGATTATTACATTTCCGATGATGGAAGTACCAATAATGAGTTACAGGTATATCATGGAAAGTACCTTGGAGGTAAGCCATTCACTTCTGAAGACCAGATAAAGGTCGGCGACGAGGTGATTGTCAAGGGTAAGTGTAAGAACTTCAGGGGTAATACACCTGAGTTCGATACAGGAAGTGCTCTATATATGCTCAACGGGCAATACGCAGAGGAAGTTCCTCTCGGCGAACCAGAAGGAACAGGTGTACAAAACGATCCTTATAACGTTGCTGCCGCATTGGCTCTCATCACCCCAATGAAAGATGGAGAAATAACAGACGAAATATACGTCAAGGGTAAGATATCTAAGATTCAGGAGGTAAGCGTTCAAAATGGTAATGCTACTTATTTCATCTCTGACGACGGAACAGAAAACAATCAGTTGGAGGTTTATCGTGGCAAGTATCTTGGAGGTAAATCGTTCACTTCTGAAGACCAGATAAAGGTCGGCGACGAGGTGATTGTTAAGGGTAAGTGTAAGAACTTCAAGGGCAATACACCTGAGTTCGACACTGGAAGTTCTATATATATGATTAACGGGCAATATGCAGAGGAAACTCCTGCAGGCGACCCAGAGGGCTCCGGTGTACAAAACGATCCTTATAACGTTGCTGCCGCATTGGCTCTCATCACCCCAATGGCAGATGGACAATTGACTGACGAAATATATGTCAAAGGTAAGATATCTAAGATTCAGGAAGTAAGCGTTCAAAATGGTAATGCTACTTATTTCATCTCTGACGACGGAACAGAAAACAATCAGTTGCAGGTTTATCGTGGCAAGTATCTTGGTGGCGCAAACTTTACTTCTGCAAACCAGATAAAGGTCGGCGACGTTGTAATTGTCAAGGGTAAGTGCAAGAACTTCAGGGGCAACACACCTGAGTTTGATGCCGGAAATGTTCTCTATTCTCTCAACGGACAAACAGAGGGCGGCTCAGGACAAGGGGGCGACATAACCAAGACCGTTGAGGGTAGTGTCGTGACAATAACCGACAATTCTGTTACCATACCTTCTGATGCTATTCCGGAAGAGATTGTCCTTTCACAACAAGGATGGGTAAAAGAGACGGCAGAACTTGCCGTATCTACCAACATGTGCAGCGTGTCTTTCGAGAAAGGTGAGGGTAGAAATGCGCCTGCCTACTATGAACCTGTTGTTCGTATGTATGCAAAGAACCTCGTCAGAGTAAGTGGCAACAACATGAAGATTGCCAAGGTAGTGCTCAATTGTGATGGCAGTTACACAGGAAATGATACTCTTTACGGAGAGGCAGAAGGCACGACACTGACCATCTACAATGAATTCTCATCAAATTCGGGTGGTACTCAATTACGTGTCAAGACGATAGAAATATATTACGGAAATTAAAAAACTCCTGAAATATTTTGCGGGTTGCGAAATTCTTTGTAATTTTGCAGCCCGTTACGTTTTGTGCGGAATAATTAGTCATATTAATAATAACAGTTTAAAAAGAAAATGAAAAAAGGTATTCACCCCGAAAACTATCGCCCCGTCGTATTCAAGGATATGTCCAACGGCGATATGTTCCTTTCAAAATCTACATGCAAGGCTACAGAGACAGTGGAATTTGAAGGAGAGACCTACCCCTTGGTAAAGTTGGAAATCTCAAGCACCTCTCACCCGTTCTATACTGGTAAGAGCAAGCTCGTCGATACAGCAGGTCGCGTAGACCGCTTCATGAGCCGTTACGCTAAGAGTACCAAGAAATAATATATACCTTTTATATATTACTGAAGAATTATAGCGCATTAGAGTGTAGTTGCATATGCACTCCAATGCGCTTTATTTTCAAAAGCATTAATAACTAAAAATCCTATACAATGTCAAACAAGAGAATATTTGCTTTTATGATAGCCGCAACACTCGTGTTGGCTGGTTGTGGCGGTGATGGTGATGATGACGGCGTACCTTCCACACCAAGTGGTGGTGGCAAGACAGAGGTGAATAGCAACAAGAATGTTGTGAAAGCCGGTGTCCCCTCTGAGGTGACTCGTCTGGAATTCCCACGTCTTCGTGAGACAGGTAACAACATCGTCGTTGTCCATAAGACAAGTGATTCTTACAGCAATGGTGTCAACTATTCCGTTGAATGGGACATCGAGAAAAAGTCGCAGCGTTGGTCATGCTATCAGATGATGAGAGGTTATCAGGTTACGGGAATATCTCGTTATTATGGTGATCCTCAGTATCCATTTGATGAGGATTTACCTTCTTATGACTATTTCGGTCAGGATTTATTCTGGGGTTCAGGATTTAACCACGGGCATATATGTCCTTCTGCTGACCGTCTTTATTCCGATAGGGCAAACTATCAGACATTCTATCTCACCAACATGCAGCCACAGTATAGCGAGTTCAATAGTGGCATTTGGAAGAAACTTGAAGAGAAAATCCGCAGTGCGTGGACTCCGTCAAATACTTCGGATGTCTTGTATGTCTGCAAGGGTGGTACAATAGACAATGAGAACCAAATAATAAAGCGTATAAGTAGCAGGCTTATTGTGCCTAAGTTCTTCTTCACCGCTTTGTTGTTGAAGAACTCCAGCGGATATCGTGCCATCGGCTTCTGGATGGAACATACTGCAATTGATAATAGTACAGACAACCTCAAGAACTACGCAGTCAGTATCGATGAACTGGAGCAGAAGACAGGTATCGACTTCTTCTGTAATCTGCCTGACGACATTGAACAGAGTGTGGAGTCAAGTTTTGCTCCTAATGCTTGGGGACTGAAATAAAGCTAATCATTAACTCCCAATGGATGACCGTCCATTGGGAGTTAATCTTTACTTAAAACACATGTGGTTTCTCACCATTCCGCTTGATTATATAGTTTACCAGAAGGTGGAAGGTCGAATAAATCACGATGTCTGCAATGACAATTACCGTGAGGTTGCAGAACTGATACAGCGTATAGTTTATTGCAATAAATGCCAATGCAAGGCATAAGATGGTTATCAGTGTGGCATGGGGCGACAGGCCTGTGCGCAACAGCTTGTGATGGATATGGTTCTTGTCTGCCCTCAATGGCGAGAACCTGTTCCTGATACGAAGGAGAGACACGCGGAACACGTCAAATGTCGGTACAAGAAGCAGGGTGAATGCCAGCAACAGTTCATCGCTGCTCGACTGTAGTACCATTGAGTTTTTCATCACCAACTTCAGCGACAGGAATGCCAGCAGGAAACCGATGGATAGCGACCCTGTGTCGCCCATGAATATCTTACGGTTCTCCTCTGCCTTGCCGAAGATATTGAAGTATAGGTAGGCAAGAAGTATTCCTATCAGCGAACATATTATGATGACGTAATACCACAGTTGCCAGTAACTGAAGGAAATGGCAAAGCCGCAAAGAATCAGTACCGTAAGACTTCCTGACAGCCCGTCAATGCCGTCAATAAGGTTGATGGCATTAGAGATGAACGTCACGGTAATCACGGTAAGTGGCGCACCGATGATGAAAGGTATCTCGTGAATGCCGAAAAGACCGTGGAGATTGTTTATCCATAGTCCTGCCAGAGGGAGCATCGATGCTGCAACCAGTTGAACAACCAACTTCACCATTGCATTGAGATCGAACAAGTCGTCGATGATGCCAATGATGTAAATGGCAGTAACGCCAAAGACGAAATAGATTGTCCATAGGCTCAGCGTCACCGATGTCGTTCCATGTATTCCCGCTAAGAGGAATGCGACGCAGCATCCTATCAGCACGCTCGGCAAGAACACTATTCCTCCCAGTCGTGGTACGGCGTTTTTGTGAATCTTCCTTTGGTTGGGCAGGTCGTAGATTCCCTTCTTCTTGCAGAAGTCAAGAACGAAGGGAATGGTTATTATTCCGCACAGGCATGCTGCAATCAATGCTATAATAGAGTAGATTATATGTATGTTCATATTTAGGTCTGCCTTAGTTATTACAATCTCTGACATTATTATAACAAATAAACATACTAAATATTGCATTTCTCGTTCTATATTTTGTGCTTTTCAAATAATGTGGTAACTTTGCACGAAACAATCAAATGATGAAAAGAGTATTTACTGTTGGCGTTTACGATTTGTTGCACATAGGTCATGTGGAATTGTTCCGCCGTGCCAGGGAAATTGGAGATTATCTTATAGTAGCCGTACAGAGTTCTGATGTTGTGCTGAAGTACAAGCCTGCGAGCAAGCTTGTCTATAGCACAGAGGAACGCATGTATATGGTTAAAAGTATAAGATATGTTGACTGTGTTGTGGAATACCGTGATGTTGACACAATAGTGGAGGAAGTGGAATTTGATGTTTTTGTTGTAGGTCCCGACCAGTGTCATGAAGGTTTCCAGCGTGCCATGGCATGGTGTCGTGAGCATGGACGCGAGGTTGTGGTGCTTCCTCGCACTGAAGGAATCTCCTCTTCATGGCTTAAGGAGAGGATACATAGCATGTAGTTGTTTTTCAAGTAAATATATCTCTTAGTAATCGAATGCTATCGACTCGCGTAATGTTCCGTCGACTTTTTTCTTCGAACCAAGTCTTTTTATCGTTATTCTTCGGTTCTTGAAGTCGATGATGTTGAGGTTGATGGTGAATGAGTCCTCGCCGTTTGCGGTCTTTACGAGGTCTTTCAGGTCACTTCCCGTGAGGTAGCCTCCGAATGCGATGAGTGAAAGAAGTTGTCGCGGATAGCCTGTCAGGTGTTCCACCATATCCCAGTGGGTATGTCCCCCGAAGTATGATATGAAGTTATTGTGCGCCCCGTCAAAGTCGGTGGTCACGGTTATTATGTCCGCATCGTTGGCATTCACGTATTCTTTCCCCACGATGTTTTCTCCTGAGAGGTATGCTTCGACGATGTCAGGAATTATAAGTGCGTTATTGATTCCTGCGTAGTCGTAGCAGTTCTTATAGTCTTTTGCATAGATGGATATGAAGTCGTTTGTGACGCTCATGTCGCGTTGTCCTATGTGGGCATTGCCAAAACCCTCGTGTATCATTATTATTATTCCATCGAAGTTGTATGAGTCTTTCATCGTTTGGATGAACCAGTCTATCTGTTCCTGTGTCAGTATTGATGCTGCCACACGTTCCGACTTGCTGTAATGGTCTATTTGGAACTGGTCTAAGGCAATGACACGTATTGAATAGCCGTCTTTTTCAAAATCCCGATACCAGTAGTTGCCCTGCTCGGAACCAAAGACTACGTTGTTTATATGTTGCATCGGGTCGAGCATTTCAGTGCGGAAGTGGTATTCTCCACCGCAGTCGTATGCGTCGTGGTTGCCAGGTATCATTAAGAAAGGCTTTTTGCAAGCCAGCAGTTTGTTCTTCATAAATTCTGTTGCGATGATATCTCCCGATAACAGACCAAATGAGCATCCTGTTTGATTGAGGAAGTCACAGGCAGGATAAAGACTTCTGTCTGAGCCATGTGTGTCAGATATGTGTAAGAAGGCTATCTCCCCTTCGGCCACTTCTATAGGTTGTGTGGTCAGATAATCCTCCACGTCGTATTCTTCCAAGTCGTTACATGCATATAGTGGCGCAACGAACAATATGAGCAATAGATAGATTTGTTTCTTCATATTTATGTTATTGTTGTATCAAAACATATTTTCTATAAGTGGAGAAGCATTGCTTCTGCGTTCATTCCTATTACTATTTACTATGGAAAATGGTTTATTAGTATTTTCCGAAATCTATTTTTGTCAGGTGTTTCAATTGACGTTCTTCCTCAGGTGGCAGTTTCATATAGTCGCCGAAGGACGTAGTAAGGTATGAGTCGTAGTCGGCAGGTACTGGCAGCATGGCGTCTTCAAACTGCACGCGTAGTGGTTTGCCGAATACTTCGCGTCGGAAAATGCATTTCTTGAACCGTTTCGATTCATAGAAACTTGCAATAAACTCTGTCCGTTTGCCATTGTAAAGTTCAGATTGCCACTCGAAGAACCGCCTTATGAAACCGATGTTTTGTGGGAAAGCCGATGCCATGAAGATTTTTTTCTTCCAATTAGCACTCTTGTATGTCCGTTTTCCCATCAGATAGCACACTCGGTATTTTGCGCAGGCATACTGCCAAAATTGCAACAAGCGGTTGCTCGATGTATTGTCCATTTTGAACACGTCAATGAAGATACCCTTCTGCCACTCTTCCTTTGCGTAAGCCTCTCGCTCGTCGAAGCAAGTGCCAATAAGCTTTATCTTAGTGTAGTTCAGTGGCCAGTCCTTAAGTCCTTCCTGCACGTAGTACTTTTGGGGGTCAAGTTGCTCTCGACATGCCTTTATGAATCTCTCATAGTTATCGTAGGTCATCATAATATCGAGGTCGTCGTCCCATGGAATGAATCCTTTATGGCGTATTGCTCCTATTGCTGAGCCGCCATTGAGGTAATAATCAATGTCGTTTCGGCGACATATGTCGTCGATATCCTTCATTATCTGCATTATTACCAGTTGCAGGTGCCTTAGTTCTGTCATATCTTCTTATTCTACGCATTTAACTTCTAACTCCCTTTATACCGTCTCTAATGCCCCTTGCAATGTTCTTCAAGTAGGCGAGCCGGTCGGGACCGTTAAGAATATAGTATCCAATCTTCAGTACATATTTCACGGCATTCTTCTTAAGCCATCGCCGTGGAACATATTTCTTGTGCAACAGCCAAATGAAGTTGCGATACTGATAGTACATGCGGAAGGGTGGTGTAATGTGTATCGAGCGCTTACCAACTTTCTTTGTTCCTACGCCTAGTATGTGATCCATGTGGATGTCACAGTCGTAGAAAAACCTTGCACCGACCTTGTCGGCAGCACGCCAGCACCATTCGCAGTCAACGGCATCGATGAACAGTTGCTCCCACATCAGTCCCACCTCATCGAACATACTGAGTTTGATGAGCGAGAGAGAACTCATGGTATGCATTACTTCGAAGTAGTGATGGTCTTCGAGATCAAATTCTGCCATCTTCGAAATGCTGTATGATACGGGTTGCTTGGTAAAGTGGTTGATGGCTATCGGTGCCACCGCTCCCACCTTTATTCCCTGTCTGTCGAGGCATTGCCATGAGGAGAGCAGACGGTTTACGGTACCTTCCTCAGGCATAGTGTCCTGGTCGATGAAAACGATGAAGTCGAAGCCTTCCTTCTGGAAATAGCGTATTCCCTCGTTCTGTGCCTTTGCTATGCCATAGTTTCCGTGGAGAGAGATGTATTTTACCTTCGGCAACTCTTCGAACATCTCCGTGGCCTTGTCGTTGTCGGAATTGTCGATGGCACAGATGGCATCCACCTGTGACAACATTCGTTCCACTACCTGCCGTGTTCGTGACAGGTCGGGGTTGTAAAGTACAAGTATCGCTCCTATCATCTTAGTAGAACTCCTAACTCCTAATTCCTAATTCCTAACTCTTAACCCCTAACTCCTAACTCCTAACTCCTAACTCCTAACTCTTAACCCCATCCCTTATTCCTTTTACCATCTGCTTCCAGCACTTGCATCCGTCTTTCACGAGGAAAGGGAAGTAGCAGAGTCTTAGTGCCTGCTTTATTCCCATGCGCCATTTCCATTGTCCTGGCACATAACTGCGACGGCGCAGCCACTGGTAATTGCGGTATTGATAGTAGTAACGGAACGGGGCAGAGATGGTGACATTAATCTTCCCGAGATGCAGTTCGCCACGTCCCACCTTGTGGTTTATCGACAAGGCGCGGGTCACTCCGCACTCAAAACCTAATGCATTAGCGCGCCAGCACCAGTCGAAGTCAACATAGTCGATGAACAAACGTGCGTCGTTGACACCCACCTTTTCGATTGCCTCACGGCTCATGCAACTGCCCGATGAGATTATCTCGCGGCGCTTAGTGAAGCGTTCCTCACCGTTGTCGGGATGGAAAACACTGCTATATGCCTCGTTAGTATCCTTGTTTATTATTGTCGGTCCTAAAAGAGCCAACTGATTGTGCGTCTTGTGGATTGTCTCAAACTCTTCTACTATCTTCTCAGGATAGTCGATGTCGAGACGGCTGTCCTGGTCGAGAAATACAATATACTGCGTATTCTCGTGCCTCAGAGCCTCTGATATGCCTATGTTCTGTGCCTCTGCAATGCCCAGATTCTTGTTGTTCGCTATGTATTTCAGTCCGGAGAGCATATCTTCGTTGCATGATGGACGGTCGGAGTTGTCAACCACAATACCATTGTAACGCTCAGATATCAACCTTGCGTGACTGATGTCTTCTTCAGAAGGATTGTAGAAGACGATGACAACGTATATTCTCTTATCCATCACTCTTTCCTCCTGATTCTTTATGGCGGGCAAAACCTACAAATCTCTGGAGCGAGAAGCCAAACAATACAATATATTGTATCAAAAGCGAAAGGCTCAGTATGAGGTTCTCCTGGAAGAACTGCAGTACCAAAACCTCCGCAATATATGCATAAAGGCATTTGCTTATGGCACCGCCATTCTTGCAAAGACGGTAGAGCCACCCGGTGAACACGCCATAGACTGCACCAAAGAAGGCTACACCCTTATATCCGAAGTCCTCGTAGAAAGGCTGAAATACGGTATAGACATTAGTTGCGATAGGTACCATTACGAACTCTTGCAACATCGGCTCGTGGACGTAGTTACCAATGCCCAGTCGTGACAGTATGGCATAGAAAAAGGCAAAGGTACGTGAACCGAACTGCTCTGTGAGTTTCTCTTGTACCTGACCGAAGGCAACCGAGGGTGATAGTACATACAAAGAGAAGAAGTCTAAGAATGAATTATTCTCTGTTGGATCTGACTTTCCACTCCTCAGGAGGTTAAAACCGTAGAAGACAAACAGGATGATGACTCCGGCGAGAATGATTCTCGAAATCTTAATCTTTCCCTTTTGATAAAGAATGAATACCGTCACGATGAGCATGAAGAAAATAGAACCTTTCTCCATTATCGCTATGGCACAGAGAATATTGGCGATAATGATGCACCAGAGTTGCCACTTCTTGATGTCAGGATAGCGCCATATGGCCATAATGAATAGTGTCTGATTCACAGCACGTACGTACTTCAGGACTCCGGTGCCAATGTCGTCGCTTTCGCCAAGAGTGAGGATACGCAGGTTGGTGAGCAGGTTGTCCATGCTGAACATTGATACCACCTTGTATATCTGGTACAGATAAACAGGGGTAAGGATTATTGATATGAACAAGAACAGCATGAAGAACTTGTGATTCACTGTTATGGGGCGTGACATTTCTTGCTGCGGAATAGTCTTTTCTGGCAGCGCATAGTATGTTAATATTCCCGTCACGCTCACAATGGGTACCCATAACGACACACAAATGTAGAATTTCTCTTCGAGAGGATAGAGCATGTCCCCGTATTGGGTGAACATAAGAAGTATAGCAAGCCACACCCCAGTGGTAATAAACCAAGGTGAGAAAATGTCTCCTATCTTGAAGACAAAAAATGCTGTAAGCATAATTGAAAATATAATTATCAGTTCAATCATGACACGTCATTTTTTCCAGATGCCGGAGGCTTTGTTGTTAACTATCTTGTTATACTGTATCATATTCACGATAACTCCGGGAGTGTTCATTATGCACAAGGCGATGACAATGCCCGTAGTTCCGAAACGATGCCCTAAAGCAATCGCCAGAGGGATGTATATTATTGCTGAAATGATGGTCGTTATGAGTTGCAGGCGCAGGAATCCGAATCCATTGAGGAAGTATGAATAGCACAGGCTTGTGATTACAATCATCAGGTACAGAGCCATTCCTATGGTGAGCGACATTGGCACTATGATATCACTTCCCACCCATATGCGGTAGACGAAGTTGGCAACAACTACCATTAAGACAAGAGCACAGAATATCGCTATAAGTATCATGTGCAGCCGCTTCATGGATTTCTTTATCCAGTCAATGTCACCCCGTTCGTAGGCGTCGGTTGTGGCACTCCAGAAAGGAACACCTATTACGGTGAAAACCATCATCGTAAGACTGAAATACCTATATGCCACCTGATATGGGGTCACTTGGGCTGGCGAAACGACATTAGAGATGACGAAGTTGGAGGATGCAAAGATAATGATGCCTGCAATCTGAAGAATGAAGAACTTGAATCCCAAACCAAGAAGTTCACCAACCATCTCCTTCTTGAAATATTTCAGAGAGGGGCGAAGTTCGGGGAATTTCTTGTAAAATGTGATGGGATAGGCGATGACATATATAACCAATGGCGCCAGGGTGTTGGCAATTGCCACCCAAAGAAGCATATTATCCATGCCTTTCTGCCTGCTAAGTACGAATATTATGGCAAGAGCGAGGGTCTGACCTCCCACCACTAGCAGGTTATTAACGGCAGGCAACTGCAGTCCGAGGTAAATATTTCCTATAAACTTGATTACGAAATGTGCGCACACCAGAATTGTCGATATGGAGTAAACTTCCCTTAGATTGTCTATAATCTGTGGTTTGACATTCACCAGTGCATAAAGGTCGATAGTGTTTATCAGCACGAGCAATATTATGGCAATGGGAAGCATAATCAGTATTAGCGTGAAGAAGGTCGATGACACGCTTTGCCGCGCTTTCTCCATGTCTCCCTTAGCCCAGTATGCTGCCAACTTGTTACGCAGTCCGTTGCCCAATCCAATATCGAGTGAATCAGTGTAAAGCAGGAAAGAACTTATCGTGAGCCACACTCCGTTTTTGTAATCGCCGAGACACATGATGGTAAGTGGCACCATGAGTAACTGCACGACACCAGCCCATCCCTTCATCAGAAATGACAGGATGATGTTCTTTCTCAGCAGACGGGTTCTTTTCTCACCGTTATCTATTCTTTCCATACTTTGCCTTTAAAAGGACATACCAACTGGTCATTATGACGGCGAGGAACAATGCCACGGCAATGCTTGCCACCCACGTCATAGTGTTCTTCGAAGTGAAGGTCTGGGATGTCTTTATTCTTGTGGATACAGACTGCAGTTGCTGGGTGTACATCTCAGCCCTCTTGTACATAATGCATGCTTTCGAATACTCCTCATACTTGCTGTTCATCTCGTTTCTTAGGAACTCAATTTGGGACTGTTCAGCTTGCAGTTCTGTTCCATAATGACTATCTTGATAGTCAGAGTATTTCTTTGAACTCTCCTTATATTCAAGCCCGAGTTCCTGTCTCCTCTTCTTGTAGTAGTCAAGATCGGGCTGTATTCTCTGCATGTTCAGGTCCTTGAAGTAGTCGTTAAGCATCGATGTCAGTGCATTTGTCACTTGTGAGGAAACGTTTTCGTCCTCATCCTCATATTGCACGATGATAATTACTGGCTTCAGTTTTATTTCATATTTAAGTCGGTCGCGTATGATGTCATCCGTGTTCTTGTCTCCGAACAACGACTCCCACCATGCCCCCTTGTAGTTTTTCTTAATGTGTTGTTCCATTGTCACGGTCTTGCCACTTGTCTCTTTCACATTCTTGTTCTTGATGGAGTTTATCATCATGCTTGAGTGGAAGACGTTCTTATATGCGAAGCTGTTGTTGGCAACGGGCGATGTATGATTCTTTTTCATCAGTTCCCGGGCATACATGTCAGCCCCGACGAGTAAGTTCATAGGTGCCGAAGACTCCACAATCAGCACTTCCTGAGATACAAAGGTATTGGGCAGAGAAATGTTAAAGACTATAGCAATCAGTACTGCTATAGTCGTAGTAACAAGATATGTGTACTTCTTGTTTGCGCATATCTTCCACACACTCACATTCCCTCCGTCCATCTGCCGTGTTTTCTTACCAGTGAACCTTTATTACTTCTCTGCGATGTCTCACGATGAGTACGATTACATAAGTGGCGTATGCAATCAAGAGGAATGCTGCCAATATCAGGATTTTGGGCTTGTTGCTATGCTTGATGGGAACAACAGGGTTCTGTACCACGGTGAACGCCGGTGTGTTTTCCTGTACTTTAGCATTAGCCAATTGTACTTGTTGTACCACCTGTGTGTAGATGTTGTACTTTAGTTGCATGTCATTCTCCAGGTCGGTAGCCTTCATGCGAAAACTTGCCAGTTGCAAATCCTGATTAGCATCGCTGTATGATGCATACAACTGACGTGCCCTGGTGTAATCGTTTTTGGCTTCGACATAAAGACGTTTCATGTAGTCAAGGTCATTGCATGCCTTCTTCGTACGGTACTGTGTAATGAAATCCTGAAGGTGGTTTTTCACCGAGTCGGTCAATACTGCTGCCACAAGCGGGTCTTGCGCCGTCACTTCAAGAGTGATGAGGCTTGTCTTCTTGTCAACAGCACAAAAAATGCTACCTTGAATGCTCCGTGTAATGTTGTATTGTTCCCTGGTCAAGTGGAATGGATCCACTTTTGTGGAATCCTGAGTTTCACCTTTAGAGGCGAAAAGACCCTTGATTAGCATTAAAGGATAATTCCACCATGGAGACTTCTGCCCAGTCTTCATGTATTCATAAAGAGTGGTTTGCTTTTTCGAGTCCGATGTATGGAACTTGATGTTGTACAACTCGGTTATGAACTCTGTAGAGTTGAATATCTCAGGATAAATTTCGGGATAGATGGCATCGCCGGTCATGTTGTTGTTGCCATAGAGTCCTATCATCGAAGCCAATGACGAGATGCTCGATGCCATGTTGCCGTTTGATGTCTCTGGTGCCAATACGACTCTTGCCTTATAAATCCTAGGGATACTGAATGCCACGATAATGGCAAATATCGTTGTCAGTATGCCGAGGCCTATGATTTGTTTTTTCCGATCTCTAAGGAGATAGCAAAACTCTTTTATCTTAAATTCTACCCTAAATTTCTTGTCCATAATACTTGAAGGGATTGTCTTATTGATGTTCCAAATGTTGATATGAGAGGATAATATGCGTAGTTCCTTCTCAGCGTTTCCTCAGCATGTGCTGATAGGTGAATGTCCGCAGTCTGTTGGGGAAGACGTATTGCACGAGTCCCCTCACTATTCCGTTATACACAAGGCGCGGATAGGTGATGATGCCTTCGCGTCGCATATACTTGAATATCTCCATGTGGTCTCGGTAGTAACTGCCACCGCTACGGCGTGCAAACTGGTCTCTGCCCGAACGAACATTCACCACTATGTCCGGAATGTTACGGAACTTGCAGCCAGCCTTTATCATGCGTGCCCATAGGTAGTAGTCTTCCTGACGGTATTCATCGTTATAGTTGCCTGCCTTCAGCAGATCGGCTTTCTTGAAGATTACCGTGACATGGTTGACACCGCAGCGTGACTTCATGAATTCCTTAATCTCACTGTCACTGAGTGGTAATACTCGCTTGTCCATGATGTTCTCGGGATTTCCCTCAAACTCGGTTATCATTCCGCCCACGATGCTCAGTTCGGGGTCTTCATCGAAACATTTCATCTGCTTCTCGAAGCGGTAGGGTAGTGCCAGGTCGTCAGCATCCATGCGTGCGATGTAGTCATATCGGCAATGTTCCACGGCCAGTCGAAGCGAGGCCCCCAGTCCGTTGTTCTCTTCCTGTGGTAGAAAGACGAGGTCGATGCCTTCGTGCTGCGCCTCGTGACTCATGTCCTCTATTGTCTTCTTGCATTCTTCGCTTATCGGCCCGTCGCCGACAATGACAATCTCGCTAGGCTTCAGAGTCTGATCGATTACGCTTTTCAAGGCATCTCTCAAGTAGTCTGGGGCATCGTTTTTATAAACGGCCATTGCAATTGAAAACTCCTTCGCCATAACTCTACTTTATGATATTGGCAAAAGTGGCTATGATGGTCGCGAACGAAGCCACGCTTGAGGCTATGGATAGCGTCTGTGCCAGCATGCGCGGGTCACGCTCTGCCTTGCTCGGCACGAATATCTCGCAGCCTGGCTCTGGCTTGGCGTTATGTGCCACACGTGCTACCTTTCCGTTCATATATATTATGAAGGTGTTGCTTTTCTTGGCACGGTTGCCCCATCCACCAGCCTGGTCGATGTAGTAGCCAGCCTTCTTGCCTTTCTGATAGCCCACGGTATTGGGGTACATCACGTCACCACTTATCTTCACCGTACTGGTGTATTGTGGTACGATAAGGCGGTCGCCCTCGCGAAGCACTATGTCTTCGTCGCATCCTGGATTTGCCAGCGCCTTGTCGAGTTCGATACCTACGTAATAGATGTCGCCAATGTCAATCTTCTTTACGTCAATGGTGTCTTTTCCACCGCTTTGTGTCTTTGCCATCTTCAGCAGAGACTCGGTACGCAACCGTTCTTCATGGGTGAAGCGGCGTTCCAGTCGTGCTCCCTTTGTATATGCACGGTCATTCACTCCACCTGCAGACTTGATGAGGTCGCTCAGTCGTTGGTTCTTGCGCTCCAGTGTATAGGTGCCACTGAACATCACTTCTCCTTCCACATAGACGTTCTGCTGTTGGTAGAATCCAGGACTCTTACGTACATAAACCTCGTCGAAAGGCATCAATGTGAAGCCTGGCTCTCCATCGATTACAAAGCCGTCTTTCAGCGCAAAACTATATGTGCGGGCAATGACGGAGTCTGTCTGTAATGCCTTGGGGTTGCTGACGCGACGAGCCACGTCCACTTTCACCGTCGAAGCGGTCTGCTTCAGACCTCCTGCTTGCAGTACGAAGTCTTCAAGTGTCTCATTATCAGCGTATTTGTAAACGCCAGGATATTGCACCTCACCATGTATTGTGATGGTCTGTTCCTCCATCATCTCCTGTTTCGTGGGGATAAAGAGCACATCGTTAGGCTTCAGTGCAAGGTCGGGAACGGTGCCTTTCATTATTCCGTCTATGTCAACAGCAATCACCTGCAGGGTGCGGTCTTCCTTCATGCGATGCATCACGGCGTGTGCAGTGAATGCCTCTTCTGTAACACCCTCGCAGTTTTCGAGCAATTCGCGAACAGTAGTGATGTTGTCGCCCACTTGATATATGCCTGGACGGAACACAGCTCCCTTCACCTCAACCATGTTAGAGAAACGTGGCAGGATGGAATCAACACTCACCGAGTCCTCATCGGCAAGGTGGAAAGAACTCAAGTCGAACTCGTCAACGTTGTAAACCGAGAACTCGCGTCCCGTCTTACGCACCAGCCTTACTGACTTGGTGTAGGCATCGCCAGTGAATCCGCCGGCGTACTTCAACAGCGTGCCGACGCTCTCATTGCGGCGCATCTCATAGAACATCGGGCGTTTCACCTTACCTGTGATGTTAACCAAGCAGTCGTATGGACCTACAACAATGACATCGTTCTCGGCAAGACGCACATTACCCGTAAGCCTTCCGTTCAGTATGTAGTCGTATATGTCAACTGTGGATATGAGTTGGCTGTTGCGATAAACCTTGATGTTACGCAGTGTTCCGAGGTCGTTCACACCGCCGGCCATATAAAGTGCATGGAACACTGAAGCGAAGGCAGACAGCGTATAGGTACCTGGAGCCTTTACTTCACCCATCACGTTTACCATGATGGTACGTGTCTGGCCTACCGTGAGTCTTATCTGACTGCTGCTATAGCGTGAACCCAGTGTAGAGCGCAGTTGTGCATTGGCCTGTGCCACTGTCATTCCTGCTACCTGAACGGGTCCGAAGCCCTCTATGGTAACTGTTCCGTCGGGACTGATGGTGCTCTCTATGGTGCGCTGAGATGCGCCATATACATCGATGAACACGGCATCGCCAGGTCCTAGACGATAGTTCTGAGGTGTGGCAATGTTCATGTTAGGCTCGAAGGTGAGCATCTTGTTGTTGAAGATGTCACGTCCGAACACCTTACGTTTGCCTTCCTCCTGATAGAGTATTTCAAGAGAGTCAGGCAGCATATAACCCACATGGTCGTTTATAGTAACGAAATCCTCGTCAGCATCATCATAAGTGTGGCGTGTTCCGCGAACACTCTGCATTCTCTGCGATGTCCCACGTTGAGCCTGCATACGTTGTGCTTCAGCATCTTTCTTGTCGCCGTTGTTCGTTCGCATACGTGAAGCGGCAGAGGAGCCGTCGTCAACAGTTCCCAGCCCTTGGTTCTTCTGCATGCGGTCGTAGGTATTCTTCACGCGGCGTATCTGGTTGATGTCAACGCCGCGCTGCATCAGTTTCGTCACAATCTGCGCCTGTGACGTACCTTTCTGATTCTCCTTAAGCACGAACTGCATGACCTGCTCATCGGTCATGGACGATTGCGCAAATGTCCCTAAAGAACAAAAGCCCAACAAGAATGCTATAACAAGTAATTTCTTCATAATTCTTTTTCCTTCTTCTAGTCTTTTTCTAGATATTCTAGACTTTCTAGATATTCTAGATTATCTATTTTTTTTCTAGAATTTCTTTCCGCTAATAATGCTCAGTGCGGTATTCAACATTATCTTGAAGTCGCCAGTCAGCGAGCGTGTTTCCAAGTAGTGAATGTCCATATCAAGACGTTTCAGCATCTTCTCCATAGTGTCGGTGTAACCGTTATATAGAGTAGCCTCAGAAGTTAGTCCAGGACGCATCTCATAGATTAGTGGGTAGCGGTCATCCATCTCCATAATCTTTTCTATGAAGAAACGTCTCTCGGGGCGGGGACCCACGATAGACATATCGCCACAGAGCACGTTCCACAATTGGGGTAACTCATCGAGATGATGGTCGCGAAGAAATCGCTCAAGGTCAGTCGATGCCATGCCCTCAGCATGCGGCACCAACTGCGGCCCGTCTTTCTCGGTGTCCCTGTTCATTGTGCGGAACTTATATATGGTGAAAGGCTTACCGCCTTTTCCTATCCTTTCCTGACTGAAGATGGCAGAACCATTGTGCTGCAACTTCAGCATAATGACAAACACCAGCAGGAGAGGCCAGAGAAATGCTAAAGCCAAAGCAGACCCTATGATGTCAATAATTCTTTTTACGACCCGCTGAGTCTTGTTCATTGCATCATGGCTGTTTAGCATGTCAGTTGTCTTTTGCTCCATCTGGTTATATTACACTTTTCCTATATATAATAACACGTTTTTCGTTAAAATGTTGCAAAGGTACACATATTTTTTTTAATATCACTCTATCCTCCTGCCTTTTTAATATTTCACAACTCCTAACTTCTAACTCCTAACTCCTAATTCCTAATTCCTAACTTCTTCGCCTTGCACCCGTCAGTCAGCAATCGGTGAATCTTGCCAGATTTCTCACCCGCACCGCTCCCGTAGCGGTGGCCGCAGGGAGTATATGCGCAGCGGAACCCCGTGATGTTCCTGTCGGTGCGGAACTCCTCAGGAGTGTCCGCGGGTGTGCTTGTCACTGCGATATACATCTTCCCCAATTCTCCCATGTTAACCACATGCCCGTCCTGCATCATCCTGCGGATGGTGTCGAACAGCTCGCGCATCACCAAGCGTACGTCAGAGACCTTCGCTGAGCAGTTCTCCTGAATCTCCCGCTCAATATCCTCCAGTGTTACTTCGCTGTTCTTCACCGTTAAGGCATAGTACTTGCCATAGTTCTTGTCTCTGAGAATGTTGTTGCGCATAATTCTGTATCTTATAGCCATTTTCTTGTTGTTTTAAAGATTTATGTTGCAAAGATACCGGAAAACAAGATGTAATTGCAAATATTTGCTAGCTACAATTGTGAGATATCGGTGCAATCCTGCCAGGTTTGGTCAGTAATCCTGCCAGGTTTACTCACCAATTCTGCCGAAATTACTTTCCCGTTTTGCATCAATTGCAAAATATTTTGGCGTTTTTGTTCTTTTTATTGGAAATAATTTATACCTTTGCCGCACGTTACTCTGGGGTTGACTGGATTTGACAGCAGGCTGGAGTGGTACGTAAGCACGCGGAGCGTTGGCTGGTGGCTCCTAAATCCCAATGGTCATCAAATTTATCTGGCAACAACAACTATGCTCTCGCTGCCTAAACGAAGTACAGTAGTTTACTGGCTTAATTCCGCCACCAGGTGACGGAACGAGACATCGCTCAAAAGCCGTCGTCCCGAGGCTCTTTGGTTTAGCGGTGCAGCAAAATCGGGAATAGTCGTGCAATGCCTCGATTGTATGATGAGATTTAGAGGATAAGGCAGTGGTTGGTGGTCCAGGTCTTGCTACTGCACGAAAACCGAAGGCTGGAATAAGCGTGTAGAAAGCGTATGGTTTCCCTGTTTGGACGCGGGTTCGACTCCCGCCAGCTCCACTTTAAGAAGCGCACTTATTTGGTGCGCTTCTTTTGTTTCGCCTCTGGTCATCTCCCCGCGCGCGGGTTCTTTTAGTCGCTTCGCTTTGTAAAAGCGGCAAAGCCGAGCGCGACTCCCGCCAGCTCCACTTTAAGAAGCGCACTTTTTTGGTGCGCTTCTTTTGTTTCGCCTCTGGTCATCTCCCCGCGTGCGGGTTCTTTTAGTCGCTTCGCTTTGTAAAAGCGGCAAAGCCGAGCGCGACTCCCGCCAGCTCCACTTTAAGAAGCGCACTTTTTTGGTGCGCTTCTTTTGTTTCTAGATATCCTAGATTGCCTAGACTATCTAGATTATCTAGAAAAATCTAGTCTTTATTTGTGGTCTCCACTTTATCTTATGTATCTAAACCATTAGGGGATGTATTAATTTATATTTTATAAGGGATATATATATTGTTAAAAGAAAAAAAGATGTACCTTTGCATGCAAATTTTAAATATAAACTACATAACATGAAGAAAACTTTACTTTTTTCACTTGCTCTTCTTGGATTATCTACACAAGCAAGGGCACAGTTGGTTGTCAATGAGATAATGCAGTCGAACATTGACGGTATCATGGACGACCTCATGGAGTTCCCCGATTCATGGGTGGAACTCTATAACAACAGCGACACCCCCGTTAATCTTGGTGACTATAAATTAGGCAGCAAGAAGAGTGCTGACAAAGCATGGCAATTGCCAAGCCAAACAGTCAATGCCCATGGTTACGTGGTGATTTACTGCGACAAAGAAGAGAATGGTCTCCACACCAGTTTCCGTCTGGAGTCTGACGATGCGGGTAGCGTATACCTCTTCAATGGCAGCACACAGTTAGAGAAAGTGGATTACAATGCAATGCCTGCTCCTAACATCGCCTACGGGCGCAAGACCGACGGCGGCAGTGAATGGGGCTATCAGGCTACAGCCACACCAGGAGCAACTAACTGCGGCACCACCTATACTGATATTCTCGGTGCACCGGTGTTCAGTTCCGTGGGTAAGGTGTTCACCTCCAGTAAGAATATGAGAGTTGCGCTGAGCCTTCCTGAAGATGCGCCCGATGGAACAGTGATTAGATATACCACGGACGGCAGCGAGCCTACGGCTTCCAGTACGCAATATACTTCACCATTGATGATTAACAGCAGCACCGTGATACGTGCGAAACTGTTCTGCGATGGTTACCTCTCGCCCATATCCACGACCCAGTCATACATCTTCCTCGGTCGTGACTTTACTATCCCCGTGATCTCCATCGTGACCGACGATCGCTACCTGAACGATGCTACCATCGGTATCATCGCGAACAACCCTGACAAGTACAACAAGCACGACTGGCGACGTCCTATCAACTTTGAGTACTTTGACAACGCAGGGATAGAAAGCGCTCTCAACCAACTCTGCGAGACGCGTGTAGCAGGCGGACAGTCGCGTGAACACCCATTGAAGACGTTGGTAGTATATGCCAATAAACGATTCGGCACGAAACGCCTTGCTTATGAGTTCTTCCCTGACCAGAAGCCAGGAATCACAGAGTTCAAGAGCCTTATGCTGCGTAATGCCGGCAATGACTTCGGTGGACTCTATATGCGTGATGCCATCATCCAGCGTGTCATGGGACAGAATACCGATCTCGACTGGCAGGCATGGCAGCCTACTGCTATCTTCATCAATGGTGTTTACAAAGGAGTGCTCAACATACGTGAACGCTCCAATGATGACAATGTCTTCTCAAACTACAAGAACAATAAGGGTAAGGGACTGGAAGACATCGATATGGTGGAAATCTCACAGGAGAACTCGCAGATGGTGGAGGAACTGAAGGCTGGTACGTTGGACAACTACAACGCCTTCAAGGCTTTCTACCATGAGAGCGGACACAGCATGGCAGAATATGAAAACCTCATGGACTGCTATGAGTTCATCAATCTCATGGCAATGAACCTGTACTATGGCAACCTTGACTTCCCTGGTAACAACCTCGTCGTATGGAGACCGACAGCCGATGACGGACGATGGAGATGGATTGCAAAAGATACCGACTTCGGACTTGGACTCTACGGACGTTCTGCCAATTACAACACCATAGCATGGATTAACGACCCCAACTATGATTCAGGCAACGCATGGGCAAATACCGCTGAGGCTACGATGCTCTTCCGCAACCTGATGGCAGACCCAGACTTCAAACGCGAGTTCATCGACCGATGTGCCATATACATGGGCGATTTCCTGAACGAGAGTGGAACACGTGAGATATGGGATCCTATGGCAGACCTCGTTAAGCCAGAACTCATACAGCACCGCTCGCTCTATACTTGGAGTTGGTTTGGGTACGAAACGGATATCAACAACGAAATCAACAACGCCCGCAACTGGCTCAGTCAACGTACCAACAACTTCTATAATCATCTTAAGGATTTTTATAATCTTGGCACATTGATCAATATGACTGTGAATAAGGATGTTGAGGATGCTGTTGTCCAGGATATTCCATTCTATTTTAACGATGTGAAATTGACAAAGGGACGCTTCGACGGTAAGTTTTTCCAGAACCGTTCGGTTGTACTCAAGGGTGAGGCTGCCAACGGAAGGAAGGTGACAGGATGGAAAGTGACAAAAACTGCATCGGGCAGCACTACTACAACACAGGTGGAAGGTTCTGAGTATGCGTTTACCATGCCTTCATGTTCAAACCTGAAGATTGAGGCAATTACAGATGTCGACACTGGCATCAATGACGTGAAGTCTTCGGTATGGACATGGCAGTATGCCAACGGCACAATCTCTGTCAACAACGTGGCAGCAGGCACACGCGTAAGTCTTTATGATGTTAGCGGAGTCCTTGTTGGACAGCAGACAGCAACGAGCACACGCATCTCCTTCTCTGTTCCTACAAATCGCATTTATGTGTTGAAGGTAGGTGATGAGAAAGGTGTGAAGGTTAGTGTGAGATAAATGGTTATAACGCAATAGTTTCCGGGCTAACACGGGGGTTCGCCCCTACAAGTGTTTGTATTCAAAAACATCACAATGTAGGGGCGAACCCCTGTGTTAGCCCGGAAATCTTATCACTCGTCACTCAATGTTCCTTTGTGTTAACCATAATACTAAAGATTGTCAATCATGGAAAATAACACAGGATCTCCATGCAGGAAAAACATCAGGTTGTGTGGTTATGATTATTCAACCCCCGCCAATTATTTTGTCACAATCGTTATTCAGAATCGTAAATGTCTATTAGGAGATGTATGTAATGGTAAAATGATTTTGAATGACGCCGGTATGATGGTACTTGACACTACGAGAGAAATAGGTAGAAGATTTCCGAGTACGGCAATCCCGCACTATGTAGTTATGCCTAATCATGTACATCTTATAATCCAAAACAATGGCGGACATAATATCATTGATGTGATGAGATGGTTTAAAAGCATAACAACCAACAAGTATATTCATGGGGTTAAGGAGAAAGGGTGGATTGCCTTTGAGGATAAACTATGGCAAAGGAATATTTACGACCATATCATCAGGAATCAGCGTTCTTATGATTATATAGCGAATTATATTTTTCTGAATCCGCAACGTTGGGTATATGATAGGTTGAATGGTGATTGTGTTGATGAATTCGATGATATGGGCGCTGAGATAAAGATGTTGGAATAATTCTTGCGGGCTAACACTGGGGTTCGCCCCTACAAGTATTTGTAAATTCAAAAAAGAATAGCACAATGTAGGGGCGAACCCCTGTGTTAGCCCGCGGAACATTTTTGGGGAACATACAAAAGAGGTCTTGGCATGCAGCCAAGACCTCTTTTCAACTCATCCCCTTTGGGGGATTATAGGGGGCTATTATTTCTTTACAACCTTCACACCCTCGATGATGTAGATTCCTGCTGGCAGGTCACTGAGAGATGTGGCATTGCGGCGTACCAACTGACCCTGCACGTTATAGATGTCGTGCGGTTCGTCATTACTGATGGTAATGCTCTTGATATCTGTTGCAATACCGCTGATGATGAGTTTGCCAGGAACATACTTCAACTTGTAGTTCTGTGCCTCGCCACCGCTTACGGTCAGCACATACTCACCTTCCGGACTATCGTATGTTGCGTTGCTGGTCACAGTTGGCAGTGTGGTGAACACGCTCTCGTCCTCGCCGTTTACGAATCCGCTGTAGGTAAGAACAAACTCAGGATCCTCCTCAAACTGCTTGCGCGTAGCGTCTTCTACCGAAACAGTGAGCGGAGCAGCGGTGATAATGAGATAACCTTCTTCGAATGTCACGTCAGGAGCAGTGATGGTTCCTGCCGATGCATATATCGGGTATCTTCCAACGGGTGATTCAGGTGTGGCATCAGTGTAAATCTCTGGTTTGCCTTCCACGAAGTCACCATATAGCTGGTAGCCGAATGTCGGGTTCTCTGCGCCATACTTGCGAGTGGCGTTACGTGGCTTGATGGTTGTACCATACTCTTTCACGTTTACAAACTCCTTCCATCCGTATGCCTTGCTGTAGAGGTCCTTCGTTCCTGCGGGTACATGTAATTTGCATGAGGTGACGGTTATACCGTCAAATGCAGATGCACCTACTGTAGGAGGTGTGCGACCCTCAGAACGCAACTGTGTCAGAGCGCTGCAGTTAAGCATTGCCTCGCGTCCCATTTCGGTTACTGTAGCAGGTACGGTTACCTTTGTAATCTTGGAACATCCTGCCATTGCGTATGGGTGAACCTTGGTTACAGTGCTTGGAATGACAAATTCTTCCCTAGCCACTGGTGTTACGGCGATAAGTTCTGTGCCGTCATTGGTATATATGGCATTTCCATCAACGGTATAGTTCTGTCCTTCTGCAGTCTCGGGCATCTCCAGTTCGGAGAGGCGGTTGAGCAGTGCCATTGCACCGTCACCTATGTTCTTTATCGTCTTAGGCAGTTTCAGCGTGCGCAGTTTGCTTGCCATGTAGAATGCCTTGTAAGGCAGTTCGTCGTCAGCAGTGGTATATGTCTCGCCATTCTCTAAGAGATATGGGTTACCACCAGCCACGATGCGTGCCTCGGAGAGGTCGAGTGAGAACATGTTACCCTTGGTCTTGTTGCCCTCATTGTCAACGCCAGCCATCTCGCGCAGCAGTTTCAGGTCGCTGCTGTTGATGTCACCAGTGATTTTCAGTTCGCCCACGAGTATGCGGTCGTCTGATGAAATCTGGTTTGCGAGCGTTCCTGCTGTGGCCAATGTGATGTCCTTGTCCTGCAGTTCAACAGAAACACCGCCCTCAATGCCGATAACCATGTCCTGATAGTATTTCCACTCGTAGCCGTCAACATCGAGGAGGTCAACCTCGTAGTAACCGTCACCGTCACCGCTCCATCCCCAGTTTACGCTTACCTTACCGGTCTCGTCGTATCCGTCGAACACAAACTCGTGTCCTACGCCGCCAAACCAAGAATAAGAAACGCCGCCATACATAAGTGGACGACCTTCGCTCAGTTCATTGAAGATGAGTCCCATCCACTCCTCTGTGGAGAGTCCTGAATCGTTACGGTCGTAGAATGTGGCAGTCTCAATGCCGAAGTTGCGGCGCAGTCCGTCGGCAGCCAAATTGGTATAAGTACCAGAACCGTCGATGGCATACTCCATGTCTGAAGCAACACCGCAGTGATAGCTGAGCAATGCAACTGCTTTTGCCTGTTCTTCGGTGTACTGTCCGTTAATATAACGATCGAGCATGTTGTCGTAATCGTACTCAGCCTCCTCGAAGTTCACGGTGTAGGTACCTGTGCCACCTTCCTGATTCACAGTCACAGAATGAGTACCGATACCGGTCCTTGGGTACTTGTTATGTGCAAGTACCTGTGCCATTGCTGTTGCCACACATCCTACCACGCAGCGCTCGGTGTCGTTGCCGTAGTCGTGACCATCGCCACCACCGGAATATACGCCTGGCGGGCAATAGTTATTGTAAGGCACTGCCTGATCCCATTTCGTGGTAACCATCGAGGGAACGAAAGGCTCATAGAGGTCAGTGTTTGGTGTCACAGAAGTTCTCTTGATACCTTTGGAAACATAGTATTTTCCTGCTGCCTCAACAGCCTCGAGCCACCACTTGAGGTTCTCGTTCTTTGTGTTCACGTCAAATTTCGTGTCACTGTAGCCCAGCACTTCAGGTAACAGGTCATCGTTGGAAATAATGGCAAAACCACCATCCTCGTATCCCAGTACCGTTGTGGCTTCCAAGCACCTTATCTCCTTTACTTCGTCAGTGCGTGGTGCTTTGTGCATTTTACTACGATGGGCATTAATAGCCGTTTTTGCCAGAGACTTCATCTCTGCTTTTGTTCTTGGCTTTGCAGACAGGCTAAGAGAGAATAGCAGTGCAAGTCCAATCAACAATGTTGTTTTCTTGTTTGTAAACATTGATATTTATTTTTAGGGTTTTTCAGTGAATTTACAACTCTAATAAATGGAATATAATTCTTCAGCCTGCAAAGATAGTAAAAAAACTGTATATAACAAACAAAATCCGCTGTTTTTTCTAAACAGCGGATTTCGTTTAATAATCTATGTTCTGAATATTCAGAAACTTTTGATTACTGGATAATCACCTTCTTGTTGTTGATGATATAGAGACCCTTCAGACCCTCGAGGCTTGTAGCCTGCTTGCGGATCAGCTTACCGTCAACAGAGTAGATGTCAACTGGTTTGCCGTCAACAGATACTCGCTCGATGCCGCTTGTTGTCGTTGTGAGAAGGAACTTCTCTGGCTTCGACTCAGCACCGCTAGCATAAACTGCGGTCACGGCAAATTCGTGTTCGCCGTTAGTGAGGCTCTGGCCAAGGCCTGCGAGAACTGCAGTCAGTGAGCTTGCAGCCTTGTTGATGCCTGGCATTCCGTTTACATTACCATCAGCGTCAAGACTAGTCTCGAGTTCACCGTCAACATAGATGTTGTAGCCGGCTACGTCACCGCCGCCAACCAGATAGGTAACATCGTCGATAACGAGCAAGAACATGTCAGTTACATTGAAGTGACGGATAGCCACCCAACCTGACTGACCAGCATAACTGCTCAGGTCAACTGAGTACTCCTGATACTCGCCAGTTGCCACAAATTCTTCAGAAACCTGTGTGAAGGTACTTACGTCTGTGCCACTCTCGGTAGAAACAAATACTGCGAAGTGCTCGGCAGCATAGCCTGCATCCTGACCTACAGCCCAGAACTTGAATGTTCCGTTAAGGATTGCAGGAACAACAAGCCAGTTGTCTGGAGTGAGTGCGGTACCTGAATCATTGTCATAACTTGCAGAATATGCAGAGCCATCACCATTATGTGCACTGTGGTTACCGGTTCCAGTGTTGATATGAACATCCCATCCGAATCCGTCACCATCACTGTCAATGCTTACGAAGTCGCCCAGATCGGTCTCAAATCCCTCGGTAACTTCCTCGGTAGAACCTGTAGGAGCGTCCCATGTAAGTGTGATGTCGCCATTCTCACTTTCAGTAACATTCAGGTTTGTTGGAGGAGCTGCTGTAGGCAGTGTCACAGTGATAACAGCATCAGAAGTGTTGTCGGTCTCATCGAGGTCAACCTCAGGTGTTACGGTAGCAGTGATTGTTACGTCACCAGCCTCGTCGAAGATTGTTGTCTCGAAGTCTGCATCGAACTTCTTGCTCTCGAACATTGCCAAAGGCTCGTTAACGTCCTCGTTGAGGAGTTCCTTCTCACCAGCCTTGATAGTGATGTTGTAGCTGTCGATGGTTTCCTCACCGATGTTCTCAACCTTAGCGGTAACGGTTACCTTGTTACCAGCCTGAACGGTCTTTGGTGCAGAGAGGTCAACAGCGAGGTTGTACTCATAGAGGTCGCCAATATTGATGTTGTCGATAATGACTGACTCGCCTGTTGTTGGGAACTCAGCCTTGAAACCAATCTGGTTGTAGCGTCCGTTCTTAGCGCTTTCAGGTATCTTCACCTTGAATGTCTGATACTCGTCAGTCAGTGTTACAGTCTCAACGTCGGTGGTTGTTCCGTCTGGAGACATAACGAATACTGTCAGAGCATCTACAGTGCTGGTGCCCTTCATGGCGTCGAAGATAACGGTTGGATTAGCTGCAGGGTTGAGGTTAACCTTACCTGTGAAGAATGTGACGATTCCTGCTTCTCCATTTGCGCTCATTGCCAAAGCAGCTCCGTCGCCGTCAGAAGCGTCTTCAGTTACGCCCAGATAAGCATTCTCGCTGTAATCCCAAACATAGTGGAGCTTCTTATCTGTGAAGCCCTCAGTCATTGGCAACTCGTAAGGAGCACCAACGAGAGCGTATGTATAAGCACTAGCAGGATCGGTCTCGTTCGTGCCAACCTTGGCAGAAACTCCGAAGTACTGGAAGGTCTGCTCACCCTCGTCAACGTCATAGTCAACTGTAGCGGTTGTCTCGCCTGTAACTGAACCCAGAGTCTGATCAACTACAAGATAGCTGAACCATCCATTGCTCTCAATAGCCATGCTATATACAGTGTATTCTGCGGCAGCAGCGTTCACATAGCCGCCGTTTACACCAGCCACCTCGTCCCAAGCAAATGTCAGAGAGGTTGCAGTATCAGCAGTCTTCTCGAAGCCTGTTATGTCAGCAGGTGTATCCTGACCAACATATAAGCTAACCTTGTTAGACTTCTGTCCGTCACCACTTTCGTTGGCAGCCACGATGTAGTATGTATATGTGCTACCGTCCTGAACGTTGGTGTCGGTCCATGTCTGTGCAGAACCAGGAGCAACGCCAGTCAGAGTGTTAACCAATACATCGTCACGATAGATCTTGATGTCCTCAGTGCCACTCAGGGCTGAACCGTTAACGGCTGTTGCAGGAGCGGTGAAACTCAAGGTAGCCTCAAGAGCACCCTCAGCACCAGGTGTACCTGTCAGTTCTGCAGCAGCAGGAGCAGAAGGATCAGCACCTACCTCGATAGAGAACTGGTCAACAATCAGACGCCACATGTTGGCATCAGAGATAGCGTGGATAGCCAAGTAGTAGTTTCCGTCCTCAGAAACAGAGAACTCGCTTTCGAAGTCATTAGCCTCTGTGCTTGTAACATCTGTAGAAGCAATAACTGTCTGTGAAAGACCAGCAGCTGTAGCCTGCTTGCCAACTACAACCTCGAAACGCTCAGGATAGCTTGCATTGTAAACTCGTGCCTTAACATTTACGAGATAGCTCTTGCCTGCCTCCAGTTTGATTGGAGATGTCACGAGATAGTCATCGGCAGCGTTTGAAGAATTATAAGAATAGTTAGCATTGTAGCTTGAACTCCAAGTCCATGTGCTTCCATCGCTGTTGTTGTCAATTATCTGGAATGATTCAATTGTGTTTGCAGCGGTGAAGTCAGCGGTGTAAGGAACGGTGAGCACTCCACTCAGGAATACAGTGATTTCCTCGCTCTTCGCACCAATACCAGATGCACCGTAAGGAATTACCTGATAGGTGTGGTTTCCGATGGTGATGTCGCTTGCGTCATCAGAATAGATCTGCTCTGAACCTGGAGCAGGGTTCTCGATGGTGTTGATGACGTTGCCGTCGCGCAGAATCTCAATCTTTGTGATGTCGCCATCAGCAAGGTCTGTGCCGTCGATAGCCTTTGTAGGAGCGTTGAACGAGATGGCTGCACCTATTTCATCAGTAAATGGCACAACTGTAAAGTTCTCTACAGCAGCTGGAGCATTGCCTTCGGCAGCTACCTCAACGGTGAATGTCTTCACCTTCAGGTAGAACATATCTGGATCAGAAGTAGCGTGAATTGCTATGTAGTATGTACCATCAGCCTCTGGAGTATATGAGCCTTCATACTCTTGGAAGTCGGTATGACCTACAGTCTTCTCTTCTATCACTGTAGTTGTGAGAGCGTCAACTGTACCAGCGGTACCAGCCACAACCTCAAACTTCTCTACCCAACTTGAACTATTGGAAGCAACCTCAGCGACTACGTTGTAGCTCTTTCCAGCCTCAAGTTTGATAGGCAGCACGAGATAGTCGTCGGCAGGGTTAGACGAGTTATATCTGTAGAAAGCATAGTTAGAAGAACTCCAGCTCCATGTGCTGCCATCGTTATTGTTGTCGATAACTCCGAAGTCCTCGATGAATCCTTCCTGTGTGAAGTCTGCTGTGTAAGGAGCAGAAATAGGAGCGGCCTCGATGAGGAAGTTGTCAACATACTGCTTGAACATATCAGGAGATATGTTATGGATACCGATGTAGTAGTAGCCAGTCTCAGTTACGGAGAACCCTTCTGTCTCGTATGTTGAATAAGTCGCGTTGCTGATAGTCTGTTGAGCCAATACTTCGGTTCCAGCTGACAGAGCATCTGCAGTTGCCTCTTTGGCAGCCTTAGCCTCAAATGTCTCAGGATAATTTGAAGACTGAATCCTTGAGTCGATAGCGAAGTGGTACTTCTTGCCAGCAACTAACATGATGGCAGGAGAAACGAGCCAGTCATCGTTGTTCGGTGAGGCATAACTAATAGCAAATTCACCATTAGAAGCTGTCCATGTCTTACCATCGCCGTTTGCATCGATTACGGTGAAGTGCTTCTGCAGTGATGCGTCGTCGAAGCCGTTGCTGTATGGCAACTCGTCAATCTGTGCGGGAGCGGGCTCCTCAGCATAGAGAGTAAGGGAAGCAATCCACTGGAGATAGTAGATGCGGTCTTCAGCAGCATTTGCCAGCAACTGGTTGTCTGCGGTAAGTGTCTGTGCTGTAGCATCGTATGTCATGGTGAAAGCATCTACCAAGCCATCGCCGTCTGTACCATATGCCCAGATGTCATAGCTGCCATATTTGCCAATGAACTGTCCGCTTTCGAATGTAACGGTAGTTCCATTCAGTGTACCCTTGATCCAAGACTCTGGGAAGTCCTCGAAGATACCACTGATATAAACCTCGTTGTCAACAAAGGCAACACTTACGTCAGTACCTGAAACAGCGGTCTCGCCACTGCTGCTGGAGTTGATCTGGTCGCGATACCATGTCTGAACAGTTGCACCTTCTGGAAGTACCACGGGGTCTGTCGAAGGAGGTGTGTAACCTTCGTCCAGTGTCCAAACGGTGTCGTAGTCACCATAGCCTTGCCATGTGTTGTCGTCATCCCAGAATACACCGATGATGTTGTCCTCGCTGGAACCGTTGAGTGATATGGTATTGCCATCGATTGTGAAGGTGATGTCGCCTGTACCTCTGGCGTAACTGTTGTCACTTGAGGTACCCCAGTTAAGACTCAGTGTGGCATCATAGTCTGAAACGTAATATAAAGGCTGAGCACCTGCAACGGTTATGGTGTTACCGTCCTTAGTACCCTTTACCCATGCGCCATATGCAAATCTTGTTACAGGATCCTTGATGTAAACAGTACCATCTGATGTCTCAACGATTGTCACAGTACCGCTTTGCTCGGCTGAGTAAACAGTAGAATTTGAGAGATAGAAGGCAGTACCACTACGTGTGTAATACTTCGTCTCGCCCTCGGCAGGTTCTGTGATGATACCATGCTCGTCAACGGTCTCAGCCTTGCGTGGAGCCTTATTTGTTTTAGCGATTGCCAGATTGAATGCGTTGCTGATTGGCTGTACAGTGCTGTTCTTCTTTGCATTCTTAGCAGGCAATGTGAACTTAGCAGGCTTAACAGGATCGTTGAAAAGATTGCTCTTCGAAACGTAGTGGTTCGGAGTGAGGCTTGCCCAGTTAATCACTGGTAATGCCTCTGAAGCCGATGCTTCCTTGGCAGCCTTGTCAAGGAGATACTGCTGTTCTTCCGGAGAGATTGTCTTTTCTTCAGCCTTAGCCTGTGCAGCCTGAGCAGCAACCTTGGCATCCTTCTGCTGAATTGTCAATTTTTTCGGATTCTTGATTGTTGCCGAAGAGACAACAGCCTTCTTCTTCTGCGTTAAGTCAGAATTAGAATTCTGTGCCTGTGCCGGCAAAGACAGTAGCAGTGCTACTGCAAAAATCAAGAATGATGTAAATTTTTTACTCATAATTGATAATTTTAAGTGAAACATATAAATAATAATTAATAAATAATGTATTCTTACGAGCGGTGCAAAATAAAAAACACGTTGGCAAAATTATAAAAAAAAAACGTAATGACAAACGATTTCGTAATATTTTATTTTGTTTTAGCACAAAATAGTTATAAAACATACCGAAAACATGGTATTCTGGTTATAAGGTTTTAGGTTTGTGAGGTTATTAGGTTTAGGGTTATAAGTTTGTGGGTTTTCAGGTCACTTCGGGACGGGCGGTGAGGTAATGTCACATAAGACCAGAGAGCGCAGTGACCTTATAAACTCAAATAAATGCCCGTAGTGTGCCGTCACATACAGTGAAATGGACATCGCGTCCGAAGATAGGCATGCCATAGACTTTATCGGGGTCGTCCTGTACACGGGGACGTGGGTCGAGTTCAAGCACTCCGATGAGTGCCTGCTTCTGTTCCGATGTCAGTTCTGTCTGCAGTTGCTCGCTGAGTTCCACATGAAGCTTCTTCCATTCCGTCTGCTCCACGAATCCCGAGCGGGCCTCTGGCTTGCAGTCGCAATAGGCGATATACGGCTTTATGTCGAGAATGGGAGTGCCGTCCATGAGGTCGGCACCGCAGACGGTTATCACTGGTCCGCGTTGCTCGTCTATTTCCACCTTATTTATATATACGCATGATAGTCCGATGGGGTTTGGACGGAACGGAGAGCGTGTGGCGAATACTCCCAACCGCTTGTTGCCGCCTAACCGGGGAGGGCGCACGGTGAGGCTGTCACCCAAGGTCTTGTTGGCGGAGAACTCCCAGATTATCCACAGGTGGCTGAAGTCCTCCAGTCCTCTCACTGCATCAGCATTGCGGTATTTCGGTTCGAAGACAATCTCACCTGTCAACTCCTCGACCAGTCCGCTTTGTCTCGGAATCCCAAACTTGCTGGTGAAGGGGGAATGGAAGTAGGCTATTGGGGTCATTATTTCTTTGAACTTTGAATTTTGAACTTTGAACTTTTTTTGTCCTTGCAAATATAGGAGTTTTTTGAGAAAGAACATCATTTAATGGTAAAAAATGTGGTTTGTGGAAATAATTTGCTATCTTTGCAAATGATAAATTGAAAAGGAAAATGGAGATACTATATATAATAATAGGTATTATAGCGGGACTGCTCATAGGCGTTTTCTATGGGAGAGGGAAGACAGGTGCCCTTGCCGCTGAGCTGAAGATGACTGCAGAGGAGAACTCCCGTCTGCGCAAGGACTCGGAACAGACAGACAGTCTGAAGCAGAGGCAGATGTCACTGATGGCTGAGCGCGACAGACTGATAACGGAGGCCGACATGCTGCGCCAACAGATGGACCAGGCAAAAGAGCAGATGAAGATGATGACGCAGCAGTTTGAGGAGCGTCATCGTGAGGCTCTCGATGGACAGCAGGAACGTTTCAACGAGGTGATAGACAAGGTGAAGGCTGAGATGAAGACAGCTACCAACGACATGCTGAAGCAGAGGCAACAGGAGTTTGCGGAGCAGAGCAACACCAACATCGGCCAAATCGTAGATCCACTGAGGAAGACTATCGCTGACATGAAGCAGGCACTGAGCGACAACACACTGCTACAGACAACGTTGAGTGGTGAAATGAAGGCTAACATGGAGAACATGATGAGGCAGAGTGAGGCAGCACAGAAAAGTACAGAGGAACTGACACGTGCCTTCCGTCACGAGACAAAGGTGCAGGGTGACTGGGGAGAGGCTGTGCTTGATGAACTCCTTGAGTCGCAAGGACTGCGCTGTGGAATCCACTTCGAGACACAAGCCACGATACGCGATGCGAAGGGCAACGTGATACACCCCGAGGAGGGAGCAAGTCTGAGACCTGACATCATTGTGCATCTCGATAAAAACAGGGAACTGATTATTGACTCTAAGGTATCGCTTTCCAGTTTCATCGACTACGTGAATGCTGAAAATGCCGACGACAGGCAACGTTTCCTGAAAGCACATATCGATAGTATCTGGCGACATGTGAAGGAACTGTCTGACAAGGACTACTCGTCATATATACAGCCACCGAAGGTGAAGATGGACTATGTCATAATGTTCATGCCACATACTGGGGCACTATGGACGGCACTTAACGCACAGCCCGATCTATGGCGAAAGGCAATGGAGAAGAACGTGTTCATTGCTGACGAGCAAACTCTTTTTGCTGCACTGCGCATCATTAACCTGACATGGACGCAGATAGTTCAGGCAGAGAACCACGAGAAGGTATATCATCTGGCGGAGGAAATGCTCGACCGCGTGGGCAAATTTGTGAAGAGCTATGAGGAGATGGGACGACAGATAGAAAGACTCCAAAAAGCATACGATGAAGGTGGAAGAAAACTTGCACCGAGTGGGCAGAGCATTGTCACTACTTCGATGAAACTCATAAAACTGGGTGCCAAGCAGAACTCCAAGAACCCCGTGGCTGACGATGAGGACATGGCAGTGTCTGGCAGTCTGCCTTTGGAAGAAGATGAATCAGAGAAATCCTAGATAATCTAGAAGGTCCTAGAAGTTCTAGACAATCTAGAAAATAATAAACAGAGAAAATGAAACAAACTACCTACGAGACATTCGGCACTTGCAGTAAGTTCATAAACTTTGAACTTGACGAGGAACAACGAGTGCATAACGTGCAGTTTATTGGTGGATGCCCTGGAAACACGACAGGAGTGAGCCTTCTGGTTGAAGGAAAGAAGGCGCAGGAGGTCATCGATTTGTTAAAGGGCGTTCGCTGTGGCTACAAGAACACCAGTTGTCCTGATCAACTGGCAACAGCGCTTGCCAAGGCATTGGAGAAATAGTTCGTATATAGTTCATTGCTTAGTTTAAAGCAACTCGTAACTCCTAACTCGTAACTCCTAACTCGTAACTCGTAACTCCTAACTCCTAACTCCAATACCCTATGTCCAGAATTCTCGCTCGTCAGCCTTAGACATAGTGCCTCCGCATTGTGGGCATGTGCGATGGTTCCAGACACTGATGTGGTCGCTGCCACAATGTAGGCAAAGACGACCGACCTCGCTGCGGAACGATGGCGCGACATCACCAATCACTCCGCCCACAACGATGTTCTGGATGGAGTGACAATCGGGACAGGTGACAGCAGTGATATGTTGTCCGAAAAGTCCTTTTCCCTCGTATGTTTCCGCCTCATATCCGCAGGTAGGACAGCGGTATTTTATTTTCCAAGCCAAAATTATATATAGTGGAGAGTTTAGAGTTATGATTTCTTTTCAAGAACATGCGCTTAGGCATGGCTCATAGCGGTAATCATAACTCTAAACTCTCTACTCTGAACTCTATACTTTTTATGAATAGCACTTCCAGATATTATCAACAAGTGACTTTTGAAGTGGTTTTGTGAACAGACTGACGATGGCAACAACCACGAAACCACCAACCATGGCTATAGCACCGCAGTTGATTGGCGAGATAGGATTGCCGGCGAGCATATTGACAACGGTGATTCCCACACCCCACACGAAGCAAGCCCATACACTTGCCGTAGTGACACGCTTCCAGTAGAGGCCAAGCATGAACGGTGCAAGGAACGCACCAGCCAGTGCTCCCCATGAGATGCCCATAAGCTGGGCAATGAATGTTGGTGGGTTGAGTGCAATCAATAGTGAAATGACAATGAAGAACACTATGAGCACACGCATCACAACTACCTTGCGGCGCTCGATGCGCTCTGCCACCTCGTCGTCTATCTCGCCACCTTTCACTTCACCCTCTTCCGATTTCTTGTCACGATAGATGAGGTCGAGAGTCATGGTACTGCTCGATGTGAGCACCAGTGACGCCAGCGTTGACATCGATGCCGAAAGAACAAGCAACACAACAAGGGCGATGAGGACGTCGGGCAGTGTCTGGAGCATGCCAGGTACCACAGCATCAAAGTCGAGACGGCCATTAGGTAGGGTGGGGGGAGTACCGAACAGACGGCCAAAGCCACCAAGGAAATAACAACCGCCTGCCACTACGAGGGCGAAGATGGTCGATATGATGGTGCCTCGGCGTATCGCACTCTCATCGGTGATGCTATAGAACTTGCCCACCATCTGCGGCAGTCCCCATGTTCCGAGTGAGGTGAGAACCATCACACCGAGCAGGTTCCAGGGGTCGGGACCGAGAATGTCGGCGAAGGCTCCGTTTTGTGATGGATTGCCGTCAGCGGGCAGTGATGCCATTTGGTTGAAGGCCTCAACGAGTCCGCCCTTCTGTGCCAGTACGGCAGCAATGATGGTAACGATGCCGAAGAGCATGATGACACCTTGTATGAAGTCGTTCATTGCAGTTGCACGATAGCCACCGAGAATGACATAAACTGCCGTCAGTATCGCCATGATGATGACACAGTACTCGTAGGGTATGCCAAAGCCCATCTCGAAGAGCGTGGAAATGCCTTTATACACACCTGCTGTGTATGGGATAAGGAACACAAAGGCTATGATTGATGCTGCCACGCGCAGTCCCTGGGAGTCGAACCGGGTGCCGAAGAAATCAGGCATGGTGCGGCTCTGAATGTGCTGCGTCATCATCTTGGTACGTTTTCCAAGCACTAACCATGCCAATAGCGAACCTATCACGGCATTGCCGACACCTATCCATGTACTCGACATACCGTATTTCCATCCGAATTGTCCGGCGTATCCCACAAATACCACAGCGGAGAAATAACTCGTACCATATGCGAAGGCCGTGAGCCACGGACCAACAGTACGGCCGCCGAGGACGAAACCGTCAACACTTGAAGCTTGCTTGCGTGAATAGAGTCCTACGCTGACCATCACGGCAAGGAACACTAAGGTAAGAAAAATCTTTATAAACATGTTTTTTTAATTACTAATTACGATTTTTGAATTACGAGTTGTCGCGCGATTATCAATTATCAATTGTCAATTATCAATTATCAAAATGCCACTTGGAGCTGTGCCTGCAAGGTGCCGTAGTGCTCTTGGTCCATGTTCACTGGATTAGAGAGGGTATATTGCACTTGTACACGGCATGTGCGATAGAACCAGTGTTGCACGCCGAGCGTGACATTTGTCTGCTGCATCTTGGCATCGGTGTTGTAGTTGAAATAGTCAACGGAACCAACAACATCAAGTATCTTGCAAACTGGCACGCATCCCGTGAGGTATGCACCCCAACTGTTCACGTCACCATCCTTGCCGCCTAACACCTCGCCATGAACACTGGTAGCGCGGTTCTTCCAATAGTCGACACCAGCCACATGACTCTTCCACTCAGCACCTGCTGACCAGCGGTTGCGCTTATAGTCGTCGCCGACAGCTATAGTGGGGTTGTATTTTGATTCTGCAACAGCATGGCCTGTGCCTAACTGTCCACTTGCCACAATGCGCCAGTTCTCAACAGGACGGTAGTCGAGTCTCAGAATGACATCTTTCTGGCTGTTCTTGTCCTTGATGTTGATTCCTTGACCTTGCATCAATGCCAATTCGTAGTACAAATGATTGGTGAACAGGTTTCCGTAAAGCATCAGTCCAAGGTCGCGGCCGTACTGAACACCGAAAAGCGGATCGGAGCCGCAGCCAGAAAGGTAGGTGACACCCTGCGAATAGACATCGATGAGCTCCATCTTTGTCGGTGACAATGGATTTTCAAGAGTATATGAGTTCTTGAACTGACCGAAACGCACCGTCAACGCATTGTCGTTAGTGATGCGGAAATCGGTGTAGAATTCCTGCACTACACTTGAGAAGTCATGCATGAAAAGGAACGACCAACGGTCAGTGATTCTTGCCTTCGCCCAAAATAACGTGCGCTTTAGGTCTATGGTGTTGGTGTTGCGGCCATCTTGATTCTTCCAAGTGTATCCCGCCTGACCATAACCATGCAGTTCGATGCGTTCCGTGAGGTTTGCCACCCATTCGGGCACCTCGATGGTTTTCTTCTTGTCTTGTGCTTGTGCCACTACAGTAAGCGACAAAAACATAATGACAGTCAACACAATTGTTTTCTTTTTCATCACTGTTTGCCTTTTTTGAGAAAAACTGGTGCGAAGGTACGCAATAATCTTCATAGTAACAAAAAACTCGCCTATTATTTTTCATTTTGCACATAAAACATGCAAAACAATAACGAATTGACACAAAAATACCTTTTTATGCTTGCCAGTTGTATTTCCAATCACTCATCTTCTTATAATGAAAACAAAAAAAATGATTTTTATTTGGAAATATAAAATAAATGCCGTACCTTTGCACTCGCTTTCAAAAAGCAACCAATAATACGGTGCCCGTAGTTCAGTTGGTTAGAGCGTCAGATTGTGGTTCTGAATGTCGTGGGTTCGAGTCCCACCGGGCACCCTAAAAAAATAAGCCTTAGAAGTCGAAACTTCTGAGGCTTTAATATATGCATCATTTTTTATGATGCTGTTTCTTGAATTACATCCGTTCTTCTCCTTGGCTGAGTAAGAAGGTTGGATGGACTGATTACTCGTAATACTCAATCTTACGAGTCTGCTCCATATCCTGACCCATCATTGAGGTCTTACGACTGATCCAGTTGCCGCGGTCATCAAATTTGTAGTTGGTATAAGGAGTTTCCATCTTCTGTCCCATCATATCCATTGACATAGATGTTGTAACACCCTTCTCGTCATATTTGAAAACCTGTGTCATGGCACCCTGACCGAAGTCCATTGTCTGGCTCTTTACCTTACCATTCTCCCACTTGTAGGTGGTGGTAATTTTCATGTTGCCCTGAGGAGTCTCAACCGACCTCTCAGCCTTCTGCAGGTAGCCGTTATCATCATAAACTAAGCCTGTCAGACCCTCAGCCTGCATCTTGCCGTCCTGAGTGAAGTTAATAACCTGTTCTCCACGGCCCATCATTCCTGCCTGTGTGATAGATTTTACGGGACCTGTTGCCTCGTTCAACTCAACGTCATGGAACTTTGTCTGCGCCTGAATGGCAAAAGGTATTGCCAGCAACGCAATCATCATAATAACTTTTTTCATTGTTTTTAGTTTTAAAAATAATAATAAGTGGATTTTTAAAAGTTAAATGTGTATTATTAGATGCATACGTATTGAAATAGTTTAATGCAAAATGTCAATTCTGCTGTAGAAATGCAAAAAAAAAGTAGAAAGTAAATTTACTTATGGTGGTTTCGTTCGTCATATAAACAAAGTCTTATATTCTCCGATGGCTCACTATTTGCATATTTTTAGGGCGGGAGTGTGGTTATCGGGGAGATGATTAATTTATTTCATCTATGAAAACAACAAAGCTTTTGTTCTGTGTAGGCCTCCTATTCTGTGTGGCCACAAATTCCTATGCATCGTCGGACCCAGAAGCTCCTGTGGTGCGAATATCATCAGGAATGGTAAAAGGCATTCATCAAGAAGGAACGATGGCCTTTTTGGGGATTCCTTATGCAAAGATTGAGCGCTTCATGCCACCACAACCTGTCGATGCGTAGGAGGGAGTAAGGACTTGCGACCACTGGGGACCTCAGGCCATGCAACCCACTCATGGACGTGAACTGAGTGAGGCTGAGATGTCGGAGAAGAACTCGTGTGTCCTTTATGTGTGGACCACCGATTGCAATGCACGGAAACCAGTGATGGTTTGGTTACATGGTGGAGGATTCGACTCTGGTACTTCCGCATGGAATCCAGGCATGGGATTGGCGAAGAAGGATGTCGTCGTAGTCAGCGTAAACCACCGCTTGAACATTCTTGGATTCTTAGACCTCTCGGCTGCCTCTGACAAATACCGTTATTCGGGGAATGTCGGTATGCTCGACGTCGTTGCCGCATTGAACTGGGTAAAGACAAACATCAGACAGTTTGGTGGTGATCCAGACAATGTTACAATCTTCGGTGAGTCAGGTGGTGGCGGTAAAGTAGGCACGCTCCTTTGTATGCCAAAGGCGAAAGGACTTTTCCATAAGGCAATCATAATGAGTGGAACGATTCTTAATGTCAACACTAAGTCAATGAGTGAGGAACTGGGTTTGGCGGTTCTCAAGGAATTGGACATCGACAAAGAACACCTCGACCGTATCAAGGACATTCCTTATCGTCAACTCTATGAGGCAGGTCAGCGTGCAATGGCTGCCAGCATAGGGACACGCAAGCCTGGCACTCCTATGATGTGGGGATTTGGTCCTACTCCTGATGGTGAGGTCTTGCTTCAACAGCCTTTTCAACCCGATTTTCCCGACATCTCCACTGATATCCCCATCCTGATAGGTACAACCTTCAACGAACTGCAACCCTTGGCCTATCAACGTGCGATGACAATGGAAGAGGCTACTGCTCAACTTGAGAAGACGTTTGGAAAAAGTACCAAACAATATATCAAGGAATTTGCCAAGACTTATCCCAATTATACGCCGCAAGACCTTGTCAGTATCGACTGGTTGTTCCGTCCTAAGACCATTATTACAGCCGATGCTATTACAAAGAACCGAAATGCCAAGACTTATATGTATATGTTCACATGGAGGTCGCCAGTGAACAAGGGTTCAGTGCATGGACATGAACTCAAGTTCTGTTTCAATACGCTCCACCATTCCAAGAACGAACTCCCACAGGCAACACAAGAAGACTTGTTGTTGGCAGACAAGATGAGTAGTGTGTGGGCGCAATTTGCCCATACCGGTGACCCCAACACGGAAGGTCTGCCATCGTGGAAGGCATATAATGCCAAGAATGGTGAGATGATGGTGTTCGACTACAAGTGTTACATTAGTAATAATCCAGACAGGAAATTAGAGAAAATCATCGATGCAAATTGTTTCAAGCAGTTGGATGACTTCAGGGCTACGCATCGCTAAATAAAGAGTTTTTTCGCTTTATAAAAAAGAATGGGACATGCCAGAATTTTGGCACGCCCCATTCTTCTCCTTTTGTCTTAATCAGTTTCTAAATAGATACTGTACGAACTCATATAGCGACTTACGCCACACCTGCCACTCATGGTCGCCAGGATAGGAGTTGAAGCGCACTTCCACGTTGCTTTTACGCATCTTGTTTACGATGTCGCGCGTATATTCTATGCGAGGATCCTGTTCACCGCAAGTCACGAAGAATACGTCAAACTGCTGGTTGAACTTATGTGTATCCGTCAGAATGCCTGGAACCTCTTTCTCAAGATCGAAATTAGATGCACCTTGAATACCGCCGAACATACCCGTGGAGAACACACCCACATTGGCAAATGTGTCGGGGTCGCGCAGACCGATGTAAAACGACTGTCCGCCGCCCATTGAAAGTCCGCACATGGCACGTCCTTTGCGGTCTTTTCTGACGCGGTAGTTTTTCTCCACAAACGGTATGACACTCTCTAACAGTTCGCTGCGGAAGGTCTGCATACCCTGCCAGTTGTAACCACCACTCATGCCACCGTTACGTGAGTGAACATTACTATTTGCACTCACCACAATCATCGGTCTCGCCTTGCCTTTTGCAATCAGGTTGTCCAATATCTGGGCTGTACGACCCTGTTCCATCCATCCGCGATGGTCTTCGCCACCGCCATGCTGTATGTACACTACTGGGAAATCGTGCTTGCTTACGCCGTAACTCGCGGGAGTATATATCATCAATGGGCGCCACGAATTTTCAACCTTACTCCAATAATAGACGGTCCGCACCTCGCCATGTGGCACATTCTGAACCTCAAAATCGTCCATGCCTGGCTCTTGAATCTCTATGGCACTCGACCATCGACCACAACCATAGAACGCCTGGCTGGCAGGGTCGGCAGTTGATACGCCGTCAACTATCAGGAAATAGTAATGGAATCCGGGCACTTGTGGTTTCGTAGTTACCGCCCAAATACCATCCTCTGATTTCTGCATGTCATACTTGGTTCCACAAAGATCTATTTGTACGTTCTGTGCTTGTGGCGCATTAACACGGAACATCACACTATTATCTGATAATACACGTGGATATCCGTTGCGATTCACATTCGTCACAGGTGAATATGACCCTTCGGGAAAACTCTCCCTTTGGAATCCCTGCGCTGCTACTTGGGTGCATAATATAGCCGTTATCATAACGGTAAACACAATTCTGGAAGTTCTCATAATGTTGATAGTTTAAATACTGTGGCAAAGATACTCTTTTTTTTCGCGTCTTCCACTTTTTTTATGAATAATTGTTGTTATTTCCGAATAATGTGCTATTTTTGCATCGTTATTTTAAAACGATAGTTTCTGATAAATACAAATAAAAAGATTATGAAAAAGATTATTATTTCAATGTTCTGTATGCTGTTGTTCAGCACCGCTGTTTCTGCACAGGTAAAAACATTCAAGACCGTAGAAGAAGATGAGACGATGGTGGTGAATGCCAGCGACTGTGTTGACCGCATGTCAAAGAGTTATTTGCTATGGGTGCGTTATGACTACAAGGACAAGAAGGTTTGCAAGAAAGAGGCAAAACGTGACAATGTCAGCGGCAAGCCTGTAAGAGCGGAAGTGCTCTATGAGTTTGACGAATATCTTCTTTCCTATCGTATCGTTTCGAAGAAATACTACGACAAGAATGATATCGTGTTGAAAGAGAAGACTTACTACAATGCCCCGTGGAATCAGGTCGGGGATACCGACTATTCACTCAAGTTGGGCATTTACATGTCGGGAGCCTTCAACATCACTGCGGGATAATAGCATAACAATACTCAGAAATGAACAAGCGGAGGATACCATAATTATGGACAGGTATCCTCCGCTTGTTTTCTTTATATTATATTTCAGTTCATCTTTCGTCTCCAGTACCAATGGTATAGTCTGAAGAATGGTTCGGAGAGACATTCGGAAGGAAAGTAACGATAGAGCATGATGTCGCGTTTCAGTCGTTGGCGGTTCCTTCCTATGGCACTGCTACGTTCGGCTGCAGACACTCGCTCGTCATACTGTCCGAAGTTTCCTGTTAGCATTATCTCGTTGAGCACGAACTTTCCTGTCTTCTCGTCAGGTTCAACAATCATGTATTTCTCTTCCATTCCGAAAGACTCCCTAAGAACATACATCACGGCACGTGCTATGGTCATCATGTTGCACCGTTTCAGTTGCCTAAGAATCGTTGCCTTCTTCTCGCTGTCGCTTGCTATCTCTGTATTAACCAACAGTTGATAGTAGTCGAGCAGTTGGCGTAGTCCGATACCTTCCTCAAACAGGTGCCTATAGATATGACTCAGCAAGAAAATAGCATCGAACTCTGATGTGGGTCTGCTTGTCTTGCCGTTACCCATTTCGATGACGTTCATGAACTGCTCACTTGCCGACTTATAAAAGAACTTTTGCAGTCTGCGGTTTGCTGTTAGGCAAAACATATATGACGGACGATAATGAATCTCCACCTCCACACCTTTCATTGCGGGGAAATCCACATGGTGGTATGATGCCTTGGTTCCAGGTGTGAATTTATGAGCATAGTCTGTTACCTCCCTGGCACACTGGTCAATGCTTTTCCCTTTTCTGTCGCAAGGCAGCACCCATGCATCGATATCACCGCTCTGTCGGCGCAGTGGGGCAGGGTAGTATGCCGCCACACCCTGCCCCTTCAGTATGCAGCATTCATATCCTTCTTTCTGGAAATTCTCCCATACCTTGGCACATGCGTCGTTCATTAGTGCATTTCTTTTCTCAATCTTCGATACTACCATATACCATGGCAGTATGAGTTCGCGCGGTGGTCGCTGCTCTGCCGGCAGTCGTTCAACGCCAGAGAACATGATACCTATAAGGGCCTGACGTTTAGACGTCTCGTAGATGTCGCGCCATTCGTCGTCCTCAGGTGTCTCAGTGAATGCGTCCCTGTTGCCTAATGATATTTGTAACAGTTCAAAGAACTTCATCGATAACTCTATCTATGAATTTATCTTCGGAGCATTCTTCTCGAAGATATTTCTGGAAGCAGTCAACCTTTTCTGCTGCCTCGTCTTGATGGTTGTAGTAGTATTCTATCTTATCTGCAAACTCTTGATCATCATTTCCGACGAGAATGCCGTGCTCGTCACCGATGTATTCACGCATTACTTGTGTGGAGTTGGTGAATATCGGTTTGCCGAGCCATGTTGCCTCGAACATTACGACTAGTCCTGCCGGTGCATTGGTATTTACAGGAAGAAGTAGGAATGTAGAAGAATGCATGTAGCCCATAAAGGTTTTGTATGGAACATTACAGAATACGCGGACATTATCAGGAACATTATTTATGGTCTCCCTCTCATTGCCTGGCATGATTATCACGAACTTGTATTCTGGTAACAGTCGTGCCACCCTTATGACTCTCTGCCAATCTCTTGACTGGTTACCTCCGCAGAATATACGTTTACCATTGTCCTTGAATGGCATGCAATAGCCTGGATATAGGTTTATATCACGTACTAAAGGGAAATTACGGTTTATCTTCAGTCTCTTCTTCAACGCCTCGCCATATTCTTTAGAAGATATCGTTGCCTTTACCTTCTTGCTTCGAAGAGCATATTTGTATAGGAATGCGGCAGCATGGTTGACAAATGTGGTTTTGTCCTTGAGGCGCAAGTTCAGAGCTACGATATTCCTGTCCCTGAAAGTCAGCAGGCATATCCAGTAGCACAGGATACCTTGGAAGTCATACCATGAGATGATAGTATCGCCTTTTTTGCTTGCATTCACCGCCCTCCATGCTCCTATGAAGTTATTCACACGCTCGCCATGAGAAATAGGGGAATGAACCCATTGGGTATTCATTCCCCTATCGTTCATCCCCTCAACAAATCGAGGGAAATATTTTTTATCGTAGTGAGTCAGAAACCAATACATGAAAGGACTTAGATTTTTGAACATTGAACTTTGAACTCTCAGTTCTATGCTTTACTTCCCCCTACGGGGGGGAATGGGGGGGGGCGTTAGTCGATTATAAACTTCCACCGTTTTCCGTGCTATGTCATCCCAATCGTATCGACTCATGTCATAATCAATGCTATGGAATTCGTCCTCTGCATTCTTCTGTAACTTTTCAGCCAGTTCTTCTACATTGCCGAGGTGGAAATAGCTTTCTTCTCCTAGACCTACTACCTTGTTGGCAGGAATGTCGCTTACTATCACTGGCAATTTATAGCTCATTGCCTCCAAAAGAGCTATTGACAGTCCCTCGTGTGACGATGGTAGCACAAAGCAGCGTGCATTGGTGAGCAGTGTCTGCAGTTTCTCGCCTCTCACGAAACCAGGGAGAATCACCTCCTGTTCCTTCGTGATTCGTTCCAGTCGGTGATAATAGCCGTCCTTGAAATCTGCATCTCCAGCAAGCACCAGTTTCATACCGTCTTTTCTATTTCCGTCCTTGTCTTTTGGGAACGCCTTGTCAAAGGCACTGATAAGATGCTCGAGGTTCTTTTCAGGAACGAAGCGCCACATGCCGATGACATATTTCTGTGGCTCGATACCAAGTTCGTTAAGATATGACTTGTCAGTGTTGAAGTAAGCCTTCGGTGCACCGTTAAATATGAGGTGGCAGTCCTTGCGTTTGTATTTCTTTTCTATTATGTCTTTTATGACGCTTGAAATGACAATAATTCCATCAGCGAAACGTGTGCCAACTCTTTCACCGAGACGAAGCATGAAGCGTGCGAACTGTCCCCATTTCTCGCGGTCGTAGTCGGGTCCGTGGTGTGTATAGACGGCTTTCATTCCGAGCAGCTTCACCATTGGTAAAAGCAGCGCAGGTCCCACTGCATGAATATGTACAATGTCGGCTCCATGCCTTTTGGCGTAGACGATAGACTTGAAAGTGTGTATAATCGTCTCCAATGATTTCGAGCGTGGAGTCTGAATGTCAACGAGATGAACACCCTTCCATTCCGTTGCGTTATCCTTCACATACTCCTTGCGTCGTGTGACAGTAACGTCAACACCCTGTGCAGCAATGCGCGGTAACAGTTCCTCGCAGTGCGTTTCTATACCGCCCAAAATGTTAGGTATGCCCCTAGTACCTGTTACAACTACTTTCATCAATCGCTTATCTTTCTCCCCTTGGGGAATAAGATAGGAGTTATCCTCGTGATTCTCTTTCCAGATGTTTTTCAGGAATAATGCGTTTCCGATAATATATCTTCTCCACATGCGTCGTGGCTCTATTATCAAACGGTATAGCCATTCGAGCGAATGCTCCTGCCACCATTTAGGTGCACGTTTTGCTGTTCCGGCAAAGAAATCAAATACCGCCCCAATGGTACCGCAATGGCAATGAATGTTCAACTCGTTCCAATGCGAATATGCCCATTTCTCCTGTTTGGGTGCTGTCATCCCTATCCATAGCAAGTCAGGGTTTGCATCGTTTATAGCTTTTACAATAGCAGCATTATCCTCATCAGAGAAATCAGGCTTGTAAGGAGGAGAATATGTCACCACCTCAATATGAGGATACACTTCTTTTGCCTTTTCCTTGATAAGTCCCAGCACCTTCTCCGATGACCCCATGAACATAACCTTTGGTTTGTGAATGGATTCCCATGAAGGTTCGTGCAAGTCGAACGGAGAGTCAGATTCAAGTGAACTATCCTGAGACGCAGCCGAAGCTCGCCCGTTTTCGGGCAAGAATACACGTGGAGTCGTTGCAGGTTTCCCCCTCCGGGGGGGATTAAGGGGGGCTAGTCTCCCCATCTCATACTCAAAGAGGTCCCATCCGGCAATACGCTCCTTAGGCTGTGACTTCGCGTTAAGCCATCGGCATGCCTTCACGATGCTCGCCCCGTCAGGAATCAGTGCATCTCCTTTCATGAGGGCTTCTGCGAACAACTCGTCCTTCAGTGCCGTATTATATGAGTGAGCATTGATGGTGTTAATCAAGACCTTGCCGTCGGGTAGGGTGGCAAGCTCTGACTTGGAGCAAACAATTTTTAGATCTTTAAGTCTTATCATATCATATTGACATACATAGTACCTTTTCAATAATAGGTGCCATGTCATAATACTTGTATTCAGCCAAACGACCTCCAAAGATTACATTTTCTTCAGCGGAGGCCAATTTGCGGTATTGCTCTGCCAAAGAGTTGTTCTTTTCATCATTTACTGGATAGTAGGGTTCCATTCCTTCCTTGTATTCAGTACTATACTCTTCACTTACAACCGTCTTTGGACAGTCATATACCTCTTGGCCGAACATCTCGAAATGCTTATGCTCAATGACGCGGGTATATGGTTCGTCATGACTTGTGTAGTTCACAACGGCATTGCCTTGATAGTTAGGCACATCCTCAATACGAGTTTTGAATGTAACGGTACGCCAGTCCAGTTTTCCATAACAATAATCGAAATACTCATCCAATGGTCCGCAATAGACTAGCTTGTCAGCCCATTTTCTCCAATCATGGTATTCCGAACGGAAGAAATCTATATTGATCTTCGTGTCGATACCTTCCAACAGCCCCTCTATCAACTTATTATATCCACCGATGGGAATTCCTTGGTATTTGTCATTGAAATAGTTATTGTCGAAGACTAAGCGCACAGGCAAACGCTTAATGATGAAAGAAGGTAGTTCCCTGCATTTTCGTCCCCACTGTTTCTCTGTATACTCCTTTATTAGTTTCTCAAAGATATCCTTGCCAACAAGAGTTAATGCCTGTTCTTCCAGATTTGATGGTTCCCCGCCATTCAGGGCAGCAACAGCCTCTTTTTTTTGTTCAGCAATCTTGGCCTCTGCCTCTTGTGGCGTTTTAACACCCCATAGTTCGTTGAACGTGTTCATGTTGAAAGGCAGGTTATACAAATGTCCTTTGTAGTTTGCAACAGGAGAATTGGTGTAGCGGTTGAACTCGACAATAGAATTCACGAACTCCCACACTTCCTTATTGGATGTGTGGAATATATGTGCCCCATATTTGTGGACATTTATTCCTTCAGTTCTTTCGCAATATACATTGCCTCCAATATGTGGGCGCTTATCAATCACCAGACATCTCTTACCTGCTTTGTTAGCCTTATATGCAAAAGTGGCTCCGAACAAACCAGAACCTACTATCAGATAATCATATTTCTTCATTCTATAATGTTTGTTTAATTAGATCTATGTGTTTTGATAGTTCTTCTTCATTGTCAAATCTGTCTCGTATTTTCCGTGCAGGTACACCAGCATAAATGGAATAAGGCTCTGTGTCATGTGTGATGACACTTCCAGCAGCCACAATCGTTCCGTCAGCGATGTTCACTCCACTCATCACGATGGCACCGAAACCTATCCACACGTCATTGCCTATTGTTGTCATCTCTCCCTTGCCTTTCCAATCATAATCCTTGTCACGAATTGAACGTGCGAGTCTTACAGCGGTGCCTACTTGCTGGTAATTGTGATCATATCTTCCTACGATGCCTACATGGTTCGCAAGAATCACACCGTTTCCTATCCTACAGTTTGTCTCTATTATCGAGTATTTCCCGATATAGAAATCATCACCGATAGTTATCTCGTCACGTGCCCAGAGGAACACCCCTCTGCCACAATGGAATCCCTTACCTATCTTATACCTGCGCCATACTACGTTCTTGTACCATTGGTCACGCAGTTTCTTTATTTTGTTCATAATTAGAGCCGTCTATAATAACCTATAACCTATAACCCATAACCTTTAACCTTTTCTAATTCAATACTCTCTCCATATCTTCCTTAAGATGACTTACAGCAAGTCTTTCGTAACGTTTGTCATATTCTATGACATCGTCCCTGTCTAAGCTTAATGCTTCAATCATCTTCTTAGAAAACACTTTTTCATCACGTCCGGTCACGACGTATCCGTTTTTACCATCGGCAACCATCTCCCTTGCACTACTGAAATCGGTAACTACACATGGCACACCGCAGGCACAAGCCTCGACAAGTGTTGTTGACCATCCCTCTGCCATTGATCCCATGACAAACACATCTGCCTTATTCAGCCATTCTGCAATCTCCCTTGGAGACTTTTTCCCGAGCAGAATAACAGACTCATTAAGTCCTTGTTCGTGAATATAGGTTTTAATCTTGTCATAGTCTTCACCATCTCCGATAAAATAAAGTTTGGCGTTATTTATGCTTTCGCGTGTTTGTTTTAGGGAATCAATCATCAGTTTCCATCCCTTGAACCACCCCAGACGACCTACTGTGACGAAAACTTTCTCGTTGTCATTACGCATTGCTCTGTTAACACCATAGATGCTGTCATCATAACGTGTTGGGAATTCTATTACCTTGTCCACATTTATCTTTCCCTTGCTTCTGTCAGCAAAAGCCTTTCGGTCGTTATAGTCAGCAGCGGCTAACAGTTTTCTTGCCTTCGCCGCTTTTGGCATAAGAAAGAAACTGTCGTAAAGTCCTGCCAGATTACGTGCCCATGGATAGCGAGATATGCTAAGCGGATTCTCTACTCCTGGCATTATATAGCATGTCTTTGACATATATCCATCAGGAATGAAATACATCACTTCCGGCTTATGTGTCACTATCCAGTCGAAATCGTTCCGCTTTAATATGGTGTTTATATACTTTCTTATGTAAAAGCAGTTCGTGATGCGTTCAGGAATAAATGGACGTTTGGCAGAGGGAGTTACCCTTGCCATAGAGAAATACTCAAAGGTCCGTTCTCCTATAGTCTTTTGTGTCCATATTCCCACAGGAGTAGCGGTATCGGTAGTGATTCCTGCAAGCAGCAGATCACTACCGAAGGCAGGCAACATATTGCGGTAAAAATTCAATATGCCCCCCGTAGGATAATCCTCATAGTTAACGTTGTCTATGACAAGTATTCTCATTCTTTAGACTTTTCCTCTTTTACCTCCACTGCATCTGCATTCTCGATGGCATTTACATTGTCTGTTACTGTCACTTCTTCTACTTTTTTAGGTGGGATACTTCGTATGGCCATTGCGAGGAGCATGAAATATCCCATTCCTTTTCCTGAAAGATAACTCGTGTCTGCCATACTTTCCAAGAAAAGTGCGAATATCATCATCATCGCCACCTTATACGCTCGGAAGTCCTTATGAAATATAGCCTGTCTATATCGCCTTATCCAAAACCAAAGGAAGAAGAATAATCCAACCATTCCATACTGTGCCAGTGTGGGATAAAAAGCGTCGGCAAGGAACATTGGATTCTCAGGATATAGTCCCCATATATTGCTAAGGTTGTATTTGTAATACAAGGGAGAATAATACTTGGCCGCAGCATTAGTTCCAAATGATGCTAGGCCGCTGCCGAAAGGAATATAGTCATTGAAAATAATAGTCCTTGCAGTCTTAAAACTTTCAGGACGTGCTTTCTTCTGAGAAGTCTTGACTTCTTCTGTTAATCCTTCAACATAGTATGTGTTAAACTTCTCCCAAGTGAAATAAACAATAGCACTTATTAGGGCAATGACACTAACAATAGTCTTCAGGTTTGGTTTAAGACGTGATTTTAGGAAATAGAACAAGGCAACGAAAACCACAAATTCGCCAAAGAACTTAGATTTCATAGATAAAAGTCCAATTGAAAGAATTGCGATTCCTTTAATAACGTTTTTCCTTGTATTTTCTTTAAACAGCAAATACATGGAAGCCGTTAACAAAGTGGCTTGGCCAATCATTGGGGTACGTATGCCATATCTTGAAATCCTAAATCCAATGAAGAAACCTACAACATACGCAATATCACATATTATGAACCATCTAATCAGTCTTTTCTTCTGTTTCTCTGTAAACTGTGGGGCTAAGAGATACGAGCAGAAAAAAACGACATATGGCCTGATTTGTTGCTGAAGGTCATAAAAAACAGCCTCTTGGACATTTAACTTAAGTACTATGGAATATGCTACATAGAAAATCATTAATCCGATGTACCATAATATTTCCTTCCCTATAGGATCAAATTTCTTACCATATACCTTCGTAATAGTAAACAGGAAGAGGACAACTGTCATCGCCTCGTCAATAGTCTTCCACATCCTGTCGTAAAACAAAATGCAGGTTGGAAGATATATTATCCAAAACCAAAAGAAAAATTTATTTGTTGACATATATTAAAACAGTTTCAATATTTATCTATTCAATTTCTGTAACTCCATTATTATGAGATTACACCTTCAGAACCTTACACCTCATAACCTTATAACCTCAAATACACATTATTCACATGGGCAACCTGTTGACTTTCTGGCGGCAGTTGCATATAATCGCCATACATCTGTGTCAAATACTTGTCATATTCCTTTAGTCCACAGAGTTTAAGATTTTCGAAATCATATCGTACGTTATCGCCATACCATTCCTTGTCAACACTCTCTTTTATCCCCCATCTTCCAAAGACATTAGCGATATCGTGTCCAGATTTCACCTCTGATATTATTGAAAGCATTTTTTGAGGGAGATACCCTTTCCCAAATGGAGTTATAGCCCTGAGAGTTTTTTTTACCAACGACTTCATCTTTCCTCCCTCTGTGGAATCAACAAATAACAAGGTCTGTAACCGTTGCATTTTTCTAGCCCGTTCTATTTCCTTGCTATACTTATCACATTCAGTCAGGGGGAAAACATCAATATTAATACCGAGTTTTTTGTCTATCGGAAGATTAATTCTCGGGTCATCAACGCATGTTCCCGTGTCTTCAATCTTAAAAAAAGAATAAAAAACGGCCTCGCAATTCTCATACGTACAACATCTCATACCCTCGGGAAGTTCCTTTTCCATAATTCCTATCAGTTTATGATAATGTTCTATAGGAACGCCGAAATCCATGTCATCATCCCATGGGATGAATCCTTTATGACGTATGGCTCCGAGCATGGTTCCTCCAACCATATAATATGGAATTTCATGCCTTGAACAAATCCTGTCAAAGACATCAGCGATATTAAGCAATCTGCTTTGAATGGCCTTAAGACCTATTCTTTCCATTATTTGTAACTATAACCGCCGTTTACTTCAATCAGGCTTCCATTAACAAAGGGATTATCTATACAGAACCTATATGCATCAACGATTTCATCAATTGAGGCAAAACGATGTATAGCAGTTTTTTTGTAGATGTTCTGCTTGATTTCTTCGGGTTTCTCTTTTTGCCAAGGCGTGTTGACGAAACCGGGCACAATGGCATTCACTGTCGTTCCTGTTCCTTCAAACTCCTTCACCAGATTCTTGGTAAGAGCATGGATTGCAGCCTTGGTTACGCCATATGCCAATACTGTGGCATGGGGATTCAGTCCCATCTGGGATCCGGTGAAAAGAATGCGAGATTTCTGAGGGATATGAGGGAAGAACTCGCGTACCATAATGTAGTGTGAGTTGACCGCAACTTCCATCATCTTGTCCCAATCTTCATCCTGCGTCTCTGTAAATGACTTGCGGATAGTCATACCCGCATTGCATACAATACAGTCAACATGATCTGTTTTTGATTTCACATATGAAATAAAATCATATACTTCTTTTCGTGAAGACTGGTCTGTGTAGATTGCTTCAAAATTATCAATCTGTTCAGTAAATGTAGGTCCCACATAAGTGGCAAATACATGATACCCTTTCTCCAACAACATTTTAGCGACACCCAGACCTATGCCGGATGTTCCACCTGTTACGATAGCATTTTTCATATATTTATTATTTAAAACTATACTTCTTCACTTTCCATTCGACTTAAGTCTCTTTCAAAGCCCCTCTCTATAGGAGAGGGGTTGGGGTGAGGCTTATATCTCCTTGAAATTCTTCCGCTCGTTGAAAGCCTGCATTATGTCTGCCATGGCAATACTCTCTCTCCTTCTCAACCTCGCAGTACTGAAACGGTGATTCAGGATACACGATATAAACTCCTGTATTTCGTAACGTAGTCCGGCACCATCCCATTTGTAGAAAAACTTTTTGTTCTGATTTTGGTCTTCAAAGCGGAACTCGTAATAATCTGTCAGCCACCATGGAGAGGGTACATATGCGTAACCTTTTGTGCCTGATATAACAAGGTTGCCCTCAGTCTTAACTCCAAGGCCTAATTGGAAAGAACAAACGCCATGAGGATATTGCATCACGCCTCTGGTATATACATCCACGCCATCTCGCATCTTGCTATACAGGTTGATGTTAGTATAGTTCGTTCCCATAAGTTTAATTATAGGCAATAGGGGATACGACCCCATCTCGAACATTGAACCTCCGGCCTGTGTGGCATCGAGTTCTCTTGTGAACTTGTCTCCCCATAGTTTCGATTCGGAAGCATTGATATCCACAACATCACCAATCTGACCGCTCTTAATCATGGTTATAAGATGATTGAACGCAGGGCTATGCGCTGTTTTGTTAGCCTCCATCAGAACAACGCCATTGTCTTCTGCGAGTTTAAAAAGCTCTCGTGCTTCATCTCCATTCAATACGAGAGGAGTCTCACATAACACATGCCTACCCGCTTGCAAGGCTTTTTTCGTAAGTTCATAATGACTTAGGTGCGGTGTTGCGATATACACAGCATCGACATCCTTTAATAGTTCATCAAATGAATCGGCAACTTTTTCTATGTTGTGTTTCTTTGCAAAAGAACTGGCTATATCTTTATCAATATCATATACTTTATTAACTTTTGCAGCACTGACCACTTCGCTTTCTGGAACAAATCGCTGGGCGATTCTTCCAGCACCTACAATGCCAATGGTTATGTCTTCCTGCATCTTATCCCTTAGCATGGTGGATGAGATTCCTTCTGTCCTTGGAAGATAAACCACCTTGCAGAACTCATTAAGATAGTCGAATTTTCCAACCCAGTCGGAACCAATCGCAAAAATATCCACATCATACTTCTGGATGTCGTCTATTTTCTGCCCTACATAATCTTCAATGATTATCTTGTCTGCAAGTCCCGTCTCCTTGACGGCCTCTACACGTTCCAGCACGTTGTTTCTTACATTCAACTTTCCGCGTTCACGGTCAAAATTGTCATTTGTGACACCTACTATCAAGTATTCTCCCAACGCTTTTGCACGCCTCAGAAGGTTTATGTGTCCCTGATGCAATAGGTCGTAAGTACCGTAAGTAATAACTTTCTTCATATTTATTCTCTCCAGTAATTTTTGTGAAAAGAGTGATTTTTTTGTTTCTCTGCAGGAGGAATTATCATATAATCCCCATATAAAGACCTCAAGAAATTGTCATATCCATTCATGGTCTTGAATTTGAAGTCCTCAAAAGTAACATCAATAGTACTCTCAAAATCAGATATGTTAAAATATTCACGTTCCTTGTATTGTGGAGCTGTTAGATTCATGCATTTACTAGTACTGCCAAGTGGCATTTTTTTCAAAAGATTTATATATTTGTCAATAGGATCATAGTGCGAGAAAAATAATTTCTTGACAATCAGTTTCATCTTTGAATAAAAACCGCTGACAAGATTCGTTGCGACTTTTGCGTTCCTCCATTTGAAACAGTAATTATTCAATTTGTATATCTTGTTCATACGTTTCTTGAAAAGCATAAAATCCTCTTCGGCACCATCCAGTGGGAAAATGTCAATCCATACTCCCGTGTCTTCATTACACCAAGGTATATTGTCTTCATGGACGTATGTTTTTGTCATTTCACATACTCTTGCATATGGTACATAGCATTCATTATTCGTTATTCTTGATATAACCTTCAGTCCATCATGATTATTATATTCCCTACAAAAACGTTCGTAATCAGGACGTGGCATCAATATGTCCATGTCATCATCCCATGGGATGAATCCTTTGTGGCGTAATGCTCCGATAAGGGATCCGTATGCTAAATAGTATGTTATATTGTTATGGATGCAAAACTGATGAATATCTTTCGCTATGTCAAGAGTCATCATTTGCACTTCCCTTAAGGTCATTTCTCTCATAATAATTTTTTATATTCTTCAATATATTTTTTTGCAGTAATAGAAACGTCATAGTGCGATTTAACATAATCGTATGCAGAATTTATCATGCTATAATCATATCCACCTTTCAATATGGTCTCTAATTTGTCGGCAAGATCAACGATATCCCCATTCCTGAAATGCATACCATACTTCCCGTTGTCAATAATTTCCATAGGACCTTCAATGTCACTAATCAATACGGGAAGTTTTGCGGCAGTCGCTTCTGCAACAGTCAAACCGAACCCTTCATTAGTGGATGGTTGAACAAACAAGTCATAATCCTTAAGATGGCTAAAAAGATAGTCTTGGCTCTTAAATCCCTCAAAGATGACATACTTCTCAAGGTTCAATTCTTTTGTCAGGTCTTCAAGATATTCCAGTGAGTCTCCTTCGCCAATGAAATGCATTTTGAAATTAGTTATGTTGCGTTCATGTACGAGCATATGTAATGATTTCAATAACAGGTGTTGTCCCTTTGCCTTTACATAAAGCCTACTTACCTGTACGATTTCATAAAAATCTTTTGCCGAATGATTCTCAAAAGCAATATCATTACACGATATTCCATTTGCCACAGTAATGACATTATTATACCCTTGTTTCACAAAAACATCACGAACGTAATCAGATATGGCATATAATGCTTTCATCTTAGGTAGTTCGTCGGTTTTGTTATAAATGCCATGCAATGTCCTTACAATATTCTTTTGAAAAAACAGCACTTTTGAGACACGTTTTGCATGAACGTGTACGATATCAGGACGGAACATCTTCAGCCTTATATTAAGCAGGAAAATCCTCCAATAACTTTTTGAACTGGGTTTTCTTCCAATTTTATAGATCTTGCACTTGTTAGATATCCTATTTAAGATTGTTGGTTCAATCTCATCATTGATGATATACAATGCAATTTCTTCCGTCTTAACCTGTTCGTTGATGATGTTTGCCAACATGGTTTCTATACCTCCTGTTGACAAACTCCATGTAACATGTGCGATTCTCATTGCTCTCTCTTACCCAACTTGTTTTTTACACCGTCTATATATGCCGTAAGGAAAACTAAGCAGTCTTTCCAGGTATACTTATCGTTAACGAATATATTTCTTAAAACAAAACATTCATATTTTATCAATACGCCTAAAGGTCTGATATTCCTCACCAACCAATTCTTTCCATATTTCTTGTTAAAATAAACGGTATTGCGAATATGATAATATAGTTTCCATTTACCCTTTTTTCTTTTGGTCACAATATCATCATTTGCGAAGAACAATTCTTTATTTAGAATGGCATTAGTCACAAACCGCACTTTGTAACCACTTATTACGGTACGATAACTATAGTCGCTGTCATCATACAATAGGAATAATTCTTTGTTAGGCAATCCTATTTTCTCAACAACCTCATTCTTAATCAGTGGACCTTCAAAAGCGATTCCTTCTATGTCTATGCATTCATTATTCTGTATTTCGCTTTTCTTTAGTTTGTTATCATGAAGAGACTTGAATGGGTTAGACAAATTGAACTGTTTTACTTCTGATAAGAAAATCTTTCCATTCTGCTTTCTTAAAGGACATAACATCCCTACTTCTTTATCATCCTTTTTTAATAGTTGTTCCAGACAATCAGGTTCTGGATATACATCATCATCCATGCACCAGATATAGTCAAAACCTTGACTGTAAGCCTCTTTTATGCCTCGCCAAAAACCACCAGACCCACCAACATTATCTTGATGAATAACATTTAGATCTGTTTCTCCGTCTAACCATTCGTGTGTCCCGTCGGTACAACCATTGTCAACAACAATTATTGAGTCTAATTTTCGACTCTGCTTCCTTAGTGCCGAAATAGTTCTTTTCAATAACTCAAGACGGTTATATGTCACTATTACTGATGCTATCTTCATTTTTATGTTTTATTGATTTGGTTTTCTTAGTATCTTTGAGAAAAGCCTCATGCGTGCTTCTCTCTTATATCTCTTTCTTAGTTCAGGAAGGTAATCCTTGTATGAATGTTCCGTGTCAACGACAACAAATCCTCCATGCATAGTAGGTGCTTTTACGGGAACCATATAATCGCCATATTGTGTTTTCAATATGGCATCATATCCTTTCGGAACAGGCATCTGGATATCCTCAAAGGGCATATAGATGGTGTCATCATATAAATGCCTATTTCTTCGGTAATGCTTGAAATCAAATACAAATCCCATACATGCCACATCCGTACAATCCTCTGATTTATACCCTTTAAGGGTATTGTCGTATTCTGAGAATATAGTGGAGAGTCCCCTTTTTTCAACTTTTCTTTTTATCTTCAATCTGTTGAATCTATATTTCAATCCAAACATTGGCGTTTTCCCATAGCAATAATAACTCATCATTCTTTTTAGCGAGTTAACCTTTTGCTTGAAACTTATTAGTTCTTCATTCTTTTCCGGTACGTTGTCATAGACGAAAATGTCGATAAAGATACCTTGATGGAAATCTTGAAAAACGTCTCCTGGAAGAATCGCCGCTGTTCCATCCTTTCGCAACTGGCTATGTCCGCGAATGTAATTCTTTTCAGTATATCCTGATTGGAAATAATAGGGAGGTTTGAACTCTTGGGGGGCGATACTTATCAGTTTGTCGTAATCTTCCCTAAGCATTGCCATGTCAATATCATCATCCCATGGTATATATCCATGATGCCTTACTGTTCCAAGCAAAGTTCCTCCTTCTGCCCACACTCTGAGATTGTGTTTTTCACAAACATTGAGCAGCACATTGAGCAATTCGAGTTCTACAGACCACAGTTTCTTCATCTCTGTTGAAACTAAGTATCCGTTTCTTTCTTCCTCGTGTATGTTCATTTTACTAATCCCTCTTATTAAGATTATAATACTATCACACAGAATAGCCGCAAGACTCCAACCATTCCTTAATAGTGTTTATTCTTATATCCCAAGGTGCATACTTTAATGCGGATTCCCTATTTTTGTCAACCAATGTCTGATACTCTTCAATATTGTTTATAATTGATTCAACTTGACATACAGGATTTTCCATGTCTAAAGGAATCACAGGATTATAACCAATTAAGTCTGTCAGTTCTTTTGGTGCGTGTCCGACCATAACAATTCTAGACAGCATGCATTCCCAGTATCGTTGGGTAAGAGTCTCTATGTCTCCGGCAATATTAGGTTGAGTTATGCATTTTGGGAATATGATGGTAACTTTGGTTTCTGTCAGGAAACGTAAAAAGTCTTTTCGTAACCTGGGAGACCAACCATTTGGAATATTACACATCCGCTTATAATCCTCAAGATACTTCTTCTTGAAAAAACTCCTGGAGACACTTCCTATCTCATAAAGATTTATCTCTCTTTCTTTCAGGTCCTTTCCACCTTCGTATAAATCCACATTGATACCCTCGGAAATAAAAAGAATATTCATCTGTGGAAACCGTTCACGCATCCTTTCTGCGGTTTGCGAGGAAGTGAAAATCGCGGATTTAATCTTGTGTCTCAAAAACCATTCACATGTCCTTTCAAATTTGCTTGGCCAACAGTCCCAGACAAATGGTATTATCTCGTATCTTGCATAGTCAGGAAAGGTGTCGAAACTAATACTCTTTGATTCGACAAACCGTAATTGCGCCGTTTTCTTATTCTCATATAATAAAGGAAGTTCATACTTATATGCAAAACCATGCAGAAAGCGCATAGGGTAATAGCTCTTCATGGTTTCTCCGCCACATTTCTTCCAAGCATTATATACATATGTCTTGAAATTGTTGCTTCTGTCATGCCAATAGGGAGCCACTGCTACAACTTTCTTCATTGTCTTATTCATCCTCAAACTGATGTGTTTCAAAATACTTCTTGTATGGCATGTTTGTGTCAAATATCATGTCACCATGGTAATTTGGAGCCTTGACAAATTCCATGTAGTTACCATATTTCCATCTTAATGCCTCGTCATAGTTTGCGATTATGGGTACTTTTAGAAACTCGAAATCAATGTCAATGATATTCTCCATGTCTTTCTGTTTTATATAATGTACATCATGGTCGAATTCAAAAGACAACAATGAATAATATTCTGATTTCTCCCCATTATACATCTTGCAAATGTCCATATATTGATGGAATACTTTATTCGGATTAATAAAATTCTCGATAAGACTTCCGAATATAGGAAATATGATATTTTTCTTTATCTTGTATTTTAAATCATGGGAATTAGGCATGTGCCGTCCCCAGTTGCATGCTTCGTACACCTTTTGCATCATTTGTCTTGCCTCTGCCGATTGTTTCTTAAATTTTTCCTTATCGTCAGTGACAACATCCATAGGAAATATATCTATAAAAATTCCTTGGTTGAAACCGTAACGTGAGGATGCTTCTTTTTTCTGAATACCTGTGGTATCACTGTTCCTCAGACGTGCAAAGAACTTCATATACCCTTTGTCAGTATCTTCCGTTTGGAAGAAATATGGGTGCTTGAATTCAGAGGGACCTATAGCGCATAGTTTCTCATACTCATCACGAATCATCATCAGGTCCACGTCGTCATCCCATGGGATAAAACCATGGTGTCTAACCGCACCCAACATGGTTCCACCCGAAACGACATATTTTATATCATGTTTTTTGCATACCCTGTCAAATTCTGCCATCAGGTCTAATTCAACAGCCCATACCTCCTTTATTTTTTGTGACACCCTAAAATCACTCCTTGTTTCTTCATCTAAAAAACCTTTAGGGATGTCAATGTTAAGTTCTACCATAGTATAAAAATATTGAGTGCTTACAAGATCTGCTTATTGTTCTACGAAATAAATTTCATATACTTGCCCTACACTATTAGAAACTATAAGATGATCATCATACCATGCGATGCCTTCAGGCTCTCCACTCATTCCAAACGAACTGAAATGTATTGTATAGATTAAATTATGGTTTATCAAGTCAATAATACGAATCTCTCCATCATAATCATATCCCATTAACTGGAAAAGTTTGTTTTTGTATATTGTGGCGTCTTGCCTAACCTTGGTATAGTCATCTTCGAAAATATCAAGACACATATCTGGTTCAAGAGATATGGAAAGTGTCTTTGAGTTGTAATCAGGAATCAATACCTTTGCTATTTGACTATAGTTGCTGTTGTTCCCCCCGAATGATATATACATTAAACCATTCTCTGTATCATTGTTCGTTACACACCATGAGCATGGTTGAAAATCCAGTGTCTGTATTTTCTCTGTTGTATATTCGCCCTCGGAATAAATGATTCGATAGACAGAAGTTTTGTGTGTCTCCCCTCGATGTTCCAGATATAATAGTGGGAAAGGATCGTTTTCGTCATAGAAAACATTACTAAAGTCCACGTTGTTACAATGGACAGAATTTTCCGCTTTGCAAGTGATGGAAAAACTTATTTTTTTATTTGTCAAATCATACACATCAATAACATTATTAGAATGTCTGCATTGGAACATGTAATTATTATATACTGCCATGCCCTGAATCGCCGTTTTCTGTGTGTTGAGAATTCTAAAAGATTTACGTACTCTTATATTGTTAGAAGTAAGTGTCTCGAAATCAGTCATTATTCTCTCTTTGTTGACATATGTGCCAGTGTCATCCTTAACAATAACAAAATCTAGTTCATCATCACTATTGCATGCCGTAATAATGGCAGGTAAACACAATGATAGCAATGACACGAGAAATCGACACAAATACTTGTTATACATATGAATAATGCTGTTATTGATTTATATTCCCTATAATCATACTAAAAACGCTTCAAATCAGTTCGTCAATCTTTTCTATTATACTCTTGTTGTCATATTCATAGCCTTCAATACTCTTCTTTACATCTGAATATATGCCATCTTTGTCATTAATTAAATCAGTGATTAGGGATGGCATTTCATCTATGGAACATACCCATCCGCAATTCTTTTCCAACACTTCGTATGCTACAGGAAAACTGTTCGACATGACAGGTGTATGGAGAATTTTGGATTCAAAAATAGTATATGAATAACTCTCAGAACTGGATGTGCATACATATAAGTCAGATCTTTTTATATAAGGATATGGATTGTCTTTCTGCCCTAACATGACAACAACATTTTCCAGACCATACTTTTCTATTTCCTTGCTTATTCTTTTTTCCTGCACTCCCGAGCCTATTATATACCACCTTATTCTATTGCTGATTTCATTTCCCATCGCATTTATAATCGATGGAATTTTGTGAAATTGCTTCACAAATGATAGTCTGCCAACAGATATAATTTTAAAGTAATCTTCATCAAGATCGGGTGTCGCAGAATCTTGATCTGACATGCGTTTTATTGTCCCGCTATCCAATGTGTTGTAAACAAATGTACTCTTATCTTCGTATTCAGGAAAGACTTTGCAAAAAGACTCTCTGGCAGTTTCTGAGACACATACTATTTTGTCATATAATTCATATATTCTCTTGTCTTTTTCCTGTTGTCTCTTGTTTGCCCAGTCTTTGTAATCACAGTGAATCCACGCTATTTTGCGAACTTTCTTCGAAAAGTAAGATGCGAAATAAGTAGCGGCACCTTCTTGAAACGCAACAACGGTATCGAATCTGTTATTCTTTTGAAGCAGCATTGCTTCCCTGCGGTATAGTTTTCGCCAATCTTTCCATCCGGCATATTTCTTGTACAAGTTAGCAATTTTGCGAGTGAGGTAATTGTCATGCGAAAATCTGTACGTCAGGCTTTTCTTCAGTATATAATCCTTAAATACTTCCCTATAATATTTTCCACCATCTTCGTGTATACTATATATGTGTATGCTATATTTGTCCTTGTCAAGCAAAGACAGAAGATTCTCCAAGGACTTATTCGTTCCTCCATGCGAATACTCTGGAATGACAAACAGAATCTCCTTTTTCATATTTAGAAGTTATAGTATAATTTGAAACGAAAGTGCGAGAGAAAAATTAATTTATGGAATGCTGTTATTTCATTGCAATAACATGTTTCTTAAGACGTTCGATGCCTTTTGCGTTATTATCAATACACTTTTTATATAGAGTGGGTAGCATTTTCACAAATTCACAATGTGGGAAAACATATCCGTCATAATAATAGGTGCTTGCATTAAACAAATAAACCCTGTCAAATTTATACTTCTGCAGGAAATACTCTACAGGAATGTTAATCTCTTCTGACAATACTTTATATTTCAATCCTAATGACTCTATTGTGGAAAGTGTCTTGCTGCGGTATTTTTGTGGATCTCTTGGGTGATACTTTATATATATCATTGTTTCTTTCGGAATATCCTTGAAATAATCCGATATCGTTTCATAATACAAATACATGTTTTTAGGAGAGATAATCTCTGCCAGGGGATCGGTCATAAACAAAATTCTGCTATTCTCATTGCCAATCTCTTTTTGCATGTAACTCTCCAGTTTCTTTGATACTATACTTGTTACTTTTAAGTCAACATCATATGGCTGGTGGTGAAGGGGAAGAATGTTGTATCTCTTATGGATAGGCAATTCTTCATAAGGCATATTGACATTATATCTCCACTTGGCAAATCTCACATGATAAATAGGCAAGTAATAATACAAGTCCCTTGCAAGAATTCTGGCTCTGTTCTTTATCGAGTTGTCAGGAACAAACTCCCGGTCAATATAATGTGCGGCACCTTCCTCATAAAAACATACCTTATAACCTTGGTGAGAAAAAAGGATATCTGTGAATCTCATTGTTTGATTCTGATGCTCACCCAGGAATATAGTATCCACATGGTTATCCTTAAGAATCTGTTTGATCCTCTTGTAATTACCATATGCTTTCTTTGCATCTTTTATGGATGAAACCCTTAGCCCATCCCAGGAAGCTATATTTGGGAATTGTATTCTTTTCTTCCAATAGTTGTCCATTTCCATCATATCATAGATATCATAGAAATGGGAATTGTTGCCGACATAACCCTCTATGAGGATATTGTCACTTAATTCCTCTTGATTTATTATTTGTTGGGCGACAAATAACTGGAATGGTGTAAATGCAATGAATAGATTTGCCATTCTATATGTGCAATAGTTTCATGACTTGTTTCCAGACAAATAATCTAAATTTGTCTAACAATATAGAAACTGCAAAAACAGTCAAGACAAATGCTGTTGTGTATATTAGGAACAGAACTACGGTGTTTTGGTCGTGCATTGACGTTATAGCGTCGCAATATGTGCCCAGAACGTTTCTCGAGCAATGAACCAAATATACGGCAAAACATGAACTTGCTACCCAATTAATAAATTTGTTCCTAAAGGATAGTTTGGAAAAGAACAATGCCAGATAAATTGTTTCAAGGATTACAAGTGGTGACGCATAGGAGTTAAGCCACATATAGGCTTTGAACCCTTTATATATTGTTAAATATGCAATTGTCGCATTTATAACCGCTAATACGATAAATGTTAGCAAATCATATTTTGCAGGCATGGACGTGAAACGGTTTTTATACTTTCTAATATAACTTGCTAGTAAGTAAAGTCCGAAGAAGCATATGGGACTATAACCGTCATTTATCCATTTGACTACAACAAACCCCCAACCGTATATGGTCTGAAATACATAAAAGATAATTAATGTAATCAACAATTCTTTTTGTGAAGCCTTTTCAACAAAAGCATTTAGGGCTGGAGCAAACAGATATAATACAATATATGCCTTGACAAACCACATCTCATCTGTCATAAGGAATATGGCTTGTAAATCATGGCGGTCAAAATGGTGATCTGAGAATATGCTGAATGCAACAAGAGTCACGGCAATAATGAAGAAAACTTGGAATAAGAACTCAGAGAACCTCTTTATCTTTGGTTTTATACCATACCAACCAGATATGAAAACGAACAAATTAACACATATCACAGCACACGCATTCAGCAAATCACGTAAAAGCACTGTGAGAGGAAACGATTTCGCCTCGGTGATGGTCGGTTCCCCAAAACTAAGAAAGTTAGTATGATATATCAAGACAAGGAGCATGGCAACTATCCTCAACAACTCCATGTTTGAATCGCGAACTTTTCGTGTTTTCTCCATTCTGTAATATTATAAAGATTATTTTAGATGTCTTACAAAATCTTGGGCCTTTTGGTATTCCTGAGGGTTCCCGATATCAATCCATGTTCCGTTTAGTGGATAGCGTATCACCCTCTTTCCGTTGGCAATAAGTTTCTCTATGAGGTCTGTGGCATTGAAGAAGGTTTCTTCAGGAATTTCTTTAAGTGCTTGACGTTTGATAAGGTAAATGCCAGCATTGGCGTAGTAGTTGTACTTTGGCTTCTCCAATAGACCTTTAATGTCACGGCCATCAAGGTCAAGAATGCCATATGGGATGCTTATGTTATATGGTACCGCTGCTACAGACATCTCCGCATCATATTGTTGGAAATGAAGGAAGAAATCCTCGTAATCGATATTTGTAAACAGGTCACTGTTCATGACGAGTATGGTGTCATTGTGGAATGAGTCTACAAATTTGATACTTCCTATAGTGCCTAAGAATTTCGGTTCAAGGAATGTCCGTATCTTCACGCCGTTTCGTGGCTCTTTATAATGCTCCTCTATCTGTTCGTGAAGATAATTCACCGTCACGTTGATATGCTGTACGCCATATGAGATGAGCCTGTCAATATTATGATCGATAATAGCCTTGTCGCCTACCGTCAAGAGAGGCTTCGGGGTTTTTTCTGTTAGTGGTCGCAGACGTTCTCCTTTCCCTCCTGCCATCAGTACGGCATCAATAGGCAATCGTGTCTTATATTTCTCAAGATTGATGATGTCTATAATGTGCCGCTCCTCGTCAAGGATTGGTACAAGTTTCATCTTCATCTCTTTCTGGCGACGTATCTCAATCACATTGGAGATGTCGTCAGAGCGCATATATCGGAAATTGCGAAGCATTATTCTCTCGGCCTTGTCATTTACAGACGCGCCTGCAATCAGAGCACGGCGAGAGTCTCCGTCGGTTAGCGTTCCTACCATACGATCCTCGTCATCAACTACAAAAAGAACCAACGGGGAAGGGGCAAGTGTGTTAATGCGAGAGAGCGCCTCAAGCAGAGGCATGTTTTGGTTGATAATATGTTTTTTGTCTATCATATCATTTTTTCCTTTATTAGAAACTCTGCAAATTTCCAATCAATAATTGTATCAAGGTCCACCGAGTGCAAATCGTCCATAACATATTTTACACGGTGTGGGAACTTGCTCAATGGCATTTTCTTCAGAGAATCTGGGTTTATGATGTAAATTGCACCATTATAACAGTATGCATCTGGTGCGTCTTGTCTTCTTGTATATATGCCTCCCCCCTTTGACACATGGAGATAACCGTCTTTATCCTCTTCATAACATCCATAGTATGGATTGGCTTCGGCCTTCTTTACCGATACAACCATATCAATGTCTTGAGTATATAGTTTCATCGCCTCTCTTACATGTTCCGCATTACGGAAAGGAGACGTGTTTTGTAGCAGAATGATGTTATCATAGAAAAAGCCCTTCTCCTCGTAGAAACCGAGTGCGTGGAGCAACACTCCATATGAGCCTGCGGTGTCAGTGGCAAGTTCGGCAGGACGAACAAACGGAACTTTCAGACCATAGTCCTCCACGCATTTTATTATTTCATTGTCATCGGTGCTTACGCATATGTCATCATCGGGGACAATCTGACGGGCGACATCGATGGTGTAATGAATCAACGGCTTTCCTGCGAGAGGTTTGATATTCTTATGCGGAATTCCCTTGCTGCCGCCCCTTGCAGGTATGATAACCAGACTCTTTTTGAAATCGTTCATCGTTATAATTTGGGGGGATTCTATTTGAATTCTTTAATCAGAAACTTATGTATTTGACTAATACTGTTTCCAATGCCATAGATGAATTCTTGCGGAGCATTGCAAACAGGATTATCCATAATCTGATTTATGGTTTTGCATACTAATTCTATGTCATCAGGCACATTGATGACCGATGCCGGGGCATTGCGGCCTGCCTGACGTTCTCCGATATTGATGGTGTATTTTTGGAAATAAGGTATCTCTATGATGCCACTGCTTGAATTTCCTATAACAAATAGGGAATTATCAACAGCGGTATAGTATCCAGGACCCAAACTCTTTTTTACCACTACCGCAGAGTCATTTTCCCACTTCCTTATAACATCAATAATAGCCTCGCTGCCGTCATCGTTGTTTGGATATGTAATAAGCACTTTCTTTCCTCGGCTTACAATGGTCTTAATCGACGCATCCATTATTTCAGGTATAGAGTCTTTTGCAATGCTCCCCTTCGTCTCAGAGTGGAATGTCATCAATACATAGTTGTCGCGTTCCAGTTGTGTGTCGATGAGTTGTGCTTCGCAAGGATTCTTCAGATATGCCATGATAGAATCTATGGCAGAGGATCCCACATGATAAACCTTGCTATTGTCGATGATAGGACAACGTTCCAGACGTTCTTTCGCATATATATTTGTAACGAAATGGACAGATGCAAGATTTGAAATATTATATCTATATATATTGTCCACAGCACCATTGGTCAACTGTCCTCCTGCAAAATGTGCGACAGGTATCTTCAAAAAGTGTGCTGCCAATGCTGCTGCATAGGCTTCCAAACGGTCTCCTATGATATACACGACGTCGAACGGATATTTTGACAATGCTCCATATAAGGCATCAATAAGTTTTACGAAGTCCTGTTCCTTCTCGCGCTCATCCTCCACATAGCAGGGCGCGTCAATCACAGGGGCGATACCATCTTGAAGTATCTCGTTAATAGTGTCACCATATTTGTGCTGGTAGTGCATTCCCGTTGCAACAATCTTGACATCAAACAACGGATCGGTCACCAACTCACGGATGACACGTTTCATGACACCATATTCGGAACGCGCACCAGTAATAAAACCAATGTTTATCATCCTATTTGCTCTGCTCTGATTACACGATCTGCTTCAATATCACAAAGTGCGGTTTTCCCAACCACTTTTTCGGTTTCTATGGGCAGAAACCCTGTCCCCGGACGCTTGAAGCAAATGTCGTCTGTTTTTATCACATCTCCTTTTTTAATGGCGTGTTTGCTTACTATACTCTTCCGTGCTACGCGCGAAATCTCACGCTGGGCATCTGAGAACACACGCTCAGATACTCCCATTGCCTGTTCGATGTGTCTGATTGAACTGACGAGTGATGCAAGTTCATCAATATCAATGCTGGCCTTATGGTCTGGACCTGGCAGCGTCTTGTCGAGTGTCACATGCTTTTCTACCATACTTGCACCCATTGCAACTGCTGCTATGGCGCACTCGTTACCAATGGTATGGTCAGAGAAACCAACCTCATAGCCGAAAAGTTTCTTTATCTCCAGCATGTTGTTTAGATTTACCTCTTCATATCTTGCTGGATAATTGGAAATACAATGCAAAATCGTTATATCCTTTTTGAAATTCCGGTTCAGCAAGTCAATAGAGAGTCGTATCTCATCGTAGGTTGCCATTCCAGTGGAAAGAATGATCGGTTTTTTCTTTGTTGACATATAGTCTATCATGTCCATAGAAAAGATTTCACCAGATGCAATCTTATAGTATGGCATGTCAAAATGTTCATCTAAAAAGAGCAGACTCTCCATGTCAAAAGCCGTGCAACCATAGTCAACTCCCAATTCTTGACATTTCTCGTAAAGCTTTATATGGTCTTCACGCTTCAACTGATAACTTAATGACATCTCCCTCGCACCTTTAGACTTGTCGTTGGCGTTCTGGTAGTTTGCTTTAAACGAGTCGTCACTATAAAGCATATAGGGATCGGTCATTTGAAACTTGACACAGTTCACTCCTGTAGCAGCAATCTTCTCTACCATTTCAAGTGCTCGGTCCAAACTGCCGTTATGGTTTGGACCTACCTCTGCGATAATGTAAACCTGCCTATTCATATTTCTTTACTAATTTCGCGGGACTTCCAAAATAAAGACCTGCTATTTCACAATTCTTGTTAACCAAACTGCAGGCGCCTATTGTGCAACCATCAACAATTGTCAAGTCATTTGTCACTACGCAGTTGAATCCGAAGAATACCGACTTGCCGATATTAATTCCACGTCCCAATGTACATCCGGAAACAACCTGTGAAAAATCACCGATAATGGTGTCGTGACTGATAACTGCTCTGTCGCCTATCATTACGCAATCCCCTAAAGATGCTTTAGATTGTATTATAGCGCCGTCACGCAGTACAACTCCTCTTCCAAGTTCCACTCCTTTATGAACGATGACACCTGCTCCCTTAATTACAGGTAGCGTAAAACCGATGTCTAACAAACGGTGAAAAATCTTTTGTTTTATAGTGGTGTCGCTCAGGCGGTTTCCAACTCCAATCGCTGCACATTTGATACCTTGTTTGTATAAGTCGGTAAGTACCTCGTCTGTTCCCAGGTATTCATATCCAAAGAATGAACCGTTATCGTGGATGTCAGTATATCCTACAATCTCGAACTGATTCATGCCTTCAATATAGTTGATTAGATTGCCAATGAAACTTCCTCCACCTACTATGACTATTTTTTCCATTCTTTTATTTTTTATAATAATACTGACAATGAAAACGAAAGTGATTATGCCTTAAGTTTTACACTGCTTGGTATGTTAACGACCCTGTCTGCAAACCATATGGTATTCTTAAGTCCGTCGTTCTCGCAGTTCTCAAACATGGGAAGACGATTCATCAGTTCCCAGATGGGGCGAGTCATTACGCCATTGTCGTTAGTGAACTGCAGGAACTCCTGCTGTGCATCCTTATCTTTCAGAATTACCACATTCAACCAGTAGTTGCTGCGGGTGTTCTCAGGTTCTGTAAAAAAGTCTATACCGTCAACATTCTTAAAAAACTCTTCGTAAGCCTTTGCAGTTTCGCGCTTGCTGGCGACATACTCCTCAATATGTTCCAACTGGGCGCAACCGAGGGCCGCGTTTATGTTTGGCATACGATAGTTGTATCCTATATGGTCATGGCGGAATTCCCAGCGATGAGGAATCTTTGCTTGGGTGGTTATATGCTTGGCAAATGCTCCAAGTTCTTCGTCATTGAAAAGCATCATTCCACCGCCGCCGGTGGTGATGGTCTTGTTACCGTTGAAACTCAGTGCACCGACCTTGCCAAAGGTGCCTGTATGCTTGCCTTTATACAGGGAACCAATGCTCTCGGCTGCATCTTCAACTAGTTCAATATTATATTCACTCAGCACTTCTACCAATTCATCCAGATGAACAGGGTGGCCGAAAGTGTGCATCGGTACACAAGCCTTTACTCTACGTCCAGTTCTCTTGTTATAGCATTCGCCATTCTTCTGTTCGGAGTTCTTGACGAGCCACTCTCTAACTGCCGTTGGAGAGAGACCCATCGTGTCCTTATCGACATCGATAAATACTGGATGTGCGCCGATATAACTCAGGGCATTACAGGTGGCAATAAACGTAAGAGCCTGTGTCAGCACCTCATCATCACGTTCCACCCCTGCAAGCATTAGGCTCATATGTAGGGCATTGGTACCACTCACACATACCACTGCCCGTTTGCAGCCTGTATACTTAGCTGTGTCTTCCTCAAATCTATCGACGAACTTTCCTACAGAAGAAACGAACGTAGAGTCAATACACTCGTTAAGATATTTTTTTTCGTTACCTATAAATACGGGAACCGCCAGTGGAATGAAATCCCCACCCCCGTAGAGCTCCCTTATAAAATCAACAGTTTTTTTGTACATATTATTATTGCTTACTGCTTATTGCTTACTGCTTACTTGTTCCTTTAGTTTATTAACGTACGAGTTTCGAAGACCATTAAGCATGCGTGCAACATTGTTTATAGATGGTTTGAGGTTTTCTAAACTTTGTTTGTCAATATACTCTAGGTCTGCTGCTATTATCAGTTGGTTGTATGATTCCATAAGAGAACCATATGAAATTTCTATAAAATGTATCTGTTCTTTTATGGATGTTCTACCACTGCCCTCAGCCAAATTGGAGGGGACTGATACTATCGCCCTTCGAAGTTGGTCGCATAGGGCATACCTCTCAAATGACGGGAACTTGTCCAATAATTGGTAAACGTCCACAACCAATTTGCGAGATTCTTGCCATGCCTTTAATGATTCAAATGAATACATATTTGAAGTTTACCGTTTACTGCTTACCGTTTCAATTCTTAAGCTGTAAGCTGTGCGAAGCACAATAAGCCGTAAACTGATTCTACATCTTCTGGTCCAGATTCTTCCCCTTCTCCTCGTGCTCGAAATTGGGGATGAATTCTTTAATGGCATCTACGATCTGCGCCTTAGTGAAGTCTTCCTTTTGGAATGTGGATTCCAACTTTTCGAAAAAGGCGTTTACCTCTTCCATGTTATGTCGTACGGTCTGTTCTACTACGCCTAATGATGCAAAGCGTTCCATGTCGATTTTCTCTCCAGTAACATAGAACTCTTCGTAGGCTTTCTCGCCAGTGGTATCGGAGCCAAAATATACCGCAGGATATTTTGGTAGTTTACCGCTTACCGCTGACGGTTTATCGTTCCATTCCAATTCGGCCGCTTTCTGTTTTGCTTCTTCATCAGTGGAGCAGGGGTCTTTCTCTAAACCATTGGCAGTGATGAAGTCATCGCATATACTGCTGAAAGTGCGCATCTGGTCTTCTCCAAGTTTGGGGAAGAACACTTCTCCAGCACGTCCTAAAATACAGGCGAGCATACATATCTGCCCCGACTCCTCAGGTGACACGAAATATCTCTTGACATCAGAGGGGGCTGCCAGTGGTTGTTGTTTCTGCAGTCTGTGGAGCCATCCGTCGGGTAATGACCCATTGCTGAATGCTACATTGGCAAAACGTGCGGTGGTCACCTTGAAGTATTTGTTATATGCCATCACCAAATCTTCCATGATACGCTTTGACGCTCCCATGATGTTGACTGGGTTGGCTGCCTTGTCGGTACTTACGCAGAAGAAATGTTTTGGTGGATATACCGTCAACAGGTCCATCAGTTTCTTCGCCTTTATGTCGTTGTTCTCAATGAGTGCCTGTACACTGTATCGGTCTTTCTCCGAGCGCACATGCTTGTGGGCAGAGAAGTTTGCCACGATGTCGAAACCTTTCTCCTCTCGGAAAATCCGCTCGAAAATAGGGTCTGCAAAGTTGAGCGTATAGCAACGGAACTCATCAGGAACGTACAATCCATATGTACTACGCACATCACGTACCAGTTCTGCCAGTCCGTTCTCGTTAAGATCAACTACAACGACGCTTTTTGGCTTATAGCGTAAAACTGCTTTGATGAAAGAAGAGCCTATAGACCCTGCGCCGCCAATGACACATACTTTCTTTCTCTCTATTTCCTTTGTCAAGGTTTCCTTGTTCGCCTCAATGTCAGGAATGAACATGCTACAAGGACGTTCCGTAACATATTGCGAGATGAATTTACTGATATTAATCATACTATTTATTCTTTCTTTGTTTTCTCATTTCCTTATACATAGACCACACCTCTCCCAGTTCCTCAAATTTGAATAGTTTTGCCAAACCGACATATACGCCTATTCCTACTAATATGCTCACCACCAACTGAATGTATACGTTTGGTATCACAACCATAGTTAGTTTAACGCAGATATACATGGCGGTACAAATTAAGGTCGTTGGAGTGACGTCTTTCATTTGCTTCCAAAATCCCACATTGATGAATTTTCCAGTGTAATAGGTGTTCATAAACAACATAAGCACAGAGCATATACATCCGGCATAGAATATGGCGAATACGCCATATGGTACAGCGGCAATCATAAGAGTCAGTCCAACTGCTTTCTGTATAATCGACAACCTAAGTGTAAGGTCGGAACGCCCTTTTACCAAAAGGAGATTACGGTTCAGTGAGTGAATCGGTTGCAACATATAGGTGAAACAAAAGATGGGGAGAATCTGGGCGCAGAGTCCCCATTTCGGACCAAGCACTACATACATCAATGGCGCTGATACTGCTCCCAATCCGAACATCGATGGGAAAATGACAAAAGTAGAAGTGCGTATCATCTTCCTGTATGCTCTTTCAAGTCTGATGTCTTCATCCTGAATTTTTGCCAAAGAAGCAAAAGTGACGTTTTTTAGGATAATGGTAAGGTTAGATGAAGGGAACGAAGCCCAATGGCTGGCACGGCTCGAGTGTCCTAATATGTCAGCGGTAAAGAACTTTCCTACTATGACAGGATAAACGTTGTTGTATAGAGTGCTTATCAGTCCTGTGAGAACGAGTTTATATCCGTAGTTGAAAAATTCCTTGAACGATTGTGTTGAGAATGCCCATGTGGGTTTCCATTTCGCATGTGTCCAGCACATGACACATGCGATAATACTTGTAATAACCTTTTGCCAAACAAGAGCCCACACACCATAGCCAAGATATGCCAAAAGCAACCCCGAGAAACCACCTACTATGGTTTGAACTATTGATATCTTTGCCTGAACTTTAAAATTAATGGTAAAGTTGAATACAGCTACCTGTACAGTGTTAAAGGCGCCTATTATTAAGGTGATACCTATCACTCTCAATATAGGAGAGAGAACAGGAATATTATAGAAATCCGCTACAAAAGGTGCTATTATGAATAGTATCAAATAGCATATAAGACTCATTCCGATGTTAAAATAGAAAACAGTGCATAAGTCCTCATGAGTCCTATCCTTCTTCCTTATCAATCCGCTTCCAAAACCGCTACGAATAAAGATATGGGAGATTGCCATAAATACACTGAGAAGGCCAATGGTTCCATATTCCTTTGGTCCCAACAGTCGAGCCATGAAGAGCATGAGCACAAACTCAATACCTTGTACAGAGAAATTTTGGACTCCGCTCCAAAACAAGCCTTTTGCAGTTTTCTCTTTTAATCTATCTGCCATTTTACGTTATCCTATCCTATTAAAAATGTTTACTGCTTATAAGCTTACTGCTTACAGGTTTAAGTTTAATCTGAGTTAATGCTAAGCTATAAGCTATATTTGAATTAATTAAATCTTAAATAAATCTTATATACACCATTGCCGTAATTGGTAGCACAATATAATTCTCCATTGTAAAAGAAGATGTCTTCGGCTTCTTGATAAAAGCCACATGCTTTTGTAAGGCTAATCCTTGAATACGAGCCGTTCTTTGTATTTACAATCCTTAAATAAATATCTGTGCCCCAACTTGGGACGCCTTCCACCATATATAATAATCCGTCCTTTATAGTGGCTCCTTGGCGATAAGTAACATGTCCCAGGTCTAATATCTCTAATAATTCGTCATTTGTCAACACGACCTCTTCGGAAATGGTATAATCAGGTATCTTGTATTTATAAAGACGAAGTCTCTTGTCATTATAATATACATAGCCATAAATATATCCGTTTTCCTTGTCAATCACAGCATCTGGACTATATAAATCTTTGAGGACAATGGTCTGAACAATCTCCAGGTCGTATGACTTCTGCGTGCGTATTAATCTGCACACAGAAACGTGTTTCGGTCCCGATTGACTGACATAAATAAGTGGCAGTTCGTCCTCTTCAGAATAAAAATAGTTGCTGAAATCGGCATTATTGCAGTGATAACTTGCTCCCTCGGGTCCCCCTGCGAACTTGAATAATGCCAATCGTTTTCCGTTAGACATATCGTAACATGATCCCCAGTGAAAGCCGTTGCAGAACTGGAAGAGTTTATTCTTATAGCAGTCTGCACCTTGCATTGAACCTGGTCCTTGTACGACGAATTGGTAAACCATGCTGTCCACTACAATGTTCAGGTCGTTTCTTACGCTCTCTGTGTGCGGCGTGATAATTGTATCGACGATTTCATTTCCTGCAGAGTCAATCCGCGTATGAAAGATTGTGTCATAAACAATCTTTGTGGTTTCTTCGTATAAGGTGTTAATGTCTTCAACATAATCGTTATCACCACCACAAGAAATCAGCAAAAACAATAATACAGGAAATAAAATCATCTTTCTCATCCTTTAATGTATAGTTTTGTTATACGTTTACGGTTTCCAATATGTCTTGAACCTATGATGAGTGACTTGTTTCTCAATAGGTGGTAATTGCATATAATCGCCATAGTGCTTTGTCAGATAAGCATCGTAGTCGGCAATGCACATGAATCTGTATTCCTCAAAAGGAAGCGTAATATATTTTTTAAATACTTCCGCATCCATTTGTTCTTTCGGACCATACATTCCGATAATTGCTCCTGCATATTTTGATGTTTCGAAAGGATAGGAACGTAGTTGTTTCTCAAGCCTGTTGATTGCCGTCTGGTGTCCGAGATACAGAACGCCCTTTATTGTTTTTTTTATAAGTCTAACAATAGAATTACGCTCAATGCGATCCTCATTGAATTTGTTTGTGTATGCTACATGTTTTTTTAAGTTCAACACTTTCTTGTGGTATTCTTCCATGTATTTCTCCTCGGGTAAACCGTCAACGGGGAACACGTCGATGAATATGCCACCAATGGCATGTTGTGAATAAAGTATGGTCTTGTTGTTACACACACGGGTCCACGACCAAGGATATGTGGGGTCCATGTTATAATTTTGAACGTCAAGGTCGCTATCATACCCTACAAATTCGTTTATGAAACGATCGTAATCGGGTCTCGGAAGCATGATATCAATATCATCATCCCATGGTATATAACCTTTATGTCGCACAGCCCCCAGCAAGGTGCCTCCTCCTAATGAATATCTTATATCTCTGTTGACACAAAACTCATGTATTTTGCTCATCATCACCAACTGTAGAGACTGAACCTCCTCGAGTGTCATCTCTTTAAGGGCATTATTGTTTATTTCCATGTACATAACTAAAATCCAAATATTTGCTGATTTTCATGTACCTCCACCATTGCTCTGAATATGTAGAAATCTGTAGGTGTTGTTATCTTGATGTTCTCCATTGGTCCAATGATGGTATGCATCTTATGACCATAATGGCTCATCATCGTGCATGAGTCGATAAAATCATGACAATTGTCCTTCCTTGCTTGTTCGTGGGCAGCCAGTATGTCGTTTAACTTGAAACTCTGAGGCGCACGGGCTATCAGTGAGTCTGCACGTGACGGAATCTGAAGGTTGCCATCCTCTTGCTTTACCACGAACGTTTCTGTGGCGGGGATGCAGGTGATGCAGTTCCCATGCTTGCGTGCGGTAACGATGTTGTCTGTGATTGTCTGTTCCGTTATAAGAGGTCGCACCCCGTCGTGAATAAGCACCACGGCGTCATCTCCATGAAGGGCATTCCAGCGGTTGGCTGCACATAGTCCATTATAAATGCTGTCCTGTCCTGTCTCGCCACCAGACACAATCTCCACAACTTTAGTAATCTCGAATTTCTTGAGTTGTTTTTTCAAGAATGGAATCCATGGCTCAATGCAGACCACACATATGGCATCGATGTCAGGGTGATTGTCAAACAATTCCAGTGTATATATAATGACAGGTTTTCCATTCAGTTCTAAGAACTGCTTAGGACGGGCCACGGAGTTCATCCGCTTTCCCGAACCACCAGCAAATATAACGGCTATATTCATAAGGTTGTATTATTATTTATAGTTTTCCCCATATAACAGGAAATATTTTTAGAGTTAAATAGTAAATGGACACGCATAAGGCATAGATAAATAAAGAGACCAAGAAATAATAGAAAAACAAGCCTGTAGATGTTCTAACAACATTGCTTGAATCAAGTCCCTCACTACTATATAGATGGGCAAGAATGACCAACAAAAGTCCAAAGACTTTGCATAGTCAATCCAAATTATTCTGTTGTTTGATAGTATGGTGCTATTTCCCATCTCTTAAAAAGGAATTCACGCGTTTGATAAGTTCTTCTTTATACTTCAGGTAATTTTTTTTATTGGCAAACGGTGTGTCTGTAGAAAACTTGTTTGTCAGCGATTGAGGTAAAGAAGAGCAATTCACAAGACCTTTTGATGTCCATCGTAGAACATGGAAGAAATCGATAACACCACCAAAACGGCCCGCACTCCTAAAAGAATCACCCTCCAATTTAGAGGATGTGACAAAAAGTACAGGCGTTTCAATACCTACGCATGGGAGAGCACAATGTATGCGTGAGGTGACCACATAATTTGCCTTTGCATATTTCATCAACAATTCTTCTGCATATTGTAACTTTTCATCATCATCTTTGAAAAGACTCTGTTTTACTTTATGGGTGATATATTCCGCCTGGAAGAGAACATCATCAGAGAACAAGGTAGAATAATAACGGTAGAATGATGCCGTCATTAACCTTTTCTCCCATTTTGTCGAATATCTGGACAAGCGTGAGGAGAACTCACAAACGAACTTTTTGCTGAGTTTGTTTATTTTCTTTCGGTGCCGCAAATAATTGCAGAAAGCAGATAACAATTGCGACAAAAAATGGTGGCCCTCACCATTGCCGAACTCATAATAAGGGTCAACGAAATAGACCTTCCCGCTTTTCTCTTCAGAATGATAATGCAACCCCAATGTCAAAGATAGGCAGCCAGAGAAATAACAATCAACCCCATGTTTTTTCAATAAATCACATGTGCCAGTATCACGAGTGCCGATGGGTTGATAATGTTTTAGATATTCTATCGCTTTTGGAGTTAACATTTTATTGGCGTTGCGAGGGACGATATGAAATGATACAAAAAGAGGATTAATCCATTCTGACGGAGGAAATTTGGTGGGATGGTGCATAAACCAACCATTCATGATAACATTCACCTTTTCTTTGTATACAAACTCGTCCAGTTTTTCTCTCTCAACATAACAATCTATTTTGTTGAGGAACTGTTTTTGAGCAAGGCTTTGGATGTAATCACCAATATTTTTATTTTTACCTGTACCAGTGCAAATGAGAAGTCCGTTTGCCATATCGTTATTTGTCAATTTGGAAGATCTTACTAAAGGGTCTTTTAATTATTGTTAAGAAACAGACATATTGATGATAGGGTTTTTTCTTTAAGGTAATGAATGGTCTTGAAATCATATTCTGATGTCATCGCCTCTTCTAATGCATTTACGATAATATCTGCAGACATGTCTTTAGGCTCAAAAAAGAATGATGGTCTTTTTATATTTTCTGAAAAATACTTCAACTTGTTGTCCCAAATAAAACCGACCACAGGAACACCAAGTGATACTGCTGTAATGCAGCTATGCAAGCGGGAACCGAAAATCGCATCAAATCCATTAATCATTTCGACGAAACCTTTTGCGTTCTTTGGTGGATTTAGGATGTGGTCTTCCGAAAAATCTAGAATGGAATGTAATTCTTCAATCACAGCAATGTCTTGTGGCATTCCATTTGTATAGACTGCCCATTTCCATCCTTTTTTATCTAATAGTTTGATGAGTTCAACATATATATTTATGAGTTCATCATCTGTGAAAGATTTATTGTAATCAGCAAATATGCCTTTTCGTATGACGTTGATACCTATAAATGGAGTAGTGTTCAAGACACGGTTCCTGTTTATGTTGTAACATTCGGGAATCCATAGAGCTGGGTCAGCGACATTATCATATATAAACCGATTGCTATTTAAATAATATTTTTTTATTAGGTTTACCCCTTCAATACCATCTCTTGTCGTGATTATTTTTACAGAAGGAATGTTTGCTGTTTTAACAAGTTGTTTGCTTCTCCAATCGCTGGGATTAAAAGCTTCTATACTTGGAGCACTAAACATCAATGGTTTGTGGTATTTTTGACAAATCTTTGCAATTAAGTGATAAATATAACTGAAATCTTGAGTACTGTATTTAAACATCCCTACGGAGGTGATAACCTTATCGCAATTCTTTATTTGTTTAGAGAAATATCTATTGTATTTGACAATATAAGATAAATTCCTAACTCTATAAGACAAGTTCCCGTTTAAATAGTGTGAAACTCTTTTAATATAATGACCTAGTCTGAATAATAATCGGTATGATTTTTCATCGAAAACTTCAGGTTTAAACTGTGATTGTTTTATAATACATTCAGGGGAAATGCTGTGCAGTAAAAATTCTGTATTAACACGTAACAGTTCTTCTCCAACATTGTCAATGTTTTCAAGGGAAAATAACAATATCTTCAAATTATTCATCACTCAAATCCCAAATGTATTGTAACTAAGTTATTATTTAATTTTGTTATAATAATGACGAATGAAAAAAGTATAATATATGTGGAAGAGTTTATACTTTAGAATCCAAAACTTGATATTTTTCTTAAATCCATGAGGAAGCATCTTCTTATTAAATAAGCACCGAAAGGTGTCGTCTTCTATTACAGGAACAACCATTTCCTTAAATCTACTATAAGATGATAACATGTTTAACATCTTTCCTTCAATACCATTTATTAAAACACGCCACATTCTTAGCGGTAATTGGTCAACCAATAAATTCTCATTGTCTAATCCTTGATATCTCCGAAACACCTCTAACTTGTTGTCCCAAAAATCTGATTTATACTTGGCTGTGATTTGTCCTTCATGAAAAATATACTCGTAAAGGTAATCTTGTATAATTGAGATTCTATTAATTCGAAGAAGCATATAGAACAGACTAATTTGATCTTCACCTAATTTCAACCCAAGGCCTGCACGTAACCCATCTCCCAAGAATTCTTTTTTATATAATTTCCCCCATAAATAGAGAGGCAAACCTGTTTTATTGTTACGTGTGTCATGCAGATAGTTTTGTTTAAGGAAATGTCGAATGCCAACTTTGTCGAACGTTCCTAATATAGAATGAGTTTCTTCAACTATTTTGTTATCATATACTCTTATTGCTTGACAACAAGTGATGTCTGCATCCTTTTCAATAATAGTATTATAAAGTTTCTTAAGATAAAGTGAGTTAACAATATCATCCGAATCGATAAATGTAATATAATCTCCTTTGCTATGCTCAAATCCAGTAATTCTTGCTGAAGCAAAACCTTCATTATCCTTGTGGACAACAACAAAACGACTATCTTTCGCGGCATACTCTTCACAGATACGTCTACTGCCGTCAGTGCTTCCATCATCCACGAGAATAGCCTCATAGTCAGAGAATGACTGTGCTATGATGCTATCAAGACAGGCATTGAGCCTTTTCTCTGTGTTATATATTGGAATTATTATAGAAACCTTTGGCAAAATTGTAATAAATCTGTTTTTACGACAGGAATTCTATTAATACCACATATATTTTCTTGAGTATTTGCTCAAAATGTATTTAAAGTATAATGTCTTGAAAGAATAATAAGTACTCATCCGAATTTTCATGTCTATTTTCTCGAATAATGACAAATTATTTATCTCTTCAGAGAAAGCAGCGAAATATTTCTTTTGGTCTTCTACTGGCGTTCCTTTTTTACATGGGATATGTCTCAAGATTTGGTCAACTTCTTTATTGTGGAAATACTTTCTCCATTTTGGATAATCCTTTGCGAACCCTCTGAACATGTTAATTTGAGAACGTATCACTTTAACCCTGCGTTCAGAGTATACACACCAATCTTGGCTTCCTGTCCACGAACTACCATTATCAACTCTATAAACACCCATCACTTCATTAAAGTAATATGTGTTTCCTTTCATTGCACACATTATCTGTAAAGGATAGTCGCCAACCATGCACTTTGAGCAATACTCGGGATAGTTATCCAATACGCTTCTTCTAAAAACGATGCTACATGTCGGAATAAAAAAACCTGTACGATAGATAATGTCTTTAGTCTTGATTTTGCGACTCTTATTATAACAATACTCTTCTCTTATTATCTTTTGGCTTGTTTGGGAATAACACTGTATACGATGACACGTCATCGTGAAATCTGGGTGCGATTCTAGATAATCCACTTGTTTTTGAAGTTTAAGTGGGTCTATCCAATAATCGTCACCTTCACAAGCTGCAATATATTTAGCATTACCTTCCCAGTCTTTTAGGTATGGTCTTTTGTTTTTCTTAATACTATAATGGTTGTACTTTAATAACATGAAAACAAACATGCAATTGCTGTTTGTCTTATGTGTTGCAATGACTCTTATATAATCTTCGGTTTCATCTCTTTGGACAGTTGATGGATCAAGCTCATTTTTGATAAAGTCCCATAAAATATCAAGTTCGTTATCTGTAGAGGCATCATCTACAACAACAGCGGCAAAAGGGAAATCTGTCTTTTGCATTACAATACCGTCAAGGCATTCCTTGATATATGGTCCATGGTTAAAGGTCCAACATCGTATGACAACTATGGGATAATTACTATTGTTATGCATAATACTGTCTAAAAAATAATGAATTAAGACTCCTTATCCTTTATGTTCTTCTTTATATTGTTTTGCAAGCAGATATCCTAAAAAAAGGTCTATATCCTCCTTTGTGGTTATCTTGATATTCGCATGACTACCTTTAGAGAAATAGATGGGTATTCCCAACTCTGCCATAAAAGCTGGTGTATGCGCCTCTACATAGTCAAACATATTCTTCTCTTCCACTTGCTTGTATATGTCTGTTATAACTTTGTATAGGAAACTTTGGGGAGCGGATAACGTCATAAAAGTTTCTCTGTTTATAGATTTTTTAGCGCAATCACCATCATTGGTGCCATAAAGAAGATAAGAGTAACTTGCTGAGATGGCGTTACCCTTTTCTTTGCAAACACGAATGTTGTCTGTGATGATTTCTTCTGATAGGAAAGGAGATGCAGCCCAATGAATCATAACAACATCATCTTGTTTTGCTATACCTTCAAGGCCAGCAACTCCATTCATGATAGAACGTTCATACTCAGAACCACCTTTTACTGTCTTGATGACTTTTGTAATTCCATACCGTTCTGCAATTCCCATTAAATGGTCCTGAAAGCCATCCACACAAACTAACTCAATACCATCAACGTCTGGATGGTTTTGGAAATGTTCCATTGTATAAGCTATAACAGGTTTACCCAACACCTCTACAAACTGTTTGGGGACAGAGGCTCCCAAACGGCTTCCTACACCTCCTGCAATGATAATAACGTAATTCATTATTCGCTTTCCTGTTGTATTTGGCGGGCTTTCAGCAAGTCATCAACACTGTCCACCTCAGTCCATTTGTAATCCTTGATATCTGTATAATATAGTTCAAAGTTGTTTTCAAAAATCATCTGTACTAAAGCATCTTCGTAGAATAGGCTATACATTTCTTCGTTTACCATTTGAACAAGTTGTTCAAGCAGGAATCGGGAAGATACTGCATCGAGTTTGGTAATACTGGCATAATTACCAAAATAATCTGTAAGATTCTTGCTCATTACACAAACCATATCGCCTTGTACTTGTACATTGTACTTATTAATATCTTTGTGGGTGCTATCAAGTAGAACGCAAGGATAATCGGTATGCTTACAAACAATGTCTTTTAATAAATAATCACTTGCAACAATGTCACCATTGATAATTGTTACATTTTCGCTTTGTAAGTAATCCTTGGCAAACCATAGTGAGCCCATGGAACTGGTAGATGAATAGAATGGATTATGCACAAACTTCACGTTGTCATCTTCTAACTCTTGTTGTATTTGTTTATACATATAACCGACAACAACAACGATCTCTGCTTCTGCATCATATCTTCTTATCATTCGAACAAGACGCTGTAAAATGGTGGTTTTGTCATCCAGTTTATACAGTGACTTCGGATGGTTCAACGTTAATGGTTGCAGTTTGGTTCCCTTTCCTGCAGATAAAATAATGTATGTCATATTTACGTCTTTTATTCGTTATACAATGGTAAGGCTTTCTTGCTATACTCCTTTGCAAAATGGTACCACAAAGGTTTTAGGTAACCGATAATTTGTCCTTGTGATTCTTTATACATTGTCCAGTGCATATAGAAGAATCCGGAAATGGATATATAAGCATAAAAGTGGCGTTTCTCCTTTTTAGTCGGTTTCCTTCCAAAATATGTAAACAGTATTCTATCTACTTCTTCTTCTGAATGATCGCCACCGCAAACATAAGTTCCAATATCAAACCCCGGGTCACCAAATCCTGCATATTCCCAGTCGATAAGATGAATTTCATGGTCATTTATTAGGAAATTTTCATCGCGGCAATCACCATGTGTAAGACATTTCCTTATGCCATCGGTTTTTGCCAAATCGTATAGTTTATAGATACGTTCTTTGATTTCATTGAAATCAGGAAACTCGGGAAAGTTCACACCATATTTGTCATCCGGTGTCATATCACGGATAGATTCCCATTTCTCCTTTATGTCGAACTCCCATCTAACCTTTGGTTTAACAGCGTGCAGTTTTCTCAGTTGAATAATGCCTCTTACCATATCGTTTACATCGTGGTATTTGAAAGGACGGCTTTCAACAAAACGAGAAATTCTCCAACCATACCTAACACTCATGGCTACCAACGAGGTGTCAACACCTGCATCTTCTATCATTTTCTGTACGATGGACTCTCTTCCTCGGTCAATTAGTATTTCTGAACCGAGACCAGGATAACGGAAGACGTATTTTCCGCCATTGTACCTAAACGATAGCACAGAATTTGAGAGCCCCTTCTGAAGTGGTTGTAATTCTGCGATTTGAGAAGAGTCACAGTTGAAGACATCGCAAATACAATTATTGATAAAATCAATATCTTTTGGATGCAAAATCCCTCCTGTCGTTTGAATTGTATCCGTATTATTCATATATGTATGCTCTTGTTTTCAGTTGTTATTTTTGGCTATCATCATTTAAGAAAAATACATTTGTATAATGGTTTCACGACCTCGTTCCACTATTATTTCTGAGCCAAGACCAGGGTGGCGATAGATGAATTTACCTCCGTTCAGCCTAAAGGATAATACAATATTAGTCATACCAGCTTGAACAGAAATTAATTCTTCCACATCTTCTTCTTTACACGAGAAGACCTTTGTAATGTTTGAGAGAATTAGCCGACGTATTACATCTGTAAATAAGCCACCTGTGGTTTGTATATTCTGCATTTTACACATATAATAATTATTTGATTAATAGTTATTGCTGGCCAATAAAAAACAGAATTGATTGATATTCATTTGAAAATGCCTTTGAACAGGCATAGGCCCTCTATAGCTTAGTTCAATTTAAATCTGACACCAATAATTCTTTTTGTCATTTCCACGGAACGATATTTATAAAAAACTCTGATAACGTTTTTTAAATTCTTTATAGGGGACATCCGCATCTATGTTTGCATAGCTATGCCATTTTCCTCTTTCCTCAATTGGTGGAAACTTTTCCCAATCGCCATAAATTGTTTCCAGAATTTCCTCATAATGTTTTGGGGCAAAAAATTTAAAGCCCTCAAAGTCAACATCAACAGACTCCTCAAACCATTTAGATGGGAATAAATTTTTTTTTGCATTGTAAGCAGTAATTGTTTCTGCAGAAACCCAACCTGTAGCATCATTTATGTGTTTTTTGGCAATATTTTGGATTTCTTCATATACTTCTAAGGGGGCTCGTCCACTGTGTTTTTTTACACGCTCTAGGTCTTTATCATTGAGGTATGGATATGATTTTCTCATATATGTAGAGTTCTCATAAGCTAACATTCCTATTCTTTCATAATCTTCTAAAAAATCAGAAGGAACAACATTATCCATCACAAAGATATCCAGATTAATTCCCTGATGATATGGCTGATATGCAAAAACCTTGGTAAAGCATGTTGTATTAGCATTGCATAATTTGGGAAAGGAATAGAAAAAACCCTCTTCGGTATATGGGGACATCAAATAATAGGGGGGGGTAAATTCATCTCCAAGAAGTATTAACTTCTCTACATCCTTTCTGGGCATAAGCACATCAATATCATCATCCCAGGGTATAAAACCCTTATGCCTAATAGCTCCTAACAACGAGCCATAAAACAAATAATACCTTAACCCATGTTTACGGCATACTTGATCAAATTTGATTAACAAATCGAGAGTAACCATCCAAATTTTCTTCCTTTTGGAATCAATTTTGAAATCATCTCTAACTTCTTCATTTAAGAAATCCTTGTGGAATAAGCCTTCATTTATTAACCTTTCACACTCTGTCATAATAAACCGATTTTAAAATTCTAAAGATAAATAATTAATAAATAAAATATTTTCTAGTTCTCCTTGTTTTCCTTATGAAAAATCTTTTTACCTGACACAAAAACGATTATATTAGATTATGATTAAGAAAACCTAAAACGAGAAATGTGAATATGTCTCTTTTCTACAGGTTGGAAGTTCCATGTAATATCCATAACATTACGAAAGTAAAGCGTCTACACTGCAAAGTTGTCCTATACGGCACTTAATATGGACCTCTCCTTTAACCTTGAAAATTTCATTAAAACGCTCATAGGTAAATAGAGTAAATGACTATTATCATCACTAATAAAGATAATCTTTGAAAGACTTTTCTGGATCATAAAAGGTGGTTTTTGTGTGCCAAGTACCTCTTTCTGATATGGGAGGAAATTTCATGTAATCACCATATGTCGTTTTTAGGATTCTATCATACCCGCATGGGATAGGTACTTTTGTATTTTCAAATTCCGCCCACTTTACAGATGAAAAATCCTCTTTTTTAAAAACCATTTTCTGCCATGGATATGTTGTAACATTTCTTGTTCCTACATATTCAGTTTCAATATCATTAAATTCTGAACAGAGATCCTGTAATTCATCATAATTTTGGATGGGATCTATCCCCTTGAAGTTTTTTAGTATATATTTATCGTGGTCTGTAAGATTGGGATTGTTTCTACGCATAAATGCTGAACCATTCATTGTATACTCTTTTATCCGGGTTGCTCGTTCATCTTGTACAGACAAATTAACATTATCAATAGGGAAAATATCAAGAACAATCCCTTGATTAAACTTCTCATATCTGAAGGCCTCAATAATAGCTGTTGTTTCGGAATTTCTTAGGCGAGCCATTGAAAAACAAGAACCAGGGTCTGTATGAGCATTCTGAAAAAAATAGGGATGGCAAAATTCCTTTTCTGCTACTTCTGTAAGTTTGTTGAAATCTTTCCTAAAAAGAGCGACATCCATATCATCATCCCAAGGTATGAATCCTTGGTGTCTGACAGCTCCCAACAGCGAACCATATACAAAGAAATATTTCAACCCATATTTCTTACATACACGGTCAAATTCATGTAATAGGTCTAGTTCAATAGCCCAAAGTTCCTTATTTTGAACGCTTACTGTATATCCACAGCGAACTTCTTCTTTTAAGAAATCACTTGTTACTATACCCTTATTAATAATTCTTTCAATCTCAGTCATGCCTTAAAGTTTTTTTTCTACAATATTCTTAATTTCATCAAATGATTTCATCTTACTAATTTCTTCAGGCTCAAGAGAAATACCTAATTCTTCTTCTAATTCTAGTGCCAAATTTAACTGAGCCATAGAATCCCATGCAGAACAGTTCTCTTGTGTGCTGTTTACATTGACGTCATTTGTTTCAAATACAATACGCATTATTTCTAAGATTTTTTCTTCCATAATAATTTATTTGATTGTTATATTATATATATCTTTAATTGACAAATCGGCTGTTAAAAGGTCGATGGCATAATCCTTACTTCCGTCTTCATGCTCATCCGTGAGTGTAAATCCACATTTTTCATAAAAGTCCTTTACTTGAGAATTCTTAACTGTGGGCAGATATTTAGCCCTCAACTCAGAGGTTCCGTTGTTTCTCAAAATAACCATTACTCTCTTGGCAAAAGCAAATTCAATCCCTTTTCCAAGAATGCGGCAACTAAGAAGAAAAGTATCTATCTCTGTTCCATTCACCATTAGACATCCCGTGATACCGTTGTCACCAAATTTATCAGCTACGCAGATACACCAGATTTTCCAGCCATGTTCAATGAATCTTAGAATATCGGCATCAGTATATCGCTTGGTTGTGAGGTTGAACTGATTGGTCTTTTGTGTCATTTGAGCGATGCGCTGAATGTTGAATTTGTTGGCCGCTTCAATGGTTATTTGGATGTCGAGACTTTCCAAAAACGTGTCTATATCGGCAAAACTTTTCAGTGCTTGGGCCCTTTTGGCATTAGCTTTGTAATGTTCTGTTTTTTTACGGTCTTCATCTGTTATGCTATAAACCTTGAAATAGTCTTCCACCAAATGCTTGAAAAACATAGGCAGCATATAGGGTTGTTCAGGAAATTCGGGAACGGCAACCATAGGCAATATCTGTCGGATCAGTTCCCGTTCTGTTGGATTGTCATCTACAAAAACAAAACTGTCTAACCCGATATTCAGTTCTTCTGCCAATTCTTTGAGGTTTGTAGCTTTATCTGTCCAATTGATACGCCAAGCGCAGAAAGAATCTTTTCTTAATACCATATAAGGATTTTTCTCCCATGCTTCCAGTACGTCTTGTTCATTATTCTTTGAACAGATGGCCAGTATCACACCACTTTTACTCAGTTGCAATAAAGCCTCCTGCCAATATAAAAAGGCTTTACCAGGATAATCGCCGCCAATTTGAATGCCTTCAATACCGTCCTCTCCAAGAATTCCACCCCAAAGCGTGTTGTCCAAATCAAGTGCCAGACATTTTTTCCTCTTAAAGGCGATACTTTCCATTTTTCGTTCAAACCATGCCATGAATTCTTTGTTCAGTTTCGGGTTCATACCCATTTGTGAGATGAAGTAGAACTTCCAGTCCATTAGTTCATTAGCAGAATAACTACGATTGAACTCACGGACATCAATCACCTTCACATTAGAGTAAGTCTGTTCTACCTCGTAGAGGACGGTATTATAATTGTCTATCGCTTGCTGCAACCTATGATCATCGTCAGAAAAAGGAACAGCATAGAGGGTGTCCATCGTTAAAGCAACGAAGGTTTTCTTTACATCTAATTGTTGAAGAACGAAGTTCAATTTATGGATATATCCGCGAATTTCCTCTGCCAGCACATTCTGTTCATACTTGATAGGCACTTGATACCACCAAACATAACTGTCAGCATCTTGAGGTACTACACTGATGTCATCATAACCAGAGAAATGATATTCCTTTCCGAAAAAACGTTCAACAGTGTTATTTCTAAAGACAAATATATTCATTTTTCTATTTTAAATTATTGCTTGTGTTTCAACTAATTCTATAAGACCTATATTTTTGTTGTATAAGAAACAGACCTTGCAGTTATGTATGGCAACAGCCTCCACAGGTTTGCTCACCACCACATATTTCATCTTGCGTAATTCGGCAACAGCCTCATCAATGTTATCAACAGTATAGCAAGTATGATAAGGTGTAACACCGTTTTTCTCAAGTGTTTTGCAAACAGGAGATGTCTCATTTATAGGTTCCAAAAGTTCCACCGTTGGCATTCCTTCTTTGGTTAGCCAGCAGATATTTACATTCTGAATAGGATCTAAAATAGTGTTAGAGACAGTATAGCCGCCAGCCTCATAAATGGCAGCCGTCTTATTGATATCTTTCACGGCTACTCCTATATGATGAAATTTAAAACAGTTCAGCATAATTATATTAACTTTCTAGCAGGATTACCCATTACGGTAATGCCATCCTTAATACTCCTTGTAACAAAACTACAAGCACCAACAGTACAACCATGCCCTATTTTTTTCCTTGGGGAAATAACTGCGTATGTATGTATTGTAGCCATTTCGCCTATTTCGACAAAACCATTACAAATACTCCCTGTATTCAGATGTGACCATTTTCCAATTTTTGCATCATGTCCCAGAAAAACAGAAGGTTGTATGGTAACGAAATCTGATATCTCCACATCAGCAGAAATCTGGGCATTGTGGAAAATTAAACATCCTTTGCCAATTCTGGCAGAAGGAAGAATGTAAGCAGATTCGTGAATAAGAGATATGAATTCACCACCATTTTCTATAATAATAGAAACATATTTTTTCTTGTAATTAACATCGCCAAGTGCACAAACAAAGACATCATCCTCTTCAACCGTATAATTTTCAACAGAGTTTATAATAGGAGGATAGCCAGCATAGCCTTCTAAAGCATCATTTTTGTCATCAAGATACCCTTTTATATCGAAAATATCTCCATATCCTTTTGAATGCTGAGCCAAATAGAAGACTTCCCTTCCAAAACCTCTGGCGCCTATAATTATTAGATGTTTCATTATTTGGCAATCAAATTAAGTGTTCTTTGAATATCTTTGTCACTTAATGCATGATGCATAGGTAAACAGATAACCTCGTTGGCCATTTTAGTGGCAACAGGAAGATTTTCGGGTGTTGAACTCGGCAAACTTCGATAAGTGCTGAATGTACTGATGAGCGGATAGAAGTAACGACGGCCAAGCACTCCCTGTTCTTTCATCTTGAAATAGAGTTCATCACGCGTCATTCCGTATTCTTCAGCGTTTACAAAAATCGGGAAATAGCTATAGTTGTGTTTTACCCCAGGCATATCGTCGAAGAACCTGATACCGAGAACATCCTTTAATGCTTCTCGATACTTTATTGCAACTTGATGACGTGCTTCGATGGCAGCATCAACCTGTTTCAAATTTAACAGTCCGTAAGCGCTGCGCACCTCATCCACCTTGCTGTTGATACCGGGAGCGACCACTTCTGTTTCTCCGGCAAAGCCGAAGTTCTTCAAATAGTCGATTCGTTTTTTCGTGGCTTCATCCTTTACAATCAGCGCGCCCCCCTCTAATGTGTTATAAACTTTAGTGGCATGGAACGACAGTGTCGACATATCTCCTTTAGTTAACACACTCTCCCCATTTACCTCAACACCGAAGGCATGGGCGGCATCATAGATAACTTTCAGGCCATATTTGTCAGCAATTTCTTGGATGCGTTTCGTATCACAGGGCTTACCATACACATGGACGGGCATGATAGCAGTCGTTTTCGGTGTGATGGCTGCCTCAATCTTATCGGGGTCAATGTTGCCTGTTGCAGGGTCGATGTCCACAAACACAGGACGGCATCCATTCCACCAGATGCTATGGGTGGTGGCAACAAAACTATATGGTGTGGTGATTACTTCGCCTGTGATGCGTAATGCCTGTAAAGCCGTGAGCAGAGGCAGTGTTCCGTTAGTGAACAAACTAATATATGGAACTTTCAGGTACTTGGCGAGAGCCTTCTCCAATTGTTTGTGGAACGAGCCATTATTGGTTATCCACTTGCTGTCCCAGATTTCCTTTAACATCTCGTTGAACTCGTTGAGGTCAGGAAGAAGTGGGGATGTAACGGTAATGTTATTCATTTTGTTGAAAATATATTTAATCAGTCTCTTCTAAAAAGATCTCTTGTATATACCTTGTCTTGGACATCGTCAAGGACTGAGTCGTAGCGGTTAGCGATGATGGCTTTGCTTTGTGACTTGAACAGTTCTAAGTCGTTCACCACCTTGCTGCCAAAGAACGTAGTGCCATCTTCAAGGGTCGGCTCATAAATAATCACAGTTGCGCCTTTTGCCTTAATGCGCTTCATTACTCCTTGAATGCTCGACTGGCGGAAGTTGTCGCTGTTCGACTTCATGGTGAGACGATAGACGCCGATGGTTGGGGCCCCCTCCGACTCCCCCTGGGGGGAGTGATGTACATCGTATTGGTTGTTCTCGCTGTATGCGTAGTATCCTGCCAGTTTCAGCACTTGGTCGGCAATGAAGTCTTTGCGGGTGCGATTGCTCTCAACGATTGCCTCAATGAGGTTTTCTGGAACATCTTGGTAGTTGGCGAGAAGTTGCTTGGTGTCTTTAGGCAGGCAGTAGCCGCCATAACCGAATGATGGGTTGTTATACTGGTCGCCGATTCTTGGATCGAGGCTGACGCCTTCGATGATGCTTCGTGTGTCGAGCCCCTTTACTTCGGCATATGTGTCGAGTTCGTTGAAATAGCTTACACGAAGTGCAAGATACGTGTTCGCAAAAAGCTTCACTGCCTCAGCCTCCTTCATGCCCATGAATAGCGTTGGAATATCCTTCTTAATGGCACCTTCTACGAGAAGCGACGCAAACGTATGAGCAGCCTTCTCGAGCTTGTCTATATCGGCGATGCGGGTGATAGCATCGTTTTCCTCGGGGTATTTCTCAATTCTCTTGGGATAGCCAACGATAATGCGGCTAGGGTAGAGGTTGTCGTATAAAGCCTTGCTCTCGCGAAGGAACTCTGGAGAGAAAAGCAGGTTGAAATGCTTGTCCTTCAGTGATGGCTCTTTCTCGAAGAGCGTGGCATACTTCACATAAAGACTACGGCAATAGCCAACAGGAATGGTACTCTTGATTACCATTACCGCATCGGGATTCACAGACAGTACGAGGTCGATGACCTCTTCAACATGACTTGTGTCGAAGTAATTCTTTATCGGGTCGTAGTTGGTTGGCGCAGCAATGACCACGAAGTCTGCATCACGATATGCCGAAGCTCCATCAAGAGTGGCAGTGAGATTCAACTGCTTATCCGAAAGGTATTTCTCTATATATTCATCATGTAGGGGAGACTGGCCGCGGTTCAGCATTTCCACTTTCTCAGGAATTACATCAACGGCTGTCACCTGATGATGCTGACTGAGAAGTGTCGCTATCGATAATCCGACATAACCTGTTCCTGCTACTGCGATTTTCATGTTGTTTTTAGTTTGCGGTTTACTACTTATGGTTTATATCTCCATAGGAGACGCTTTCATGGCGATGTGGAGAAAGAACTCGTTTACTTGTCAACTCGTCTACTTGTCAACGATTACTGTCTTCAAGCTCCTTCAGGTAACTGCGGGGTACGGCAGTGATCATTACGGCAGCAAGGTCGTCGATGGCTACTACCACCTGACGGTTTTTCTTGATGCGTTTGATAACTCCCTCCACTCCAGTGAAAGGGCCGTCGATGATGAGTACTCGCTTGCCCGGTTTGCTGAGATACTCCTCGTAGTTAAGATATACAAGACTATCGTCATCAATCTTTGTTGCCTTGATGAAGTTTTCCATCTGAGCGTCAGGCACGCGTACGATAGTTGCTGGTGCGTCCTTGTCTTCGTGTGACTTATGCATGATGTAACGTAAAGGCTCCATCGTGGGGTCGGTCATCTTGAGGTTGGTGATGTTTGCTTGTGACGAGTGCACGAAGATGAGGTTGTGAATGGCAGGAACAAGCAGTCGCCTGCGGTTTCCACCACGAACAACAATCTGGTACCGCATAGGTATATATGTTTCGATGTCCAATGCATCGAGACGTTCTTTGACCTTGAGCTCACGATTGTATGTGACTCTCATGGGATACCAATATGCTACATCACGCTCTGCCATAATAACTAAATATCACATTCTTCAGTTTCGTCAGGCTTGAAGGCTTGAGGTAGTTGCGCTTTCTGGTTTTAAGGTGAGAAATGCAGCAGGAAAACCAAGTGGGGCGAACACGAAACTAATAAACATAAAAGAGGGTCACCGCAATAAGTAATGCGGAGTATGAAAAAAATAACAATCTATACCTGCACTGAACGCCAGCAACATGTAATGATTCGAAATTGCAAAGTGTTGATAGTCAGCGCCTTGCTCATGCCGTCGGGGCTTTGGTTTGAATCTGCTAATTTTAGAGTAATTAATGTGTTTCCCCTGTGAGCATGTTTTCGGTTGCAAATATACGATAAAAAATCCAATCTTACCCCTTTTTTTACTATGTTTTTCTTTAGTTTAACATTATTATTGATACATGTCATTTCCAATCAAAAGGTGTGTTTTCTCCGCTTTGCGATGAAACATTGTTGAGTAACATTTGCCTGTTGTTCCTCAATGTTTATTTTTTATTACAAAAATCGATGACAAATTATGGTGTTTCGGATAATTATGTTTATCTTTGCATTGGGAAATACATGAAGTCAAATTATTATCAATCGAAAATCTATAATGATGAAAGTTTTTGTTGTTGCTTTAATCATCGTGTTATACTCGTTGCAATCGAGTGCTCAGACGAGAAAGAAGGTGTATGACGAGGAAATAAACCCTATGGAGCAGATTGACAAGGCTGTGGTCAAGGCTCGGGCAGAGGGGAAGTTCGTTATGTGCCAGGTTGGTGGCAACTGGTGTCCCTGGTGCTTGCGTTTTGCAGATTTCGTTACCAACGATACCGATATAAGTAGTCTAATCAACGAGAATTTCGTGTATATCCATGTTAATTATAATCCCCATAAAACGGGAGGTGCTTCTTCAGAGAAAGAACAGGAAGAAGCATTGATGAAGCGACTGAATAATGCTGGTCGATTCGGGTATCCCGTTTTCGTGGTGCTCAATGGTGATGGTAATGTGATACACATACAAGACTCAAGTTTTCTGGAGGAGGGACAAGGATATGACAAGGAGAAGGTCCTTCGTTTCTTCAATAACTGGACACCGAAGGTGGTAAACGAGTGAAAGATTTTGTAAGCTGGTAATTTAGAAAGACTATGAAACAAGACCAGATAATGCGTGTCGGAATTATCGGCACGGGATGGATAGCAGAGAAGGCTGCCATCACACTGGGCGGACTGCAGCAATGTGAGGCATACGCCGTGGGTTCGCGAACATCAGAAAAGGCCGAGGCGTTTGCAAGCAAGTGGGATATTCCTAAGGCATACGGGTCGTATGCAGAGCTGATAGCAGACCCCGATATCGACCTCATCTATGTCGGCACGCCACATTCTCATCATTATGATGTGACGCGTGAGGCACTGCTCGCTGGGAAACCTTGTCTGGTGGAGAAGGCTTTCATGGCAAACCATCGCCAGGCTGCCGAGATAGTGAAGGTGGCACATGAGCAGAAAGTGTTCCTGGCGGAAGCCATCTGGACACGCTATCAGCCCGCCGTGACAATAGTCCGTGACCTTATCAGCAGCGGTCGCATCGGAATACCGCGCCTCGTCACCGCCACTTTGGGATATTCTATGGGCGACAAGCCGCGTATTATGCGTGCCGACCTATGTGGAGGAGCACTGCTCGACCTTGGAGTCTATGCCCTGAACTTCATCAGGATGTTCTTCCCTTCCGACATTCTGAGCATCGAGAGTCAGTGCGTGAAGAGCAAGACAGGCATGGACCTTACCAATGCCATCAGTCTGGTGCTGGCGGATGGTATTCTTGCCAATGTCCAGTCGAGTGCTTCATGTGTTGGTGACAATATCGGAGTGATAGCGGGAACAGATGGCAATCTCATCATCGACAACATCAACAACCCGCAAAAGATTACCGTAAACACCCACGACCGTGAGTTCGTCGAGGATATCCACGTGCCAAAGCAGATAACAGGCTATGAGTATCAGTTCGTAGCATGTCGTGAGGCTCTCATCGAAGGACTCTTGGAACCGCGTGAGATGCCGCATGAGGAGACTCTTTACATCATGCAACTTATGGATGATTTGCGCATGAAGTGGGGTGTTCACTATCCGATGGACTAACCAATTGGTTTTCAGGTAGATATAAATGACCGAACAATGTTATAACTTTGTTCGGTCATTTGATACCAATAGGGTGATAACTCATGGCTTTTCGTCAGGCAATTGATGACCTTTTGCATGACGAAAGATGTCCTTTCGCATTGTCATTTGCCATGTTTTGTTTTATGCTTAGTCAAGTTTCACCGGATCCCATCCATAGTCTTGATAGCACGTGAATGGCAGGTTGTTTCTCTTGACATATTCGGAAATCACCTTTTTAATTGCTTCATTGCGGCCCTTGTCGTCAGAGTTGATCTTGCTGAAGTCGTTGAAGTACTCGCCAAAGATCTTCTTTGCACTCGGATTATAGTCTGAACCGTCCGCAACTCCATCGAAACCATTCACTATGAAGTCGTTACCGCTCTTCTTCAGGTGGAACAATCCTGGATGTGCTCCGCCTGAAACGTTTTTCAGAGTGTCGCCAGCCTGTTTGTAATTGAATACCCAGTAGTCTCCCCAGACACGGATATCGTCGGGGTTACTCTCGTCGGCCTTCACGATGAATGTGCATGGGATGCACACGTCACCCTGTGAGTAGTTCTTGCCGATGGAGTCGGTGAGGTATTTGCAGATAGCCGACATGTAAGTTGATTGTTCCGGATAAGAGTACTCAGGCAGAGAATTAACAGTGTCGGTGGCGTTTGTCTTTCCGTCGCCATTAGCCTGTGTTGTACCTGTCTTATCCACACATCCTGTAACAACACCGCAGAAAAGGATGGCGGTGAGCATCCATGTTTTGCTTCTTTTCATTTTGTTTGAGTTTAAAGTGTTATTTAGTTTTTGAGCGTGGGGTTCACGAGGGTTCTTTGCATGCAAAGTGACCATTGGTCGGTCGTGCCCTTACGTTTTTCTTTTTATTATCCGGCGGCAAAGGTATTACTTTTATTTTAAACTCCAACAAAAAAGCAAAAAAAAGAGTGTGCATATAAGAAAATATTCGTTTGCTATCCTCGTTATATAAAATATGAGGCGTTTTTGTTAAGCCAAATGACCAAATCCAGACCTGTCTGAACAAGAAATTAATAACATAATATTTTATGAGGAAACCATTATTCATCCCTTCTGTTTTTAAGTGGGCAATGGCGATTGTCGCCATGCTGATGCTTCCAGTGATTGCCGTTGATGTGACGGCGCAGAACCCTTATCTTCCTTTGTGGGAACATATCCCCGACGGAGAGCCGTATGTCTTTGAAGACCCTGACCATCCAGGGCAGTATCGCGTGTATATCTATGGCTCGCACGACTCTCGTCGCACTGATTATTGCGGTCGGGAGCAGGTCGTATGGTCGGCATCTGTTGACAATCTGACGCAGTGGCGCTATGATGGTATTATCTTCGAGTCGAAAAAAGATGCTCGTGGACAATTGCTCAACGAGGGTGGGGTAGGCGATATCCTCTTTGCTCCTGATGTTACTGTAACGACAGACAAGAACGGCAAGAAGACATATTACCTCTATCCCAACAATCAGGAGGGAGGTCGCCAAACGATGGTGTGCAAGAGTGACCGTCCAGACGGACCGTTTGAGGTGTGCAACTGGAATCCCGAGAATCCGAAGGAGACAGTGGGAATACTCTATTTCGACCCAGGAGTGTTCGTGGATGACGATGGTAGGGTCTATGGCTATTGGGGATTCATGCAGTCGTGGGGAGCCGAACTCGACCCGAACACGATGGCGACACTGAAGAAGGGCGGTCAGCGCATAGAGAACCTTGTGCCGAGCAATGAGCAGGATGATGTGTTCCGCTTCTTCGAGGCATCGTCAATGCGCAAGATAAAGGACAAGTATGTGCTTATATATAGCCGTTGGACGAAGAATGGTGAGTTCGGACTTTACGACTCCAACTATACCCTGGCTTACGCCTATAGCGACCATCCGCTGGGCCCGTTCACCTACGGCGGGACTATAATTGACGGCAGGGCGCGTGGCACTGACGAACAAGGCAAGGTCATACCAACTGCCAATCCTACGGGAAACACGCACGGAAGCATCTGTGAGATAAACGGACAATGGTACATATTCTATCACCGTCAGACGGGTGTTAACGAGTATTCGCGTCAGGCAATGGTAGCGCCAATCACCGTTAAGGTAACTGAAGGTCCTGGCGGAAAGGTGGAGATATCGGAGGGTGAGTACACCTCGGAGGGCTTTGAGATTAACGGCCTTGACCCACAGAAGCGCTATCCTTCTGCTATAGCCTGTTATATGACAGGACCAGAGCCGGTCTATCGTGACAATACGGGTTCCGTTTATTCTGGTTCTTACGTAGAGGCAACGTATGTAGAGGGCATTCCTCAGGGTGATGTTTATGACTTGAAGGTGAACTGCAATCCTGTGATAAACAACACCGACGGCTCCATTCTCGGTTATAAGTATTTTAATTTCAGTAAGATTGACCGCCGTCGTACACCTCGTATGCTCTTGAATATGAAGACATTGGGCATCAATGGACATATCGACGTGATGATTGACAGTCCTTGGACAAGTCGTGGAGGAAAGAAGATTGGTAGTCTCAACATCACTCCTCGCACTGCAGCCAAGGCAAAGGATGTGCCAATCAAACTTTCTGGTATCGAGAATCTTAGTGGGAAACATGCCGTCTATCTCGTCTTCTCGTCACCAGTGAAGAAACAGTCGATGTGCGAACTCTATAACTTCTGCTTGCAGGCGAAGTAGAATATAAAGGATTAGAATGCTATTAGAATACGAAAATGAGATAGAGGGCAACTCTATCTCATTTTCATATCTTAAGATATTACAATATTGGAAGCAAGTATTCCCAGATGAGGTCCATGTAAGGCTGATAGAGAGTCGATGCAGTTGTAAGTACCAGCACGGCATCGCGTTCGGGGAATACGAAGATGTACTGTCCTGCGTAGCCGTCAGCGCGGAATGCGTTGTGGCGACATATCCACATCTGGTATCCGTAACCTTGAACCCACTCGTTGTTGTCCTTGTTGAGACCGGCTTTCTCAATGTCCTCAAAGCGTGTTCCCGAAGGGGCAGAAGGTACCTGATAACTGGACATCTCCTTAAGCCACTCGGCAGGAACAATTTGCTTGCCGTTCCATTTTCCTTGCTGCAGGAATAGTTGTCCCATCTTTGCCATATCCTCGGTCTTGAGTGACAGTCCCCATCCTCCGCAGTTAATTCCTTGTGGACTCTCGTCCCATTCCGGACGTGCGATGTGCAATGGCTGGAAAAGTCGGGTGTCGAGATAATCGATGACTTTCTCGCCTGTAACCTTCTGAACTATTGCTGAGAGCATGTATGTGCCGAGAGAATTATATAGGTAATACTCTCTGGGCTTGTGTTTCACAGGCCATGCGAGGAATCCCTGCACCCAGTCGAGGGAGTCTCTTCCTGCATTGTTTAGTTCTTCGTCATGTCCGCAAGTCATGGTGAGCAGGTCGCGTACGGTCATTGCCTTGAGGTTGTCGCTCTGCTCGGCAGGTAGTTTGTCGGGGAAGAATTTTATGACGGGGTCGGTGAGGTTGAGTTTACCTTCGTTGATGGCAAGTCCCACGGCTGTCGCGGTGAATGTCTTGCTTACGGAGAACATGGGGTGGGGCGTCTCCGCAGAATGTCCGTTGAACCATTTCTCAAACACTACCTCACCGTGTTTCAGTATCATGATGCTGTGCAGGGTGATGGAGTCGGGTGCCACGGGGTGTGTCTGTGTGGCGTTTACAAAGGAGTCGACGGCTGCTACCACTTCAGGTGATGCGTTGGTTCTTGGCAAGTCGATTACCTCTTTTTCTTTTTTACAGGCTGACAATAACAGTGTTGCCAGTGCGAAAAAAACTAATGATTTCTTCATAAGGTAAGGATTGGTGGTTAATAGCTAATAGAACGAAACTTTTTGCAAAGATAGTCTTTTCCCGTATCACAACCAAATTATTTGACATTATTTATATTGGATTGTAGTGAAGAATCTTTTGATAGCCAGATAAGGTGTGGGGTTTGATTAGGACAAACAAATAATGGGGACGGAAATTGAGGTATCCGTCCCTATTGTTGTTTCGGAATAAGAATTATCTCTTATTTCTTTGCAGGTGCAGCAGGAGCCTTTTCAGCTGCTGGAGCGGCCTCGCCCTGTGCTGGAGCAGCGGCAGGTGTTTCTGCCTTTGCGTCAGCAGCATTGGCCTTTGTCTCGCCTTCAGCGGCAGGAGCAGCCTCTTGCTGACTTGCGCCAAATCCCTGAACATTGTTAGGATTGGCCTGTGGAGCCTGTGTCTGAGTGTTCTCGAGAACGCTGCGGCTGCCATCAGCCTGTGGTGCTGTCCATGCGCATACGATGCTGAACAATACCATAGCGATTGCGAGACCCCATGTTGCTTTCTCGATGAAGTCGGTAGTCTTGCGAACACCCATAATGGCGTTCGAAGAAGAGAAGTTAGAGGAGAGACCTCCTCCCTTAGACTCCTGGATAAGGACAATGCCAATCATCAGCACTGCAGCCACCAGAATGAGTACTAAAAATAATGTGTAAACCATCTTTTTTTTATTGTTGTTTATATTTGTTATTTATAATCAATTTTTCCAAGAATCGAATTTGGTCTGCAAAGTAAGCATTTTTTTTTGGATAATTCAAATTTAAACGCTTAATAATTTCCAAAGCCTTAGAATATCGCCCTTGTTTTATGTAAATTCGGGCTAATGTCTCGGTGAAATAGCTTTCTTCCGACTCTTTTTCCTCCTTTTCCTCTCCAGCGTCTTCAGGAATGACATAGTCGGGAATCTCTTGCAGTTCTATTTTCCCGCTTTGGTTGTCGATGAAGTCGTCGATGAGTTCCTGACCTTTCATCTGCGGGACATCCTGAGCCTGGCTTTCTTCAGTGCTCTCTGTCTCAATCAGATATGCGACATAGTCCACGGCGGCATCGACGGGTGTGGGTTTGCGTTTCTTGTCCTCTCCATTCTCGTCTTCCTTAGGCAGTGAATCTAAGAACTGGTCTATCAGGGACATTGTGCGGTCGCCGTTGTTTTCCTTTCCTTCCGTCTGCTTTGTCGCTTCAAGTAGGTTCTCGTTGCGCAGCCTGTAGTGAGCCGCTTCCACAAGGTTGAAAATCACTCGGCGGTCGGTGATGTATATTGCAGCCCTGCGCAGTTCCTCGTCGAATGTGGGGTCGTGAAGCAGGTATAGGTTCTGCAGCATCAGCAGTCGCGCTGTTTGGTAGTATGGATAGAGGGCAAGCAGGGAACGCAGGTCGTAGAGCGTTTCCTTGTCCATCAGTTCTGGATGTTTTATCAACTGTCCTATGTCCATACCCTTATTACCATTGTGCCACGGTGGCATTGAAAATCTGCTCTGTCAGGTCCTCGCACATCTGAGTGACGAGTTCCTCTTGTACAGAACTCAGACTTTGTGTTGTCTCGTATGATTTAGTGGCAGTGAACTGCTGTTCGAAGTCTTCAGAGTGCTTGGTGTTGTTGGTGAATCGTACATTCACGGTAATCGACAATTCTGCCTGTGCAGAATAGCCTTCTGATGAAACCGACTTGTTGCGCTGACTGTAGTTCGTTATCTCGCCCTCTATCTTGAGGTCGCCGTTACGTCTCACCTGAATCAGTCGTGTGTGGCTGGAGTACTCGTCTTTCAGCATATTGTTGAAGATGGCTTCCATCGGTCCCCATACATAGCTTGAACGAATGGGAAACTCCGCAATCTGTATCGTCTTTACCTTGGTGTAGTCTATGCTTGCACCATTGAACTTATAGCTTACAGAGCAACCGTGAAGCAGTAGCGATGTAACGGAAATCAGACACACACATAACCATCGGCTCACCGATAAGCGAGTCTTTGCATTCATCATATGTTCAAACTTCATATACATCTTAACTCCTAACTCCTAATTCCTAACTCCTAACTCCTAACTCTCAACTCTCAATCCCGTATTGCCTAATCTTTCTATAAAGCGTGCGGTCGGAGATTCCAAGTTCTGCAGCGGCTTTCTTGCGGTTGCCGCCATTCCTTTCAAGGGCCTTTACCAACATCTGCCTGCCAACATCACTAAGATTCAGGCTCTCAGGTTCCTTTATCTCTTCTGCTACAGCATCCTGAACACTTGATGTCTGGGGCATCGGAACACTGGTTGTCGGGTATATTGATGGCATTTGCGAGTCGTCAGGAATGATGGTAGAATTCCTTGCCGCGTCAAGTTGTTTCCTGAGGTTGTTCATATCGCGCCTCAAATCAGACACGTTACCTCTCAGTTCATACAGGATCTTATAAAGTAACTCGCGCTCGTTCTCGTAAGAAGTATTGCTTCCTTTGTTTATTGGGGCGAGTTGCATGCTCTCTGGGTCTTGTGGAATGAACTTCTGCAAGTCTTGAGCCGTTATTTCACGATTCTGACTCAGTATCGACATCTGTTCGGTGATGTTCTTCAACTGGCGCACGTTGCCGGGCCATTTGTACTTCAACATCATCTGCTGTGCCTCTTCCGTAAGCGTTATCTTCGGCAGACGGTATTTCTCTGCCATCTGCATTGCGAAAAGACGGAACAACAAGAGAATGTCTCCACCACGGTCGCGCAGTGGCGGCATCTGTATTGGAATGGTGTTCAGGCGATAGTATAGGTCCTCGCGGAAACGCCCTTCGCTTATTGCCTTGCGCATATTCACGTTGGTGGCAGCCACAATGCGTACGTCGGTCTTCATCACTTTCTGTCCTCCCACACGCAGGTACTCGCCAGTCTCAAGCACTCGCAGCAGTCGCGCTTGTGTGGCAAGGGGCAGTTCACCTACCTCGTCGAGGAACAGCGTACCCTTGTTTGCCACGCCGAAATAACCCTCGCTCTCACCGATGGCACCAGTGAAAGAGCCTTTCTCATGGCCGAATAGTTCAGAGTCGATAGTGCCTTCGGGAATGGAACCGCAGTTGATGGCGAAATACTTCTCGCGCTTTCGCGGTGAGTTGTCGTGAATAACCTTTGGAATAATCTCCTTACCGACACCGCTCTCGCCAACAATCAGCACGCTAAGATCTGTCGGTGCCACCTGCAAGGCGACATCGAGCGCGCGGTTCAGGGCATCGCAGTTTCCTACGATATTATACCGCTGTTTTATGCTTTGAAGTTCCGAAGTATTCATTTTGGGGTGACAAAATTACACATTATTTTCCAATTAACTGCAATTTTGGCAGAAAACTTGCTTTATTTAACGAAAAAACCATTTTGGTTATGGGTTAGGCCCACCCCCGACCCCTCCCGAAGGAGGGGAATGGGTTCTTTCACTGATAAATAGTATTTATGTCTTATTGTCTATAACATGTCTTTTTGTCTTCCCTATCTTGATGAGAAGCAAACCGAGTGCTGTCCAGCACAACTCGCGAAGACGAACAATCAGTGCAACGAAGATGCCTGCCGAAGTGGTCAATGCAAGTCCAGAGGCAGACATCATGAATCCTCCTTCGCGACCGCCTATCTGCAACGGCATGAAGAAAAGGAGGTTGGCAAAGAGACTGGTGAATGCCAGTATCAGTACACACTGGAAATAGTTTGCCGACGGCATGATGACAAGTAGAATGAAGAAAATCTCGAATGCCGACAGGAAACGGCAAGAGAGTTCCAGCATCAGAGCACCCCAGAAGGTGTGCGGGTTCTGCTTGTGCAGTGCCGCTATTTGCTTGTCGATGTTGTCAAGTTCGTCGTGATGGTTGTCGATGAACCGCTTTGCCCATTTCTTTGCGCCTGGAATATGGCTTAATATGGCAAAGGCACGGTTGGCAAGTCCTTTCCGATAACCTTTCATGAAGAACCAGATACCGAGCATACAGAAGGCCGTGACGGCAGTGAGAATACCTATCATGAATGGTGTCAGCGGCTCGGTGATGATGAATATCACTACGGAGATGAGCCAGAACCAGAAATGGCTGAAAATATGTGTCATCGTATGGAGTATCACCGACGATGAGGCGCGTTCCGTGCCGATATACGGTGAGAGTTCCATGATGCGGTATGGCTCGCCTCCCATCAGTCCGCCAGGGGTGGCGTAGTTGAGTGCGAAGCCCGAAACCATCACCTTATATAGCCACATATATGCGAAGCCAGGCTTCGGAGAGGTACTCTTAATTATGATATACCATGCCGTGGTATTGAAGAAATAGAGGAAAAACCATAGAACGAGGACGGCAACGAACCAATAGCCGGCATGCTGAAGACCTTCCCACACTTGTTTTAAGTCAAGTTGGGTGATCATCACTGCCAGCAACAGTAGTCCGAAGATGAAGAACGCGTTCTGGTATTTCTTTTTCATTCTTCGTCGTTTTCCTTGCTCTGTTTCTTGGGAATGCTGAAGCGAACCTTCTCACTCTCGTCGCGTTTCTCGTGATACAGTTTCTTCAGTGGGTTCTTCAATGGTTCGTCGTAACTGGAACGGTTGCGGACGATATCGATTGCCATATAAATGGCATTGCGCATCGGTTGTTCGTCAACCTCACCCTTTCCAGCCTTGCGGAACTCTGGTCCCATGTCTGGCTGAGTCATTATCACAGGCATTGCGGCACTCAGTTTCAGGCCGTTCTCTTGCTCAATGGTGCGGTAGGGTATAATACCCTGGTCTTTATACATAGCCAGTACACCATCGAAAGCGGTGTATTGTGCCTCTCCGAAGAACTCCTCGGCGGTGTAAGGACCAAATGCCTGTTTGCCCTCGCTTTCGAGTTTCTCTATCGCAGGCTTAATAATTACTGTCTCCTCGGTATTCTCATTGTTCTCTTTGTCTATCGATGGGTTCAGTGCCAGTACTGCGATGCGTGGGTTGGTGATGCGGAAATCACGCTTCAGTGTGTCGTAGAGGGCTGTCGCCTTCTCTTCAATGAGTTGTTTTGTTATGGCTGTAGATACATCCTTGAGAGGGATATCGGTAGTTGCGAATGCCAGTCTTATTTTCTTTCCAATAATCATTCGCAATGCTTTTGCGCCATTTCCAAGTTCTTTCTCCAATAGTTCTGACTGCTCTTTGAGAGCCATGCCTTTGTACTTGAAAAAGTTCTCGCTGACAGGAGCACATACAATGGCATCTACGAGTCCTTTCTTCTGGTCCTCAATAGCACGTTCGAGTGCCTTCACGGCACATGTCCCTGACTCCTCGTTAGGCTTGCCGATATCCACCTTCACGTCACGGTCGAACACTGTGAGCAGGTTTATACGCTCGTCGTGCGCCTCCTCAGCCTTGTTTATAATACTGAAGTTTGCTTGTATTCCCAATACATTACGGTGATAGGCAGCCACTTTGGGCGAGCCATATATTATCGGTGTACACAGTTCCAGCATCTCTGACTCTGCGAAAGTCTTGAAAATCAGCTCATAGCCGATGCCGTTGGTGTCACCGTGCGTTATTGCAACGCGAATCTTTCTGTCTTCCATAATCTTGCAATATATTAAGTTTGAACTTTGAACTCTAAACTCTAAACTCCTAACTTCTAACTCCTCACTCCATTATCGCCGCTTCCACCTGTCTTATCAGGTTGCGTTTCTTGCGTTCGGGAGCATAAACGAAGGCTTCTTTCACCACGATGCGGTGGTTGGCGGAGTCAACATAACTGCGACTTACAAACGGACCGCCCATAGCGTCGCCCTTCATCTCCCATAAACCGCGTTGCACAAGCACCTCACGTCCTTTGTTCTTTACGAAATGTGACGTCACGCTTCCTGCCGTCGTTGCCATGTGCATGTCTTTTGTTTCTCCCTCAATGTTAACCCTCATCACGCTGTCGCGCATCTTCAGAGCCCTTTCGGCATTGAGAGCAGTGCCTGGATAGGAGTAAACACAGACACTCTGCATCCCTGTCAGTGCATCGTTAGTGAGCCAGATGAACTGCTCTCCCTGCTTGCTTTTCTGCATGTCGGCAGGTATCAGCATCTCCACTCCTGTTGTCTCCTTCACCTTTTCCTCCGCTTTTGGGTTATGCTTGGCCCTCAGTTGTGCCGTCGCAATGGCCATTTCATGCCTAAGCAGTTGCCTGCGCATTATCTCGCCGAGGCTGTCAATAGCGTTGGCAAGCGACTCTCTACTATTGGCATTGAGGAAAACCTGTATCGTGCCGTTCTCCGTTTGCCATGTCACCGTTGGCGAGTGGTGCTTCTTCTTGTCAATGTCTATGAGCACGGTACTGTTTTTCTTAATAGCCGACTCATAGTCAGAGAGTTTCATCTTGACGGCATCGAACTGCGGCTCAGGCTGCGGCAGCGCTTCTGCCTCAATGCTCAGAGCCTTGCACACCATGGAGATTGACACCGTGTCACCCGTTGTGGAAGCCACGAACACCTCGTATGGCCGCCCTGCTGTCGGCTCCTTTGGTCGGCTCTTGGTGCATGCCGTGATGCACATCGCCATACCAATTATATATATAAGGTGTAATATCTTCAAGTCCTATTGCTCTTTTTATCCCCCGGTGTCTATATTATTCTTCCCTCCTCCGGGGGGATTAGAGGTGGGCCTTGGTATTCAGCAGTCCGCAGGCAGCATATATATCCTGTCCACGTGATGCACGTATCGTTGTGAACACGCCATGAGACGTGAGATAGTCGCGCAGTTGTTCCATTTTCGTGTCGTCTGCACCATGCAACGGCACGTTGGGAATCTGGTGGAACCTGATGAGATTGATGCGGCATTCCAGTCCTGCAAGCAGTCTCACGATGGCTTTCGCGTGGTCGAGAGAGTCGTTGACACAATCGAAAACGATGTATTCGAACGACAAACGGCGCTGATGACTGAAGTCATACTGTCTGAGCAGTGCCACCACATCCTCTATGGACATCGCTTTCTCGGCAGGCATCAGTTCCTGTCTCTGCTCATGGAAAGGAGAATGAAGACTTATCGCCACATGGCACTGACTCTCGTCGAGAAATCTTTTCAGTTTGTTCTTCACGCCCACGGAACTCACCGTTATGCGCTTCGGACTCCATGCCCAACCGTAATCTGCGGTTAGAATCTCCGTCGTGCGCAACACGTTGTCGAGATTGTCCATCGGTTCACCCTGTCCCATGAACACGATGTTTGTCAGCATATCGCACTCGGGAAGCGAGTAAATCTGGTTAAGGATGTCGGTTGCAGTCAACTGACCTTCAAATCCTTGCTTTCCAGTTTGACAGAAAAGGCAGTTCATCTTGCATCCCACCTGGCATGAGACACATAGCGTGGCGCGTTCGCCGTCGGGAATGAAAACCGTTTCTACCGTTGCCCCTGATGCTCCGGCAGGGAACAGATATTTGCGAGTACCGTCAACAGATGTCTGCACGGTGATGGCATCGCGCTTTCCCACCGTGTAGTTTTCAGCGAGCAGTTCGCGGTTTTTCTTTGAGATGTTGGTCATCTCGTCGATGCTCCCCACGCCCTTCTCGTATATCCATCCTGCTATCTGCTTGCCCGTAAAGGCAGGCATTCCAAGACTGCCGACAACCTTTTTCAGTTCCTCGACGGTCATTCCCAACAGTGGCAGTTTCTCTTTTGTGTCCATGTTTCAATGAATACGGTTGCAAAGTTACGAAAAAACGAAAGCAATGCAAAAGAAAAAACTGTTTTTTATGTTGCATTGCTGAGTGACAGTAACTTCGGCGTAGCCAAAGTTACGAAAAGTCGAGTGCAATACAAAACAAATTGTTTGTTTTTTGCTGAGACGAAATATGTTGTTACCACTATCTTGTAAGGTTGTTACCAGTGTCATGTAAGGACGTCACCAGTATCTGGTAGGGATGTTACCACTATCTGGTAAGACGATTACCAAACTGGGGCGGGAATTTTGGTAAATTTTTTGATAGTAAAAAAAGCAGATAATAAAAGTGCGAAGATGCAATATTCATTAGTTTATATTACATCTTCGCACTTTCAGTATTTCCGCTCTCGATGTGCTTGTTATTGCATCATCTCGCTTACTTGACGGTCGATGTCACGGGCAAGTTCGATGTTTGCCTCCCCGATGTCCTCGACACGGGTGATTCCACTGACTATTTGTTTCAGTTGAGAATCGTAGAGTTCGCCCTCATTAATCTGCTCCTGAAGGTAGGTGAGCAGTGAGTGGATATCCTCGTCGGTCACCTGATATTTCCAGTTTGCTGCTTCCTCGAAAGACACGCGCTGTGCAGTCTTGTTGCCTGAGCAGTCCATAGGTATTATCTCCACATCGGGATGCTGCTTCTTAACCCTGTTCAGTTTGCTGATATTGTCGCGGTATGACTTTATGAGGTAGCCTACGCTGATGAAGCGGTTTGTCTGTTTTCCCTTGCTGATAGAGTTCTTGAAGCATGTCAGGATGTCGTTATACACCATCATTACGCTGATGTCCTTGAATCCCTCTTCCTTGGCTTTGGCTATCACGTTCTCGATGCGGTTCTGTCCGTTGAGCGATGATTCGAACACGAGTCCTACGTTGCTCATGTCGAGTTGTTTCAGTACAGTGCTTTTTCCGCTTGACGGTGCGCCTGTGACAACGAACAGACTCTTCTTTCCGAGGTTGGCAGCCTTGTGGAGCATCTCGGTATATAGCGTGTCAACAAGAATCTGCTCAGCCTTGCGGTAGTCGCCTACATTGGCACCATAATAGCCTATCGGACGGAACACATTGCGCAGTTCGTCGAGGTCGAGCGAGTTTCCTGCCGTACCAAGGTATTTGTCCATGAGTTGAGCCAGTCGTGGACGAGTCCACTCCACGGCCGCATCGCGTGTTAGAATGGGCTGCGGTGACTCGATGGTGTACTGTGAAGGATATTTGTTTATGCGGTTGTAGCATCTTATCTCCATAAGTTTCTCCTGTGCGAAATAAGAGTCGCCAGGCATCTGGTAGCGTGCATTTCCGTTAGGGTCGGGTCTGAAGAGCATCTGTGATTTCTCCCCAAGGTCAACGAATGTCACCCATCCACGTGGCGAGAGATAATACCCTTGGTCGCCATCAACAGCATTCACGAGGCAGTTGGTGTCCCACATGCGCTGTCCTGTGTCGCAGGTATAGTGTGTATAAACCGCCTTTATTGGGTTCCTTTCTGTGGTGGAGAGGTCGGCGAGCACATCTTTCGGTGAATAGTCCATGAGGTCGCCGATGTTGCTTGGCGACATGATGATGTCAACATCCTTTGGAAGTTTATTATAGAATATAGCAGCCTGCTTCGATGCTGCGCGCATGTTATATCCCGAAAGGCTGTCGCCAGCCTCGAAACGTCCTGACTGTATATATACCGCCTTCACCTTCTTGCCGAAGAGGTCGAGACCGCTCTCGCTGGAATATTCATCGGCTCCCGACTCGAAGAGTTGTGCTATGGTGGTCATAAAACCTATTGCCACCACGGTGATAGACTTGTCTTTTGCCTCGCTGAGCAGTTTGCGGTAGAGCTTATAGCCGTCAATGCACTTGCTTTCGTCGAACGACCGCTTGAACATAGGATTCCCATTGACATCCTTGAGGTCGCAAATGCCGTTGTAGGGAATGAAGCATCTGGGGTTCTTCACACCATTGCGCTCCAGTCCTACGGGCACGTTGGGGTGACCATAGTAGGTGTTCATGATATCCACCACACCAGCGTTCTTCTCGCCCTCGCGGTCAACGATGATACCCTTCAGGTCAACGCGTCCCTCGTCCATGTAGTGATTGATCATCATCAGGGCAAAGAGGTCGTCGGTGGAACTACCGAAGTCGGCGTCGAGAATAAGGTTTATAGGCTCTGTTTTCTGTGTACTTAGCGTTGCGGGAGCCTTTTCGGCAATCTGTTTGGTGCTGCTGCACGATGCCATTGCCATCGCCATGACAGCCACGAGAAGGCCCATCGGCAGCCAAAAGTGTTGTTTCTTAGTAGTACTTTTCATAATTACATTTTAGTATTTGTATTTTTTCCAACTGCAAATGTATAAAAAATTATCTGCGCCACCAAATAATTCATTGGCAAAAGCTTTATTATGTTCACTAAAAATTTGCATGAATTAGAATTAATGACTAAATTTGCGGAAAAATACGAGAAGAACAACTCCATGAGACAAAGAATAGATTGCTTCCTGCCATGCCAGAATGTTGATGACCTTACAACGACGGTCTATAATCTGAGAGGCAGCAATATAATCAACCGAATTTTCCTTATGGTGGCTGAGGGCAGTGCCAGCGAGATGACTGTTCCGGAAGGCTGCGACACCATAGAGATAGACAACATGCAGTCGGCAGCCACGATGCGTAAGATAAGTGCTCATGCTACGGCGGGTTATTCGCTGATAGTAATGAAGGCATCGCCCCTGCAACTGGGACTTTATGCCATGCAACGGCTTGAGCGGGTGGCGCGAGAGACAGGTGCCGTTATGGTATATAGTGACCGCTACCAGATGGAAGGTGGCAAGCAACTGCTGCATCCAGTGATTGACTACCAGCAAGGCAGCCTGCGTGACGACTTCGATTTTGGCTCGGTAGTGCTCGTTGACACTAAGCAACTGCATTCTTTCATCGACGAGAAGCCTGATTCCGACTATCTATATGCAGGATTCTATGAACTAAGGCTGTATCTCAGCCGTCATGGAGAGTTGTTCCATCTCAACGAACCATTATACATTGAGCATGAGGAAGACCTGCGGGCGAGTGGCGTGAAGCAGTTCGACTACGTCAATCCCGCCAATCGTCAGGTGCAGATAGAGATGGAACGTGCGGTCACAGACCATCTTCGCGAGATAGGAGCACTCGTTGACACGAGTGCATATACAGTTCCCGACTTCAACGAACAACAGTTCGATTTCGAGGCATCGGTGATTATCCCCGTGCGTAACCGTGAGAAAACGATATGCGATGCGGTTAACAGCGCATTGTCTCAGAAGGCAAGTTTCAAGTATAATGTCATCGTCGTGGATAACCATTCCACCGACAAGACAACGGAACTGCTCAATGCCTATGACGACGAAAGACTGATACACATAGTGCCAGACCGTACCGACCTGGGCATCGGAGGATGCTGGAACGTTGCAGTGAACGACTCGCGCTGCGGACGTTTTGCCGTGCAACTTGACAGCGATGACCTATATTCATCGCCCACGACGCTGCAACAGATAGTGGATGCGTTCCGTCAACAGGGTGCGGCAATGATTGTCGGGAGTTACCGAATGTGTGACTTCGACCTCAACACACTGCCGCCAGGACTTATCAGTCATGCTGAGTGGACCGACGAGAACGGACCGAACAATGCCCTTCGCATCAATGGTCTGGGTGCACCGCGTGCCTTCTTCACCCCTCTGCTGCGCCATATAAAGTTGCCAAACACCAGTTATGGCGAAGATTACGCTATGGGACTGGCATTCAGCAGGGACTATCGCATCGGCAGGATTTTCACCGAACTCTATCTCTGTCGTCGTTGGGGAGGCAACAGCGATGCTGCACTTAGTACAGAGAAGATTAATGCCAATAACCTATATAAAGACCGTCTGCGCACCATTGAACTGAAAGCGCGGTTGCGACAAAATGCTCGTGGGGCGGAGTATAAGCCCGACGAGACGCTGGTTAGGTTCTTCCTGCGCCAGATAGACACATGGGATGAGGCGCGGTTGCACTTCAAGGAACTGCAACAGGTGAAGACACGTGACCTGCTTGTCGAAAGTCTGGCGATGAAGGTGCAGTTCAACCCTGCACGAATGGTATCGACGGGGGCAAAGATTGACACTCGCTCGATAAAGGAACGCCCGTGTTTCCTCTGCGAGAAGAACCGTCCAGCCGAGCAGATGTCTAAGAAGATAGACTCTCGTTTTGAGTTACTCCTTAATCCGTTCCCCATTCTTCCGCATCATTTCACTATTCCTGCACTAAAGCATCAGCCGCAGGCGATAATGGGAAACTATGGTGAGATACACAAGATTCTGGAGAAATATCCTGACCTGACGGTGTTCTATAATGGTCCACGGTGTGGTGCCTCGGCTCCCGATCACATGCATTTCCAGGCCGGTTCGCCTGGTGTGGTGCCGTTGCAGGCAGAGTGGCAGCGACTCTCTCGTACGCTTACACCAGTTATAACTTTAAATAACGACGAGGGAATATGGACCATCGACGAGTATATTGTGCCTGCCTTGCTTATCAAGAGCAGGTCGCAGGAGTCTGACGAGCGCCTGTTCCGTAAATTATATAAGGTATTGCCGGTGGCAAAGGGCGATACTGAGCCGATGATGAACATACTGAGTTGGCGCAGCGGTGAAGACTTCCTTTCGGTGGTGTTGCCGCGACGCAAGCATCGTCCTGACTGCTATGGCAGCGAGAGTGACGGACAGATGATGATTAGTCCCGGTGCCCTCGACATGGCAGGACTTATTATCACACCACGACAGCAGGACTTTGAGAACATCACAGCGGCTCAGGCTGAGGCGATATTGCGCGAGGTGGCACTCGATGAAGAGACTTTCGCAGTTATTATAGCAGAACTGAAGAACAGTCTGTCGCCGTCGCAACAGGACGCGAGGATGAAGAAAGAACCCACGGTGCAGGTGGGAATAGTGAGTGCCGAGAGGATAACCTTCTCGCTCAACAAGGCATACAGTGCCAAGGGAGAGACCCTTCAGGGCGAGCAGGAAGTGGAGTTCTGCGAGGGAGGAATACTATGGAACGGTACGCAATACCGGGAACTGGTGTTCAAACCGGTGGAGCAGGGGGCTTCGTTCTCTATCAGCGATGTCACCATAGGCAAGGACTTCCATTGGGAGCGCAAGCAGACACAGACCTTCCTCGGCTCGCTGAAACTTGTTGTTGAGGCAGATAAGATATGTGCTATCAACGAACTGCCCGTGGAGAGTTATCTTGCGAGTGTCATTTCGAGTGAGATGAGTCCGTCGGCTTCTATCGAACTGCTTAAGGCTCATGCGGTTATCTCGCGCTCATGGCTGCTTGCACAGATGCGGAAACGTGCCGACCGCAGTGAGGAGAAGGGTGCTTTCTTCTCGTTTGTGAAGAAAGATGACGAGTTAATTCGTTGGTACGACCGTGAAGACCACACCATATTTGATGTTTGTGCCGATGACCATTGCCAGCGTTATCAGGGTATCACGAATGCCACGAAACCCAATGTGGTTGAGGCATTGCGTGCTACTCGCGGTCAGACGCTGATGTTCGACGATGAGATATGCGATGCACGTTTCTCCAAGTGTTGCGGAGGAGTGACAGAGGAGTTCCAGTATTGCTGGGAGGATGCGCCCAAACCATACCTTAAGTCGGTTGAGGATGCGGCAGTGCCTGGTGGCGAGCCGTTCTGCAAAACGCAAGACACGGGCATTCTTGCTCAGGTTCTTAATGACTATGACCGTGAGACTACTGATTTCTACGAATGGACAGTGGAATACACGGAGGAGCAGTTGCGGGCCATAATAGAGAAGAAACTGAAAATCAGTCTTGGCACAATACTCGACCTGCAGCCATTGGCTCGCGGAAAGAGTGGTCGCATCTGGCGACTGAAAATCGTGGGAAGCGAAGGTTCGTTTATCATCGGTAAGGAACTGGAGATACGCCGCACGCTGAGTGAGAGTCATCTTCTCAGTTCTAATTTCGAGGTGGAGAAAACACCGCAAAAGTTCATACTCAAGGGAAAAGGGTGGGGACATGGTGTCGGTTTGTGCCAAATTGGTGCCGCCGTGATGGGCGAAAACGGCTATACATACGACCAAATTCTCCTACATTATTATAGTAACGCAGAAATTAAGAAACTATATCGTTGAACATTGAGTGTTGAGCCATATTTAACTAATATAGGAAATAATAAGAAAGAACATGTCAAAAGATAATATGAATACAATTGGACGCTCAACAAAAAGGACCCCATGGGCTTGGGTTCCAACCCTATATGTTGCCGAGGGACTGCCTAATGTCATTGTTATGACGGTGGCCGTGGTGATGTATATGCAGTTGGGAATGAGCGACAGCGAGATAGCGCTATATACCAGTTGGCTTGGTCTTCCATGGGTTATCAAGCCTTTCTGGAGTCCATTTGTCGATTTATACAAGACAAAACGGTGGTGGGTATTGGCAATGCAGATACTTCTCGGCTCGTCGCTTGCGGGAGTTGCTTTCACGCTCAATGCCTCTTTCTGGTTCCAGGGCACCATGTTCTTCTTCTTCCTCATGGCTTTCAGCAGTGCCACTCATGACATTGCGGCTGATGGTTACTATATGCTTGAACTTGATGACCACGACCAAGCATGGTTTGTTGGTATCCGCAACACGTTCTATCGTCTTGCCGTGATATTCGGAAATGGCGTTCTTGTTCCAGTAGCTAGTGTTTTTCAGTTGGAGTTCCGCGACCAGAAAGCATTTGCATGGAGCCTCGTGTTCTATGGTTTGGCAGGTCTTTTCATTGCCTTGTGGCTCTATCATGGTTTCATCATGCCGCGTCCTGCCGAAGACAAGACAAGACAATCGACGGTGCATGAGGTATGGAGTGGTATAAAGAAGATGTTTGTAACGTTCTTCACGAAGTTTCCCACTAAGCAGGTGGTGTTTGCCATGCTTTTCATCTTGCTATATAGGTTACCTGAGGCAATGCTCACCAAAATGACGGCAACGTTCCTTCTGCGTCCTAACTCAGAGGGAGGTCTCGGTCTTACACCGCTGGATTATGGTCTGGCTAACGGAACTGTTGGCTTGATAGGACTCACGGTCGGTGGTATTGTGGGTGGTATGCTTGCAGGGAAAGACGGCTTGAAGAAGTGGTTCTGGCCTATGGTATGCGCCATTACGTTGCCTGATATCGTCTATGTGTGGATGAGTTTTGCCATGCCATCGAGCCTTTTCGTAGTCAGTACGTGTCTTTTCATAGAGCAGTTTGGTTATGGTCTGGGTTTCACTGCCCTCACTTTATATATGCTTTACTATTGCAAGGGCGAGTTCAAGACATCGCATTATGCCATCTGCACTGGAATCTCATACCTCGGACTAATGCTTCCTGGCATGGTGTCGGGCTATCTGAAGGATGCTGTAGGCTACAGCACATTCTTCATAATAGTAATGGGACTGTGTGCTGTCACCTTCCTTGTCTCTGCTTTTGTGAAGGTTGACCCCTCGTTCGGGAAGAAAGTTGATGAGGGTTGATTCAACGCTCATCAATATAACGCCTTGTTATATCATCGTATTCATCAATGCGGCGGTCACGGAGGAATGGCCACCAGCGCCGTACGTTCTCGCTGCGCTCAAGATCGATGGCAACCACGAGTGACTCTTCCTCGTTTTCAGAGGCGCGATAGAACAGTTCTCCCTGCGGACCGGCAATGAACGACGATCCCCAGAACTGTATTCCCTCCTCATTCTCTGCGTCTCCCGTGCTTTTCTCGGGTTCCGTCGGCTCCCATCCCACACGGTTTACGGCAATGACAGGCAGTCCGTTGGCAACAGCATGACCGCGCATCACTGTTGTCCATGCCTCGCGCTGGCGTTGCTGTTCTGCCTCCGTGTCATGCGAGTCATAGCCAATGGCGGTAGGGTAGATAAGAATCTCTGCTCCTTGCAGTGCCATCAGGCGCGCTGCCTCTGGATACCACTGGTCCCAACAAACGAGCACTCCTAACGTTCCCACACTCGTTTTGATGGGGTGGAAACCAAGATCGCCGGGTGTGAAGTAGAACTTCTCATAGTAGGCAGGGTCGTCAGGGATGTGCATCTTGCGGTATTTCCCCGCTATAGTACCGTCTTTTTCTATCACCACAGCAGTGTTATGATAGAGTCCCGAGGCACGTTTCTCGAAAAGAGAAGTCACTATCACAACCCCGAATTGCTTTGCCAGTTCACCATAGAAGCCCGTTGATGGACCGGGAATCGGCTCTGCGAGGTTGAAGTTCTCAACGTTTTCTGTCTGGCAGAAATATAGCGAGTTGTGCAGTTCTTGCAGCACAATGAGTTGTGCTCCACGCTTGGCGAGGTCGCTGATGCTCTCTGCCAGTCTCAACGTATTCTGCTGAATATCAGCAACATTATGCTGTTGCAGGATTCCTACTTTAAGTTCTTTCATATTTTGTTTTCTGTTTAGGGCCTACCCCCAACCCCTTCCGAAGGGAAGGGAGTATGTTACCGTTTGGTGTTTAGAGTTTATTTATAGTGACATCTCCTTTGGGAATTGCATTGTACAGCAGTGTATCGAACCATGCTGTCGTGTGATAATGGTGCTGTCTATGGGCACCATCTCACGGTCGGGGAATGCCTTTTGTAGAGTCTCTATTGCCATTGCGTCCTTCTCTGGCTGTCTGTATGTAGGTACGAGCACCGCTCCGTTGATGATGAGGAAGTTCGCGTATGTTGCCGGCAGTCGCTCTCCGTCGTAGAAAATGGGGTCGGGGAAGGGTAGTGGCATCAGTTTATATGGCTCTCCTTCTGCCGTTCTCAATTCCCTCAGTTGCTCTTCCAGTGCCTTGAAGTCATCATATTGCTCGTCGTCTGGATTGTCACACTTAATATATAATAATGTATCGCGCGCGCAAGGTCGCACAATGGTATCGATGTGTCCGTCGGTGTCATCGCCTATTAGTTGCCCGTGATCAAGCCATACGATGCGTTCTGCGCCCAGCATCTCGCGCAGCCGAAGGTCTATTTGTTCTTTGGTGAGCGGTTGATTGCGGTGTGGAGCCAACAGACATGATGTCGTCGTGAAAATGGTTCCTGCCCCGTCACTCTCTATAGAACCTCCTTCGAGCACGAAATCGTATTCTTTTAATCTTTTACTATTATCGCTCAACGCTCTAAAAAGGCCTTTATTTATTTCGTTATCAAGTCCTGCCTCGAACTTATCGCCCCATCCATTGAAGCGGAAATCGAGCAGCAACGGCTTGCCGTCGGCATCGCGAAGGGTGATGAAACCATGGTCTCGGGCCCAGGTGTCGTTGGTGGGCAGTTCCACGATGCGCACGTTCTTCATCAAGGTTTCGCCAATCCTTTTGCTTAGCATGGCGGCAATCTCCTCTGCATGAGGAGTCACCACGAGCAATCGCTCGCGCCTTACTATCGCCTCAGCCATCTGCAAATAGGTCTCGTTGATTTCCTCGAGATAGGGTGCCCAGTCGGTTCCAGCATGAGGCCATGTAAGCATCACGCCACTCTGCGGTTCCCATTCGGCAGGCAAAACTGCTCTTTTGTCGTTCATCGTAGAAGTTTGTTTTATCCTACAAAATTAATAATTTGTGGCAGAATAGCAAAATAAAAGCGTCAAAAACGGTCAAAATGTCATGTTGAAGTGCCTGAAAACGCTGTTTCATGCCATTTTCCATGAAAAGTGGCATTACGTCATTGACCTACGTCAAAATGTTTGACGTGAGTCAAAAATTAAGTGTAAAAGTGACAGTTTTCATCTCGTTTTTATTGTCGGAAATGACAAAAGGCATTAATTTTGCACCCGAAAACACAGACAATGTCCAGCGCGGGATATAGAGAGAATTTAGGATAACGCCACTAAGGAGGGCAATAATAAAAGGTAAAAAGATTATTAGAGAAAGGATAACAAAGATGAGAAAGATTAGAAGAATTGCAGATGAAGTACGTAAAAGTTGGCAAATGTCAAGCAGGCTTATCTGCGAGAACAGAAGAAATCTTCCAGCGTCAGCGCTCGTATAACCACATAAGGTAGTTAGTTTTGAGGTAAGACGGAAGATTGTAAAGGATAACCTGGGTGAAAGACAGGACGAGTTAAAAGGTAAAAAGATTAAAAGTAAAAGAAAGGATAACAAAATGAAGAAAGTTGTAAATAAAGTATTGAGTAACAAGAAGTTCAATAGGTATTGTTCAAATGTTGTGAAAATGTACGTTTTGAGTAGGCAGAATCTGACGTTATAACATAGTACGGATTTATATATTAGCAGACCAGTTTCGGGTGCGTGGCATACGAAATTGGTCTGTTTTTTTGCATTTAATAGAAAAAAGTATTATCTTCGCCAACGATATGGATAGAAGAATACTCACTGTTTTATTTGTGGCAGCGGTGCTGATGCTGGCATCATGCCGCGAGAATGTCAACCAGCCTGTTGCACAGCAGGGGCAGGAAGAGCAGAAAGAAGCACTATATGACAACCATCAGGATGTCAATGTTGACAAGAAAAAGTACAAAAAAGGCTCGAAAAACCTTGAACTGCCGGCACGTTCGAAGGATGGAGACGAGATAGTGCTGCACCGTAAAGGCTATACGGTGTCGTACGACAAAAGGCGTAAGACACCGAAATGGGTGGCGTGGCACCTTACAAGCGACCATGCAGGAGGCGAGGTGGAGCGTCACGAGAACCTGTTCCACGACGACCTTGATGTGCCTTCGCCGCGAGCAACCGACAACGACTACTTTAACAGTGGATACGACCGAGGTCACATGTGCCCTGCAGGCGATAATAAATGGAACACCACCGCGATGAACGAGACATTCCTGTTCACCAACATTTGTCCACAAGTACACGGACTGAATGCCGGAGCATGGAATGACCTTGAATTGGCTTGTCGCGGTTGGGCACGCAAATACGGTGATGTGTATATCGCTTGCGGACCGATATATGAGGGCACTCCGATTACCATCGGACGTAACCGCGTTGCCGTTCCTACCGCGTTCTTCAAGGTGATACTGTGCATGAGAGGGCAGGGAGCGCCCAAGTCCATCGGCTTCATCTATCCAAATGCCACCGCATCGCGCAAGATGTTCTCCTACGCCATGACCGTTGACGAGGTGGAACGCCGTACAGGCATCGACTTCTTCACCAATCTTGACGACGATGTCGAGGACAGGGTGGAGCACGAGCGCGGCTATTTCTAAAGTCCAATGGGAATAATTGGTTAAAAAACAATAAAAAACAGGAGGCTCAAGAGCCTCTAATCGCCTGTGTCCTAACTTTTTATTACCTTTGCAACCTAATCTCACAAGACGTGAAAATAATAGAAGTGCTGCGTGCCCTTGAACGTTTCGCGCCTCTGCCCTTGCAGGAAAGCTTCGATAATGCTGGCCTACAAACGGGATTGACAGAGACGGAAGTATCAGGGGCATTATTGTGTTTGGACGTTACCGAGGCTGTGGTGGCAGAAGCTGTTGCCACAGGCTGTAACCTCATTGTAAGTCACCATCCGCTCATTTTCCACCCGCTGCGCCAGATTTCGGGTTGCAATGACGTGCAGAGGGCGGTGATGATGGCTATCAAGAACGACATTGCCGTAGTGAGCATGCATACCAATATGGACAACGCACGTGGCGGAGTGAACTTCAAGATTGCCGATAAGATGGGGTTGAAGAACTGCGTCTTCTTCGGCGAAAGGAAGTGTGCCACGGCGATTGACGGTACTGAGGTGCAGGGAGGCAATGGAGTAGTGGGCTCACTTGCTGAGCCTATGGCTGCCGATGACTTCATAAAGATGCTCAAGTCGCAGTTCGACGTGGAGTGCGTGCAGGCAAACCAGTTGCTACGACGAAAGATAGAGCGCGTGGCAGTGTGTGGAGGTGCAGGCTCGTTCATGCTCGGCGATGCCATAAAGGCAGGTGCTGACGCCTTCGTTACGGGCGAGATGCACTATCACGAGTATTTCGGGCACGATCAGGAGATACAGATTGCGGTAATCGGACATTTCCAGAGTGAGCAGTACACCAACGAGATTTTCAGGGATATTATAGAAAAGGAATGCCCTGGAGTGAAGACATTGCTCACCAAGACATGCACAAATCCTATTCTCTACCTTTGACGTAACAGTCTGATAAAGAAGAGAATAGGTCCAAAAAGACAATAAACAAAACATTATAAACCATAGGCCCTCGCCCCCGTTGCGGCCTTCCCTTGCAAGGGAATATGTGGGGGGACAGAATTATGGCAAAGAAAGATCCAACAGACTTGTCGGTAGAAGAGAAACTGAAAGCGCTCTACCAACTGCAAACAACACTGTCGTCGATAGACGAGAAACGTGCCATTCGTGGTGAGTTGCCACTCGAAGTGGAGGAGCTGGAGGACGAAATCATCGGTCTTAACACTCGTGTAGAGCGTATAGAGGCTGAGATTAAGGAGTTCCAGGATGCCATCGAGCAGCGCAAACACGAGATTACGACTGCTGAAAAGAGCATCGAACGCTACAAGCATCAGCTCGACGAGGTGCGTAACAACCGTGAATACGATACTCTGAGCAAGGAGATTGAGTTCCAGGAACTTGAGGTTCAGCTCTGCAATAAGAAGATTCGTGAGGCACAGGCTAAAATCGAAGAGAAGAAGCAGGACCTTGAAAAGAACAAGGAGATTATCAATGACCGCAATATTACTCTTGAGGAGAAAAAGGGCGAACTCGATGAAATAATCGCCGAGACACGCACCGAAGAGGACCGCCTGAAGTTGAAGGCAAAGGAACTTGAGGTGAAGATAGAGCCCCGTCTGCTCACCAGTTTCAAGCGTATCCGCAAGAATGCGCGCAATGGTCTGGGCGTTGTATATGTGCAGCGTGACGCTTGCGGCGGTTGCTTTAACAAGATTCCGCCACAGCGACAGCTTGATATCAAGATGCACAAGAAGATTATTGTTTGTGAGTATTGTGGCCGTATCATGATTGACCCAGAACTTGCTGGCGTTAAACTCGACACTCCAGCGGCAGAAGAGAAGCCAAAGCGTAAGCGCGCTATACGCAAGAAGGCTGAAGAAAAGCCTGCAGAGGATTAAGTAATAACGTGTCGTGACATTGCGAAAGATGCCCTTTGAGGCATCAAAAGCATATCTTTTAGACTCCCAAAGCATACCAATCGGATTACCGTTTGCCTGCTTTGGGAGTTTCTTAAACGTCTTATTTCAACTTTCCGTTGCGGTACTCCCAGAGTTCAAGCGAGTTGATGATGTTCTGCCAAAGCACGTAACAGCCGGCGCCGACAGAGGCGACAGGGTGGAGATACATATAAGCCACCCAGATGCTCAGTGCCGTATTCTTCTGGAATAAAGCCTGTCCGGAGTTGATTTTCTCATCGAAACGCGTGCCGATGGCTCGTCCGATGCCGAATTGAATGAAGCAAACAATGAGTGAGAGTACGGCAATCATAATCAACAACGACAACGAGGCGTTGCTGTGAACGATGTTCTTAACGGTTATTCCAGTGGTGATGGAGAGGGAAACAGCCCAGAAATAGAAGCCCAGATTGGGTTTCGAGACAATCCACTGGTGCAGGGAATACAGGTAATGGCGTATCAGATAGCCCAGAATAAGAGGCAATACGAGCACCATTGCCACCTTTTCGAGAATTATCAAGAATGCCTGCCAAAACGTTATATGTGCCGCATGCTCAAGCAAGGGGAACACGGCGGGAATCATAAGTGCCGAGGCAAGAGAGGAAATCAGTGTGAAAGTGGTCATTGTGCTGATGTTTCCGCCCAGTTTACCAGTAACCACAGGGGCAGCAGAGGCCGACGGACCGATGATGCAGGTGAGCACCCCCTCCCATAGAATCTTCTGCTCTGCGTTGTCGCCAACGAAGAAAATGATGCCCACATTGGCTGCAACGAGCACCACCTGGGCCACAAGAACCCACAGATGCCAGCGGTGGGGGCGCATCTGATGGAAGTCAACTTTGCAGAAAGTGACGAGCAACGTGAGGAACACGAAGAACGGGAAGATGACGTCGAGCACAGGTCCAAACCAGTCGCCGGCGGTATCAAGCGCAGGAACATAATAGAAAAGCAGGTAGCACAACGTTCCTACAGCGATGGCAACCGGCAGTGTCCAGTCTTTCAGAAACCTCAACATCTATTCCTCTGTTATGTTTTCCAGTTTATAGAACGGGTTCTGAACATCCTCTGGGAAATAGGCCTTGCCTTCGTCGTCAACCCAAACGGCAATGCCACATTGTACGGCAGGGTGGTTCATTGTCAGGTGGACACGCTTCTCTGTGCCTGTTATTATGTTCTTTAATATAGCCTTTTTCATCTCTTTATGCTTGTTTTCTTGTTCTCTGTAAGTGATATCTGTGTTTCTAAAGTTCTGTGTAATCGGGTATTTCAGGCAGAAAACGGTATGTGTGATTATCGTAGTCCATGCGACAGCATATGTGCTGAAGACCGTTGGACACGATGAGATAATCGACGTGGAGCAGCATGTTATAGGCTGTTATCTGGTCGAAAACATGCTCTGTGAGTTGCACTGTAGGTGCCTTGTACTCGATAATCATCAGCGGTGCGGCGTCCTTATTATATATTATAGAGTCACAACGCAGCCGTTTCTCACCCACCCGAAGTTCCACTTCGTTAGCCATCAGCCCCGCAGGGTAGCCCTTATGCTCTGAAAGGAAGTGCGTGAAGTGCTGGCGCACCCATTCTTCGGGAGTCAGAGCAACGTATTTTCGACGCAGAAAGTCGAGAATATGTGGCTTCCCATCCTTTTCTTTTATTTTTATTTCGTAATCGGGTAGGTTTAATCGAAACATTTTATTAACTTTGTAACCTAAATCTTTGTATGACGCTAATGGTAGCGCAAAGTTACTCATTTTAAGGGAAATAAACGAAGAAATATGGCAGAAAAGAAGTCGTCGGTGTCTTTCGACAGCGTGATGCGTGACCTCAGGGCAGGCAAATTCGCTCCCATTTATATCCTTATGGGCGACGAATCGTATTATATCGATAAGATATGCGACTTCATTTCCGAACATGCGTTGCGAGAGGAGGAGCGCGATTTCAACCAAACCATAGTCTTTGGAGCCGATGTTACCGCTGCACAGGTGGCTGACATCGCACGTCGTTATCCCATGATGGCTGAGCGTCAGGTGGTTATAGTGAAGGAAGCGCAGGCGTTGAAGAACTGGGAACAGTTGGGCCATTACTTCGAAAAGCCGCTCCAGAGCACTGTTCTCGTCATTTGTTACAAGAACGGAACTATCGATGCAAAGAAAAAAATCTTAGCACAGGCGCAAAAAGCGGGGATGGTGTTCATAAGCAATAAGAAGCGCGAACAAGACCTTCCGCCTTTCATAGAGAATTATCTTAGGCAATATGGAATAGGAATCGACTACAAGTCTTCACAGATGATAGCCGACCATATCGGTTCAGATCTCAACCGAATGACTGGGGAACTGGATAAGCTTCGTCTCTCATTGAATGATGAGAAGACTGTAACGCCAGAACTGGTGGAGAAAAACATCGGAGTGAGTAAAGACTATAACTTTTTCGAACTGCGTAATGCCATCGTTCATAGAAATGTGTTTAAGGCAAACCAGATAATGAAATATTTCTGCAGTAACCCGAAGTCGGGTGGGCCTTATGCAATCATGCCACAACTTTTCGCTTATTTCCAAAATTTGCTCATAGCATATTATGCACCGGATAGAAAAAACGAGCAGTCCGTTGCACAATATCTTGGCTTGAGAAATGGATGGGCTGCTCGTGATTATGTTGCTGGAATGGAAAAATATTCGGGTAGGAAAGTGCTCGAGATAATTTCAAAAATTAGAGAAACGGACACCAGAATCAAGGGAATAGGGAAGGGAAATGCCACCGATTCTGACCTAATGCAGGAGCTCATTTTCTTCATTTTGCATTAAAAATTTCGACGAAAATAGGTTGTTTTTTTCTAGAATTTCATTTTTTCCAGACACATTTTTTTCGCGTAATCCCCATTATTTTCAGTGGGTTTGGAGAAAAACTCCTCTCCATTTTGGGGCATAAAAACAATCATTTTGCCGCCAGTTCAGAAACAACTCTTTTTTATCGAAAAAACGCTTTTTGAGAGGCGTGAAATTTACTCTTCACATTTCTTTGCATTTAAGAATATGAAATTTCAATCTTAAAACATCAATATATTAAATCACTTTTTACAATTTAAAAGGCAAAATTTAAATATTTAAAAGATAAATGTATACATTTTGATTTACATTTAAATTCAAATATCGAAATATTTTATTTGTAAATGTTGATTTATTCATCATAAAATGACACTATATAAATGCTTGCTACCCATGTATTTACATATTATTATCATTGTAAATACTTTAAATAAAACGTCTTGTTTTTCACTAATTATTGCATATTTGACTTTAATACGGTTATTCTACTTTAAATAACTAAATAACAGCCAATATTTTACAAAATCCCCATAAATAAAGGGTTTGTAATGATTTAATGACCTAAATTTATATTTGTGTTTACAAATCTACATATTTAAAAACGTGAATTAAAGATTTAAAAGTTTGAATTCCGAAATTGAAAGTTTAAGAATTAAAATATTTCTCTAAATGTTTGGATGTTTAAATTTTTTGCTTTACCTTTGTAAATCGAAAGAAAAATCGCCAAAAATGGCAAAAAAACGACTCGTTAGCAAATGAAAGACAGAATTCGACAGGTAATGGAGAGCCAGCATATGACTCAACAAACGTTCGCTCAGTTCATCGGAATCTCACCCGCAGCACTGAGCAGTATATTCAACGGTCGCACTAATGCGACACTAAATACCGTTGAGGCCATCAAGTCAAAATTGCCATCGCTCAGTAGCGATTGGTTGCTCTTCGGTAAGGGTAAGATGTATGATGATGATTCACTAGACGGCACCACTACCACTCCGGCAGGTCAAGCAGTCGGCGAACCGATGCTCGATTTCGTAGATTCGGATGCTACCAATCCTGTAAGTCAGTCCCAACAGTCTGGTGTAAATGGTACTGTTCGTCACCAACAGGTGTCGCAACGGCAGGTCGTAAAGCCCGAAGTGAGTTATGTTGAGCGTCCCCAGAGACATATAACCGAGATTCGCGTCTATTTTGATGACCTTACATACGAGACTTTCGTACCCAAGAAATGAAATAGTTTCTTTGTTAATAATATTTTGAATAATCATTTTTGAGATTGTAACCAGCCGTTGGTAGGTGCGATACCAATGGCTGGTTATGTTATTAATAATGTATGCTTTGTGGTCGAGGACCATTAAATTTAGATGCATTTTGCTGCTAAATTCTTTGTCATTAGTCCGTTTTTCTCGTTTTTTTTACCTAATTTTGCCGAAAAATTCAGGCAAATGAAGAAATACATACTTGACTTGGTGGTTTCTGAAGTGTGCAGCATAAACGATAAGTATGTACTTGTCAAGTTGACACATACCGAGAAACTGCCTCCTATGGTGCCAGGACAGTTTGTCGAGGTGCGCGTTGACGGCTCGCCCACAACGTTCCTTCGCCGTCCTATTTCCATTAATTTTGTTGACTATGACAGTAACGAGTTATGGCTCCTTATTGCCGCAATAGGCGACGGAACAAGGCGTTTGGCGGCTCTGAAGAAGGGAGAAACGCTCAACTGTGTGTTGCCTCTCGGACGTGGTTTTACCATCCCAGAGTCCAAGGAAGCACGCGTATTGCTCGTTGGTGGCGGTGTAGGTGTTGCACCTTTATTATATATGGGTAAGGTAATGCGTGACCGAGGTATGGAGCCTACGTTCCTTCTTGGTGCTCGTAAGGCCTCTGATCTGCTGCTTTTAGACGAGTTCCGCAAGTATGGCAGGGTGCTGATAACTACTGAGGACGGCTCTGAGGGAGAGCGTGGATTCGTCACCAACCACAGCGTTTTGGAAAAAGAGCATTTCTCGCTCATAAGTACCTGTGGTCCTAAACCTATGATGATGGTTGTCGCCCGCTATGCAGCGAAGGCACAGATTGAGTGTGAGGTGAGTCTTGAGAACATGATGGCATGCGGCGTCGGGGCTTGTCTCTGCTGCGTGGAGGACACCACCGAGGGCAATGTATGCGTCTGCAAGGAGGGTCCAGTGTTTAATATCAGACAGTTGAAGTGGAAATAATGATAGTTATATGGCAAATATAAGTGTAAAGATAGGTGACTTACAGTTGAAAAACCCTGTAATGACGGCTTCGGGAACCTTCGGATATGGTCCTGAGTTTGCCGATTTCGTGCCCCTAGAAGAGATAGGAGGCATTATCGTAAAGGGTACGACGCTCCATCCGCGTCAGGGCAATCCTTATCCCAGAATGGCTGAAACGGCACAGGGAATGCTCAACTGCGTGGGGCTGCAGAACAAGGGTGTTGACTATTTCTGTGAGCATATCTACCCCGAAGTGAGTAAGATAGACACCAATATCATTGTTAACGTAAGTGGCTCAAGCATAGACGATTATGCCGAATGTGCCGCTCGCATCGATGCGCTGGAACGCATCCCCGCCATAGAACTGAACATCTCGTGCCCCAATGTGAAGCAGGGAGGCATGGCGTTTGGTGTCACCTGCGAGGGTGCTGCGAGCGTAGTGCGTGCCGTTCGCAAGCGTTATAACAAAACGTTGATAGTGAAACTCTCGCCTAATGTCACGAGTATTGCCGATATAGCCAAGGCTGTGGAGGCAGAAGGTGCTGACAGCGTGTCGTTGATAAACACCCTTATGGGCATGTCCATCGACATCGAGAGGCGTTGTTCACGGCTTAGCATTGGCACGGGTGGGCTGAGTGGTCCTGCTGTTAAGCCCGTTGCCCTGCGTATGGTGTGGCAAGTGGCTAAGGCGGTGAAGATACCTGTTATTGGTCTTGGCGGCATTTCGAATACCAGTGATGCCATAGAGTTCCTTATGGCGGGCGCAACGGCGATAGAGATAGGTACAGCCAACTTCCTCGATCCACAAGTAACAGTAAAGGTTGCACGAGGAATAAACGACTGGCTCGATGCTCATGGCTGCCATAATGTGAGCGAGATAATCGGTGCTTTGGAAGACTGATTCGTGAGAAAAACAGTGTTCTTGGAGAAGTAAATATAGGTATATAAAAAAGAGGGCGGCCAAACAGCCGCCCTCAACCAACACAAAAACTAAATTAGACTTAATTGACAGTCGTGATTTTCACAAACCCCCGCTGTCGAGTGCAAATTTACTATATTTTATTTTAACTGCAAACAATTTTCCTATTTTTTTAACTTTATATAGGATTATGGATTAATTTTCACAGTTTTTGCAATTAAATAATGGTCAAGAATGGTCATTGCTGCCATTGCCTCCACAATAGGTACGGCTCTTGGGAGCACACATGGATCATGCCTTCCTCTCGCCCTGAGAGTCGTCTCATTTCCTTCCAAATCGATGGTTTTCTGTTCTTTAAGTACTGTAGCAACCGGTTTGAATGCCACTCGGAAGAAAATGTCCTGTCCATTGCTTATCCCACCTTGTATTCCACCACTGTGGTTGGTTAGCGTTTCCTGTCTTTCTGTGCCGTTGTTCTTGGCCTTGAAGATGTCGTTTTGCTCGCTTCCTCGTGTCAGTACACTGTCAAATCCATCGCCGTATTCAAAGCCTTTGGCGGCGTTAATACTAAGCATTGCGGCACCGAGAGAGGCGTGTAGTTTACCAAACTCAGGCTCTCCAAGTCCCACAGGACAACCTTTTATTACGCAAGTGATGACTCCGCCCAGGGTATCTCCGTCGGCTTTAACCCTGGAAATGAGTTCTTCCATCTGCCTCGCCTTGTCCAAGTCGGGACATCTTACGATGTTAGTCTCAGCCAGAGAGAGGTCGTATTTGGTATAATCCTTATCTAACGCAATATCAGCCACTTGTGAGGTGTATGCGCATATCGTGACACCTATCTGGCGCAGAGCCAGTTTTGCCAGTGCACCAGCCACGCAACGGCTGATTGTGATGCGTGCAGACGAGCGTCCACCGCCACGATGGTCGCGTATTCCATATTTGCTGTAGTAGGTGAAGTCGGCATGAGACGGCCTGAAAAGGCATCGCATGTTCTCGTAGTCTTGTGAGTGTTGGTTTGCGTTGCGCACGAGAAATCCGATGGGAGTGCCCGTCGATTTCCCCTCGAAAACACCACTGAGCAGTTCCACACAGTCGCTTTCCTTGCGGTCGGTGGTGATATGGCTCTGTCCTGGACGGCGTCTGTTCAGTTCTTCCTGAATGAAATCGACGTCGATGTCGATGCCTGCCGGCATTCCGTCAACAACGCCGCCAATAGCCTCTCCGTGGCTTTCGCCAAAGGTGGTGAGGGTGAATATATGTCCAAACGAATTGCGCATAACTAACTAAACCTCCTTTCTTTCTAACTCAGAACTCCTGATTCCAGACTTCTTACTACATAACATCCTATTCGCATCCGCCACAACAGCCTTCCTTGTTGTTGCATCCGCCCTCTTTGTTGTTGCATCCGCCTTCGCAACCGCCGCAGCCCTCGCCGCTCATCTGTGCTACAAGGAACTGTATCTCCTCGTTCGTTGCTTCGCGGTTCTCCACAACATGACCGCTGAATTTCAGCGACTTACCTGCGAGAGGGTAGTTCAGGTCAACCGTGACATGCTCTTCTGTGACGTCAACTATTGTGGCCTGGAAACGCTGTCCCTCCTCATTGGTAAGCGGAACAACGGCACCTGGAAACACCTTTCGGTTGTCAAAGTGGCCGTCAATGGTGAAAATGTCACGCTCAAGTTCAATCACTGCCTCGTCATCATGTTCTCCATAAGCATCTTCCTTGGCAATAGTCACCTCGAAACTTTCGCCATTCTGCTTGCCCACGATGGCCTCCTCGAAAGCGGGAAGCACCATTCCGAAGCCGCTCAGGAACGTGTATGGGTTATCGTCCGTTGCCTCTTCGATGAACTCCTCCTTGCCGTTTTCTATCGTATATAGCTTATATGCCACGGCCACAAACATGTTCTTTGTCTTTTCCATTTTGAAATGATTTGGTCTTTAGGCTGCAAAGATAACGAAAATATTCGACAAATCATTGCAAATTAAGATAAAAAGACTCTGAAAGGCGGTATTTCGCCCTGCGAAAGGTCATTTTTTATCCTATGAAAGGCCACCTTTTGCACCCTGAAAGGGCATCTTTCGTTCCCCGAAAGGTCATCATTTGCATTTCCGGAAACTATTCATTATCAGTTAGTATTCATTGTTGATGTACGTCAAATAAATGCGTTATTTTTGAAAAACATGATGAAAAATATATCCTGACGTACATATAGTTATTACTTTTGCACGCGAATTAAGTAAGTAAACCGCCGCCCGATAAACACAGAAACGGTAAAATAAAATGAAAAGGGATAACGGAATTAATAAACTATTTTTTGTTTCTGGGTGGTGGAAATGTAAAAATTAACAGTTTTAAAGTATTAAAAAAATGAAAAAGATTGTTTTAACAGTAGTTGCAATGCTTAGCATGACTATGGCATTTGCAGATGGAGAGAATGCAAACAACATTAATGAGGCTGAGGCTTACAACTTCTCAATCAACAGCTACAAGCTCAGTGTCGCTCTGGGTCTTAACCTTGATCAGACAGAGGCTGTATCAGACATCGAGAAGAACTTCAGCATCGAAATGAAGAATGCTGGTGAGGCAAACAAGGAGCAGCGCCCAGAACTGGTTAAGGAGGCTGTTAACAAGAACCTCAGCTACATGCACGCAGTTCTCAACAATCAGCAGTATCACAAGTATCTGACACTTATGAACATGACGCTCGCTAATCGCGGACTGAACTTCTAAATAGAAAACAACTATACAATCCCCTGCTTCGGTTTGACGTAAGCAGGGGATTTTTTTGTACTTACATTTGCAGTTCTCGTTTTTTTTCATTTACTTTGCAGCCAAGAGTTGGTGCGTGCACATCGTGACGCCACCATACAAAGAAGATAAAACGGAATTATATAGCAGGTGTTAAACTAATAGCCGATGAAACGAGTATCGTTGTTTATACTACTGATGATAGCCACTCTTTCTGCTATGGCACAGCAAGAGGCATTCAAGAAGATGTCTCCCATGGTGCGAATGGTGGCAGGTTGTGGTGCAAACGACGGTGTTCGAAAGCCAAACAAAGCAAAAGTAGCAAATCAAGAGCCCCCCCCTTCTCTATGCGCTTTTGTGCGAATAAAAGGCGATGCCAATGACGTTTTCAGCCGTTATGGATGTCGCTGTCTGGCAACCTTTGGTGATATTTGTATTGCGGACATTCCTACCGACAAACTGACTGATATGGCTTCCGAGCGAAGTGTGGAGAGAATAGAGGCATCGATGTCACGAACAGTTCATCTGGAGAAGTCGGCTGGGGTAATCGGAGCAGACAAGGTTCACTCAGGAACGGCACTCCCTCAGGCATTCACAGGCGACGGCGTGGTGGTAGGTATCGTTGATATCGGTTTCGATCTCACCAATCCTAATTTCTATAATGAAGACCAGTCACGTTATCGAATCATGCGTTTCTGGGACATGCTCTCGACCGATACCATCGGGAGTGATAAGTATGTTGGGGCCGACTACACCACCGAAGAAGAGATATTGGCCTATCAGCACTCCCGTGATGGTGTGGAATGGGTGCACGGCACATCTACCCTCGGCATTCTGGCAGGCACGGGCTATGGCACGCCTTATCGTGGAATTGCCTATGAAAGTGAAATCGTGGCTACGAGCAATGCGGTAACCGGCGATACTATCTTTATCAGGAAGGAAGACCTCTATAAATATACTTCAGCGACCGATGCGCTCGGTTTCAAGTATGCTTTTGACTATGCGGAGTCGCAGGGCAAGCCATGCGTGGTGTCGTTCAGTGAAGGCAGTCATCAGGCTCTGGACACTGACGAGCAGCTTAACAACGAGGTGTTGCGCCAGATGACAGGTCCTGGTCGGATTATCGTTGCCGCCGCAGGCAATGAAGGGCATTATCGTGGTTATATTCACAAGCCCGTTGGCGTTGAAGGCTTGGGCACATTCATTCAGGGAGAAGGCGACAAGGCGTTGTTCCGCGCATCTACAGATGGTGATTTCACAATCCATTTCAGTGCTTACGACAGCAGCAAGAATGCCGTTAGTCTTGATTATAGATTCTCGGACATACTTGCCGATGCCGATTCTCTTATCACCGACACCGTTATGTTACATGAAAGACAGTATGTCATTGCACTTGGCGCCTATCCGAATGTTTTTCAGGAAGACCGTGTAATGCTTGATGGTATGGTAAAATCGTTAGATGGTCCGTTGGGCAAAGAGCATCCTTTCTCCATGCAGTTGATGGGTTTGGAGTCTGATGTCGAGATGTTCCGCATTTCAGGATATTTCAATTCCTCAAGCGCTAATCCGTCTCTGAACGATGCGGAGAAGACACACAGCATCAATCTTCCAGGCAGTGCACCCGCCGTAATATGCGTTGGAGCAACGACATACTGCCCCTCCTATGTGAATTATTTGGGCGAAGTGCAGAATAATGTCGACCAGGAGGAGGGCGTTGTGGCATACTATTCCAGTAGAGGTCCTACGTTTGAAGGACGCACAAAGCCCGATGTGATGGCACCAGGCTCGAACATCATCACCACGTCAAACAGTTTCATGTATGATTATTATCCATATCCGAAGGCTGTTACGGGGATGAGCGAGTTCAACGGACGCACCTATCCTTGGCAGGCATCAACGGGAACATCGTTCTCGACACCGATGGTTGCAGGGTGCATAGCACTGTGGTTGCAGGCTAACCCTGAACTGACGACCGATGATATCATCACCCTTTTCAGTGAGACATGCAATAAGTTGGACCCCTCTCTTAGTTATCCAAACAATGTTTATGGCTATGGTGAGATTGATGTCTATCGCGGATTGTTGCGTATTCTCGGCATTGATGGAATAGAGGGTATATCTCATGAACAGCCAAGTGGCGTGACATTTGCCCTCGAAGGCAGGTCGTTGTTGCGCCTCGGTTTTGCCCAACTGTCCGCAGCACCTGTTCAGTTGCGTATTTATAGCACTGCGGGAAGTCTTATTCTTGCTGAGCGGTTGCCTTCTGGACAGATGTCCTCGGAGGTCAATGTCTCATCACTTCCCGCAGGAGTCTATGCTGTACAACTGACATCTTCAGACTCCCAGGTCAATGGCTCAACACTTATCCGTATCGTTGAGCGCTGATAGTTCTTTTTCTATATTCATAATAGAGGTAGAGAAAGTACACCAAAAAACATACCGAACAACAAAACCATTATTTTTAGGTATTGTAAGAAAACCAATTTCCTTTTACCTTTGCCGCCGAAAAAGTTAAACAATAAAGGAGAATAGGAATAAACTATTTAGAATCTTGTTCGCTAAATAAAATTCATAATGTTTTTGTATTATAAGGCAAGGGTGGCTCGTGAGGGTCACCCTTTGTTTTGCTATGAAGACGAATAAAGCATGAACCAATGTCATATACAACCGTTTCGGTCAGCAAAATAGTCTTTTTTCTTGCAGATATCAGTAAAAGTTATTATCTTTGGCGCAAAATACTTGAACATCATGAAAAAGACCTTATCGATTATTGCCATTGTGCTGGTGATACTGGCGGTGGCTTGCTATTTCTTTAATCCAAGCAGGGAAACGCATATTAACGCAATAACTGAGCATTATGCCAAGGCGCTTAACAGTGATGCACAGGTGGTTGTTGATGCCCGTTCTTATTCACGAGTAGTGCTGAACCATGCACTTGAGTACAACAACTATTACGTTTGCAGCAGTAGTAAGATGATGGGTGAACCGTTGACGTTCGGCATCTTGGGACATGTTTTTGTCCTGGAAAAGAAATAAAAAGAACGGATACCTTCTCGTTTCGGATATAATAATTACGCTAATCACACAGACAATAGTCTAAGAACTGTGTGATTAGCGTAATTTGTGATTTACCTCACAGTCGTATGTCAAGGCATTAGGAAATCGAAGAAGAGCAGTACTGCTGCCGTAGGTCGTGGAACTCCCTGTGCCTTTCCACAATATGAGCCACCACGGTCATAAACGCTGCCGTCGCTTCTTACCTCGCCTTTGTATGAACCTCCTCGGTCATATACTTTTCCGTCGCTGGTAATCTTTCCACAGTATGAGCCGCCACGGTCGTAGAAGCTTCCGTTGCTTATCTTTCCGCGATATGAACCGCCACGGTCGTAGATGTAACCGTCGCTTCTTACCTCGCCCTTGTACGATCCGCCACGGTCGTAGATTTTTCCACTGCTTTCCACTTTGCCCTGATAAGAGCCGCCACGGTCATAAACACTCTGTCCGAAAGAAATCATCGGAATCAGTGTCAAAGCCATCATTACTAGTATTTTTTTCATAAGTCAATTTGTTTTTATATGTTATACGTCCTTTGTTTATTTGATTCTTTTCTTGCCCTTTCGTTTAATTCTGCTGCAAATATACAGAAAAAAGTCGATAATGGAAAAATATTTATGAGAATTAAAGCAGTTCGGGTCGAAAAACAAATGATCTCGTCAAGCAAAGTCTTTTTTTGAGAACTTGTACCTGATGTAGTACCAAAGTGCTGTTATCGTTGAGCCAATCATAGCTAAAGCCATATCTTTTTGAGCGTCCCACATATCACCTTGCTGACCATTATAGTCGCTTGCTTCCTCAGGTGTCATGACGACAGTCAGTAACCATTCAAAGAGTTCGTATATCATACTGCCTGTCTGAATGGCAAGCCATGATACAATTATTGAGGCTATATAATTTAGTTTCAGTCGTTCTTTGCACAAGTAAATGAAATATGGAAGCATTAATAGTCCAAAAGCGAGGTGAACAAAACGATCGTAGTGATTACGTGGGTCTTGAAAGAAGTCCATATTTACGATTCCCAATAGAACGCTCCATTCTTTGTATGGTACATAAGAATAAATGTATCGGGCCCCAACCACATGTAAAATGGTAAATAAAACGATACCAATATAAGTGGAATTGGGCATGCGATTCCTCACCACGTCAATTAACAACGGTATCATTAGAAGTAACGTTCCAGCATGTTGCAGGAATTGTTCATGAGGGTATATTGGGTTAATACATGTGATAACCGTAATGAATATGAGAATCAGCAGAAAAGATAACTTCGTCTTGTTCATGTCACACTATTCTTTTGTCAATCGCTACAAAGGTATAAATTATTCGGATAAAACAAGTACTCCTGTCCTTTTTTCGATACGTTTTATGCGATGTTTATTTTATGTAGTTTTATAAACTCAGTAAACACGATATCGTTGCTTATAAAAAATTTGGAAGTTTGAATTCTTTTTAATAAATTTGCAGCGTATATATTATGCTGGATGTAAGAAGGGGATTATTGTGTGTTTTAATAACTTAAAAAAATATAGATATGAAAAAGACAAGTTTTATTATCCTTATGCTCGCAGCAATGCTGCTGGCTTCATGTGGAACTGCATCTAAAGTGCCTATAACAGGTAGAACCCATCGCCTTTCTGTTACTGACGAGTATATGCTTAGTCTGAGTGCTCAGCAGTATGGTGAGTATATGAAGAAGGCCAAGGCTTCTACCAATCAGGCCAACACTGCAATGGTAAAACGTGTAGGTCAGCGTCTGGCAAATGCCGTGGAGTCCTATCTTCGCAATCATGGTTTTGCAAACGAAGTGAAGAATTTCAAATGGGAGTTCAATCTCGTTCAGGACAATTCTGTTAATGCGTTCTGTATGCCTGGTGGTAAGATTGTCGTTTATGAGGGAATCCTTCCTGTTACCAAAGACGAGGCTTCACTTGCAATTGTTCTCGGACATGAGATTGCCCATGCTGTTGCAAAGCACTCTGCCGAGCAGTTGAGCAAGGCACAGCGTGCCCAGACGGGACTTGCCATTGGTGGTGCGGTGCTCTCTTCAGTTGCAGGTTCTGACTTGGGACAGTTGGGAACACAGGTGGCAAGCTACGGAATTCAACTCTCTCAGTTGAAGTATTCACGTGATAACGAGAGCGAGGCCGACCACATGGGACTGATTTTTGCTGCAATGGCAGGCTACGACCCCAGTGTTGCCGTAACGTTCTGGCAGCGTATGGCACAGAGTTCCACCAGTACTACTGCCTCATGGCTCAGTTCTCACCCGAGTGACGCCAAGCGTGTAAAGGACATTCAGGGATGGTTGCCCGAGGCACAGCAGTATTATAAGGGTATAAAGAAGTAACTTTGCAACCCGGAAAAGCGTTACCCGTCTTATGAACCTGCTCACTGCCATAGTAAAATCGAAGCGACCGAGCAGGATAAAGGACATGCCTGCGTCGGTGAACTCCTTCCTTTGTAGGAAGGGGTATTCCGGCATAACACTTTTCGGACGCATATTTACTAATGAGCAAGGCATTGCCGACTCGCTGAATGGCAAGTACTCGGTGATGAAAAACCATGAGATGATTCATCTGCGTCAAGCGCAGAGTACCGGAAATAACTGGTTTGTTTACTACACTCTCTATGGTTTTTTCTGGTTGAAAGGCATCTGTCTCAACCGCAGGCGCAAGAACCTTGCCTATTATCTCAATCCCTTTGAGATGGAAGCCTATCTCAACGAGCATGACATGCACTATCTCGAGCAGTTCGAGAAGGGTGCTACCGGGTGGCGTCAGTTGCGTAAGATGAGTTATCCTCAGCGTTACAGACTGATGAAGAGGCTTGGAGTGATGTGAAGGGAATGAATCATAGATATAAATAACAAGATAAAATAACAATGGGAATAATAGATTATTTCACTCAAAATCTGTGGCAGTTCTGGGCTATCATGGCATTTCTATTCCTGATCCTCGAACTCACAAGTGGTGACTTTTTCATACTGTGCTTCGCTATTGGCGCAGCCGTTACAACATTACTATCGTTGACTGGCATGAGTTTCCTGTGGCAGTTGCTGATTTTTGCCATAGTGTCTGTGCTGTGTCTCTTCTTTGTCCGTCCTGTTATGCTGCGCTATTTCCACCGCAGCGATCCCGACCGCAAGAGCAATGCTGATGCCTTGATAGGTCAGGAGGGCAGGGTAAGCGAGACAATCGTCGCTGAAGGTTTCGGCCGTGTGGCTATAGATGGTGACGACTGGAAGGCTGTTTCATCCGATGGTTGTGAGATAAAGGAAGGCACCAAGGTGCGTGTTGTTAGTCTTGATAGCATCATCATCACCGTTGAGAGAGTGTAAAAGAAAGGTAAATAGATAATCAATAACATATAAATATTATGGAAATGCTAAGTACACCACTTATTGTTATAATTGTAATAGTGCTGCTGGCGCTGTTACTCGTAAAGAAAAGCCTCGTCATTATCTCCCAGAGTGAGACGAAGATAGTGGAGCGTCTGGGACGTTACCATGCCACACTTCAGCCAGGTATCAATGTCATCATCCCGTTCTTCGACCGTGCGAAGGATATCGTGACCTTGCGTAGTGGACGATATGTCTATAGTGACACCATCGACCTTCGTGAGCAGGTGTATGACTTCGACAAGCAGAACGTTATCACCAAGGATAACATTCAGATGAAAATCAACGCATTGTTGTATTTCCAGATTGTTGACCCGTTCAAGGCTGTTTATGAGATTAACAATCTTCCAAACGCTATCGAGAAACTTACGCAGACCACTTTGCGTAACATCATCGGTGAACTGGAACTTGACCAGACACTCACGTCGCGCGACACCATCAACACCAAACTGCGTGCTGTGCTCGATGATGCCACAAACAAGTGGGGAATAAAGGTAAACCGCGTTGAACTTCAGGATATTACGCCGCCTGAAAGCGTGCTTAATGCAATGGAGAAACAGATGCAAGCAGAGCGTAACAAGCGTGCTACTATCCTCACCAGTGAGGGACAGAAGCAGGCTGCCATTCTGCAGTCGGAGGGTGAGAAGACATCAACCATCAACCGTGCAGAGGCAGACAAGCAGCAGGCTATACTGCGTGCAGAGGGTGAGGCTACCGCCCGCATACGCAAGGCTGAGGCTGAGGCAATAGCAATACAGAAGATTACGGATGCGGTAGGGCAGAGCACCAACCCTGCAAACTATCTGCTCGCGCAGAAGTACATACAGATGATGGAGCAGTTGGCTCATGGTCCTCAGACGCGTACCGTCTATCTGCCTTACGAGGCTACCAACCTGCTTGGCTCTATCGGTGGCATCAAGGACTTGTTCAAGGCAGCAGATTGAAGATTAATATAGCATGAAGAAAATATGCATTGTGGCTGGAGCACGGCCCAATTTCATAAAGGTGGCACCGCTGATACGTGCCATCGACAAGACCGATGATATCTGTTACAGGCTTGTCTATACAGGAAGGAGCGACGATCCGACACTTGAAGGCTCGCTGTTCGACGACCTTCAGGTTCCGCATCCCGATGCTTTCCTTGATGTTGACAGCGTCAGTCTCAATGAGATAACGGGCAAGGTGATGAGTGCCTTCGAGCATTATCTTGACGAGAACCCAGCCGACGTGGTGATTGTTGTTGACGACCTTGCGTCAACAATGGCTGCTGCCATCGTTGCAAAGAAGCAGGGCGTGAAACTGGCTCACCTCGTGGCAGGCACCCGTTCGTTCGACATCAAGATGCCAAAGGAAATCAACCGCCTCGTCATCGATGGTCTCTCCGACTTCCTTTTCACTGCGGGGATGAGCAACAACAGCATTACCAACCGCGAGGGAACAGAACAGAGTCGCGTCTATATGGTGGGGAATATACTTATCGACAACCTCCGGTTCAACCATAACCGATGGCTCCGTCCTGCCGTTCTCGATGACTTGGGATTACAGGAAGGTGGCTACATTGTCTTCACACTCAACCGTAAGGCACTGCTTGCAGACCGTGAGAACCTGCAGGCGATGCTGCAATCAATAGTGGAGAAGTCGGGTGGTGTGCCTATTGTCGCTCCCCTTCGAGGCATGGCAAAGACTGTTGTTGAGCAGTTGCTGGCAAATATCGACGGCACCGACCGTGTGAACATCATCGAACCTCTTGGCTATCTGGAGTTCGGCTACCTTACCCTCCATGCCAAAGGCATTATCACCGATTCGGGCAATGTTGCCGAGGAAGCGACTTTCAACGGTGTTCCGTGCATCACGTTGAATAGTTATACCGAGCACATTGAGACTGTCAAGGTGGGTACTAACGTGCTTGTTGGCGAGGATCCTGAGCAGTTGGCACTTGCCGTTGAGACCCTTGTGGGCAGTCATTGGAAGCAAAGCAGCATCCCCGACCGTTGGGACGGACGTTCTGCAGAGCGCATCGTGAGCATCCTTCTTAATGCATAGACATCCGTTCTCCGCTAATTGCCGCGAATCATACGCAAATTATTATCGTTTCATTCGCGTTAATTATCGGAGAACTTTTAACGTAAATGCCCGTGAATTAAACGTCAATACTCGTAAATAATTAATGTGTATTTACGTCCCATTTATGGTAATTTACGTTTCTCTCCGCTAATTGCCGTAAATCGTACGCAAATATTGTCGTTTCATTCGCGCTAATTATCGGAGAGCTTATAACGTAAATGCCCGTGAATTAAACGTCAATACTCGTAAAAAGTATTATCGTTTCATTATCGTTAATTTAGTGGAGAATATTATTTTTATACACCATTTCGTGCATAAATTATCGGCACATTTCAACCATTTTCACCTCTCTTTGTAACTAATTGATACTAAGTGCGTTACTAAAAGCACACAAAACGCCGAACAAAGTTAATAAGATTGTTCAACAAAGTTAATAAGATTGTCGAACAAAGTTAATAACATTGTTTAGTCATTCGATATCTCTTGCAAACAGGATGGTATCAAAGCATCATTTCACCGCATATTTATGTACTTTCATGACGGGTCATTTATTAATACCACTTCGATGTTCTGTGATACTCCATCCGTCTATATAAATGGTTGCTTTTTTCCTCTTTGAATGATTATCCCCTATCATATCAAATCCAAGTAATAATTCAACAAGTATTGTTAAAAAACTTTCTCGTATTATTCTTTTTTCAAGATTCTGTTTGGTTTCTCGTTCTTTTTCATTATTTTTGCATAAAGTTTATTGACCAGTATCAAACGATTTATATTGTAGAGATGAAGAAAATCCTGTTTCTTATTCTGTTATGTTTTATAACAATTGCTTGTAAAAACAAATATGCTATTGAACGTGAAAATGAGGAAGCCGCGTTAAAGCAAAAGCATGATAGCTTGAGAAATACTGATGTGCAGTTATCATTTATGAACATTAAAGTCGGTGGCTCCACCACTTTGATAGATTCTGCTATTGCACAAGGAAAAATTCAGATAGATTCTATTGTGAATGGAATATACGTTGGTTCTGTTTCTGTTCCAATAGTGAAAGATACTACTACGTTCAAATCCAATGCTGTCATGCGAATTGGCACTATAAAAGAAAAGGTCGCTTCAATAGAATTGTATTTCAAAAGTAAAAATTCAGTTTACACGGAATATACTTTTGAATTCTTCGTAAAGACTTTTTGTGAACGTTATTATGATCAACACAAAGAAAAACTGATGTCAGCAAGTGGCAATTGGGATCACTATTATTGGATTTTTAAGAATCAGATATTATCAGTCGATAAGGAAACCCACAAAGAGGTTGGCTATGGAAACCTCGGGTATAATAGTAAATTGAAAAAAAATGAATATGGAATTAAAGAGATGAATCTTATAGATGGTATTAGCGTCATGTATAAGCATAATGATTTATATGAGCAGTTGATGGAAAAAGTCAACAAAGAAAAGCAAATCAGTGATAGTATCAAGAAATCCCAAAAAGATGCAGAAGATGAACAGAGACGAATACAAGCGGAAAAGGCAAAAACGGAATATAAAGAAAATATCTAGAATATAATTAGGCGGTCTTTACTTTGACCGCCTAATTGATTGTTATTGTATAGGCAAGAGTTAGGAACCTATGTATCTATCCATTCTTACTTATTTCAGTCTATCAAGCTTTTCGACTCATTTTTCTCTTTTTAGGGTGATGTGAATGTTTCGTTATCTGGTCAGTTATACATTAGGTTAAATAACAAGACGTGAAGTTCGCAATATGTAATCACTTTAATTATATTATGTCAGAAATCTGACAAATTGAGAAGCTTCAAAAGAACGAGAAGCACAAAGAAAATCAACAATCGATTGATTGCCAGACACTACCGAAGCAATCTTTTCCAATGGGATTACATACAACAATTCTGGATAGCATGGTTCACCACCTACACCAATAACAATCGTGACTGGCAACTTGCGTGTTTTTGAGAATCTCTCGTAGTTTTCAATTCTTTTTGTGGGGAGTATGTCTTTGCTTAAATCTTGTGGCAGTTTTTCACGCCACTTACATTCTATAGCGAATTCCTTTTGTCCGCAACGGAATACGAAATCTGGGTTGCTGTTGTTTTCGGGATGTATGGTTCCATACGATTTATCTCCCTGCCATTCCATAAGTACGAGCGTTCCATCTTCCTGTATGTTAAACAGACTGAGCACATAATCTTCAAACTCACGTCCTTTCAGTAATTCCTCAGGTTGAGTTATGGAGTGGATGCGCAAATATACGGCAGAATACGTCCTATTTAGTTGTTTATGAATGGCGTGTATTCCCATGTCGGCATAGTACATCCGCAACAGTATCTTGTCCTGTGCCACCGTCCATCGCTCATGTCGTTCCATGGGTTCTGCCGCCTTCATAACCGTGTCATCGTCAATAAGGCTTACAACGTTTTTTCGTCCTGCTAATATAGGAAACACGCTACCGTTTTTATTAACATAGCCACAAGTGACATGCTGACAAATAGAAAGCACATATTCATTCCTTAGTCTTGGTGTAGCTCCTTTTCCTCGTGGTTCATCACGTCTCAGGACAACTATGAGCATCCTATTTTCTTTTAAGGCCCGTTCTATCTGAATGTTGTTGACATCTGTGAACCGGTTCATAACGAACAGAATTGTCGGCACCCGCCCCACCAATAATGCCTTTAGTACCTCTGATTCCATGTCAGTTGAATTGAAACAGGCAATGCAATCCTTCTCCGTCAGGCTGTCTGTCCATCGGAACACATATTCATACAGCCTGATTGGAGTCCTCTTTGAACACAAGAAAAGTGTCTTCTCCTTGTTCATCAAGTCCTTATTGCCTTTCGTCTCAATAATCTGCATTATGGTATTTCTGTTGTCGAATCATTCTATTTATAATCCTTTTTGTGTTTTTTCTTGAATTTCTTATAGGCGGAAGAAACACTGTTGTATTGGGATGGATTTGCTGAAAATTCAAAAACACGCATGCCCAATGCACCTTTTTCTAAGTTATATAATTGCGGTGAGCCTAAAATGTCATAATCTCCTTCATCGTCAATGTTGACTTGCATCAGTACAAGGCGTTTTTCACTTTCCTTACCAGTCTCAAGTGTCTCCTCTATGCCTTCCAGTCCTTTTGACATGTTCCATCCGTTATACTCCAATATAACGTATGTGCCCTCTATGCCATTTTGACGAGCGAGTCCATCAACATCTGTACGTGCAATAATAAGTGGAATTTCAGATTTCTTGTTTGATGCCTCCACGTTTTTCGTCCGATAAGCAGGATTTAAGGTGTGTCCATACCGTTGGATGAAACTGTCATATACATCCTTTACGCGTGCATACTGGGCTTCATCGATATTAACCACTCCCCAGTCATGTGCGTTATCGTAGAATTGTAAGCCGTCGTATGTGCTTTCCAAGTCGGGACTCATACTGATGTAATAGTCTTTCGAGTCTTCAGATTCCAATATACTGATCAGGGTATCGGTATCCATTCCCTCGCACCAGTACTTGTCCGCAATGATGGCACCGTCTCGCGTTTCATATTTAGCCATAGATAACACGACGGCAGGGTTGTAGTGATGCGGAGCAGACTTCCCAGCGCTCGGCACATAACCTGTTGTCCTGTTTGGCTTACGGATTATCACTCTGTGGTTTCCTTGATTGCTTTGGCTATTCCCAAGTGCAGTCAGGTTGTTCTTAAGCATGTATTCTCTGACTGCATTCTCGTGACGTTGCTTCTCTTTTGCCGTGTAGTATATAAGTTGTGGGAAGATGCCTAAGTCCTGGATGTTTCCTTTAGGAAGCCTCAATGTCAGTATCACACTCCTGTTTTCTTCAGGGATATGTCTCAGAACCATAACATCTTTCTCTCTGTTGGCAAACTCTATCAGTTTAAAATAGAACCAATTATAGACTTCTAATTTCTGTAGGTTTAGTTCTGGACACCAGTCTCCATATTTCAAGATAATGTCACCATCTTTAAGTCCGATATTATAAGCGACAGAGTCAACAACAGAAATACTCATAACGGCAGGCAAGGAATTTTTGAATGCCTCCATGTCGGAAATCATTTCGCCATTCTCATCGTAATAAACTATGTCCTCGTTGGTATAATTCCAGAAATGATATACTGACGACTCATCCTCAACGTAACATGGCTCGTTGAACTCATTATATCCTGCAATGGATGACAGTTTCTCTCCCTTTAAGTCCCACTCTACGGCGCAATGGTGGTATAACGAAGTGCCTAACCGTGAAATGTTACCGTATTTATTCAGCGACGCCTGTCCCGTCTTACTACCCTTGGAATCGTATGTTGTCCTCCAGCCGGTGCTGAACTCAGAGTCTTCATCATAGATATATGTGTCGGTAGTCTGCAAAACGCCTTTCTTGTAATGGCTTACATCTTTCCTTATAGCATAACCAACTGATTCCAGTTTTAGGGGCTTTCCCGATGTGTCAATATAACGGTCGGTCTTGACCACAACGGAGTCGCCATAATCCTCATACTCAGTGATGTTCTTCCAATATCCGAATGGTGAGATAGGGTTACCGTCGAAATCACTATAACCCCATAGGGTCTGCCTTCCTTTCCCGTCATACTCAATGGTGACGAGTTGCTTGTCTTTGGTGAATCGTCTAATCTCAGTATAATTTACAGGTCTGAAGTCATTGGGCCCGACTTGTCTTAACCCAGACGGAGTCTTGGCATATACCGTACTGCAGATGGAATCACCGCCAAAGTCTATGGATAGGGTAGATATTTCGTTGCCTATCTTGTCGTACGTCCAGTACATTTCTTTGTTACGGCTCTTGCCAAGGATTTCGGGATTTCCGTAATTCCTTATTCTTATAACACGTCCATACTCATCAAATTCATTTTCCCACTTCATTATTCCGTTATATGGATTCGTGCATAAGTTCCCGTTCAGGTCTTTATATGAGAATGAGGTAATATATCCTCTGTCGTTGTAGGTCAACTCCTGTGAGTTTATACCGACACTGTTTGTGTCAGGCTTGTTGTTTAAATCTACAAAACTGATTTTTGTCACACGTCCATACTCATCGTAATCATATTTACGTCTGATCATATTATAGTAGAACGGGTCGGCTCCCTGGCGTAACCTCTTGGGAGTCCATTTCTCATCCATATTTGTGTCATAGATCTCCCTGCCTTTGTTGTCGTATTCTGCCTGCATACCGCAGTTTCCGAAGTTGTCAATGGTTCTTTGTCCGTTGATATTGCATGATGCTCTACTCAATACCATTCCGTCAGAGCGGGTTGTCATACTGACCATATAAGCCCCGTCTTCATTTTTCTGTCTGAAGCCCAACTCATCGTAATACTCGTGTTTCTTCTCGAAACCGTTCTCATCGAAAGTGATGTAAACAACTTGCGCACTACCGGCCTTTCTCAGTTTAGCAGGCATTCCCCATGCATCCGCATAAGTACCTGCCATGCGTTTTCCTATCATCACAGGATAATATGAATACACAAGGTCGCCGTTCGCATCGTATGCGCGCTCAATACTGATGTCTCCTTTCGTATTATACACAAAATCCCATTGAGCGACGGTTCCCAGTTTTGCTACCCATGTACTATCGGCCTCTTGGTCATTATCACTGTTCTGATTAACAAGATAGGTCCCTATACTGTGGTTCGTGGTCAGTCTATGGTATCCGTCGTATGCCTGTATACGGCTGGGATATTTGGAATTACCCGTGAAGGTCAGCTTGTAATACCAGCGGAGATGGGAGGCTTCATTCATAGTTAGGGGCTTGCCGTAGCCTTCCCATTTCCCATAGCGTTTGACAACCTGACTGTAAAGCTCCGTGCGGTCTGCCTTGATATTCGTTATCCGCTCAGTGTTCGTACCTCCACGTTTGCCGTTTCCCAATGTACGTGAGCCGGTTCTTGAATTGCTGGTTTGTTGGACATTCTCCTTCTTCTTCGTCTTAACGTCAACTTGAGCGTTTGCCGTAATGAAGAAAATACTCAACACCGCAGCCAATAATATCTTTTTTCTCATCTTCCTAAACTTATCGCATTATTATATCTTTCCATCTCTCTTTCCGTAAAATAGACAGGATAGTGCTCGCCACCGCTCGGTCCGTTTTTAACAGAAATCATCAGTATGTCGTATGTCTTCTTGTCTTTGTTCGGACGGGCTATTCTCATAGGATTGCCATCTTTGACCAGCAGGTCACCGTCTCTTATGCCTGCCTGATACCATGCTCCTCCCTTGTCAAGAATATGTATGTAATCTACTTTTCTTGCCTTATTGATTCTCGGGAATTGCACCTTATAGACCTGAGTTCCGTAAACATCAGCCCTGCTACCGTCGTCCTCGTGAACGATGGCGCTCATCTCGGTTGATGGAACGATGGTCGCCATATAGTTCTCGTCATCCTCCGTCACAATAAGCGATTCCTCCCCAAATTCATTGATGCCCTTGACGGCAACCAATGTGTTGGAGAAATTGTATACAAGTTTCATTTTATAATAACACCAATGGTTCTTTTCCCATCCGGCATAGCGGATAGGTGTGTTATCGTCAATGCCCACGACGGACTGGGCTGTTATCTGCCCGTCTTCATATTCATTGATGTAGCCATAGATGCGCTGCCCGTCTTTATAGACAATCCTTTTCAGCCTCTCATCGTTGTCATTGTAATAAGAAACCTCACTGTTATACTCACACGAAGGACTCAAGTCTCCGTTCGTGTCAATATATCTGTTCGTCACCTTCACAAGACCGTCCTCTCGAGTTGTGTCAGAAACAAGTTTATGGTATCGTCCTTCTGGCATGGAAACAGTAAACGGTTTGTTGATGCTGCCAGGTGAGTCACCTCCATAATATGCAATGGTTAACTGTCCCGGCTTCCTTTCCTCTCGTTTTATTCGATAGCGGATAGTGCTGTCAGCCCAATATACTTGTGTTTCCCTGACGTTGCCGTCTTTATTCGGAATAATTTCACGGCTATATGCCAATTCGATACCGTTCCCGTTTGCTTTCCTGTAATGGTGTGTCTTTACAACTTGTCCTTTTTGATAATGGAACCTTCTGAACTCACCATCGCTCTTTGTCTCAGAATGATATAGAAGTTCGCCTTGGTCTCCAAACCTCAATGAGTCCTTCCTGTTGTTTATGGAATAGACAACGAGGTCTTTGCTATATTCTGCTTGCCCGCCCGAGATTTTGGTCCATCTGCCATACTCATCAAAACTCTCATAAACGGTGGCGGCGTCATCCCTGTAGTCGCCAAAGGCATCTACGGGTGTCTTTTTCATAATCCTTCCATCGTCCGCAATTTGGTAGCGATAGCCGTATGCTCCCGCATGGTTTGGCTGTGGTGTGCCGGTTTCGCTATAGAAATGATAGCCTTCATGATATCCTGTGGATTCATTAACTATAATGCGCATTCTGTCGGCTCCATTATCACGGATACGCATAGCCTTTCCGAATTTATCTACATAGTTTGCCCATAACTGCTTCTTCTGCATCTTACCGTCCTCGTTCCCGTTATCGTCAGACACCGCAGTTGAGCGAAAAAACTGAATCGCATATAATACGTTCCCTTCTGGGTCGTATGCGGTCTTGCGTAACAGGTTCCCGTCATTATCGGGTATGTATATCCAGTAAGCCGTTTTACGTTGCAATATGGCAAACTCCTTTGCCTTCTCGTCTTGTCCTTCAGTCTCGTAAAGACCTACTAACGGAGATTCAATAAACTTGTTTCTTGTCAGCTTCTTTTGGCTGTTCAGTATATTCACACGGGAATTCTTGCTCCTGTATCCATATCTTACCAACTGATAATAAACAGGCATCTGCTTCTTGTCGTTATCCGTCAGTTCCTTGCCAATTCCCTCAGGCCAACCCCTCTTGGTGGTAAAGGACGCATAACTCGTCTTGAACTCCCATTTATACTCCCACCAGTAATATGCTATGCCTAATGCAAACAGCAGCATGAAAGAACCTGCAGCGATAAGTCTTCGACGATTGCGTTTCCGAGAACGTATGGCAGCTTCCTTTAGTCTTGCCTTTTCTTCTTCGGCTTTCTTTTCTATCTTTTCTCTTTTTGCTTTCTCTTCAAGCAAGAGTTTCTTCTTTTCTTCCTCCTGTCTTAGCCTTGCCTGTTCCTGTTGTTTTAGTAACAGTCGTTCATCCTTATGCTCCTTAACGACAGGACATAGTATGTCATGGACATATTCAATACGCAAGTCACCTGCGTAATTGAACTGGCGGAGAATCTTCTTTTTGTTGCAGAGGATATCCAATTCCTCTTCTGTGGCTCCTCCGTCATTAATCGCATCGAAAACGGTGATGTTGTCACGTCGTCCCTGACCATTCAGAAGCATATCCTCCAAATACTCGATAGTTGGCTCTGAGATATCTGATATGGCATCGTTATAGAAGTCGGAAATGATTTCTCCTCCTTTATGCTCAACAAGTTCCGCGGTTATCTTCTCGCTCGTGTTAGCATCGTATAACCTGTTCAGATAAAGGGAAAGCACGGCGGAATCCACCTCCAGTTCGGGAATGCCGTTTAACTCGAAATCAGTATGTCCTGTTACTTTCTCAATAATCAGCTTTGCCACATCCTTATTAATCAGCCCAGGCATAGGTCTTAGGATAATCTGGGCAGCTTGTTCTTCATTGATAGGTCTGAGTCCATATCTGTTCTGTTTCAATGAAGGAATGGCGGCTGAGTAGTATTCAAATTCAGAAAGGAAATCCTCTCGGATTGTAAATACCATGTGGATGTCATTGTCTGTAACATATTCTGGAATGTCATTGTCGATACCCAAGTCCAACTCATTGAAAAGATCGTCAAGATTTGTGCTATCCACTACTTTCACTTCCTCTTGCACGTCAGACTTGTTGACAACTTCATGCTGCAACTCACTTGGCATGATGTCATTAAGGAAGTCTGCCAATTTAGCAAAGAATCGCTTTTTCTTTGATTCGTCGGCTTGCAAGGTGAAGATTTCCTCGAACTGGTCAAAGATAATCAATAATTTAATGCGTTCTCCGTTATCCGCATGGAATGTATAGCGATGAAAGAACTCATATAGACTTTCTTTTTCTGGATCTTTGCACTCAACGACCTTTCTTATTCTCGATGCTAATTTAGATTCCCGTGTTCTCTGTTCCTCTGGCGATAATGCAATATGATTACCTGATGCATCCGCGGGGAACGGAATCATGGCATTGGCAATGGCGTTTTTTATCTGATATAGATAAGAGTGTTGTTCTTTGTGTGAAAGACGTACCAAAACGGGTAGGTATCCATGACGACGGGCTGCCGGAATAACTCCTGCATTCAGGATGGAAGATTTGCCTATGCCACTTTTGCCATACAGCAATGTGTCTGTGTCATTGAGTACGCTCTGGGTGAGGTCACGAATGTCATCGTCACGACCATATAAAACCTCTCCTTCTCTGTATGATTCAAGTCCTAACCAAGGATTCTTTCTTTTCTGCTCTTCCATAACCTTTTTTAATCTTGATTCATTTTATGGATAATCTTCTCAGCGACAGCCTTGATGCCCTCGTTTTCCGAGAAGAAAATGGCATTGTGCTGTTGCATCTTTTCTGGGATGGCTGCCCGATAGAAATCAAACCCTTCTACCGCCATAGGAATAATATATGTTCGTCCCATACTAATGGCGACCTCTATGGCTTGATCCCATTCGTTACGGTAAACATGAGACTCTCCTTTTTCCTTGGTGATGTTTTCCGACAAGATAGGCACAAAATACTTTGCCGTGCGGATAGCCTTGCGAATCTCATCCATAAAGTTTCCTCCATCCGTCAGGTTGTGTCTGTCATACCAAACACGTTTCCCCTGGGAGGTAAGTGCCTCATAAAGTTTCTCTGCTATTTTGCTGTCAGACCGTGAATATGAGATGAACACATCCATATTGTCTTCTGGTTCGTTAAACTTAGTCGTCTCGTTCTCTTCCAATTTCTTTTCCAGTCTCGTAATTATTTGGTCAATTACGTCGGAAGTGTTTTGTTTCGTAAAGGTTTCTGCCCGTTCCAGGAAGTTGAGAAGAGACTCGTCTAACGTATCGTATGCGAGCATACCATGTCCTAAGTCTGGCTTGCGCATAGAATACCATATAAATCGGAACAACCAATTGCTGTAGTTGTTGCCAAGCATCAAAAGGTATTTTTCCTTCAACTCACTGCACAGATTCTTTGGACGCGCTCTGTTGTCATTTGAAAGCCATGAAGAAACAAAGTCAAGCATATCCGTGTCTGTCAGGACATATTTGTGCGCCCCTTCGCCTACTTTCCCGAACATATAGTAAACGGTGGGCTTTCTCAAGTCTGTACCATTCTTTATGTCGTCGTTCTCCGACGGGTTGTTATTGAAACGCATCACCTTCAACTCATCCTCCCATATTGCTTGCATCGCCTGTTCAACTACGGGTGTGAAACTTGTAGTAATGACGAATGGGAACTGGCGTATTGAAAGCAATCTTTGAAGTTTTTGGGAAGGAGCAAACTTCTTACTGGCGAACACTTTGTTTACTTGGTAATACACATTGTCCTTTTTGTTGGCTTTTGTGTAATCTATGTCATATATCAATTCTGAAAAGCTCTTCGGATTGGAAGAAACATGAAAACCTTTGGCAAGAAAGTCAATAATAACCTTATGCAAATTGGAACTGTTGTCTATCAACAAGTCAGTCCCAATTACAGGGATTACATTTCCGTCAATGATCTGCTGTATCAGTTTGTCCCATAATGGTTCGTCATTATTACCTTCAAAGACGTTTGTGCCAAACATGTCTTCAAAAGACAAATCCATCATTTTGTTCTTTTCTTCCATATATCTTTATCAACTTAATTCATGTGAACATAAATAAAACTCCGAAAAACGGTTGGATTACATCCGACCTTTTCTTGCCTCGGCATAGCCCATGCAAGCATGGTCTCTGCTCTCGGCTGCATAAAAACGGTTGCAATTTATGAAAAAAATATGAAAATGCAAAGTGTATCTTTAAAAAAGTGTTTGTTTTGCCGATTTAAAGCATTGGTAGAACAACAAAAACAGCGTGTTTAACCTGCAAACACGCCGTTTCGTTTTCTGTTTAATATTTTTATAATCAGCGAATACGCTGCTTTTTCATTTTGATTAGAGTTGGCTATCGCTCTTCGAGAATGTGTCACCCTGGCGCATGTCACCCGTTTGGAGACCCAGTTTCAGCCATTTCATACGCTGAGCCGAAGTTCCGTGAGTGAAGCTTTCTGGTACGCTGCGTCCTTGAGCCTTCTCCTGCAGGTAGTTGTCGCCAATCTGATGTGCGCACTGTATTGCCTCCTGGAGGTCGCCGTCCTCAAGAGAACCGAACATCTTCTGCTCGTAGTGTCCCCATATTCCTGCGTAGAAGTCTGCCTGAAGCTCTATTCTCACACTCAGTTTGTTCTGGTCAACCTTGTTCATGCGTTGCATCTTGGCATGTGCATTGTCGAGAGTCTTCAGCAAGTGCTGTACATGATGGCCCACCTCGTGCGCTATGACGTAAGCGTATGCGAAGTCACCGTCGGCTCCAAGTTGCCTCTTCATTGATGTGAAGAACGACAAGTCGATGTACAGTTTCTCGTCAGCAGAGCAATAGAAAGGTCCTACCTGTGCGTTACCCTGGCCGCAAGCAGTCTGCACGGCACCGGTGTAGAGTACCATTGTAGGCGCGCGATATTCGCCCAGACCATACTCTTGGAACACTTTCGACCAAACATCCTCGGTGCTGGCGAGCACCTTCTTTGAGAATGCCGCAAGTTCTTCTTCCTCTTGTGTGAACTCTCTGTCACTTTGTGTTGTCACCTCTCCGCCGGTAATCATCTGCGAACCGACGTTCTGAATGACATCACCTATGTTACCACCCGAAAGGAATGTGACGATTGCCACGAGGATAATACCTCCAATTCCCAAACCAGCCTTGGCGCCACCGCTCATTCTTCGGCGGTCGTCAACGTTGCCACTTTCTCTTCTTCCGTCTAGTTTCATGATATAGTAAAATTTTAAGTGTTTGATAAATTATGGCACAAAGATATAATTTTATTCTGAAACTTCCAAATTAAATTGCACTACAAGCGGCAAATGGTCGCTGAATCCTGCCTTATACTTGAATCCTTGGTAGTTTCTCATAGGCATTTTTCCACCATATTTATCGTCTTCCTCGAGCAGGAAGTCATGATCTGCAATATATGCTTTGGTCACTTTGTCAGCCATAGTCTGCGTAGCCATAATATGGTCGATGCTTCGCCATTCTCCCATGAACTTGTATGTTCCTTCGGCTCCGTTGATGCCTTTAGCATTATGGGTGAGATTCTTTAGTCCGTGCTGATATAGTAGTTGTGGCGACGCATTGTCGTAATAGTCGTTGAAGTCTCCTGCGACAATGATTGGTGCTTTTGGTGAAATGGAGTATATGGAGTCGATGTTTGTCGCGAGAGTTGTTGCCACCTGCAGTCTGTGTGGTCGTGTGGAATGTTCTCCGCCATATCTGCTTGGTGCGTGGATTACGAAGACATGCAAAGTGTCTCCGCTGATTATCAGCCCTTTAGCGTAAAGAATGTCGCGTGTGGGGCGCATTCCTTCGAGTGGTGTCACGCTAATGCTTCTGCTTTCGATGAGGCGGAACGACGATGGACTATACATCAGTGCGACGTCTATTCCGCGTATGTCAGGACTCTCGGTCATAACATATTGATAGCGTGATTTGCGCAATAAAGAGCGTTTCGTGAGATCTCTCATCACGCTGTCATTCTCGATTTCGCATAGCGCGACAAGGTCGGGCAAGTTCCATCCGCCATCACTCTCGCCGCAAGCAATAATCTCCTGCGCAATGTTGTTAATCTTCTGCCAGTAGCGTTTTCGTGTCCAGTGGCGTGGACTTCCATCAAGCCATTCTTGGTCTTGTTTAAGTGAATCGTGCTCTGTATCGAAAAGATTCTCGCAGTTTAGTTCAACGAAGGTAAAAGGATGGGATATCGGGTGATGGGTGTTAGGTGCTGGGTGTTGGCTGAACGCTTTGTTGCCAACGCCCAATAGCAGGATGATAACCATCATCCAACATCTATCATCCATCCCCCAATGTCTTTTCATTTCTTTATTTCGATATCTCGCTTCACGTTATTGCGTATTTTACGGAGATAGTTCTTCATTCCCTCACCGTCCTTGTTGTCTATTATCTCAAGCAACTCCTTGAGTTCGGTACGTATTTTGGCGACATTCTCGCTGGTATAAGGGTTAAAGAGAACTTCTTGAAGAAGGAAATCATCCTCGTTGAGCACTCCCTTCGCAATCCTCATGTGACGTTTGAATGTTGTTCCAGGCGCATCCTGATGTTGCATTACGGCAGCAAAGACGAAGGTGCTAACAAACGGTATAGATAGTGAATATGCCACCGTGCGGTCGTGTTCCTCGAAAGAGTACTCATAGATGTTAAGTCCCAACTTGGTGTATAGGTCCTTAAAGAAGAGTCGTCCTATGAAATCTCCCTCGTTGATGATGATAGCGTTCTCCTCAGATAGTTGGTTGAGGTTGGCGAATGTCGGACCGAACATTGGGTGAGAGGACGCATAGTGCATGCCCGTTGTCTCGTAGAACTCCTTGAGCCCTGTCTTCACTGACGAGATGTCGCTGATGATACAGTCTTTCGGCAGATATGGGATGACTTCCTTAAATGCAGGTATGGTGTATTTCACTGTCACCGCATTGATGACGAGTTCTGGCTTGAACTCGCGTATTTCCTCCAGTTCGGTGAACCTAAGTGTGTTGTATGTGAAACGCAGTCGCTTGGGGTCTTTCTCGAAGACGGCCGTCTCATGCTCGAAACTGAGCAGGTCGAGGAAGAAACTTCCCATCTTTCCTGCTCCTAAAACTAATATTCTCATTATTAGGTTTCTTTTACTTATTTATTATCTCTATCTGCTGTCGCACACTCTCTTCGTGTATTGCCTCGTAGATTTTCTTGATGAACTCGGAGTCCATACCGCAGAGGGAACCTTGTGCTCCGCGCTTGTCAAGAATCTCGTTGTAGCGTTGTGCCTGCAGCACGGTCATGTTATGTTCTTTCTTATACTGTCCTATCTCGCGGCAAACACGCATCCGTTTAGCAAGAACATCCATCACCTGGTTGTCGAGTTCGTCTATCTGCTTGCGCAACTGACTGATTCCCTCTGTCGTAACGGTGTCGTCACGTATCACGAGAAGTGAGAGAATATAGTCGAGAACATCGGGAGTCACCTGCTGCTTAGCGTCGCTCCATGCCTTGTCAGGGTCGCAGTGGCTCTCTACAATCAGTCCGTCAGCGCCCAAATCCATCGCCTGCTGGCACAAAGGTGCAATGAGGTCGCGCCGTCCTCCGATGTGCGATGGGTCGCAGATGATGGCAAGGTCAGGTATGCGGCGGCGCAGTTCTATCGGTATTTGCCACATAGGGAGATTACGGTAGATGGTCTTGTCGTAACTTGAGAATCCACGGTGTATGGCACCCAATTTCTTAATACCTGCTCCGTTGAGACGTTCCAATGCGCCAATCCAGAGTTCAAGGTCGGGATTGACAGGGTTTTTCACAAACACAGGAACGTCAACTCCTCTCATCGAATCGGCTAATGCCTGCATCGCAAAGGGGTTGGCACTGGTGCGGGCACCCACCCACATGATGTCGATTCCATACTTCATGGCGAGTTCCACGTGCTCTGGCGTTGCCACTTCGGTGGCAACCAGCATGCCCGTGTCTTCCTTTACCTGTTTCAGCCAGGCAAGGGCGGGTTCTCCGTGTCCCTCGAAGCCTCCTGGCTTAGTGCGTGGTTTCCACACTCCCGCACGGAACATGTGGCAACCTTTCTGTGCCAGTTGCTTGGCGGTTTTCATCACTTGCTCTTCTGTCTCTGCGCTGCAAGGACCTGCGATAACGAAAGGTCGTTTCTGGTCACTTGGCAATTGGAGTCTTTCTAATTCAAGTTCCATAGTCTTATATTCTTTTTAATTGTTTCCGAAAACTGTTTTTATTCTCTGCAATGCCTCATTCATCTTGTCGTCCTTGGCACATAGCGAGATGCGTATGTAGCGCTTGCCGTTGGTTCCGAAGATGAAACCTGGTGTGATGAAGACGCGAGCCTCATGGAGCACTTGCTCGGTTAGGTCTTCTACATCGGCATATTTCTCAGGAATTTTTCCCCAAAGGAACATACCCACCTGCTGTGGGTCGTACTGGCATCCCAATACGGTCATTATCTCCTCGGCAATCTTCCGACGGCGCATATAGGTGTCGATGTTAGCCTCGTGGTGCCATTCGTCACTGTTGTCGTAGGCTTCTGCCGCCGCAAGTTGTATTCCGCGGAATGTTCCGCTGTCGATGTTGCTCTTTATCTTCAGTATCCATGAGATGAACTGTGCATTCGATGCGCACAGTCCGACACGCCATCCTGGCATGTTGTGGCTCTTCGACATCGAGTTGAACTCAATGCAACAATCCTTGGCTCCCTCCACTTGCAACAGTGAAATGGGGTGCTCGTTGATGATGAAGGAGTAGGGGTTGTCGTTAATCACCACAATGCCGTGACGACGGGCGAAGTCAACCAACCGTTCGTAGGTCTCCATCAGTGCTGGCCCTCCTGTGGGCATGTTGGGGTAGTTCGTCCACATCAGTTTCACTTTCGACAGGTCCATTGCCTCCAGTTGTTCGAAGTCGGGTTGCCACTGGCGGTCTTCCCTGAGGTCATAGTTCACTACTTTGGCACCGAGAATCTTGCTCAGTGAGGTGTATGTGGGGTAGCCAGGGTTAGGAACCAGCACTTCCTCACCAGGATTTACGAATGCGAGTGTGGTGTGCAAGATACCCTCTTTTGAACCTATAAGTGGCTGTATCTCTGTCGCGGGGTCAAGTTCTACGTCATAGAAACGCTTGTAGAAGCGTGCCATAGCCTGCCGTAACTCGGGTGTTCCCATCGTTGGCTGATAGCCGTGTGCGCCTGGTTGCTGTGCCACTTCGCACAACTTGTCTATTGTTTTCTGAGATGGCGGCATGTCGGGACTACCTATCGCGAGGCTGATAATGTCCTTCCCTTCGGCATTCATCTGTGCCACCTCCTTCAATTTCCTACTGAAATAGTATTCACTTACGAGCTTCAATCGCTCAGCTGGCTCTATCATAGTTTTCAAATTTCAATTTTCAATTATCAATTCTCACTTTTCAATGTCCTTCGTATTCTCCAAGTATCTTCATTTCTCTTGTTAATGGCGCTATCGCGTCAATACTCTGGCGGTAGCGTATGATGTCATCGTAGGTGACATCGACATAGAATTTATACTCCCATTCTCGACCTATTATGGGCAAAGACTGTATCTTCGTGAGATTAATCTTGTAGAAGGAGAGTATCGAGAGCACTTGTGACAGCGAGCCTTCCTCGTGAGGCAGCGAGAACACAAGACTCGACTTGGTGGTCTGGGGCAATGACCTGAGGAAGTCGGCCTTCATCGGATTGCACACCACGAGGAATCGTGTGAAGTTGTGTTTGTTGTCCTCTATCTTGTCTTCCAGTATGCGCATGCCGTGCATCTCGGCTGCATCTCGGCTACATATTGCAGCCCATCCTCGGCAGTTTTGCTCTTTGATATACTGTGCCGAACCTGCAGTGTCCTCTGCTTCCACCATTTTCAGTTCTGGATGGTTGGCAAGATAGTTGCGGCATTGCATCAGTGCAACGGGGTGGGAGTGTACCTCTGTTACTGTTGCCCAGTTGTCATCTGGAAGGCAGCAGATGCAGTGGCTGATATGCAGTTTATGCTCTCCCACCACTGTTGTTCCCGACTGCTGTAGCAGTTCGTAGTTATGCAGCAGGCTTCCGGCAATGGTGTTCTCTATAGCCATCATGCCAATGGCAGTGGGGTCGCGCTTGATGTTCTCGAACACCTGCTCGAAAGTGGAGCAGCATATCAGTTGTATCTGCTCGTCCTTGAAATACTGATGGGCGGCAATGTCATGGAATGAGCCCAACAATCCTTGTATCGCAATTCTTTTCATATTACCAAAAAACCCGCCTCAATCATCTTGAAGCGGGATTTAAACGTATATCTTTTTTCGTTTGTTTCTCCTAAGTTGAAATCTACACGCAACTTCCCGCTTCACAGTTCCCTGCAAAGTAAAAATAAAAGTAATAAAAAGATGCGTATGACTTATTCATTTCTACTATTTTGTTTAACTTGGGTGCAAAAGTATAACAATTCCTTGAAACAAGCAAACAATTTGCTGCTTTTTTTCGTTTTTACCTTACATTTTCTATGGTTACGACCTTGTTTTACCTTAATATATGTGTCGACGAATGTCGTTAGGGCATAGGTTCCGATAACAGTCAGGTTAGATACCGAAGGGATTGTTATTTTTGTATGCTTGCTTTGTCTTCTCCTCTATGTTTTCTTCGTCGCTCTCAGGAGTCATTTCAGCCACCTTCTGCATGTCTTCTTCATACCCGGCAATGTCTCCCTGTTCCTGTTTTATTGCAGCACGCTCACTGTATGCTTCGATAGAGAACGGATTAATCTCAATTACATGGCTGAAAGTCTCCATTGCTTTCTCATCGTTACCCTTCGCCCTTTCCAAACGACCACTGAACATCAGTACCTCCTCAACGTTACCATACCGCTCTGTCAACCATGTTGCATCCTCACTGGCATCCTCAAGATTACCATCGGCGAGCAGTGTCTCTCCGCGCAAGAGATAAGCATCGCCATAATCTTCGCGCAGGCTTATTGCCTTTGTCAGCATCGCAACAGCATTTGATGAGTCGTTGAGTCCGATACATGCCTGTGCATAGAGGTACATCAGTTCGGGCATGTCTTTATCGACGAGCATTGCTTTCTCGCAAGCATTCGACATGGCGTTGTAGTCCTCCATCATATATGCCACATGGGCCATTTGCATGTATATCTTCACGTTATCGGGCTCAGTTTCTGCGAGTTTTTGTAAATGCTCGTAAGCCATGAGCAGGTCGCCTTGGCGTATGAGTGCCTGACTGAGATAGTCACGGGTCTCGGGGTCGTCCTTTATCTTCAGTGCATGGGTGAGACATTTCACGGCATAGTCTGCGTCTCCCCGCATCAGGGCCTCCTTGCCGTCATATTTTAATACGTCGAAGTCGTGGGCTTCTGTTTCCTTCTTGTCTTCTTCGGGAGTCTTTGTTTTGCTTCCGAACAGTGCTTTGAAAAAGTTCATCTGTGCTTTTGTTTGTTTCAATTAGGCTACAAAGATAATTAAAAAAAGCTGTATAACCGTGAAATAAAGTGTTAATCAAACAAAAAACACCGAAAAAGACTTAATAAGTTTTGGCGTTACGAAACTTCGTAATATCTTTGCCCATGATATGAGGAAACTGTTATTCATATTGGTATTAGTACTCAGTTGCCTGAGATTGCAGGCACAAGAGAACACGGAGACAGACTTCAGCAAGTCTGAAGGCTATGATATGCCGATTAACCATTATCAAACACCCATAGTAGAGCAGCCCATGGCGACACGGGACTACACCAATATGACGGATTCGCTTACCTATCGCAATGATTATATATTGGGACCTTGGAGTGGGGCAGGGATGTGGAATCTGCATTCAGGTCTTAATGTTTCCCTTGGCGCAAGTGTATTCTCTTCTTTAGGAAAGAATCGATATGGTGGTGCTGGTTTTTCCCAGAACATCTCGGCTGTTTATCTAGTACCTCTTTCGAACAAACTTTCACTTGCTGTAGGAGGATATTTTGACAACATCAATTGGGGGCATCGCAGTTACCGTGATGCAGGGCTAAATGCCGTGCTTGGTTATCGTTTCAACGAACACTGGGAAGCTTTTTTATATGGACAGAAATCGCTTCTCAATAAAGAAATGCCAGTGCCACTCTATTATATGAATAATGTGGGTGACCGCATTGGTGCTGCTGTTCGCTATAGCCCCAACCATAATTTTAGTGTTACTGTGTCGTTTGAAGGTAGGTCAGAACCAGCATGGATTCCTTCATACCCATTCGGTAGAAGTTTCAATGACTTCCCATATGGGGGAATGGACTGGTAACATTTCTTCACGAACATCCTTTTTCCCTATTTCATACCTTTCGACATCATCAGATGTCATGGTAGATCTTTATTCCTATATTCAATAGAATGAAGACATGAAAATGTTTTAAAATGCAAGATTTCTAAACGAAAAATGCTTAAAATTGAAACAAAACACAGTTTTTTAGTTTAAAAATATCAATAAAAGTTTGGAGTCTATTTTATTTATTTGTATATTTGCAACGAGGATAATACATACCAGTCAAGTGTCCCCGACTGGGACTGTTAAACTATTAATCGGGTGGGGCAATAATATGAAAAACTATAAGGAGATTTGCCATGAACATTAAGCCAAAATGCCACAACCAAGAAGACTTTGAACTCGATAATGTTTATAATGACGAGGATCGGGTTTACAATGAGGCTTCAAATTCAACTATCTGGTACACATGACGTAAAGCCATGATCTGAAAAAATCAGTCACGCCACAATCGTAAATATTCGGTTGTGGCGTGACTGATTTTTCTCGAAGAAGAAACATGTGTCAAGATTTTGTACGATACTGAAAAATAGTTTGTTATTATTTTGGCAATTCAGAACTATTGGATTATATTTGCAGCAAAATTAATATTAGTTGTAAAGAATGAAGAAATTGTTTTTTGTATTCGCCTTTATAATGGCGAGTGTTTCAGTTAGTGCACAAGATGTTTTAGGATTCAGATTTGGAATGACTCAGGAAGAAGCGTCTGCCGTAGCGGTGGATTGCGATAGTATAATGATAGATCAGGAAGCCAATTCTTTTCTCTTTATTGATGTGGAGCGCAATGGTGTCGAATATGACCTGCTCATCGTTCAGTTTGATGATGATGACAAGCTTTCAACCATAATGCTAGGTGCTGAAGTGGAGGATATAGCAGAAGGTGCCGAGTTGCAGCAGCAGATAATAGGAAACAATGCTATTGTAGAGAGTGAAGATGATGACGAACTTCCTGGTGCAAAGGTTTATTTCGTCGACGAGACGGGTGATGGCGAGCCTGAGTATATCCTTTCAATTATTCGTGACGAAGAAGACAAATCGCTGTCGGTGGTAGCCACATATCCATCGGCATGGGAATAATATTAGAGTTGGGAATTGCTCCCAACTCTTTTTCTTTACAATACAATTAACTTTTAAGCACTATCTTGCAATTGTCAAGGCTTTCCACGGTTGCAAGGGCGCGATAGAAGATGCCTTCTTTTCTAAGGATGTCTCCTCCTGTCTGGAATGCTTTTTCAATAATAAATCCCATTCCTTCTATGGTCGCTTCTGCTTGACGTGCGAGGTCGATTATTCCCAATGAGGCATTGCCATAGGCAAGGAAGTCGTCGATAAAGAGAATGTGGTCATCGCTTTTGAGGTAATCATTGCTTATACATACTGTGTAATCACGACTCTTTGTGAATGAATGCACAGTGGAGACAAGCATATTTTCCATTGTCTTGGGTTGTTTCTTCTTTACGAAGACAACGGGGAGGTGCATCAAATAACCCACAAAAATGGCGGGCGCAATGCCACTTGCTTCTATGGTTATTATCTTATTGATATTATGACCAGAGAAGATTCTCACAAACTCTTCTGCAATCTGCATCATCAGTGAGGGATCCATCTGATGGTTTATGAAACTGTCAACCTTCAGTATTCCGCCAGGAAAGCATTTGCCGTCCTGCAATATACGCTTGTTCAGTATGTCCATATTGTTATTGTTCAGATTTCTATGCGCAGAAAGAATACTTACTCCATTACTCCAGAAAACATTATCAGTTCTCTGTTTCGTGAATGTACGTTGATGTCTGTGTTTCCGTTGTCGAAAATAGATAGCGAATAGACGTATGTGTCTTCTTCGTTCTCAACGCCAATATCAACAATTATTTCGTTTTTCTTTACTTGTCGTGGCTCATAGTAATTCATTATACCAATGAAGTTGAGACCCTTTCCACCACCGTATGGAACAGAATATGCACGTCCGAAATAAGGAAGATAAGACACGATTGTGTCACCTTTTACTTCAAGAGAATAAAGAGTCGAGAGATGTTTGGCAGGCATGCGTGAGGGGTACATGCGGTCAACGTTGATTTTGAATTGTCTGTTTGCGATGCCATCGAGCACATGTTGTGTCCTTGCAGCTCGTATTTGCTCCTTTGTCATTTTTGTTCCATCAGCATTATACATCGTTGTGGAACAACCGACAATAAATAATGTTGCCAACAGGCATAACATAATCTTTTTCATAATGTATAGTTTTTGTTTACAAAAGGCTTTGTGTGATTGTCTATCTTATATAATTCATGGGTTGCCATTGCTCACGCTCTGGACCTTCGTCGCGTTTAAGCGACTTCAGCATCCATGCCATATTGTTGCCCAGCGTGCGCATGGTCTGCATTCCCTCGGTATCGAGAGCCGCCTGACCTTCATCTCTTCCGTATACAATGTTCCAATACTGAGATGTGACTATAGGCATGTTCTTCATCTGGAATGGCATCTGTAGTGTTTGAAATGCGGCAGACGCCCCTCCTCGGCGACATACTACTACTGCGGCAGCAGGTTTGTTTTCCACATCAGCACCTGCGAATAACATACGATGAATAAGCGACAGAACGCTGCCGTTAGGTGTTCCGTAGTATGTTGGCGAACCGACAACAAGTCCGTCGACATTGTTCATTTTTCTAATCATCTCATTGCACACATCGTCATTGAAAACGCATTGTCCGTTTCCTTTTGTCTTGCATGACCCACATGCGATGCATCCTCGTATTGCTTTATTTCCAATCCATGCTATCTCCGTCTCTATACCTTGCTCATTTAGTACATGTGCGACTTCAGAGAGAGCAGTGAAAGTGTTACCATTCTTTCGTGGCGAACCGTTAATCAATAGAACTTTGGCCATAGTCTTATAATGTTTGTATATATATAACGTGGATTCATGCTAAATATTTGACATAAAGACCAAAACATGTTGAATTGGTTTTCATATCCGTTTGACGTACATTGCGCGGATGGCGTTAAGCACGGCAAGAATAAGCACTCCGACATCGGCGAAGATTGCAAGCCACATGTTGGCAATGCCCATAGCACCGAGCAGAAGGCAAACAGCCTTGATGCCAAGAGCCATTATGATGTTCTGCCATACTATGGTGAGAGTCTTCCGTGAGATGCGTATCGCCTTTGATATCTTCATCGGGTCGTCATCCATCAGTACGATGTCGGCTGCTTCGATGGCGGCATCGCTGCCCAGACCGCCCATCGCTATTCCGAGATCGGCGCGCGAGAGCACTGGTGCATCGTTGATGCCGTCGCCCACGAAAGCGCATGCCCCCGTTGGATGACTGCTCATTATCTCCTCAAGTTTCTTCACCTTGTCAGCAGGAAGCAGTTCGCTATATACTTTGTCAACACCGAGTTGTGACATCACGTCTTGTGCCACCTTTTTGTTGTCGCCGGTAAGGATAACCGTTTGGTCAACACCAGCATTGCGCATCGCCTCTATTGCCTCCTTAGCATGTGGCTTTACGATGTCGCCCAGCACGATGTGTCCCATGTAGATTCCGTCGCATGCCACGTGAACAATGGTTCCCGAAGCATGGCAGTGACAATAAGTCACACCAGTTTTCTCCATCAGTTTCTCATTGCCTACACTCACCTTCCTTCCATCGATGACTGCTGTTATTCCGTGACCACTGATTTCCTGTATGTCGCTCACTCTGCTATGGTCTATCGCCTTGCCGTAGGCTCGTTTCAGACTCTTGCTTATTGGATGTGAAGAGGCACATTCGGCAAGAGCCGCCAGTTCCACCAGCCGCATTTTCTTCTCCTCATCGGTTTCGTCACTGTCGTCTATGCCGTGCATCGCAGTCACTTCAAAAACGCCCAAAGTGAGTGTTCCTGTCTTGTCGAGTACCACCGTTTTCACCTTTGCCAGAGTCTCAAGCATATTGGCTCCTTTAACCAGTATACCCTCGCGACTGGCACCACCGATGCCCGCAAAGAACGAGAGTGGTATGCTGACTACTAGAGCACAGGGACAACTTATGACGAGGAATATCAGTGCACGATATATCCATTGACTCCACATCGGCTCTGCGCCCATGAAAATCAGGCGCACCAAAGGTGGCAGCACTGCTAGAACAAGTGCTGAAATGCACACTGCTGGTGTGTAGATGCGTGCAAAGCGTGTGATGAAATCCTCTGAACGTGACTTGTGAGAGGCACTGTCTTCCACAAGTTCCATAATCTTGGACACCGTGGATTCATCAAACTCTTTTGTCGTTCTCACCTTAAGCACACCCGTCATATTGATGCTTCCGCTGATTATCTGTTCACCTTCGTGTATTTCCTGAGGCAGTGACTCACCAGTCAGTGCGGAGGTATTCAGTGACGATGTACCCTGCACCACGATGCCGTCGATAGGTACTTTCTCGCCAGGTTGCACTACGATGACCTGTCCAACCTCCACATCATCTGGATCAATGCGCTCAAGGCTTCCGTCCTCCTGCTCGATGTTTGCATAGTCGGGACGTATGTCCATTAGTTTGGTGATGTCGCGACGGCTCTTACCCACGGCATAGCTTTGGAAGAATTCGCCCACTTGATAGAACAGCATCACTGCGATGGCTTCAAGATAGTCACCGCTGTTTTCGTAAAGTGCGAGGGCGAAGGCACCGATTGTTGCAACGACCATGAGGAAATTCTCATCGAAGACTCGTCTGTTCTTGATACCGAGCAGTGCCTTCCTCAGAATGTCATAGCCGATGATAAGATACACCACTACATAATATAGCAGTCCTTTCCCCACATTACCCAAAGGCAGTGCAGTGATGTCAGGCAGCAGTGCAAGTGCTGTTGTGAGCACTGCTGCCACAATGATGCGAATGAGCATCGTCTGTTGTTTCTTGGTCATAATATCTCAAAATCCGGTTCCACCTTTTTCGCAACCCTTTTCACTTCTTTCATCACTTCTTCTGGGTCGATATCATCATCAAATTCAATCTTCATCTTCTGGGTCATGAATACTACACGGACGCTCTTAACGCCCTTGACTTTCTTCACTTCTTCTTCCACAAGATTTGCACAATTTGCGCAATCAACCTCAATTTTAAATGACTTTTTCATAATGATTTTTTTATTGTTTTTACTTTTCTGGTGCAAAGTTACGGTAAAAGGAATGCAACTCGGTTGCAAAGTGAGAAGTAGGAATTATTTTATGGAAAAAAACTACTTCTCTGAGAGAAAAAGTTTATCTTTGCAAAACAAATACCTTGGAATGATGATACGATGTATTGAGGATGTGGAGCAAATGGCACTGGAAACAGGTTTCCTGCCTTTCTTCTATTGTGGCATCGATGGTCTATCCATCGAAGAACACACTCCTCGTGATCTATGGTTCTCTGACGAGCGAGACGGTCCTTGGGAATGGAAGGGACCGTTAATCGGCATGGGGTCGCTGGCATACGGCAAACTCTATGACGGCAAGGCAGGTTTCGTATCACTTGAATGGCTGCCCGACCTTCTCAACTACCGCCGCTCTTGTTATCACTATCCGCATAATGAAGCAGAGCGAGAGGTATTTGAAACGGTGATTGCCCACCAGACGATGCTTACCAAAGACATCAAGCGCGAGTGCGGTTTTGTCCGTCCCCGGGCACCTAAGTTGTCTCCGATGGAACGTGAAGCGCTACGTGACAAGCCTCGTTCTCTGTGGCCGAAGGGTGGGGAAGCACGCAACCGAGGCTTTGAGTCGATAATCACCCGACTCCAGATGTCGCTTCGTTTCATCGTCGCCGATTTTGAATACAACTACGACCGCGAAGGGAAACGCTACGGATGGGGTGTTGCCCGATATACAACGCCCGAACTGATGTATGGCGAGGAGACGCTTATTACTGACCGTTCGCCAGAGGAGTCATTGCAAAGAATCCTCAACCATCTAAAGAAAAAACTTCCTTATGCTACCGAAATGGAGATAAGGAAGCTTATAGTGTAAATGGTTGACAAGTCTTTAATCAACTATAAAAACATATTCTTTCCCCTTGGTTGTCTCCACATCATATTCATATACTTTGCGGATGGGTAGGAGATTGAAGGCTTTCAGTTCGTCAGACTTGAGCGGGTTCTTTATGTCTGAAGGCATAAGCAAGGAGTTTGGACAACTGTCTTCTGCCTTTTTCAATCCCTTACCGTGCATAGGGACGTATGAACGTATGCGCAGAGTGCCACCGATGGTCGATTTCACTCTAGCCTCTTTCAGCGTGCCATTATTCCATTTCATGTCAACAACGAAACCACCACGAGCACGAAGCCCCTTCACTTCACCATCGATCCATGAGTCTGGAAGTGCCGGCAGTAGGTGAACCGCACCGTCATGGCTCTGCATCAGCATCTCACAGATACCTGCGGCACATCCGAAGTTGCCGTCAATCTGGAACGGTGGGTGGGCATCGAAGAGGTTAGGATAGGTACGTCCGTCAGGATATTGTCTGGCCGAACGGTCATTGGGCAACAGATGTAGCATGTTCTTGATAATCTTGAAGGCATGATTTCCGTCCAACATACGTGCCCAGAAATTGATCTTCCAGCCCAGACTCCAACCCGTAGCCATATCACCACGCTGATTCAGGGTGTTGGCAGCAGCCGTAAACAACTCCGGATGTGAGTAGGGTGAAATCTGGTTCGAGGGATAAAGACCATAGAGATGGGAGATATGACGATGCTCATCTTTGGGATCATCACCGTCGATAAGCCACTCCTGCAGTTGTCCGTAGCGACCAATCTGCATAGGAGGAAGGCGGTCGAGGGCTTTGCGATAAGCGGAGAGAGAACTCTCATCCTTACCTAAAGTCTTGGCTGCAGCGATGACTTGGCTGAGTACGTCGAAGACAATCTGGTTATCCATTGTCGAACCGGCAGTTACTGTCGTTCTCTTACCCATCGGTCCATGCTCCGGTGATACGGTGGGAACCGTCATCAGCCAGCCAGCGGCAGTCTTTACCTCACCAGTAGCAGGATAGGTCTGCATATAGTCCAACAGGAAATCGGCAGCACCCTTCATCACAGGATAATACTCTTCAAGGAAGTTCTTGTCTCCCGTATAGAGATAATGCTGCCAGAGATGGGTGGTCAGCCAGGCGCCTCCAGTGGGAAACATACCCCACGTCGTGCCGTCGATAGGACCTGCCACACGCCATAGGTCGGTATTATGGTGGGCTACCCACCCCTTACAACCATACATGTCCTTCGCCGTGATGGCACCCGTCTCACTCAGGTCGCGAATCATCGAGAACAACGGTTGCTGCGTCTCAGCAATGTTTCCTATGAGGGCAGGCCAGTAGTTCATCTCTGCATTGATGTTGATGGTGTATTTCGAATCCCAAGGTGCGTTGACCTGTGCATTCCATACACCTTGCAGGTTAGCGGGCTGTCCACCGGGCTGCGATGAGGAGATGAGCAGGTAACGGCCATACTGCATCATCAGTGAGACCATATCCATATCATTCCCGTTGGCGAAAGCAGCAAGGCGTTTGTCCGTCTCCATACCCGAGTTCTCTGACTTCGGCAGAGTGAGACTTACACGGTTATATTGTTCCTGATACTTCCTGATATGATTCTTCAGCAGTTGCTTGTAGCTCTTTCCCTGCAAACCATCTAACGTCTCATTATTCTTCTTCACAGGATTTCCGCTGATGTCGTGGTAGTTCACGAAATTCGTGGCAGCGGTGATATAGAGAGTAGCCGTTGTGGCGTTGGAAACACCCAACGACTGAAGCTTGTTCTCAATCTTTCCATCTGACTCCACCTTGATGCGGCACTCAGCCTTCAAGCCAGCCTTGATGCCCTCATGTTCAACACCTTCGACTATAGCCGCCAGTTCTTTAACGGCACGATGTTCCCGTTCCAACCAATTGGTCGTCTCCGCCTTTAGTGGCGAATCGAAATTGACATCGAACGACAAGGCACCTTTCTTGCTCGCCTTGATACGGACTACGATAACGTTGTCGGCCTGCGAAGCGAAGACAGTGCGCTCGTATCTCACACCTTTATATATATAACGGGTGGTGCTGAGGGCGTCGCCCAGATTCAGTTCACGATAGTAATCGGTCACGTTATCATGGCCGAGTTTCAGTTTAACACTGCCTAATGGCAAGTATTTCATGCCGTGAGGACCCTTGAAGAAATACTTGTCAATCAGGGCATGAGCATCCTCCTCGTGTCCGTCAAAGATAAGGTTCCGTATCTCCTGCAGGTGTTCCAACGACTCGTTGCTATTGTTATTGTGGGGCGAACCCGACCAGAAAGTTTCCTCGTTTAACTGTATCTCCTCGCATTCTGTGCCTCCGAACACCATTGCTCCAAGATGGGAGTTACCTATTGGCAATGCCTCAAGCCAGTTGGTTGCCGGTTTTCCATACCACATTATATGGTCTTGTGCCATTAGGCTGACTGTCATCAGCAATGTGGATATCAATAATACTATCCTTTTCATAAAAATACTAAATGTTTAGTGTAATCTCAGTTTAGGGCATGTGGGTAAATTTCTGCAAAGTTACGAAAAAACGAAAGCAATGCAAAAGAAAAGTTGTTTTTTATTTTGCATTGCTGAGTGTAAAGGACTCGAAACTTGTTTCGCTCGGCTCGTCTGATAGCTATGGCACAGCCATAGCTATGTTCTTCTATTTCAATTTTTCCTCAATGGAACGTCCATAATTGTTATTCAAGTATGTTTATTATTATTTCATTCTTTCTTCTTGTAATTGTTCAAGTTCTATCTCGATAGGCTTAGCTAGTTTTACAATTTGCTTCAATTCTATATCCATCTCTGACATGATAGATTTACAGGTCATAGGGTTGTTAGAAACAGCTTTATAAATTATGGGTGCCATCGAAGTCCCAATTGTTACCTGATTGATAACAGGACCTGACAAACCTTCAATCATAATACCACCCAGTATTGTTTGTCCAGAAACCCAACACTCTCTTTCCAATTTTCTGAGGAATTTATCTCGCCATGAAATGAGGGCTTTTTGATATGGTGTTTTGCCGAGGGCTTTTACTCTTTCAACGAGGGATTGATATCGTTCTTCTTTCATCTGCTTTTCATCTTCTATCGCTAATTTCTTGGCAAGGGCAATGGCATCTGAAGGATTTTTGCAATTATACACTTTAGTCCATTGATTATTTGATAATTTGTATTTCTCCAGCCAATTGCCTTGTAGTTTTGTTCCATCAGCAAGAATGGTCGTACCGTCAATAAAAAAGTGTCCAACTGTCTTTGTAGACAAATTCCCCTTAAATCTATCTCCGTTTCCATAATTTAGCTCTCCTTCGATTAGTTGGAACATAATGGGGTCACTACCTTGTAGAATTGGCTTTATACGACCTTTAAATACTATTCCCTCCCCATCGCGTAATGTCGCATTGTCACCAATAAGGAGAATGATTTTGGCTATATCGAAAGTTTCATCATTATTAAGATTGTAATTAGGAATTTCAGCTGATAAAAAAGATCTTTCCTTGCCAATTGCTTTCCCGTATATATAAATAGATGAACTATTGTTATTATATTTTACTATAACTGGACTCTGATTATAAAAACCTTCTAAATATAATGCTTTAGCGCATTTTATCCTCAGTGCTCCAGCCTTTTTGGGTTTATAATTCATAGAGTAATCATCCATGTTATAAACATAAAATAATCCGTATATTCTATTTGTACCAGTTGGGGTCTTATCATATTTTATTCCTTCTACGACCAATCTGTTAGTTTGGTACGAAACCTTACCTTGCAATATAAGATTAGGAGTAAATGATGACATGTCATAGAACGTGGCGATTGTTTCTTCAAATAATTTTCCTTTAGAAACAACGCCGTTAATTAAATAATGCTGTGCAGTAAAATCAATATTTTTCCCAATCTGGGTAAAGAGTCTTGGCTCAATGAGATTTCTATACCGACTATAAACTTCGTTTTTAATAGCGTCAAAAACTTTTTGCCCGTGGATGTCGACAAAGATGAATTCACTATTAACATTGTTTGTAATAGTTGCAAAATCATTCTGAGAATGAACAGATAAACAAGTGCTTAATAGCAAACTTAAAAGAATATATTTTCTCATACGATTAGTTTATATTTCATTGTGTTTAAGATACAGTAAGCAGATCATGTAAAGATTCCCGAGTAGTGGTAAAGTGATTTTGTGGTTAATTCTTTTTGACTTTCTCCCATAACGCACATTTGGTCATGTTCCCTTTGACATTTTCATTTGGTTTTTCGTCAACCTTACGAATTCCAAGAACCTTTTCTTTTCTCCTTAGATATGATGCTATGGGGCCATGCAATTTCCGAAAACTACCCTTTCCAACGGACATGTTTTTAGTATAATCTTCTTCGAACATATCACGGTACACTTTAATAAAGTCTTGGGAACAGAATATTGCCGATAGTTTCTTGCTATTGATAACTCTCTTAAATTTCTCAATGTCCATAGTCATAGCGATAATCTCCCTACTCCAGATACCCAATGAAGTCTTTTATTTGTTAATTGATTAACTACATAACAAAAACGTGGGTATCCACCTTCTGCCCGTCTGTCATCTGAGGCCTACCACAGCCCTGAGTGCTGACGAACAGAGTGATACCCACGCAAAGTATTGCTAATGCACCCGCAAAGTGTGCGTTGAAGGCATTTCGCCCTCACGCACACGACGGGATACATTTTCAGCATACCCGTGACATCAACTCCGCATTGTTTTTGGCACTCAATCTTTTGTGGTAATTTCAGACGACCAATCAACAAAGCATCGTGTGACGCTTTTCCTTCATGTAGTGTCCAGCCCCGTAGCTTCATCAGCTTCACCGAACATCATTGCTACGAGTCTGTTTTCTGGTGCAAATATACAAATAAAAAAAGAAATGGTCCTAATTATAACAAAAAACTTTTATAACAATAGTGTTTTATTCGTATTAATGAAAAGGATGCACTATTATTGTATCTGGTTAAGAAGAGCCTCGGATGGAGTGCGAGTCAAGTAATAAAAGAACCCGTCAACATCCTGTAGAGATGCTGGCGTGTTCACCTTTTGTCGCGGTTGAAGTATGCTGACGTGAACAACGTGACGGGCAGGACTGGCGTGTTCAACATGGGACGCAACATCTCCTTGAAAGTGATGGTTCCCCTTTCGTTCGGCATTTAGGCATCTTTCGCAATGTCAAAGGACACCTTTCGACATGCGAAAGGACATCTTTTATAACCCGTTTTGACATAAAACTCAGACCAAACCTGGCAGGTTTACTCACCAATCCTGCCAGGTTTGGTTTGTAATCCTGCCAGGATTGCAATGTAAAACAGCCAGTTTTACTTACTGTAACGACCTGAGTTGTGAAGCAACATGTGTCTTGTGAAGGCTGAGATTGCCGTTTTTTGCACATTATGTTGTGTCTGTGCGCACTTTTGTTAATTTATGTTTTAAAATACATTAAATTGGTGTTGATGTTGTGCTTTAATTACTTTATTTTATTTATCTTTGCAAAGGATTTTAAAGGGAGGGTATTTTTATTCGTATTTTATAATAAACTTAAGTATTAAGAAAAAGAGAAACTGATGTTTGAGAATTTAAGTGACAGACTGGAAAGGTCGTTTAAGATACTTAAAGGTGAAGGAAAAATCACCGAGATAAACGTTGCGGAGACTCTGAAGGATGTGCGCAGGGCGCTGCTCGATGCAGACGTTAACTATAAAGTGGCTAAGCAGTTCACTGATACGGTGAAGCAAAAGGCAATGGGAATGAACGTGCTTACAGCCATTAAGCCTGGTCAGTTGATGGTGAAGATTGTACATGATGAACTTGCCACGCTGATGGGAGGCACCGCTTCGGAACTGCAACTTACAGGAAAACCTGCTATTATTCTGATGTCGGGTTTGCAGGGTTCTGGTAAGACGACGTTCAGCGGAAAACTTGCAAACATGCTGAAGACAAAGCAGCACAAGAAACCTTTGCTCGTGGCGTGCGACGTTTATCGTCCTGCTGCCATCGAACAGTTGAAGGTTGTGGGTGCTTCTGTTGATGTTCCAGTATATAGTGAGCCTGAGAGCAAGGACGTGGTAAGCATCGCCAACCATGCAATTGCTGAGGCAAAGGCAAAGGGGAACGATGTCGTCATCGTCGATACTGCTGGTCGTCTCGCTGTTGACGAGGAGATGATGCAGGAGATAGAGATGCTGAAGAACGCCTTGAATCCTGATGAAACGCTCTTCGTTGTTGACTCAATGACAGGTCAGGATGCCGTGAACACGGCTCGCGAGTTTAACGAGAGACTTGACTTCGACGGTGTAGTGCTTACGAAACTCGATGGCGATACCCGTGGTGGTGCAGCCCTCTCAATACGCACGGTGGTTACAAAGCCGATTAAGTTCGTGGGAACAGGCGAGAAGATGGAGGCTATCGACGTGTTCCATCCCGAACGAATGGCAGACCGAATACTGGGAATGGGCGACATTGTCTCACTTGTGGAGCGTGCTCAGGAGCAGTATGATGAGGAAGAGGCGAAACGTCTTCAGAAGAAAATCATGAAGAACAAGTTCGACTTCAATGACTTCCTCGGACAGATACAGCAGATAAAGAAAATGGGTAATCTTAAGGACTTGGCTTCCATGATTCCTGGAGTGGGCAAGGCTATAAAGGACGTTGATATCGACGATGACGCCTTCAAGGGTATCGAGGCGATAATACAGAGCATGACACCGAAGGAGCGTAGTAACCCCGAAATACTCAATACCAGCCGTCGCAACCGCATTGCAAAAGGTTCGGGAACCACCATACAGGACGTGAACCGACTGATAAAGCAGTTCGACCAGACGCGCAAGATGATGAAGATGGTCACCAGCGGTGGAATGAAGGGTATGATGAAGGGAATGCCTAAGATGAATTAGGAGTTTAGAGTTAGGAATTAGGAGTTAAAAAGTTCAAAGAATATATTTCAATGTATAAACTTATAGACGGTAAGGCTACCGCAGCAAAGATAAAGGAGGAGATAAGGCAGGAGGTTGAGGCTCTCGTTGCACATGGCAAGAAGCGCCCACATCTCGCAGCAATACTCGTTGGTCACGATGGTGGCAGCGAGACATACGTGAAGAACAAGGTGCTGGCATGTGATGCATGTGGTTTCGAGTCAACGCTGATTCGTTATGAGTCAGATGTCAAAGAGGAAGAACTGCTTGCCAAGGTGCGCCAGTTGAATGATGACTCGTCAATCGATGGCTTCATAGTGCAACTGCCTTTGCCACGTCACATCGATGAGCAGAAAGTGATTGAGACCATCGACTACCGAAAGGATGTTGACGGATTCCATCCCATCAACGTGGGACGTATGTCGATAGGTCTGCCTTGTTTCATCTCCGCCACACCGCTTGGCATCATCACGTTGCTTCAGCGCTATGGCATAGAGACTTCAGGCAAGAAGTGCGTTGTGCTGGGACGTTCGAACATCGTAGGTAAGCCAATGGCGCAGTTGATGCTGCAGAAGCAGTATGGCGATGCCACAGTTACCGTTTGCCACAGCCGTTCGAAGACACTGAAAGAGGAGTGTCGTGCTGCGGATATCATCATCGCGGCAATCGGTCAACCCAATTTTGTGACGGCAGACATGGTGAAGGAAGGTGCCGTCGTTATTGATGTGGGTACCACACGTGTGGCTGACAAGACACGTAAGAGTGGCTACCGCCTCAATGGAGACGTGAAGTTCGACGAGGTGGCACCCAAATGTTCATACATAACTCCAGTGCCAGGCGGCGTGGGTCCTATGACCATCTGCTCGCTGATGAAGAATACGCTGGAGGCATATAAGAGAAAATGACAGCTGAAGAATACTATAAGCAGGGCAACAACTACCGGCAACAAGGTAACTTTCAGGAAGCGATAAACTGTTACCTTGAAGCTATAGCCTTAGATCCGAATAGCCCTGCCGTCGAAGCAAAGAAAATGCTCGACGACATATTGAATTACTATTGTAAAGACATGTACAACCCCTGAGAACCGAACTGCTTTGGCTGTGGCAGGGTGGCGAACAGGACAAAAACAAACATTATGGCAAAATTCAGAGGTGCTATTGTGGTGAATACCGACCGTTGCAAGGGCTGCGCACTATGTGCCGACGCTTGTCCGAAAGGGGTAATCGCCTTGGCAACAAAGAAAGTCAATGTCCATGGATACCCGTATGTGGAGGCGGTGAACCCCGACGACTGTATCGGCTGTGCATCGTGTGCTATCGTGTGTCCTGATGGATGTATTGCAGTTTACAAAAAACGTATGGAGGATTAGCTATGGCAGAACAAGAAGTAACTCTTATGAAAGGCAATGAGGCGATAGCCCATGCCGCAATCCGCTGTGGCGCTGACGGGTATTTCGGATATCCAATCACTCCACAGAGTGAGGTAATAGAGACGCTTGCAGAACTCAAGCCGTGGGAAACAACGGGTATGGTTGTGCTACAGGCCGAGAGTGAGGTGGCTTCCATAAATATGGTTTATGGAGGTGCCGGTGCTGGCAAGCGAGTATTGACATCATCATCAAGTCCAGGTGTGGCTTTAATGCAGGAGGGCATTGCCTATATGGCAGGTGCCGAACTGCCCGGACTGTTTGTCAATGTACAGCGCGGCGGTCCTGGACTGGGTACTATCCAACCTTCTCAGGCAGACTATTTCCAGGCTACCCGAGGTGGAGGAAATGGCGACTACTATGTCATCACTCTTGCTCCTAACAGCGTTCAGGAGATGGCCGACTTTGTTGACCTTGCCTTTGAATTAGCGTTTAAATACCGTAATCCTGCGATGATTCTGTCGGATGGTGTCATTGGGCAGATGATGGAAAAGGTGGTGTTACCTCCTTATAAACCACGTCGCACAGAAGAAGAGGTAAAGAAAGAATGTCCTTGGGCAACTTTCGGACGTACAAAAGACCGTGAGCCAAATATCATAACATCGCTTGAACTGCGCTCTGAGGAGATGGAAAAGCGTAACATCCACTTGCAGGAGAAGTATCAGGAGATTCGTGACAAGGAAGTGCGCTTCGAGACACAGCATCTTGACGATGCTGAGTATATGATAGTAAGTTTCGGCTCGGCAGCACGTATTGCTGAGAAAGCTCTTGAGATTGCTCACGAGGAAGGAATCAAGGTTGGACTCTTCCGACCGATAACTCTATGGCCGTTCCCGTCAAAGCAGATTGCAGAGGCAGCACGTGGAAAGAAGGGCGTGCTTGTGGCAGAGATTAACGCAGGACAAATGGTAGAGGACGTTAGACTCGCCATTAATGGTGCTGTGCCAGTGGAACATTTTGGACGTTTGGGTGGTATAGTGCCCGAACCGGATGAGATTGTGAATGCTATCAAAACCAAACTGATGTAAGCCATGGAAAAGAATGAGATTATAAGCCCAGAGAATCTGGTGTATAAGAAACCGACGCTGATGAACGATGTCCCCATGCACTATTGTCCGGGATGTTCGCATGGCGTTGTCCATAAACTCATTGCTGAGGTAATTGAGGAAATGGGAATGGAAGAGAAGTCTGTTGGTGTTTCGCCAGTGGGATGTGCCGTGTTCGCCTATCGTTATATCGATATCGACTGGCAGGAGGCGGCTCACGGACGTGCTCCAGCCATTGCTACTGCCATCAAGCGTTTGTGGCCTGATCGTCTGGTGTTTACCTATCAGGGTGATGGTGACTTGGCTTGTATCGGTACGGCAGAGACAATACATGCGCTGAACCGTGGCGAGAATATTACCATCATCTTCATCAACAATGCCATATATGGTATGACGGGTGGACAGATGGCTCCTACTACGTTGCTTGGCCAGAAGACGGCGACTTGTCCTTACGGACGTGTGCCAGACTTGCATGGATATCCTTTGAAGATGCCAGAGATTGCTGCACAACTTGAGGGCACATGCTTTGTTACCCGCCAGAGCGTTGACACCGTTGGGCATATTCTGAAAGCAAAGAAGGCTATCCGCAAGGCTTTCGAGGCAAACATGGCTTGCAAAGGCTCGTGTCTCGTGGAAATCACCTCTACATGTAACAGCGGATGGAAGATGTCACCAGCAAAGGCAAACAAATGGATGGTTGAGAACATGTTCCCATTCTATCCGCAAGGAGACCTAAAAGATACTATTTAATAAGTCCCGAAGTTATGAAGAAAGAAATTATAATCAGTGGATTTGGAGGACAGGGTGTCCTTTCAATGGGAAAGATTCTGGCTTACTCCGGACTGATGGAAGATAAAGAGGTAACGTGGATGCCTGCTTATGGACCAGAACAGCGTGGTGGAACTGCCAACGTTACGGTGATTGTGAGCGATGAGCGCATATCATCACCTATACTGAGTAAGTATGACATAGCAATCGTTCTTAACCAACCTTCACTCGATAAGTTTGAATCTAAGATAAAGCCGGGAGGAATACTTATTTATGATGGCTATGGCATCATAAATCCTCCGAAACGAGATGACATCACCGTTTATCGTATTGACGCCATGGATAAGGCTGCGGAGATGAAGAACTCGAAGGTATTTAATATGATTGTACTCGGCGGATTGCTTGAGGTATGTCCTGTAGTAAGCGACAAGGGTGTGGAGAAGGCTCTCTTCAAGACACTGCCTGAGCGCCATCACAGTCTCATTCCACTCAACATGGAGGCTATCAAGGCAGGTAGGACAATCATCAATAAAGTGTAATCCGTCAGGATTTATAATAAAAAGCAATTGCCCGTAGCAAAATCGCTACGGGCAATTGCTTTTGTTTACTTATGGGGTTATAAACTATTTGCTATAATTCTATCTCTTGTATCCCTCCGTATGGAGTGAGATGTCTGAAACAATCATCCTCAGGGAAAAGGTGAGCATAGACACCGGCACAGATGAGCACGCCGCCGTGAGCGAATATTGCCACGTTTTCGTAGTCTTTTTTGCGTAGCTCATCAAGGAAGTTGGCAACTCGCTGGTATAATAAACGATAGCTCTCGCCATTAGTGGCGGCAAGGTTCATGTAGTCGTTATACCATTTTAGTATTGCGGGGTCTTTGCTCTCAATGTCGTCATAGCGCATCATTTCCCAATCGCCCATGTTCATCTCTTTCAGTCGGTCATCAGTAACATGGTTGTCATAACCGCAGAACGATGCAAGTTTGCGTGCCCTTGTAAGTGGTGAAGAGTACACTATGTCTAACTTGTTGTCGCCCAGCATGCTCTCGAGATTGCGCTTCGTCTCAGATGCTTCCTGTTCGAAGGTGTCAGCAACGGGAACGTCAGTCCATCCATAGCATGTGCCTTTTGGCACTCCCACGCTGGTATGTCTTATCATGTATATTTTCATGTTTCTTCCTATTTAGAACTAATTCTCACTTCATACCTCATACCTCTTACCTCTTACTTCCCTAGTGTTGCTGCCATTGTAAGATAGAACGATAGTTCGATGAGTAAGAACAATGCACCGCAGCAGTCGCCAGTATATCCCTTTATCTTACGGAGCATCATATAATAAATGAAATACATCACGATGCAGGGTACGAATATAAGCAGGTCCCATCGCAACGACAATCCCTCAAGGCTGGCAAAGATAAGTGGGATCATAGGCAATACGCCTTGTATAAAGAGCAAGATGCCTGCCTTGACGCTCATTTTACGATATACAGTATGTGCCTTACTGGTTTCCTCGGTACGTGCATATGGTAGGAACATTATTATCTGGGCGGCAATCATCTTACAATAGGCATCTCCTGCAAAGATAGTTATTGCGGCAACAAAAGGTGTCAGTGTGCTTAGTGCTCCATAAAGAAGAGCAAAGTATAGAATAAGTCCTAACACACCATATGTGCCGATGTGCGGGTCCTTCATTATCTGCAGTATGCGTTCACGGTTGCTGCCACCTCCTCCAAAACCGTCGAAGAAGTCGGCAAGCCCGTCCTCATGCAACGCTCCTGTGAGCAGAACGCGTGCTGCTATAGCAAGCAATAGTGCGATATGGAATGGAAACAGCATGCTTCCGAAATACACCACTGCAGCCATGACACCTCCTGTAAGCCATCCCACGAGTGGCCAATGTTCCACAACGGTCTGATAGCATTGATGTGGTGGTTGATAAAACCGCCAGAAGGGTAGGCGAGTGAAGAAAATCAGCGCGGCATAAATCCTCTGCCACCACTTTGTTTGGTCAATATTAATTTCCAATTTTTGTTTAGAGTTTACGGTTTAGAAATATTTCGTGATGTGAGCATTCTCGAAATTATTCATTTCTGTCATCATGTTAACAGCACTGACGATGAGAGGGTAGGAGCATAGTGCGCCCGTTCCTTCGCCGAGTTTCATTCCAAGATGCAGAAGAGGACGGGCATTCATCAGTTCAAGCATTCGTTTGTGTCCACTCTCGTCACCGCAGTGTCCGAAAATAGCGTAGTCGAGAACGGCAGGACACAGACGTGAGGCGGCAAGCATGCACGCTGACATAATGAAACCATCCACCATAATTAGCATTTTCAGTTCTGCTGCCCTTAGCATCGTTCCTATAGCAGCCACCATCTCAAACCCTCCGAAGTGGCGTATTATCGACAGCGTGTCTTTCTCGGTGAACCGCTCAACAGCCTTATGAAGCACCTCACGCTTATGTTCTATTCCTTTTTGGTCAAGTCCGGCACCGGCACCGATGCACTCGTCAAGTGGAACATTCCCCAGCAGATGCATCCATATACTCGATGGTGAGGTGTTGCCAATGCCCATCTCGCCAATACAGATGATATTGCTTCCTTCCTCATGACAACGTTCAGCCATTTCTCTTCCGACAGATAATGCCTTGCGGTACTCTTCCTCACTCATTGCCGGTTCATAAAGGAAATTGCGTGTTCCGTTGGCAATCTTTCGGTTTATTATGTCTGGATAGTCACATAGGTCGTGATCAACTCCCACATCCACGATGAACAGTTTGAAGTGATGTTGACGGCAGAACATGTTCACACCGCCTCCGCCTCGAGTGAAGTTCTGCATTTGCTGCCATGTCACGTCGCGTGGACTTACGCTTACTCCCTCGCGTTCTATTCCATGGTCTGCGCCATACAGAATGTGGCATGGGTGTTTTAGGGTTGGTGTCAGAGTCTGTTGTACCATGCAAATCTGCTCAGCCAGTGTTTCCAGCAGACCCAAAGAACCTTTAGGCTTGTTCAGATTGTCTATCTTGTTGCGGATAACAGAAATATCCAATCTGTCACCCATCCTATGTCCTTCCCTAAGGGAAGGATTTATATTACCTTTATTTATTTCGTTGTCCATAATAACTCCACTCCAAACTCCAAACTTCTAACTCCTAACTCCTAACTCCTAACTCATTTAATCTTCACCGGTATACCGCTCACCATCATTATCACCTCGTCGGCCTTCTGGGCTACATATTGGTTCATCCATCCTTGTAAGTCGGTGAAGCGACGTTGCACACTGTCGGTACTTACTCCGCCACTTCCTATCTCGTTGGTCACGAAGATGAAGGTGGCATCTTGAGTCGTAAAACGGTCAAACTCTGCTTCTATCTCGCGCAAGGCATCGTCAACAGACGGTTGTTCCCATTCCTTTGCATTGTGGTCATAAAAGAAATTTGTGCACCAGAGGGTAATGCAGTCAATTACCGCTACCTTATTATATATATTGTGATGGCTGAGGTATTTCTCCTCTTCGATGTTTTCCCATTGGGCACCGCGCCGTTCCTTATGCCTTTGCACTCTCTGACGAAACTCATCATCCCATATATGTGCCGTAGCGATATATACAGGATTGGAACTCAGACTAAGTGCCAGTTTTTCTGCGTAGGCACTTTTTCCTGACCGTTGTCCGCCGGTAATTAGAATAATCCTTTTCATGCTGCGAAATTACAAAAAAGGACTGATATTGTTGTCCATTTTTACAGATTTGTTAACCTAATTCAACAAAAGATGAAATATTTTTCAATTTTTAGTTGAAAAAATTTGGCAGTTTCAACATTTTTTTATTACTTTGCACTCAATAACAAAAATTTGGACAATTTATTTTAACACAATTATTATAGTTAACTAATTAAAATCAAAAGAAAATGAAAAAGTTATTTGTATTGTTTGCTGCAGCAGCAATGACACTCACCGCATCAGCTCAGGCTCTTGAGGAGAGTAAGACTTTTGACAACTTCTACATTGGCATCAATGGTGGAGTTTCTACAAAGATGACTGAGCAGAGTGGATGGCTTGGTGGCCTTAACCCAAACGCTGGTCTTCGTATTGGTCGCTGGTTCACTCCAGTATTCGGTCTGGCAGTTGAAGGCAACGCATACTTCTCAAACAAACCAGCTCCTTCTACAGGCACAGCAGTTCGCGCTACAAACGTTGGTGGTATCGCTACTGTTAACCTGAGCAACTGGTTCGGTGGATATCCTGGCGAGCCACGTGCATTTGAGGTTGTTGCAGTCGGTGGTCTGGGATGGACTCACTTCTACGGAACATGGGGCTTCCCACACAACGTTAACTTCACTACAGCAAAGGCAGGTCTCGACTTCACATTCAACCTCGGTGCTGAGAAGGCTTGGCAGGTTTACATTGAGCCAGCTGTAACATGGGGTCTCAATGGTCCTCAGTATTTTGATATGGAAGATAACTATGGCAACTTGCTTAAGACTTACACAGGCACAAAGTTCGATGTTAACGACGCATTCTTCCAGCTGAACGCAGGTATCGTTTACAAGTTCAAGAACTCTAACGGTACTCACAACTTCAAAGTTGCTGACCTCCGCAACCAGGCTGAGATCGACCGCCTGAACGCTATCATCAACGGTCTGCGCAACGACCTCGATGCTAAGGATCGTGAGATTGCTCGCCTCCAGAAGCTGCTCGACGAGTGCAACGCACGCGTTTGCCCAACTTGCCCAGAGCCAAAAGAGGTAGCTAACCTGCAGCCAACCGTTCTCTTCCGTCAGGGTAAGAGCGTGATTGACCCAGCACAGTATGCTCCAATCGAGCTTATCTCTAACTACATGAAGAATCATCCTGAGGCAAAGGTTAAGATTGACGGTTATGCTTCTCCAGAGGGTTCACTCGAGCTCAACAAGAAGTTGTCTATCGACCGCGCTGAGGCTGTTAAGAGCGCACTTGTTAAGAAGTACAAGATTGCTGCTGACCGTCTGACCACTGAGGGACACGGCCCAACAGACAAGCTCTTCGAGCAGGTAGAGTTCAACCGCGTGGTTACATTCCACGACACTACAAAATAATCCAACCGAATAAGATTATTATGTAAAACCACTCCCGCCCTTCTTATGAGGGGCGGGATTTTTTGTGTCTCAATAAAATGCTACCAGCCGTTGGTAATGTTGTTACCAATGGCTGGTAATGCTGTTACCAGTATCTGGTAAGGTGATTACCAATGGTTGGTAACATGATCGTTTAACGAAAGTGTATAATCCGGTTGAAGTTTCCTTTGTTTTATTAGTGTGACATTTGCTGTCGGTTTTATAAGTTTTATTATCCAAAAAGTTATGAAATGAAACATTTTTACATGGTTTTTGTTTCGGATTGTTTGCTTTTTGTAAAATTATTCAGGTATTTGTTGGTTATTAGATAAAAACTGAGTAACTTTGCAGGACAATTATTATATAGTAGAGAAAGCATTATGAAACATCAGTTAAGAAGTGCTGTTTGCACCGAAGGAAGGAGAATGGCAGGTGCCCGTGCACTGTGGGTGGCCACTGGAATGAAGCGTGAACAGTTTGGGAAACCAATCATAGCAGTCGTAAACTCGTTTACTCAGTTCGTACCAGGACACACTCATCTACATGAAATAGGACAGATAGTGCGCGAGGAGATTGAGCGCATGGGATGCTATGCGGCAGAATTCAATACCATCGCTATTGACGACGGAATAGCCATGGGGCATGATGGAATGCTCTATTCACTGCCTTCTCGCGATATCATTGCCGACTCGGTGGAGTATATGGTGAATGCACACAAGGCTGATGCGATGATATGTATATCCAACTGCGACAAGGTTACACCTGGTATGTTGATGGCCGCGATGCGCCTTAACATCCCTGCCGTGTTCTGCTCTGGCGGTCCGATGGAGGCTGGCAGGTGGCGCGGTGAGAATGCCGACCTTATCACAGCAATGGTTAAAGGTGCCGACCCGAGTGTCAGTGACGATGAGATGGCAGAGATAGAAGGCTGCGCCTGTCCTGGATGTGGTTCGTGTTCGGGCATGTTCACGGCAAATTCCATGAACTCACTGACCGAGGCTATCGGTCTCTCCCTGCCTGGAAACGGAACAATATTGGCTACACATAAGAATAGAGTGCAGCTCTTCCGCGATGCGGCACGTCAGATAGTTAAGAACGCCTTAGCATATTATGAGGATGGAGACGAGAGCGTTCTGCCTCGTAATATAGCCACACGTGACGCTTTCCTCAATGCAATGACGCTCGACATCGCAATGGGTGGTTCTACCAATACCGTGCTCCACTTGCTCGCGGTGGCACAGGAGGCTGGTGCGAACTTCACCATGAACGATATCGACGAACTGAGCCGCAAGACTCCTTGCCTGTGTAAACTGGCTCCAAACACACAGAAGTACAGTGTGCAGGAGTGTGGTCGTGCAGGTGGAATACTTGGCATCATCAACGAACTTGCCAAGGGTGGTCTGATAAACAAGGACTGTAAGCGTGTCGATGGCAAGACTCTCGGTGAACAACTCGAGAAGTATGACATAATGAAAGATGATATCGATGAGGAGGCAAACCGCATCTATCAAACCGCTCCTGGCAACCGCTTCTCCACAGAGATGGGCAGTCAGGATGCTCAGTGGGGCGAACTTGATAAGGACCGTGCAAATGGTTGCATTCGTGACCTTGAGCATGCTTATACCAAGGATGGCGGACTGGCTGTGCTCTTCGGCAACATCGCCCAGGACGGTTGTGTTGTGAAGACTGCCGGTGTGGATGAGAGCCTGTGGCACTTCGAAGGTCCTGCCGTTGTCTTCGACTCTCAGGAAGATGCCTGTGATGGCATTCTTGGCGGCAAGGTGAAGAGTGGTGACTGTGTCGTTATTACACACGAGGGTCCCAAGGGCGGACCGGGCATGCAGGAAATGCTTTATCCTACGTCTTACATTAAGTCAATGCACCTTGGCAAGGAGTGCGCTCTGATTACCGACGGACGATTCTCTGGCGGTACGAGTGGACTCAGTATCGGACACATCTCGCCTGAGGCAGCCTCTGGCGGAAACATCGGTAAGATAAAGGATGGCGACATCATTGAGATTGACATACCAAGCCGAAGCATCAACGTGAAACTTTCCGATGAGGAGCTTGCAGCCCGTCCGCAGCAGCCGTTGAAGCGAAACCGTACCGTCTCGAAGGCTCTCCGTGCTTATGCCCAGAGTGTGTCTTCTGCTGATAAGGGTGGGGTGAGGATGCTTAGCCCCCTAAGTTAGGGGGTTGGGGGTCTGAACAATAGCAGAAACCATGAACTTTTCCAACCAGCCTCATAATAAGGAGTACCGTCAATTGCTTCGACATGATATGACTCCAAGTGAAAGGATGCTATGGAAACATTTAAGCAGAAGACAGTTAGATGGTTGGCGGTTCAGAAGACAACATGGTTACGGCCCCTACATAATGGATTTCTATTGTCCAGTTCTGAAACTATGCATAGAAGTTGATGGAGAGATACATCAGACAGATTATGTGCAGGAAAAAGACGAAGACAGGACGGAGTTTTTAGAAAGCAACGGAATAAAAGTTATTCGTTTCACAAATGACGAGATAAAAAACGATTTGCCGGATGTCTTGGAAAGAATAAGGAGGTATATAAACGATAATAATTGGAACTTAAGATTTCAAAGGAAATGAGTCAGATAAAACATAATAAAAACTGTTCAGACCCCCAACCCCCTAACTTAGGGGGCAAGATAACAGGCTCAGAGGCATTGATGCGTGCATTGCAGGCAGAGGGCGTGAAGACCATCTTCGGCTATCCTGGTGGTGCGATAATGCCAGTTTACGATGCCCTTTACGATTATACTCGAGGCGAGAAGAAATGCTTCGACCATATACTTGTTCGCCATGAGCAAGGTGCCACACATGCCGCAGAGGGCTATGCCCGTGTGAGTGGCGAAGTCGGTGTGGCCATTGTGACCAGTGGTCCTGGTGCGACAAATACCCTCACAGGTGTTGCCGATGCCATGATGGACTCCACTCCGATTGTGGTTATTGCCGGTCAGGTGGCCATCGGGGCATTAGGAACGGATGCTTTCCAGGAGGTTGACCTTGTTGGTGTCGCCCAGCCTATAAGCAAGTGGAGCTATCAGATACGCCATGCCGAGGACATTGCATGGGCTGTCAGCCGTGCTTTTTATATAGCCCGAAGTGGTCGTCCAGGCCCTGTAGTGCTTGACTTCCCTAAGAATGCGCAGACAGAGATGGTTGAGTTCCAGCCGAAGAAGGTTGATTTTGTGCGTTCTTACGTTGCTTATCCAAAATTAAAAGAGGATGCCGTGCGTCAGGCTGCGGAACTGATAAATGCTGCCAAGAAGCCTTTTGCACTTGTCGGACAAGGCGTGGAACTCGGTAATGCACAGCAAGAACTGCTGGCATTCCTCGAGAAAGCCAACATTCCAGCAGGCAGAACGATGCTTGGTCTCTCGGCATTGCCTTCAAACCATCCACTGAACATGGGTATGCTGGGTATGCACGGCAACTATGCACCTAACATGAAAGAGCAGGAATGCGATGTGCTGATAGCCATCGGAATGCGTTTCAGTGACCGAGTGACAGGTTCTTTGAAGACTTACGCCAAGCAGGCTAAGGTGATACATCTGGACATCGACCGCAGTGAGATAGACAAGAACGTGAAGACCGACGTGGCCGTAATTGCCGACTGCAAGGAGTCGTTACCTGCAATTACAGCGCTGATAGACAAGAACGACCACTCAGAATGGATAGAATCGTTCCGTCCATTGCAAGAACGCGAGCGCGAGAAAGTCATCGAGCCGGCAATCCATCCAAAGGAGGGAATGCTCCTGATGGGCGAGGTGGTGAATGCTGTTGCCGAGGCCACCAAGGGAGAAGCCGTGCTAGTGACCGACGTTGGACAAAACCAACTGTTCGCAACACGCTATTTCAAGTATAACAATAATCGTTCGATAGCCACCAGTGGTGGACTTGGTACGATGGGATTCGGTATGCCTGCTGCCATCGGTGCCACCTTCGGAGCTCCTGACCGTACTGTTGTGTGCTTCATGGGTGATGGAGGTTTCCAGATGTGTATTGAGGAACTGGGCACCATTATGGAGCAACAGTCGCCAGTTAAGATGATACTTCTCAACAACAATTACCTCGGTAACGTTCGCCAGTGGCAAGATATGTTCTGGCAGAAGCGCAAGTCGTTCACCAAGATGCTTAATCCATGCTATGAGCAGATAGCCAAGGCATATGGTATTCCGTATCAGGCAGTGACTCAAAGGGAGAACCTTCATGCTGCCGTTGAGAAGATGCTTGCTACCGATGGACCATTCATCATGGAGTGTGCTATACTCGAAGAAGACGACGTTCTGCCGATGACACCTCCTGGAATGAGTGTTGACGAGATGATGTTGGAGATATAAATTACCCCCTGGGTCAGGGGTCAGGGGGTCTGAACAATTTAAGGACTGCCTGCTAAATGCTATATATTATGAAAGAGAAAAAAGAAATACAAATCGGTCGTTCAGATCCCCAACCCCCTAACTCAGGGGGCTCAGAGGGCAGAACGCTATATACGTTACTTGTTTATTCGGAAAACATTGCGGGTATTCTGAATCAGATTACTGCTGTATTCACTCGTCGACAGGTGAATATCGAGAGTCTTAACGTTTCGGCTTCAAGCATTCCCGGGGTACATAAATATACTATCACGGCCTATAGCGACGAGGATCAGATAGTAAAAATTACCAAGCAGATAGAGAAGAAGATAGATGTGATAAAGGCGAGCTATTATACTGATGACCAGTTATTTATCCGCGAGGTGGGTCTTTACAAGCTTGCCACATCGGTGGTTCTTGAGAATCCTGAGATTTCTCGCCTCGTGCGTCGTGCCGATGCACATATAATGGAGGTGAATCCCACGTTCTGTTCCGTGATGCTTTCAGGCAAGACAGAAGAGATTACCGACCTTTATTTCGCCCTCGACAAGTTGGGTTGCGTGTTGCAATATACCCGTTCGGGTCGCATTGCCGTAACTCGCAGTCCTGTGGAGCAAGTGTCTGATTTCCTCGAAGAACAGGAGAAATTGCGTAGGAAGAACGGATAGGTACGATGAAAATGGAAAAAGTAGGAAGATATCTGGACATGGCGGAGCCGTTTCATTGCGACTTCAGCCATCGTCTTTTTATGGGACATCTGGGCAATCACATGCTCAATGCTGCCGATTTTCATAGTCGTGACCGTGGTTTCGGCATGGACTACCTGAACTCAATCAACAAGACATGGGTGCTCTCCCGCCTTGCCATAGAGATGGATGAGATGCCGCGACAGTATGAGAAGTTTTATGTCGAGACATGGGTAGAAAGTGCAATGCGCTATTTTACCAACCGTAATTTCCGTGTGGTGGCGGCAACCGACGAACCATCACCCAAAGTATATGGCTATGGTCGCAGTATCTGGGCTATGATAGACACGGTGACCCGTCAGCCGTGTAACCTCCTTGAAGTCAACAACGGTTCCATTCTCGACTATGTCGAAAAGGAAAAAGAGAACCCGATGGCGAAGCTCTCGCGTGTCAAGATGGATGAAAACGCCGAACTTGTACGTACGATAGAGACCAATTATAATGATGTTGACATCAACGGTCACATCAATTCCGTAAAGTATATCGAGCATGTGCTCGACCTCTTCTCGCTCGACTGGTATAAGGAACACACGATGAAACGCTTTGACGTTGCCTATGTTGCCGAAGCACATGGTGGCGACAGGCTCAGTTTCTATCGTGAAACCGACGAAGAAGACGACCTCGCTTTCAAGATTCGTATTACCAAACTGTCCTCCGATGGTAGCGAGGAGATTGAGGTATGTCGTTCTAAAGTGAAGTTCATTTGAATTGTCGCTTTAGAGTTAAATTAGTATAAAGATGTAACATAATGCACTAATTTGGCAACAAATCATAATTATTTGTTTCCTGTTTTGCATAAATTGTTGTAACTTTGCACACGATTTTTAGTTTAGCCTCTGGTTCGTGCTCTCGTGAAGGGCGTGAAGAATCAACAAGACGACTGCTCTCGGGTAGGGCGGGCATGGTTCGGGAGGAATGTATAACATTTAAAATTCCATTTATTTATGGCAGAAATGAATTTTGGTGGCGTAATGGAAACCGTAGTCACCAGCAAGGAATTCTCTTTGGAGAAAGCACGTGAAGTATTGAAGAACGAGACTATCGCCGTTATCGGTTATGGTATTCAGGGACCTGGACAGGCATGCAACCTGCGTGACAACGGGTTCAACGTAATTGTCGGTCAGCGTCAGGGTAAGACCTTCGACAAGGCTGTTGCCGACGGATGGGTACCTGGTAAGACTCTGTTCTCTATCGAGGAGGCTGCCGAGAAAGGCACTATCCTCTGCATGTTGCTTTCTGATGCAGGTCAGATTCAGGTTTGGCCTACAATCAAGAAATATCTCACTAAGGGCAAGACCCTTTATTATTCACACGGATTTGCAATCAACTGGAGCGACCGCACTGGCGTTGTCCCACCAGAAGATGTTGACGTTATAATGGTTGCTCCTAAGGGTTCCGGTACCTCGCTGCGCACAATGTTCTGCGAAGGTCGTGGACTCAACTGCTCGTATGCTGTATATCAGGATGCCAGCGGTAAGGCTGAGGAGAAGACAATCGCCTTCGGTATTGGTATCGGAGCAGGCTATATGTTCAAGACAACATTCCAGCGCGAGGCTACAAGTGACCTCACTGGTGAGCGTGGTTCACTGATGGGAGCCATCCAGGGCTTGCTCGCAGCACAGTATGAGGTGCTTCGCGAGAATGGTCACTCACCATCGGAGGCATTCAATGAGACCGTAGAGGAGTTGACACAGAGCCTTGGCCCGCTCTTCGGAGAGAAGGGAATGGATTGGATGTACGCTAACTGCTCTACCACAGCACAGCGTGGAGCACTTGACTGGGCACCGCGTTTCAAGGCTGCCATCAAGCCTGTTATGGAGTGGCTTTACTACTCAGTAAAGACTGGCGACGAGGCTCAGATCTCTATCGACAGCAACTCACAGCCAGACTATCGTGAGAAACTGAACGAGGAACTGCGCCAGATGCGTGAGAGCGAGATGTGGCGTGCAGGTGCTACAGTACGCAAGTTGCGTCCTGAGAACAACTGATTCCTTTTAAAGAATTAAAGAAGTTAAGGAGTTGTGACATCAGTCATAACTCCTTAACTCTTTCTATAAGAAGATAAAACTGCCGTTCATCTTTATCTTTTCTTCTGCAAGAAGGTCTTCGAGTGCTTCGTCGATGATGTCAGATGACACTTTGGAACGCAATAGTTCGGTTACATGATGGCGCTTGCCGTCGCTGAGGAGTTCCATGATATATTGTGTTCCAGGCAATAGCCGCTCGCTTGAGAGATGGTTGGTATTACGCTCGACGCACACGTCACACTGTCCGCAATCGTCCGACCGTTTTTCTCCAAAGTATCTAAGCAGCATCTTGGAACGGCAGGTATTGTCATCGGTGGCATATTCAATCATTTTCTTTATGCGTTTTTCCATGTCACTCTTGCGGTCCTCATATATAGAAGATGGCAAGACAACGTTCTCTCCATCCTCACGATTGCGCGTGTATGTTATATAAGGTGTCTTCTTCTGAGGTATAAAATGCAGTATGTGTTTGTCGTTAAGATTCTTCAGGATGGTGTAAACCTCCATCATGTCCATGCCTGCCTGTTGCGCCAGGAACCCCTCGTTGATGTATTGATAGTCAACAAACAAGCCGCCATAGCACCGCAATAGGGTAGTGATGACGGTGTTCTCTGCCTCTGAGAGATGGTTCAGTCTGTCCAGTTCCTCACGTCCGAGGGTGAAGTGAAGACGTGCACGGTTGTCGTGTTCCTCGTCATACGTTATATATCCTGCGCGTGTCAGTATGTGCAATGCCGACTCCACCTGCACTGGGAAGTGCTTGAACGCCACACAGAACTTGTCGATATTAAACTCCCTCGTCATCCCTTCGCCACATCCGACGGCCATCTGGTAGAAGTAGGCAAGGTGTTCATATACGTTACAAATATACTCTTTTGACGGGAAGGTGTCGGAAACACGCTTCATCAGTTTATTGCTGTCGGCATCGTTATACAGCAGAACGGCATAACTCTTCTTGCCATCACGTCCTGCACGCCCTGCCTCCTGAAAATATGCCTCGAGAGAACTCGGGCAGTCCATGTGTATCACCAGCCTCACGTCGGGCTTGTCGATACCCATACCGAAGGCGTTTGTAGCCACCATGACACGGACCTTTGACGTGCTCCATTCCTCTTGTCGGGTATTGCGCACCTCACTGTCGAGTCCTGCATTGTATGCCAGTGCGCTGATACCGTTTTGCATCAGTAGTTTCGCCAGTTCCACAGTACGTCTCCGACTGCGAACATACACAATGGCACTTCCCTCGATAGAGCCGAGAATATGCAGCAGTTGTTCCTCTTTGTCGGTGGCATGGCGCACGATATATGCAAGGTTCTTGCGCTCGAAACTCATCTGGAAGACGTTCTTCTCGCCGAATCCAAGCCGTTCCTGAATATCGTCCACCACCTCGGGCGTTGCCGTTGCTGTAAGTGCAAGCACCGGTGCCGTGGGTTTCAGTTTCCTGATATTAACTATTTCAAGATAGGATGGTCGGAAGTCGTAGCCCCATTGACTGATGCAGTGGGCTTCATCAACGGTGATGAAACTGACTTCCATATGTTTTAGTTTTGTCTGGAAAAGTTCGGAGGAGAGTCGTTCGGGCGACACATAAAGCAGTTTCGTTCCTCCATAGACGCAGTTCTCAAGTGTAGTGAGCATCTCATTATGCCCCATGCTACTGTTCACGAATGCGGCAGGAATGCCCAGTCGTCGCAGGTTTGCCACCTGGTCTTTCATCAGTGCGATAAGAGGTGTGATAACGATGCACACCCCTTTCATTGCCATTGCCGGTACCTGGAACGTTATCGACTTACCACCGCCGGTAGGCATCAGTCCCAGAGTGTCTTTTCCAGCCCCGATGCTCTCAATGATTTCACTCTGAATGCCTCGGAAATCATCGTATCCCCAGTATTCCTTCAGTATCTGGCGGTAGGTAGTTCTTGATAAATCAATTCCCATCGGGCTTGATATCTTCTATCTGCAGTTGCACATCGCCTTTCTTGAACACGTTGTCCTCTATGGTATAGGCGATGCTGAACGAGCGTTTGCTCTTGATGTAACGCACCGACTCACTTTGTCCGAACGCGATGCCGTTCATCACATTGTTCGAGTTGGAGTCAACAAGTTCCAGTTTGATGTGTTCCTGTTGCCTTCCCACCACCTTGCTTGTGCCGAAGTCATAGACCCCGTGAGTGGCAAACAACGGCTTGGCATTGGCCGGTCCGAACGGTGCAAAGCGCTTAAGGTCGTTGTGCAGGCGTCGGGTGATGTCCTTGAAGTCTATCACCGCGTCGATGTCGAGTATCGCCTCGGTCTGTTCGGGGTGAATATGCTCCTCGACAAACTTCTGGAAACGGTTGCGGAACTCAGGCACATCGCCCCACTTCAGCGTAAGACCGGCTGCGTAGGTATGCCCTCCAAAGTTTACGAGAAGTTCGCGGCAACTCTTTATTGCCGAATATACATCGAATCCCTTCACGCTACGTGCCGAGCCCGTTGCCATATCGCCGTCGCGCGTGAGCACCACGGTGGGGCGGAAGTAGAGTTCGGTGAGTCTTGACGCGACAATGCCTATTACTCCCTTTTTCCAGTTCTCATCATAGAGCACGATGCTCTGTTGATGGTTTTGGCTGTCGATGCGTGCCACGATTTGGTTCGCCTCTTCGGTCATCTGTTTGTCGATGTCCTTGCGCTGCTCGTTGTATTCGTTTATGTGATGTGCCTTACTGAGCGCCGTCTGGAAGTCTTTTTCCACCAGAAGGTCAACACTCATCTTGCCGTTCTCCATACGTCCCGATGCGTTGATGCGCGGACCGATCTTAAAGACGATGTCGCTCATCGAGATGTCTCTGCCGTTCATGCCACATATATCGATAATAGCCTTCAGTCCGATGTTAGGGTTCTGATTCAGCTGTTTCAGTCCGTGGAATGCCAGAATACGGTTTTCCTCGGTCACGGGGACGATGTCTGCCGCGATACTTACGGCACAGAGGTCGAGCAATGGGATAAGACGGGCGAAAGGAATGCCATTGTTTTTGGCAAACGCCTGCATGAACTTGAATCCCACTCCGCAACCGCACAGATGCTTGAAAGGATAAGAGTCGTCGGGGCGTTTCGGGTTTAGAATCGCCGCGGCGGGCGGCATCACGTCGTCGGGAACGTGGTGGTCGCAGATAATAAAGTCAATGCCCAGGCTCTTAGCATAGGCAATCTCGTCGACCGCTTTTATTCCGCAGTCGAGAATAATGATAAGTTTAACACCTGTTTCCTTGGCATAGTCTATTCCCTTATAACTCACACCGTAACCCTCGTCGTAGCGGTCGGGGATATAATACTCGATGTTAGAATAGAATTGCTGCAAAAACTTATACACCAATGCAACGGCAGTACAACCGTCAACATCGTAGTCACCATAGACCATAATGCGCTCCTTGCGCCCCATAGCGTCGTTTAGGCGATCTACAGCCACGTCCATGTCTTTCATCAGGAACGGGTTAAGCAAGTCTCCGAGTTGAGGACGGAAGAAACGTTTTGCCGCCGACTCGGTGGTGATTCCTCGCTTAATCAGGATGGAGGCCAGCACAGGCGCCATTCCCAATTTGGCTGCCAACTCCTCAGCCGCCTTCTGTTGCTCTGGTGATGGTGTTTCGTAGTTCCATTTAAAGTGCATTTATATTATTTTTATTTCCTTTTCAAGCCAGAATCCTATGCTGTTCCCAACGTTTTCATTGCGTGTCTTTTTATATGCGCATAGAATGTGCCACAAAGTTAGCAAATAAAAATGACTTTTTCAATGATTACAAGAAAAATCTCATTTTTTTAAGTTCTTTAAACCATAATACCCTCTTTCAAAAAGAAATTTTGGCGAGATTACTGACCAAAACAAGTCTTTTTCCTCATCAATATAGTCTATCTGTAGGTTCTATTCAGGTTCCTTATGGAAAAGAAAAGGAAACAATAAATGGCACCATTACCAAGTATGGATAGTCTTAGAACTTGTAAGCTACGCCAAACCCGAAAACTGCTTGGTCGAAATCTCCGATTATCTGATACTTCATTTCAAAATTAACTGCCCAATTATCGTTGATGTCATACTGAACGCCACCGCCAAGGTTCACACCAAACTTGCCCTCGCTGTCATCGTAATAGTCTTTAATACCATCCCAGTAATCAAAACTGTCTTTCCAATTAGTGTAGGTGAGGCCAACGAGCGGATAGATTTTCAAATCTTTGACGGGGAAGAGGTAATGGGCGTTCACGTTGACATCCCACATCGATAGATCGTCTTTTTTCAAGAAGTAGTCGAAGGATGCCTCGACACGGATAGCATCCGTAAAGTTATACTGTCCCTTCGCGCCGATACCGAGGTTGGAAATCTCTGTGCCATACGATAGGTTGAGGCCAATAGCCTTCTGTCCCTTTTGGGCAAATGCACACATGCTGACAAGAGCCACGCACAATGTTAAAAAATATTTTTTCATGTCTGATATGTTTTTTAGTGTAATGTTACTTATGTGTTAATAGATAATAGTCCAAAGCTAACGCTTCATTCCTTAATGTCCTTTTATTTGTTTATGTCATAGGCATATTTCTTAGGTTTAGAATGCAAATATATTGAAAAAATAAAAAACGGCAAAGAAAACACACATTTTTTCTCTTCTTTAAACCATTATGAGGTGCCTTTCATGTCATATAGTGTCCTTTCAAAATGCGTTTGATGGCCTTTTGCAATGCGTTTGATGGCCTTTGAGGGCATAAAACATGGCATTTTACTTGTTGACTGTTGGCTTATTGAAAACAAAGAAGGCTGGATTGCAACAGCAACCCAGCCTGTTTCTGGCGTTATTCTCGCGTCTTAGCGAATGAATATCAGATTCCGAGTTTCTTGCGGATGTCCTTTGGAATGGCGTTCTTGTTAACGAGGTAGTCCATTGTCTTGGCTGCCACGAAAGCTTTGGTCATATACCATGTGCCATTATAGTCGCCATACTCGCCCCAAGAGTTCTTCACCATGTAGTACTCCTTGCCGTTCTGGTCCTTTGCCAGACCGTAGATGTGCATGCCGTGGTCGTCGGTGAGTTCCCAGTTGTCGAACCCTTCCTGACGCATTTCCTGTGTAGGAACAATCTCAGGAGCATTCACTCCGAGAGAGTCGAGCTTGCTCTTCTTCTCTGTAGATGTCAGTTTCAACCAACGTGCTGCATCACTTCCAGTAAGGCTCTGCACAGCCTTGGTGTCGTATGCGATGCCCAAGCCCTTGCGGGTGAAGCCTTCCTCACTCACGTCACCACCCCATGCGATGGTGTAGCCATTGTCAAGTGCGTTGTCGATGATGCGCATCATCTCGTCCATTGGTACGTTGTAAGAGCGGTCCCAACGCCAGTTGTCCTGTACCTCAACAGGGAATGCAGTGTAGAATGGGTGGTGGGTGTAACTTGTAATGCTTACATAGTCGTCCCAGTTGATGCCGAGGCTCTCAGCGAACTGCTTCGGGGTGTAGGTCTTGCCTTCGTAAACGAATGTCTCGGGACATTTGCCAAGATAAGCATCGAGAATGCCCTGAAGTCCTGGTTTCCACTGGTTGGAGATTTTCTTTGCCTTGCTCTTTGCCACAGCATCAACGTATGGTGACATCACTTCAAAGAACTCATTGAAGTTAGCAAGTGAGTCGCCCTGCATAGTACCGGGCAGAGGCATTGCCGTCTCTGGGCAAATGCCGTGGCGCTTGATGATGTCGAGCACATCGCCTGCCGAACCACCCTGTGAGAACTGGCTGTCGCCGTGCATGCGTACGGTAAGAACGGCACGCTCCATATAGTCCTTGTTGGCGATGAACATCTCGCAGAGATCGTATGTCTTGCCCGTTGCCTTCAGTATCTCGCTCTCGAAGAACGATAATGTTGAGTATGCCCAGCATGTACCCGAGCGGTTCTGGTCCTTGATACTTGTGATAGGCAGCGACTTGATTGTTGTGAACACAGGCTTGTTGCTGTTTTCACTAGCCTCTTGTGCCATAGCGCCTGTGCTGAACATCGCAGCTACCAGCGCCAAAGTCATGAATCTTTTCATTTGTAATTCTTTATTATGATTGTTTTTAGTTGTTCACTGATAATTCTTTGCAAAGATACGAAATAATTACGATTGATACACATATAAATGCCCCGAAAATGTCTTTTTTGATTATTTTAATAAAAAAGTGTCCTATAAATGATACACTTTGAGAGTTATTTATTATATTTGCCATTGATAACTAAAAGTCCGTAAAAGATTAATACTTAGGATTTTTCCAAATAATAGGGAATCTCCTATGAACTAATAGGAAAAAACTCTTGACAAAAGTGCGTTAATTCGCTATATTTGCAGATATATTAACTAAAAAACTTATAATCATGAAGAAATCTATATTGATGTTTGCTGTCTTTGCTATGTCATTGGTGGCAATGAGTTGGACCGTTACAGGAGAGAGCACGTGCGACAAGTGTGGCGGTGAAGGAAGTGTCACGTGTCCCACATGCGAGGGAAAGGCACGTTACCAATGTGCAAAGTGTGGAGGTTCGGGAACGGTGACGTTCCAGGGAAGCACTTACGAGTGTGGTATATGCGAAGGCTCTGGTTACAACGACTGCCGCACATGTGACGGCAAGGGTAAGGTTCTCTGCACGCGCTGCTTTGGCCGCGGTACCATCCATACGAATGACTAAGGGAGTGTAAGGAGGAATTATTTGTAACCATTAAAAGTTAATAGCTATGAAACGTAATATGTTGATTATGGCATTTGCCATGACAGGAATGGTGTCTGTACAGGCACAGGAAGCCAATGACACGTTTATTAAGATTGAGGACCATGATATGTTCTCACAGTGTTTTGCTACATGCGATATCAACAACGATGGTATTGTGACCTATGCTGAGGCAGCGGCTGCAACGATGCTCTCACTTGAAAAGGGTGGACGCCTGAACATCATCGAGGACTATGCGTTCCTGAAGTATTTCCCCAACCTCGAGGCTCTTTCAGTGGGCAACACCACGTTGGAAATCATTGACATGCACTATCTCACGAAACTCAAACTGGTGAATGTCACCAATGCCCTTTGGCTGAAGACAATCATAGTGGGAGGAGATGTGGCACCTGAAATTACGGGAGTGCCCGACAATGACCCCACAAGAGAAGCCGTCAAGGTGGTGTTCTATAAGGAAAAACCCGATGCGACATTTAAGTTCAAGGACGATGCCATAAAGGACTTTTGTCTCAGGAACAAGGTGGATGCTGACAAAGATGGTGTAATCTCAAAGGAAGAGGCGGCTGCCGTTACGAGACTCAGCCTGATGAACTTCAAGAGTTTCATGCGCAACATTAAGTCGTATGAAGATTTGCAGAATTTCCCCAATCTTGAGTATTTCCATGCAGGCATGACCTACTTAGAGACAATAGACCTCAGTTGCCTTCCTAAATTGAAGGAACTGGACCTCAGCGACTGCCGTATGTTGAAGACCATTGTTCTCGCCAAGGGCTGTAAGCCTGAAATCAAGTATCCCGTGGCTTACAAGGGTGAGAAGGCAAAAATAGTACATAAAAGGTAAATCAAACGAAATAATAACGCATTAAAAACGAACGATTATGAAACGAGTAATCTTATCATTAGTAATCGCAATCGTGGGTACATTATCCATGAATGCACAAACTTGTAACCGCTGCGGCGATGAAGGCGTGATACGCGAGACGTGCCAAGTATGCAACGGCAACGGCGGCAGCACATGCGACCATTGTAAAGGCACAGGAGAAATCACCTGCGAGACCTGTCACGGCGCCCAAACCCTCGATTGCTATCAATGCGAAGGAAAAGGTAAAGACAGCAACGGTGACGACTGCTGGAACTGTCAGGGTAGAGGAGGATTCCGCTGCGAACTGTGCCGCGGCACCGGTAGGTCGATGTGCCGCGACTGCAACGGCAACGGCACCATCAGTTGCTTCAACTGCGGCAGCACAGGCGTGAAAGTATGGCGCTGCCCGGAATGTATCGCAGCAGGAAGGATTTAGGTCACTGAAGAAACAACCTCAATTAAATGTATGATGATGAAAAAGGTATTTCTTTTATTAGTCCTTACGCTTGCATCTGTTCATGCTTATTCCCAAATCACCAGAACAATCTGGGGAGCGACTTTGGGGAAAAGCACGCTACAGGAGGTCAAGACCATAGTGGAACAAAAAGGTTTTGAATGGGAGGTGGATTTGGAGTTTGATGATTACGAATCGTTATGGATAAATGCTGACCATATTCCTTTTGGAGGCGCCTTTTGGACAGAAGTGGCATTCTATTTCGACAATGATGCTTTAGAGAGCGTGGTATTCAACAACGTGGGTACTACGGCAAACAGCATTTACGAAAAGATAAAGAAGTCGCTCGACAGCAAATATCGCCAATTTTTTGTCGATAAACCTGATGACACGGGGTGGAGTAGATACTCTGACGGGAAAACCCGCATCGGTTTAAAACTGGACCGTTCCCAACCAGGCGGCAATAAGGTCATGTTATATTATGAGGACCATGACCAGCCGGAAAAAACAAATCAGGACGGAATGGATGAGTTGTGAAATGTACAACTTTGACGAAATCATTGAGCGGCGAGGCTGCGGCCTGAGATCAAGTACCCCGTGGTCTACAAGGGTGAGCAGGCAAAGGTGGTGTATAAATAAACAGGGAGAAAAGAGGAGAGATTTATGAGACAATTATTGATTTCATTGAAGAAAACAACTTATTAAAATATACAATTATGAAAAGATTCATTTTATCATTGGTTATTGCCTTCGTGGCTATTGGTGCTGCACAGGCGCAAGAACATAAGTGTTGTGATAAGGAGAAGAAGGAGTGCTGCAAAGCAGAGAAGAAAGAGAAAGTTACGGTTGTCAAGATAGAAGACAATAACATCTTCTCACAGTGCTTCAAGGATATTGACACCAATGGCGACGGCATCGTGGATTGCTGTGAGGCAAAGAAGGCAACGTATCTGTCTCTTGAAAGAGGTGGCCGCTCGAATGTCATCGACAATTACGATTTCCTGAAGTATTTCCCCAACCTCACCGCACTTGGAGTAGGCACCACACCCGTTGAAGAAATCGACCTGCGAAACCAGACGAAACTCGAAAAACTTCATGTCGGCAATGCTTCATGGCTTAAGAAGATAATCCTGGCGGAGGGTTGTAAACCAGAGATTAGCGGAAAGGACGATGTCCAGGTGGAGTACGTGAAATAACAAAACAGATATAATCTATGAAACGGAGTATTCTTATCTGTATGATGATGGCAATAGCATCGTTATACGCTAAGGCACAGACCGATTGTGACAACTGTCACGGAAAAGGTCTGGAAGAGCGTGCATGTGCCTTCTGTGGAGGACAAGGTACGCGCGAATGCGATTTCTGCTTAGGCAAGAAAGAGGTACGCTGCAATATGTGTCAGGGGGCGAAACAAGTTACTTGTGCTCATTGTAACGGTCGCGGCGGAACAAAAGTCAAAGACGAGTGGAGAGAGTGCCAATGGTGTGGCGGCAAGGGAACACCTGAGTGTGAGACCTGCAAGGGCACGGGCATAAGGGTGTGCTGGAAGTGCGAAGGCGCAGGCTTCTACGTATGCAACCAATGTCACGGCGATAAAGTCACCCAATGGCAATGTCATGTATGTGGAGGAACAGGAAAGGCAAAGGCCACAACGGCGACTTCCACCTATACCGACGACAACGGCTATTCAGGTACGGTGACGGTTCAGTTTGACCCTAACGACAGCGAGGAGGAGAAGATGCGTAAGATGGCGAAAGCCAGAGTAAATCACCGCTTGCAACAGATGAGGAAGAACGGGGTAAAGGTACCTAGCCAGTAGTATGAAACGATTATTGTTATAACCTTCAAATCGGAGAGTATGAAACGTTTAATATTATGTTTTCTTGTTCTGATGGGCGTGTCTGCCATACATGCCCAGAATCGTAGCAAGCGCTTAGAGGGGAAAATATATGTGCTGACATTGTATATTACGGAATCTACATTTAGAAAAGAGGATGCCGATAGGTTCAACAGGCGCGTATTATACGCAGAGGATTTTCTTAGTGAGCAGGCAGCGAGGTATGGCAAGAGGTTAGAGTTCCAGAACGGCTTTTTCGGCATCACCAATCCGATACGTTTTGATTACATTCCCGACAACTCCCCCAAGTGGGAGCGTGATATTCTCTTAAGGGCATATAAAAAGATAGGCTATAACAGTATCGAACAATTCCACGATTGGGTAAGGAAAAATACCGATGCCACGCAATGTGTGGAAATAGTCGTTGTCAACAAAGATAGCAATGAACAGAGCGGTATTAGTGTTCTATACACAGCCGACAGCGATGATCGTTATAGTGTCGTGTTTATGGGAGAAACATTCTGGTCCACACATTTTCATGGATATTCTAATACCATTGTCCATGAAATGTTGCATAATTATGGGGCGGAAGATTTGTATGAATCTAAATATTCGTACGGTCCAAAGTTCCCTTCAGAACGAGTCAAACAACTTGTCAATACGAATTTCACCAGAGAAGGAGGGGCAAAGTATGATGATATAATGACTAGTCAACCTGGGGATGCAGACATTATGATATATAAAAATGTCGGCGGACTGACGGCGTGGCTAATAGGATGGACGGACCGCTATGAGCCTTGGTATAAGGAATTCATAAACGCTAGGAAATAATTATTTCCATTAACATATCAGACGCGCCCATCGCATCCCGTGAAATGCAATGGGCGTGTTCCCATTTTCTTAATTCTTAACTCTTAATTCGTAATTCTTAACTATTTCGCCATGAAGGCTTCCACATCCTTCGGATGGTAAGGTATGCGATTCTTGCCGAGGAAGCGGCAGCCGTCTTTGGTAATCAGCACGTCGTCCTCGATACGGATGCCACCGAAGTCCTTGTAAGTTTCCAACAGGTCGAAGTTCAGGAACTCTGCACAATGTCCGCTCTTGCGCCAGTCGTCGATGAGGGCAGGGATGAAGTAGATGCCCGGCTCGTCGGTCACCACAAAACCTTCTTCCAAACGGCGACCCATGCGCAGGCAGTTGGTTCCGAACTGTTCGAGATTGGGGCGTGTCTCCTCGTCGAAACCCACGTAGATCTGTCCCAGTCCCTCCATATCGTGAACGTCCATACCCATCATGTGTCCCAGTCCGTGAGGCAGGAACATCGCGTGTGCTCCGGCAGCAACAGCCTCGTCAACGTCACCCTTCATCAGTCCCAGCTCCTTCAGGCGTTCCGTCATCAGGCGGCAAACGGCAAAGTGCACGTCCATGTATTTCACACCAGGCTTCGCCACATCGAGCACATAGTCGTGACACTCCTCAACGATGCGATAGATGTCCAGTTGACGTTGGGTGTACTTGCCATTCACAGGGAAGGTGCGCGTGTGGTCGGAACAGTAGTGGTTGATGGTTTCGGCACCGGCATCGCACAACACCAGTCGTCCGCTTTCGAGAATATCCATCGACGGATTGCCGTGCATAATCTCACCATGTTGCGAGAAGATAGTGGCGAAACTCACCTGCGCTCCGTAAGAATGAGCGATACCATCCACCTGACCGCCAACATATTTCTCGGTCACGCCGGGACGGGTGATTCGCATCGCTGTCGTGTGCATCTTGTAGCCAATCTCCACAGCACGTTCCAGTTCCTCAATTTCCTCTGGTGTCTTCGTGGCGCGCATCTTCACGACGGCTTTGATGAGTGGCTGTGAAGCCGCCTCCTTCTGTTTGGAAGGATGGATGCCCCACAAATCCATTATCTGTATTTTCGTGTCGTGGCGATAGGGTGGGAGAAAGTGGATACTAGGCCCACCCCCAGCCCCTCCCGGGGGGAGGGGAGAAAGAATTTCTTTCAACTTGTTCATCGGGGCGGTATTGGTCACGCCCACCTGTGCCGCCATATCTGCCACGCTGTCAACCGATCCATACCATACGATGTCCTCAATGTCGATGTCGTCGCCGATGAGATATTCCTTGTCGTTGTCAATATCGATGACACCTACCAGTCCGTCGCGCTTCTGTCCGAAATAATAGAGGAACGAGGAGTCCTGCCTGAACGGGTAATATGCATTAGATGGATAGTTGTTAGGCGACTCGTTATTTCCGAACAAGACTATTATGCCGCTTTTCACCAACTTCTTGAGTTGTGCGCGGCGCTCTATATAAACTTCTTTGTTAAACATAGGTGTTTAGTGCTTGTATGATTTTGATTAATTACATTGCAAAAATACGAATTATATTTTGAAATCAAATCATAAGGTCTTATTTTTTGCGGAGAAAAGAAAAAATGTTACCTTTGCGCAACGAAAAAGATGATGAAGATAAACAGGAATACAGGATTGGTGCTTGAAGGCGGCGGCATGCGTGGCGTCTTCACCACAGGTGTGCTTGATGCTTTCATGAAGCACGACATGTATTTCCGTTATGTCGTGGCAGTCTCGGCAGGTGCCTGTAATGGCGTGTCGTATATGAGTCATCAGATACGTCGGGCAAGGATTGCCAATATCAATATGCTCGGGCAGTATGACTATATCGGACTGAAGCATCTCGTCACCCAGCGCAGCATCTTCGACCGTCACCTTCTGTATGATGAGTTTCCCAACAAGTTGGTGCCATTCGACTGGGAGACATACGTCAAGAGTGGGGCAGAGTTCGAGGTGGTAGCCACCAACTGCGAGACAGGCCGTGCAGAGTATCTCTCCGAATATAAGAACCCTCAGCGCTTTAACGACATCGTTATGGCATCGTCTGCATTGCCTTTCGTAAGCAGTGTGGTTGATATTGACGGAATACCGATGCTCGATGGAGGCATTGTCGATAGCATTCCGATACAGCGTTCAATAGACAAAGGTCACGATTTCAACATCGTCATCTCCACGCGCAACTTCGGATACCGTTCTAAAGAGCGTGACATAAAAGTGCCATCGCTTCTCTATGACGAATACCCGCGGCTGAGGGTTGCCCTGAGCCATCGCGTGGAAGCATATAATGAGCAACTTGAACTGATGGAGCGTATGGAGCGTTGGGGCGAAGTGGTCGTGATACGTCCCGAGCGTCCTATGGAAGTGGGTCGCGTCACCCGTGATACAGAAAAACTGGAACGCTTGTATGAAGAAGGCTTCCGTCTCGGCGAAAAATTTTTGTTGGGAATTAAAAATTAAGAACCTACCCCCATCCCCTCCCGAAGGGAAGGGAGTCGGATTACTTTTAGGTGTTTAAACCCTCCTCCCTTGGGGAGGAGATGGAGGTGGGTCTTTACTTCAAAAGGTCCGGCCTTAGCCTCTGTGTGCGTTCCATTGCCTGGTCCATTTCCCATTGCTTTATCTTAGCCTCGTTGCCGCTAAGAAGAATCTCGGGCACTTTCCATCCCTTGTAGTCTGCCGGACGGGTGTAGATGGGAGCAGCTAGAAGGTCGTCCTGGAAACAGTCGGAAAGGGCGCTCTGCTCATCGCCTATGACACCAGGAACGACGCGTACCACCGCATCCGCGATTATCGCAGCAGGCAGTTCTCCGCCAGTGAGGACGAAGTCACCCACGCTAATCTCACGTGTTATCAAGTGGTCTCTCACCCGTTGGTCCACACCCTTGTAATGTCCGCACAGGATGATGATGTTCTCCTTCAGCGACAGGTCGTTGGCAACGTGCTGGTTGAACTGCTCTCCGTCGGGCGAAGTGAATATCACCTCGTCGTAGTCGCGTTCCGCCTTCAGCGCCGAGATGCAGCGGTCAATAGGCTCTATCTGCATCACCATACCCGCGAAGCCACCATACGGATAGTCGTCCACCCGTCTCCACTTGTCAGTTGTATAGTCCCTGAGGTTGTGCAGATGAATCTCCGCCAGCCCCTTCTTCTCTGCCCTTGCGAGTATCGACTCATGGACGAATCCCTCGATCATCTCGGGCAATACCGTGATAATGTCTATTCTCATTTATAAAGTTTATCCTCTAGCCATCCTGTAGATGTTTTCCATGTCAGCCTGTGCCAGTCTCTTGAAACCGCCAATGACGTTCTTGCCGTCGTCAGACAACTTGCGGGCCATCTCCTTTATCTCGTCGTCGGTGATGTCCCTGCCTATGAGTTCCTTTATGTTGATTGGCATTCCGATGGCATGGTAGAATTGTTCCATTGCCGCTATACCGTTGAGCGCGGTCTGCTCTGGGTCGTTGAAGTTGTTGTGAACGCCCATCACGTTGACCGCAAATTGTACGAAGCGCTTCATGTTCTCCTTATATACGTAGCGTGCCCAACTGGGCCACATTGCTGCCAGTCCTGCTCCGTGGGCAACGTCGAACATACCGCTCAACTCATGCTCCAGTTGGTGTGTCGCCCAGTCCTGTTCCAGTCCGCAGCCTGTCAGACCGTTATGTGCCAGACTACCCACCCACATTATCTGTGCCCGATGCTCATAGTCCTCAGGATTGTCGAGTACATAGAACACGCACTCCTTTGCCGTGCGCAATACCGCCTCGGCCATGTTGTCGGTCACAAGCATGTCGTTGTCGTGCGAGAAATAGCGCTCCATGGTGTGCATCATGATGTCGGTAACGCCGCATGAAGTCTGGTATGGTGGCAGGGTGAATGTGCGTTCGGGGTTCATTATGGCGAACTTGCATCGCGCCACATCATAGTCGCACGAGCGTTTCAGCCATCCCTCCTCGTTGGTTATCACACATCCCTCGCTCATCTCACTACCTGCGGCGGGAATGGTAAGCACGCATCCTATAGGGAGACACGCCTTCGGAATGTCCTTGCCGATGAACAGGTCCCATACGTCGCCATCGTAGCAGAGACCGTATCCCATAGCCTTAGCAGAGTCAATCACGCTACCTCCGCCCACGGCAAGCAGGAAGTCGATACCCTCCTTGCGACAAATCTCCATGCCCTTGCGCACCAGCGACAGGCGAGGGTTAGGCACAACACCTCCCAGTTTCACATATTCGATGCCCTCATCCTTCAGCAGTTGTTCCACCTTTGGCAGCAGTCCGGAGCGTTCTGCGCTCTTTCCTCCGTAATGAAGCAACACCTTCTTGCCGCCATATTTCCTAACCATCTTTGCTGTCTCCTCCTCAGCATTCCTGCCGAAGATAACCTCTGTGGGTGCATAGTACTTGAAATCTTTCATAATTGTTTTTCCGGTTTATTTGTTCTTTTGCGCTTCAAAGTTAGTCATTTCTTGTCAGATGGGCAAACGAAACATGTTTTTTATTGAAAATTTCCGTTTCATTCTTTTCTAAGATTGGGACTATTTCTATCTTTGACTACCGTGGCTTCGCCCTCGCCGTATGCAATGAGATTCGCCAGGCACTGAAGGGCCTCGTAGAGTAAAGTGTACAGCCAAAATCTTACAGTCTTACAGTCTTACAATCAAAAAACATGTATTACAACCCCCTTCTAAATATTATATAACTAATTGATATATAAGTATTTATATATAAAATGAGGGGTTGTGACATATCAAAAAAAACGTCTGTAAGACTGTAAGACTGTAAGATTTAGCAATTAGTTTTCATCTAAAAAGCAGTATATCAATAAGATACAATGTATACAAAAACTCTACGCTAGTTATCATAACCTGAAAAAAGCACAAAAAACTGCAGATTTCTCCTCTAAAAAGCCTTAATATAGGTGCTTGAGACGCTTGTTTTGATGCTTTTACCTGTACTTTATGCACTCAAATGTTGTTCAGAAAATTACTGCTCTGCACCAGTTTTGAAGTCATTTATGCTAAATTAGCCAGTCACATAGCAGAAAATGGAGGTAAAAATGGCCAATTGTCACATCTTGTAGAGGCTATTTGTCATGACTTTCGGCCCAGTGAGGAATTAGGCATTAAGAATTGAGGTTGTCAGATACTTTTCTGACAACCTCAATTGTGCTTTCCTACTTAGTCTTCGTCTTCATCCCATACGACGTCAAGGCTGTTTTCTTTGCTCAAATCCTCACCTGGTTCGCCTGGTGGGATTACGGGCTTTGTGTTTTTTCCCAAAACGGGCTCCACATCGAAGAGCAGTACTTTCAGGCAAGGCTTAATATATATCTTTTTTTCCATCTGTGTAAACTTTTTTATTAGTTTTACTTCCTATTGTTTACGACCTTCTTGCCGTTCATAATAATAATACCCTTGTAGTTCTTGTCAACGCGCTGGCCGTTCAGGTTGTATGCCTTGTCGTCTGTCCATGTATTGTTGTAAACACCCTGGATAGCGGTTGTCTCGTCGCAGAAGATTTCGTTGATGTTTGCCTCAGCCATCGATTCTGGAAGGAGCAGATAGCTCTTGCCTTTGTCGAAGATGAATCCTGCTGCCTTCTTCTGGAAGCCAACCTTTTCCTGAACATACGAGTAGAACAGGCCATAGTAAGCATTTCCATCATCAGGCACCTCGAACTCTGCGGTAGCGGTTGACTTAAGTAAGTTGCCGGAAACGTTGTCGAATGTAGAACTCTCGGCAACAGGAATCTTATATACACCTTGTGCACCTTCGATGACGAGGCCTGTTTGTGCAGGAACGGTATAAACTTGCTTCATTGCGAAGGTGTTGCCGTTCTTCGCGGTAACGATGAAGGCTTCTACGGGTTGGTCGGTGAAGTCAAGAGCCTTGGTGCTGCTGAATGAAACGGCTTCACGTTTACCAATTGTAACCTTGGCTCTAGGATCGTCGTCCATAACGGGGGTGATTTTGAGTTTCGTGCATGAAGGCACGGTGAAGTTGTATGTGGGTCCGTCAGAATATGTCGTATTTTCTACTCCATTGACGGTAGTCACTATTTTCCATTTTTTTACTATGAGATCGTTCTCGACATTGGTCTTGCCCTCGAGGGTAATATCGCGACCTTTGAAGAGCTTGCCGTCGAACACGCCCCTGGTAAGCTTGATGCCGTTGATGAGCACTTCGTCGGGCAGGTTTTCGATGGGCTGGTTGTCATCGGTCAAGTTGATGGTCACGGGAATGGCTGTTCCGAGATTCCATTGGCTACGAATGTATTCGTAGAAGTAGTCTGTACGTGAATTATAAGTGGTCGTATGTCCCCAGCTTGTCTCGGAGTATCCTGTGAGCCATTTCTTGGCATCGTTGAACTTGTTTGTGATATTGGTACGTTGGTTATTGATATTACCGCCATTGTATTTGACGCGATGGGCAGCAAATTCCTCTAATGCCTCATCTTTGATCTTGTCAATCATCTCACCGGTTCCGCTGGCATTCATAAAGTCGCCCATATAAACACAGCTCTTGTCTATGAACAGGTTCAGGATGTCCGGGTCTGCAAGCATGTGCTTGATGAGGCGTGTAGCCGGTTCGGTAAAGGCCCAGTTATTTTCGGTGTCATAACTTGGGTTGTAGAGCATTTCGATGGTGTTGTAATTAGGTTTCCTGCCATAGAGTCCGAGTCCGAAGTCGGTATCCTTGGCGATAAAGCGCCATCTCTTGGGCAGACCTGAATCCTTGTCGCCTTTGTTGGGGCGCCAGAACACGATGTTGTTGCCGGGGAAATCGATGTTGCCATAGAAGAGATTCATAATCATGATGTTCAGATACTCGCTGACGTCCATCCATTGCTCATATTCTGCCAGGCTGTGACCTTCCTCGCTGTAGAAGGTCTTGAAGGCATTGTAGTTTTCCTCCAAGGTACCTTCCTTCAGTTCCTCGATGTACTGATCTACACCATTCACTTTTTCATGGGAAATCTCAACCATATCGATGTCCTCAAGGCCGTTGTAGTTACTATAGATATTGTCTGCGTTTGAGCGCTCGCGGATGTTGAGCATACCCATATACTGACCGTTAATGTAGAGAACAGCCGTATGGCCGGCCTGCCAGTCAAGGTCGGTATTCTCTCCCATCGTGCGCTGGATGATAAGGTCGCGGAAATAGAGGTCGCCGAAGTCGTTACCGCCATCGCGGAGCGAGAACGACTTGAACTGGCTTACACCCGGCTTCTGGTCGGGGAAGAACTCATAATCGAAACGCTTTTTGTCGGGATCAAATCGCTTGTTGGCATAGAAGGCCATCGACTTGAGGGCATTCGCACGCGACTGACCGCCCTGAATACGGGTTTCGCCGAGTTGATTGAAGTCGCTTTCCGTACCCTCGCTGGTGAACATTTCAATATTGATGGGACGACGCCAGTCCACCTTGTTATCCTTGCCTGTGTTGTTGGGAAAGATGCCAATCTCTGAATCGTTCAGATAGCGGTTGTTTGTCTGGATAGAGAAGATGGGAACCGTCATATTCCTTGGATGGAAGATATACGATTGGGCGGTTGAAACGGGTGAGAGCCAACCATCGCAGAACAACTTGGCGCGAATCACCTTGGTACTGGTAATGCTGATGGGGGAAGTATACTGCGTACTCGTTGTCGTAGGCTCGCTGCCGTCGATGGTGTAGCGGATAATAGTACCCTCTGGAGCACCTTCGGGCACACTCAGCATCAGGTTGACGGTACTATTGCTCACACGACCCGGTTCGCTAAATTCAGGAGCACCTAATATATGCTTAGCATTACAAATCTGATTAGTGTTGGCCCTTCCCGGTGATGCTGTCACCTGATAACCCCACTCGTCAGCACCGTCGGTCTTGCGACCGAACGCCACATCGGGTGCAGGCATCTTAACCATAGGTTTGCCATCAATATAAGGGAGACTGTCAACAGGCACAGACCCTTTGTTTTTGAAAAGATAAACCGTACAACCCTTGCCTGACTCCAGACGGAAATCAGCGTGGAGGCGGTTCGTCTCAATCCCCTCCTTGTCGCAGTAGATAATCACATACCCTTTGGACGCAACGGTCTCGGCGGGCAACTGCCAGGCTTTATTCGCCTTATTCTTATTGCTGATTTGATAGTCCCCGAGGTTGATGTCATCTTCTGTGGGGTTATACAATTCCACCCATGAGTCAGGAAACTCCTTCGTCACGTCGTCAAAGAGGCATTCAACGTTCGACTGCATCAGTTCGTTGATTACCAGATGCGTGTCTTGTGCGTTGGCCGACATTGTGGTCATGACCAGCAGCACAGCGGCAGTAAAAAGCTTCTTCATGTTTATTATTGTTTAGACAGTTGTTATTAGTATGCATTATTATTTCGGCTACAAATTTAAGTAAAAAAAACGAAATACTTCTCTCTGAGCACATAATTATTTCACCTGATGCTCAAAAATACGTGAAATACTATTATCAGGAACCGTTCCTGATCTACTCAGGAGCCGTTCCTGACAACCTCACTTCTTACCTTCTGCCTCCTTACCTCTTACTTCTTGCTTCTTGCTTCTTTCCCTCCGGAGGGAAAGGCTTACTTATATTCTTTTATCTCCTGTTGCCCTGTCATTGCGCGGTAGGCGTTGTGGGCGAGGGCGGTGAGTTCGTCCTCTCCTGGATAGATGAAGACGGGTGCAAGGTACTCGAGGCGCTTGGTGAGTTGCTCGCCTACGTACTTGCTGTGCGCTATGGCACCGGTCAGAATCACGGCGTCCACATGTCCGTAGGTGGCTGGTGCGAGTGATGCGAGATGTCTTGAGATGCTGTATATCATGGCATCGAGGATAAGTTTGGCATGCTCGTCGCCTTCCTTGATGCGTTTCTCCACCTCACGTACGTCGTTGGTACCGAGGTGAGCGGTCAGTCCACTGTGTCCGTTTATCTTGCGTAGCATCTCCTTTTCGTTGTATTTCCCGCTGAAGCAGAGGTGTATGATGTCAACAGGAGAGAGTATTCCAGCGCGCGAGGGAGTAAATGGTCCGTCGCCACTCAGGGCGTCGCTGCACTCGATGGCTCGTCCATGATGATGCATTGCGAACGAGATACCGCTGCCGAGGTGACACACTATCAGGTCTTGTTCCTCGTATTTCAGTCCATGTTCACGACAGTATCTCTTTGCTATCTCGCGTTGGTTGAGAGCGTGCCATATCGTGCGATGGGGTGCCTCGGGCAGTCCTGTGATGCGTGCCACGTCGTCGAGTTCGTCCACAACGCCAGGGTCAACGGTGAACGCGCGGCATCCGGGAATTTCCTTCGCCAGTGCCAGTGCTATCAGTGAACCGAGGTTACATGCATGGTGCAGACGTGGGTGACGGGTGTCCTCAATCACCTTGTCGTTCAGTTCATAGACACCGCTCTCGATGGGCTTCACCAGTCCGCCGCGACCTACGATGACATCAAAGTCCATCTCATAGCCTTGACGCTTCAGTTCTGCCACAAGAGCATCCTTACGATAGTCGAACTCATCCATGATGAACGGGTATTTGCACAGTTCCTCGTATGGATGGTTGATGCATGCGTGCATCACTATCTCTTCGTCGATGAACACTCCCACTTTTGTGGAAATCATTCCCGGGTTAACAGCAAGTATTTTCATGTGTTTTCTTAGTTTTGATTTTAATGGTATCTGGTCGGGCGCACACGTAGAACGCCCCTACAACTCCTAACTCCTAACTTGCAAACATGCCATCGCGAGCGAATTGAGTTTCGTCTGCATGCTGTCGCTGCGCGAGGTGAGCGAGATGGGGCATGAGGCACCCATCAGTCCCACGGCAAGTTGTGCGTCGGTGAAGGCGGTGAGCGTCTTGTAGAATACGTTGCCAGCCTCTATGTCTGGCATCATCAGCATGTCTGCCTTGCCCTCGAGCGGACTTACTATGCCTTTTATATCAGCCGACTCCTTGCAGATGGCGCACTTCAGGTCTGTGGGTCCGTCGACTATCGCCTTGCCAAACTCTCCTCGCTTGCATTTCTCTATGAGTTGCACATAGTCGAGGGTGAGCGGGAACTTCTCTGACACCTTCTCCGTGCAATGTATCAGGGCGATGCGCGGTTCCTCGATGCCGTATGCCGCAGCCAATTTCACGGTATATCGAATCATTGCCTCGCGCTGTTCCAGGGTGGGGTAGGGAATCACCGCCGGGTCGCCCATCAGAATGATTCTACCCAGCATGGGCAGGTAGATGGCGCTGAGGTGTGTCAGTACGTTGCCCTTCGGCAGCAGTCCATGTTCTTTATTCAGCACGGCGCGCAGTAGCACGTCGGTATTGATGATACCCTTCATTATGACGTCGGCCTCACCATCTCTCACCATCCGTACGGCCTCGTCAGCCGACCGTTGCGGGTCGCCAGTGGTGATGTTGGTCACGATGGCCCATCCCTCGTTTACAGCCGTTTCTACCGCCTCACTCGAATGGCTGTCGGTTGCCTCGATGGCAGCGACGCGACAAGGCTCGCCTTGGCGCAGCCTCTCTCTCAGTTCCTCGAAATTATGTATAGTATTCATGGTGTTTTACATATTATCTGCAAAAATAATAAAAATCTTTTTACGTGCAAAGTTTTCTGCACATTTTTTGCATTTTTGTGCAGAGAAAAATAGGATTGGGGAGTGAAGAAGTTAAGGAGTTTTGGAGTTAAGACATCAGTTTTGTATACAGGCTTCAGATAATAAAGCATTTGTCATAACTCCCTAACTCCTTAACTCCCTAACTCCTATGATAAAATCATCTTCAGGAACTCCTCTTCGCTAACAATGGGGATGCCCAGTTTCTCGGCTTTCTGCAACTTGCTTGGTCCCATGTTGTCGCCAGCGAGGATGAACGAGGTCTTGCCCGATATGCTTCCCACGTTCTTTCCTCCGTTCTGCTCAATTATCTGCTTGTATTCGTCGCGGCTGTGATGCTCGAAGACGCCGCTGATGACTATCGATTTGCCCGCCAGACGGTCGCTTGCTGCTGTCATCTGTTCTTCAGAAAGTGACATCTGCAGACCATACTGGCGCAGTCGCTCAACGATGGCAAGGTTCTTTTCGTTCTGGAAGAAACTCATCACGCTTCGTGCCATGACCTCACCAATGCCCTCCACCTCCTGCAGTTCTTCCATCGTTGCCGACATCAGGGCGTCGATGTTCTTGAAGTGACGCGCAAGGAGTCGGGCGGAAGTTTCGCCCACGAAGCGTATGCCAAGGGCGAAGACCACGCGCTCGAAGGGCACTTGCTTCGATGCCTCTATGCCTTTGATGACATTCTCGGCCGACAAACGACGGCTTTTGTTCCCTCCCGTAATCTGCATAACGGTGAGGTCGTAGAGGTCTGCCACATTGTGAATCAGTCCGCGACTCCAATATTCGTCCACCGTCTCTGGACCTAACGACATGATGTTCATCGCCTTCCGCGATATGAAATGCTCTATGCGTCCTTTTATCTGTGGCGGACAACCTGCGTCGTTTGGACAGTAGTGTACTGCCTCGCCGTCGATGCGCACCAGGGGCATACCGCACTCCGGACAGCGCTCAATGAACCTCACGGGTTGTGCCACGATGGGACGCTGGTCGATGTCAACCCCCACTATTTTCGGGATTATCTCACCACCTTTCTCCACATAGACGTAGTCGCCCAGATGAAGGTCGAAACTCTTTATGAAGTCCTCGTTGTTGAGCGTGGCGCGCTTCACGGTGGTTCCTGCCAGTTGCACAGGCTCCATGTTGGCCACTGGGGTGACGGCCCCTGTGCGGCCCACCTGATAGGTCACGTCAAGCAACTTGGTGCATGCACGCTCTGCCTTGAACTTGTATGCTATTGCCCATCGCGGACTCTTGGCTGTGAATCCCAGGGCGCGCTGCTGGCGTTGTGAGTTCACTTTCAGCACTATGCCGTCGGTTGCCACGGGCAGGTTCTTGCGTTCCATGTCCCAATAGTTTATGAAGTCGAATATCTCATCTACCGTACTTACCTTGCGGATGCTGTTGTCAGCCTTCGGGACAATCTGGAAACCCCATGAGCGTGCTGCCATGAGGTTCTCGTAGTGACCGTCGAAAGGCACCTTGTCACCAAGCAGGTAATAGAGGTATGCATCGAGACCGCGCTGTGCAACCACCTCGCTCTTCTGGCTCTTCAGCGTTCCGCTTGCCGCATTCCGAGGGTTAGCAAAGAGAGGTTCCTCGGCAGCCTCGCGCTCGGCATTGAGTCGCTCGAACGACTTCCACGGCATCAGAACCTCACCACGTATCTCAAACGAGGCAGGAAAGCCTACATTCTCTTCTTCCTCGTCGGGGAACAGTTGCGGCTGTGCCTTCTCCTTATTAATATATAATGACGAGAGAGCCGGCTTCAGCACCAGAGGGATGCTGCGTATGGTCTTCACGTTAGCCGTCACGTCGTCGCCCTGCACACCGTCTCCGCGCGTCACGGCCTGTACCAGTTGTCCGTTCTCGTATATCAGCGAGATGGACAGTCCGTCGTATTTCATCTCGCAGCACACCTCAAACGGCTCGCCGCCAAGTCCCTTTTTCACGCTCTCGAACCATTCCCTCACGTCTTGTTCGTTGTAGGTGTTCGAGAGAGAGAGCATAGGTCGCTGATGCTTCACCTGTCGGAACTCTTGGTTGAGGTCGCTTCCCACGCGCTGGGAGGGAGAGTTGGGGTCGTATAGTTCAGGGTGGCGCGCCTCCAGTTCCTGCAACTCCTTCATGAGGAAGTCGAAGTCCTGGTCGCTTATCGTGGGCTGGTTAAGCACATAGTATCTGTGGTTATGCTCGTGCAACTCGCGTCTCAGTTGCATTATACGTTGTTTCTCGTCCATAGTTTGATTTCAGTTTTCACCCTACAAAAATACTAATATTATTCCGACTACTGAAATGTTTTTGCATTTATTTTGCTAACTTTGCGCCAAACTATTTGGATAATAGAAATTAGGACAATGATACAGCAGAAAGAGATAATACTGAAGGAAAGGCGTAGAGGCTTCCATCTCGTGACGAGTGAGATTCTTGGGCAGTTGCCTGAGTTGCCTCAGACAGGGTTGTTGCACGTCTTCGTGAAACATACCAGTTGCAGTCTGTCGATAAATGAGAACTATGACCCTGACGTAAGGTCGGACATGGAGCAGATATTCAACCACATCGTGCCCGAGAACCAGCCTTACTACGACCATGTGCTGGAAGGAAGTGACGACATGCCTGCCCATGCCAAGGCGACCATAATAGGCAATTCGCTCACTATTCCCATCACCCGCGGGCGATTGAATCTCGGTACTTGGCAGGGAATATATCTTTGCGAGCACCGCAACTACGGCGGTCAGAGAAGGGTTGTGTGTACTATTATAGGCGAGTAATTATAAGGCAATCCAATCGTCGGGGAAGATGTCGGGAACTGTCCATGTGGGATTGGCGAACCAACGGCGTGGGTAGATGTTCGTTGCCCCTTCATCGTTGGCCAGCATGGCGCCCCAGAAACTGAAGGTGCTGTTCGCTATGATATGTCCGCGACAGCGTGTCATCAGGAAAAGGTCTATGTAGTCGGGCTCGCCTTGCTCTCTCTCCACGCATACGGCATTCTCGACATGTAGGTTATTCTTCACCCATGTCATGTCGTCGGAGAATAGGAAGAAGCGTGCCGACGGGTGTTTTTCAAGGATTTGGTTGATAGCGGAATGGTAGTAGTCGGTAGTGCATAGTCCGAAGTCGTCAAGGTTCTGTTCTATGAGATAGTCACCGCGCCTCACATGCACCGCCACGGGATAGTTCTCGCCATTGATAATGCTTAGCACTTGCGCGCTTTTCTCACTTAAACGGAACTCACGGAAGGGAAGCCACTTACGTGCAGAGGTTATGAAACGACGATTCTGACAATAGTCGTCGATAAGCACGCAGTCGTCGCGACTGTCATCGTAGAGTCTGGGCATGACGTGAACAGACCGCAGCATCTTCAGGACCACCACAGCAATGTCGACGGTGACACTTCTTTTGGGCAAGGAGATGTCAAAGCAGCGGTCCAGCAGAGTGCCGCCATGCTGCTTCAGTCGTCGCGAGTCATAATGGATGCTTATGCTCTCGCCGCTTGTTTCCTTTAAGAAGCGGAATCGGCAATACTCAAAAATCTGATTGCCGAGTCCGCCCTTAAGACAAATAATCTTCATCCGTTTCTTGCCTGTGAAGTCACCCTCTGTATTTTTTCAGGAATCTCCTTAGTTACCCTTAAGTGCAGCGGAGATAATCTCTGCCATTTTCCTCACGCCCTTGTCGTTGGGGTGTATGCCGTCGGGCTGCACCAGGTCGGAGTTGCCGGAGAAAGGAGTGTAGAGGTCGATAACGGGCAGTCCGTATTCCTTGGCCACTTCCTTCTCTATGGGGATGATGTCGTTGGCAATGATGGCGTCGTTAATGTTCCACGACGGTTTGAAGGCAGGAATCGGGGTGCAGAGATAAATCTTAGGCTGCTTCACCTCAGGCTGAGCCTGTTTCTTGCCTTTCTTCTTTGTTGAACCAATGCCAGGGCAGAGGCGAGTGATGAGTTGCTGCAGGTCTTGCTTGAACTCGCTACCATATTGCCAGTTCTGTGGTTTCGAGTCGTTGGTACCCAACTTGATTATGACGATGTCGGGATTGAAGGCCTGTGCGTCGAGCCAAGCCGTCTCGTTGATATATGGAAGGTCGCCCTTGCTGAGCAGGGTACGTCCGCTCACGCCGAAGTTCTTCACCCAGTAGTCCTTGCCCATCATATGTTGCAGTTGGGCAGGATATCCGTGTTGTGGAGCCATCTCGATGCCGTGACCGTCGGTAATGCTGTTGCCGATACATGCCACGCGTATTGCGTCAGGTTTCGGAGCATTGCGGTTGTCGAGCCAGTTGCCGAGGTCGGAGAGCATCTGGTCATGATACTTGAACCAAGGTCCGATGCCAAAGCCATGATCGCCCGTGGGATAGACGTGCAGGGAACATTCGTTGCCTGCGTTGCGCATTGCCGTATAGTATGCTATGGCGTTTGTCACAGGAGGCACGAGGCGGTCGTCATTGGCCGTAATGATAATGGCCGGGGGAGTGAGGTGGCGCTTCACCGCGTTCTGCGTGGAATACTTGTTTACTAACTCAGGGTTCTTATGTCCTTCCTCGCCCAGGAAATTGATGCATGAATACTTATGGGACACGTTCTCGTCCATCGAGATGACAGGATAGAAAAGGATGGTGAAGTCGGGACGCACCTCATAGTCGGAGAGGGTAGAGATTACTGATGCCAGATGACCACCTGCCGAGAAACCCATGATGCCCACGTCACGAGGATTGATTTTCCATACCGTGGCAGAGTCGCGTACCGTCTTGAAGGCTTTCTCTACGTCGCCAATAGGACGCGTGCGGTCGCCATTGGGCAGACGATAGTTCACCACGATGTAGGCAATGCCGCGTTTGTTGAGCCACTCGTACCATTGTGTGCCCTCATGGGTGTTCGAGAGAACCGAGTAACCGCCTCCCGGGATACCTACTATTGCTTTTCCCGTGGGGTTCTCAGGAAGGAACACCACCATCTCTGACTCGCCGCTCTCGGTGAGTGGCAACTTGAAGTTTCTCGCTGTCTGTGCCTGTGTTGCCATTACCAGCAACAAGAGACACGCAACCATAAGTTTTCTCATAAATATATGTTTACGTTAGAATTTAGATTTCTGGCATCTTCTGGATGACTAAAACATCTTGATGTTTTGTTTGACGTTTTTCATCACAAAACGTATAAATGGAAGGAGCGCTTGTTATGAAAGATTAACAATAATCACGAAGCGATTTGCCAAAGCCTTGTGAAATGTCATTTTTTATCTGTATATTTGCAGGTGAATTTAAAACTGAAAGACATGAACGTATTCACAAAGATAATTGCCCGCGAACTGCAACTGCCGCAGGAGGGAGTGGAGAACACACTGCGACTGCTCGATGACGGCTGCACAATACCTTTTATCTCGCGATATCGCAAGGAACGTACTGGAGGTCTCGACGAGGTTCTGATAGCAAAGATTGCCGACATGAACGACCGCCTGAAAGAGATAGGCAAGCGCAAGGAGACAATCATAAAAAGCATCACAGAGCAGGGGCACATGACAAGCGAACTGCAACAGCGTATCGAGGCGACATGGAACGCAACTGAACTGGAGGACATCTATCTGCCATACAAGCCGAAGCGCAGGACTCGCGCCATGGTGGCCCGTGAGCAGGGATTGGAGCCGCTGGCAACGATATTGCTGATGCAGAGGGAACAGCATCCTGAGAAGGCGGCAGAGAGATTCGTGCGTGGCGATGTAAAGGACGTCGAGGCTGCTTTGCAAGGAGCCAAGGACATAATTGCCGAACAGGTGAGCGAGGACGAGGGCTCGCGACAGCAAGTGAGACAGCAGTTCCGCCGTGATGCCATGATATGCTCGAAGGTGGTCAACAAGAAGCGTGACACCGACGAGGCCGCAAAATACTCTGACTACTTTGATTTCAGCGAACCGTTGCACCGTTGTTCGTCCCATCGTCTTCTCGCCATGAGGCGTGGGGAGTCAGAGGGTATCCTGCGTGTATCAATAACCACTGACGATGAGCAATGTATCAATAGACTGCAAAGGCATTATGTGCATGGGTACGGACCATGTCAGCGACTCGTTGCCGAGGCGGTGGAGGATGGCTATAAGCGTCTGTTATGCCCTTCCATAGAGACGGAGTTTGCCGCATCGAGCAAGGAAAAGGCCGACGACGAGGCTATAAGGGTGTTCTCGGAGAACCTTAGGCAACTGCTTCTTTCTCCGCCCCTGGGACAAAAGCGCGTGATGGGTATCGACCCGGGATTCCGTACCGGGTGCAAGGTGGTGTGTCTTGATGCTCAGGGTAATTTGCTCCACCACGAGGCAATATTCCCACATCCACCCATAAATCATACCATGCAGGCACGTATGCACCTGCTAAAGATGATTAGCGACTACGGTATTGAGGCGATTGCAATAGGCAATGGTACGGCAAGTCGGGAGACAAGGGAGTTTGTAGAGGATAGTTTCTCGATGTCACCATCATCACCCCAAGTCTTTGTCGTTAGCGAGGACGGGGCAAGTATCTACTCGGCATCGAAACTTGCGCGCGAGGAGTTTCCCGATGAGGACGTGACGGTACGTGGTGCCGTGTCGATAGGCAGACGACTCATGGACCCACTTGCCGAACTGGTAAAGATTGATGCAAAGAGCATCGGCGTGGGACAATACCAGCATGACGTGGACCAGGCAAAACTGAAGCATTCGCTCGACCAGACAGTAGAACTGTGCGTCAACTCCGTGGGCATCGACCTGAATACCGCATCGCAGCAACTGCTGACCTACGTTAGTGGACTGGGCCCGACACTCGCGAAAAACATAGTGGAGTACAGGCGTGAGAACGGTGCATTCACCAGTCGTGCACAACTGAAGAAAGTACCGCGACTGGGTCCGTCGGCATTCGAGCAATGTGCCGGATTCCTTCGCATACGCAACTCAGAGAACCCACTCGACAACTCTGCCGTACATCCCGAGAGCTATGATGTAGTGGAACGTATGGCAAAGGACTGTGGATGTACGGTTGCCGAACTCATCAGCGACAAGGCTAAACGCGAGAGCATAGACATCAGGAAATATGTGAGTGGTGACATCGGACTTCCTACGCTTAATGATATCATGCAGGAGCTGGAGAAACCGGGACGTGACCCGCGTCAGCAGATAGAGCAGTTTGAGTTCGACCCGAGAGTGAAGGAAATCGACGACCTCGTGGAGGGAATGATATTGCCGGGCATCGTGACGAACATAACCAACTTCGGTGCGTTTGTAGATATTGGCGTTCATCAGGACGGACTGGTACACATCTCACAACTCGCCAATAGATATGTCAAGGACCCCAACGATGTGGTTCATCTCCACCAACACGTTCAGGTGAAGGTGCTGGAGGTTGACCGTCGTCGCAACCGCATATCGCTTTCGATGAAGAATCTGTAGGGAAGAAAGCCTTAGAAAGAAAAAAGCGTGGACAGGAGCAACATTGGCCGGAGGTTCTGGACTACCTTCTACACAAGTATGCAACGTCCACGCAAATAGTATTCACGCACGCTTATCTGCATAAATACTTGTGTAGAAAATACTTCCCCAATTTAAGGAAATGTCCAGATTCCCGTTCGGATAAATTGATAATATCCTAAATGTTTTTAATGTATGAGAAATGCGTTTTATTTTCACTGCAAATGTAAGCATTTTTTTTATTACCCACAAAACTTTTAGGAAAAAAAGTTACAAATTCAGCGAAAATGTATGTAATGTGAAAAAATATCGCCAGACAAGTGAACTTGCCTGGCGATACTTATCTTGAATAGGAATAATCTTACTTCACCTTCTCTACGATAGCCTTGAAAGCATCGGGATTGTTAACAGCGAGGTCAGCAAGAACCTTGCGGTTGATTTCGATGCCAGCCTTGTGGAGAGCACCCATCAACTGTGAGTAGCTCATGCCCTCGAGACGTGCGGCAGCGTTGATACGCTGAATCCAGAGTGCACGGAAAGTGCGCTTCTTGTTCTTGCGGTCACGATATGCATAGGTGAGACCTTTCTCCCAAGTATTCTTGGCAACGGTCCAAACGTTCTTACGTGCGCCAAAGTAGCCGCGTGTAAGTTTAAGTATTCTCTTTCTCTTTGCTCTTGAAGCAACGTGATTTACTGATCTTGGCATAGTTTCTTTCCTTTCTTAATTAATGATTAACGGAGGCAGAGCAAATCGCGTACCTGCTTCAAGTTGCTGTTGTCTACTATTGCAGAATGAACAAGGTTTCTCTTCTGCTTCTTTGTCTTCTTTGTGAGAATGTGGCTATGGTAAGCATGATTGCGCTTTACCTTGCCTGTACCGGTGAAACGGAAACGTTTCTTAGCACCGGAGTTTGTCTTTACTTTTGGCATTTTTTTTATTATTTAAATTGTTTATTTATAGCGGGGCGGCAACGTATATACCTGACGTTACGCGCACCCTGGTTTGTTAATCCGTTTGGTCGTCAACCTTACTCAGTTTTGCAAGGATTTCATCTCCGCCTTTCACGTTGGCAAAGATACCGCCCTTTGCTGCTGCGTCGTTCTCGGCCTGTCTGGCCTCTTCAGCCTTTGCTTCAGCCTCGTCGCGCTCACGGTCGCGTTTCTGCTGGCTCTTCTTTGCCACGCCTGCCTTCTTTGGTGAGAGGTAGAGGAACATCTTCTTGCCCTCAAGACTTGGCATCTGCTCAACCTTTCCGTATTCCTCAAGGTCGTTGGCGAACCTCAGCAGCAACACTTCTCCCTGTTCCTTGAACAGTATTGAACGTCCTCTGAAGAAGACGTATGCACGCACCTTGTTACCTTCCTCAAGAAACTCCTTCGCGTGCTTCAGCTTGAAGTTGTAGTCGTGCTCGTCGGTCTGAGGTCCGAAGCGGATTTCCTTTATCTCCTGCTTCACCTGCTTCTGCTTCATCTCCTTGGCACGTTTCTTCTGCTGGTAGAGGAATTTCGAGTAATCGATGAGACGACATACAGGTGGATTGGCATTGGGAGAGATCTCCACAAGGTCAACGCCTTGCTCTCGAGCCATGTCTAATGCTTGGCGAGTAGGCACTACGGTGGAACCGTCCTCACCCACAATTCTTACTTCACGAACACGAATCTGCTCGTTGACACGGTATTGATTACCTTTTTTGTCGTTCTTCATCAAATGTTATTAAGTGACTATTTTCGAAAATCGGGTGCAAAGGTACGAATTAGAATGGAAACAACAAAATAATTATGAATTTATTTTTCTTTTCGGATTATTTTTTGCACCTTTGCATCGCAAAAAAGGAAACCGCAAGATACTGAGAGACTTGTGGAATGTGCTAACATAAGTTCAGATAGACGGGAGGAACTTTGAAGACATCTATCATACAAATGGACATTGCATGGAGCAACCCTTCGGACAACGTCAGGAAAGCAAATGCCATGATTGACGATGCCCCGAAAGCCGATTTGTATGTCCTTCCTGAGATGTTCTCCACGGGTTTCGCTACTTGTCCTGAAGGCATTGCCGAGGAAGAGGGTAGCGACACCCTGTCATGGATGAAACGCAAGGCGGAGGAAAAAGATGCCGCCATTGCTGGAAGCGTAGCCATAAGTAGCGGCGGGAAATACTACAACCGCCTCTATTTCGTGAAGCCTGATGGCTCTGTTGCGTTTTATGACAAGCGCCATCTGTTCTCATACGCGGGTGAAAACGAGCACTACACATGTGGTGATGAGCGCGTTGTGGTGGAATGGCGTGGTGTGAGGATAATGCTTCAGGTGTGCTATGACCTGCGCTTTCCGGTCTTCAGTAGGAATCATGGCGACTATGACATGGTGGTTTATGTGGCTGCATGGCCCACAAGCCGTATTCATGTGTGGGACACCTTGCTGAAGGCCCGTGCTATGGAGAACCAATGCTATGTGGCTGGAGTGAACCGTATAGGCTCTGACCCCAATTGCGACTATTGCGGGCATTCGGTTATTATCAGTCCATACGGAAAGGAAATCGCCACATGTGAGGAACTAACGGAATGTTCCGCTCAGGCTGATATAGACATGGAACGACTGGAGGCATTCAGGAAGAAGTTTCCCGTTCTTGACGATGCGGACAAGCAATTGATGCGATAAGCAAAAATAACTTACAAACAAATATAAAAATGACAGAAAGAAAACTTTTACTGGGTGACGAGGCGATAGCACTGGGTGCGATACATGCCGGACTTTCAGGAGTGTATGCCTATCCAGGTACGCCCTCTACCGAGATTACGGAGTTTATCCAAGGCAACGCGATAGCCAGGGAACGTGGCATCCACAGCCGTTGGAGCACTAACGAGAAGACGGCAATGGAGGCTGCCTTGGGAATGTCGTTCATGGGAAAACGCGCACTAGTGTGCATGAAGCACGTGGGACTGAATGTATGTGCCGACCCGTTCGTGAACTCTGGAATGACAGGAGTTAACGGTGGAGTGGTGGTTCTTGTAGCCGACGACCCATCAATGCACTCCTCACAAGACGAGCAGGATTCTCGTTTCTATGGTAAGTTTGCGCTTATTCCAACATTCGAGCCCAGTTCACAACAGGAAGCATACGACATGATGGCTGACGCTTTCGAGTATTCCGAGCAGCAGCACTTGCCAGTACTGATGCGTGTTACGACTCGTATGGCACACTCTCGTGCGGTAGTTAATGTCGCCACCGAACCACAAAAGGAGAACGAACTGAACTATAACGCGGTGGCAAGCAGTTGGGTATTGCTACCGGCAAATGCTCGTAAGCGCAACGACATCGTTACGGCACAACAGTCACAACTCGAGGAAGATGCGACGAACTCAAAGTACAACCATATCACATTCCCCGGTTCCCAAAGCCGATATGACCTGGGAATCATCACAAGCGGCATAGGTTTCAACTATGTCAACGAGTGCTTCCCTACAGGATGTCCTTATCCTATCCTGAAAATCTCACAATACCCATTGCCAAAGAAGATGGTGCGTGAGTTGAAGGAGAAGTGCGATAAGATTATTGTAGTTGAGGAAGGTCAGCCATTCATCGAGGAAATCATAAGAGGTGTTGACGAGGCAAAGAACATCATGGGAAAACTCACGGGCGAATTGCCACGTACGGGTGAGTTGAATCCCGACATCGTGAAGAAGGCCTTCGGTATGGAGACAGGCGAGTGCTATGCTCCTTGTGAGGATGTGGCTCCGCGCCCACCAGCCCTTTGCCAGGGTTGTGGTCACCGTGATGTCTATGCGGCTCTCAACGAGGTGTTGCGTGAATACGACAATGCCCGTGTATTTGGTGACATCGGATGCTATACTTTGGGATTCCTCCCACCATTCCGTGCCATCCACTCCTGTGTTGACATGGGTGCCAGCATTACTATGGCAAAAGGTGCTGCTGATGCTGGACAATGGCCTTCTGTGGCAATCATAGGCGACTCCACGTTCACCCATTCCGGAATGACCGGACTGCTCGATGCCATCAACGAGAATGCCAACATCACCGTTGTCATCAGCGACAATCTGACTACTGGAATGACAGGCGGACAAGACTCTGCCGGCACAAACAAGTTCGAGGCCATCTGTCGCGGACTCGGACTTAGTGACGAGCACTTGCATGTAGTGGTGCCATTGCCAAAGAACATGCCCGAGATTACCCGCATCATACGTGAGGAGATTAACTATAAGGGAACTTCTGTAATCATTCCTCGCCGCGAATGTATGCAGACACTTCAAAGACACCTGAAACAAAAGAAAGCAAAGGAGGTACAAAAATGAAAACAGACATTATACTATGCGGTGTAGGAGGACAGGGAATCCTCTCCATCGCCACAATAATAGGCGAGGCCGCCATGAACGAGAACCTATACATCAAGCAGGCAGAGGTTCATGGTATGAGCCAGCGTGGTGGTGACGTTCAGTCGAACCTGCGCATCTCGTCAGATCCCATCAATAGCGACCTCATCGCGAAGGGTGGTGCAGACGTCATCATCTCCATGGAGCCAATGGAGGCGTTGCGCTATCTTCCTTATCTCAACAAGGAGGGATGGATAATTACCAGCAGCACTCCGTTCGTGAACATCCCCAACTATCCCGACATGGAGAAGATAAATGCCGACCTCGCGAAGATAAACAATGTCATAGTGCTCGACATAGAGAAACTGGCGAAGGAGAACAATGTTCCGCGTTCTGCCAACGTAATCTTGCTTGGAGCAGCACAGAAAGCCCTCGGCATAGAATACTCTAAACTCGAAGATGCCATCCGTCGCGTGTTCTCACGCAAGGGTGAAGCCATCGTGGAGGCAAACATCAAGGCTCTCGCATTGGGACGTGAGGCACAGAAATAACTGATAACGGATAATAGACAATGGAGACTCCTATAAAGAAAGAACTGGTTGATGGTCTTATTGCCCAGTTCGGAATACAAGACTTTGCCAAGGCCACGATACGTGAGGTAAAGCAGGTTGCTGCCTTTGCCGAGAAAGAGTCGGGTGTTGAGTTTATCAAGATGGAGATGGGAATACCCGGATTACCTGCCGCACAGGTGGGTGTTGATGCCCAGATAAAGTCATTGCAGGATGGTATTGCCCATAGTTATCCCGACATTCAGGGACTGCCAGAACTGAAACGTCAGGCATCGCGCTTTGTCAAGGCATTCATCGATGTGGATATCAAGCCCGAGGGATGCGTTCCCGTATGCGGAAGCATGCAAGGTACCTTCGCGTCGTTCCTGACTTGTTCTCAAGCCAATCATGAGAAGGACACCGTCCTCTTCATCGACCCGGGGTTCCCCGTTCAGAAGATGCAACTACAGGTACAGGGCGTGAAATACGAGACCTTCGATGTCTATGACTACAGAGGAGAGAAACTCCGTGGGAAACTGGAGAGTTATCTTTCCAAAGGAAACATCTGCGCCATAGTATATAGTAATCCTAACAATCCCTCATGGATTTGCTTCAATGACGACGAACTGAAGATAATAGGCGAGTTGGCCACACGCTACGATACCATCGTGATGGAAGACCTCGCGTATTTCGCGATGGATTTCCGTCGTGACCTCAGTTGTCCGTTCGAGCCGCCTTACCAACCGTCAGTTGCTCATTACACCGACAACTATATTCTCTTGATAAGCGGTTCCAAGGCATTCAGTTATGCGGGCGAGCGCATTGGTGTGACATGCATCAGCGACAGACTTTTCCGTCGCCATTACGATGACCTGTCCGCCCGTTATGAGGGTCTGCCCTTCGGTCTGGTGTTCTCTACCCGTATGCTATATGCATTATCTTCAGGCACGAGCCATAGTGCTCAATATGCGATGGCGGCAATGCTCGGTGCGGCATGCGACGGCAAGTATAACTTCCGCGAAGAGATAAAGGTCTATGGCGAACGTGCGCATAAACTGAAGGAAATCTTCTGTCGCAATAACTTCCACATCGTGTATGACCGTGACCTCGACCAGCCCATTGCCGATGGTTTCTACTTCACTATCGGGTACAAGGGAATGACGAGTGGACAACTGGCACGCGAACTGATGTATTATGGTGTGAGTGCCATCTGTCTCATCACCACTGGTTCACATCAGGAGGGACTTCGTGTGTGTACGTCATTCATCGAGGACCATCAGTACGCACAACTCGAGGAGCGCATGCGACTCTTCGCCGAGAACAATCCCGTATAACGATAGTCATGATAGATATTAATGGCGGAGCCTTGCTGGTTTCCGCCATTTTTTATGCGTTGTATGCGTATGAATCCGCTGATGGCAACGTGATGCAAAGTATATGTAACATGATTGTTTCGCCGTTGTGCCGAAAAAAGATAACTTTGCGGTCGGAAAATTAATTTACATATATATAATAATCATGAAGAAATTTTTCAGTATTTTCATCCTGGCGTTTCTTGCCAACCTCAGTGCGTCGGCACAGAACCCTTACCTCCCACTTTGGGAGCATCTGCCAGATGGTGAACCCCGTGTTTTTGAAGACCCTGACAATCCAGGGAAGTTCCGTGCATACATCATCGGTTCTCACGATGTGGCATTCACGCAATATTGCGGTCCGGACATCCGTATGTGGTCGGCGCCTGTGGAAGACCTAAGCCAATGGCGCGACGAGGGTCCTATCTTTACCTATTATATAGATGGCCAGTGGGACACGATGTATGCACCCGATCTTGTGGAAGTGAAAGATAAGAAGACGGGCAAGAAGACCTACTACCTTTATCCCCATTCCCGTGGATGGGGCCGCACGCCGATGGTTTGTAAGGGCGACCGCCCCGACGGTCCCTTCACACCCATCAACCTCACAGAGGATGGCCGTCGTTGCCTGACTGGTTCTATGATTGACTTCGACCCGTCGGTATTCATCGAGAATATTACCGATAAGAAGGACAAGGACTACGATAAGGGTTTCCGTGCTTACGTCTTTTACGGTTTCCAGCACTCCACGGCTGTTGAGCTTGACCAGAACACCATGTACTCTAAGCGTGAAGGCACAGAGCCCATCGACCCATTCATCCCTGCCAGCAGTGCTGACGGTCGTCTGCTCGACAAGGCTGGCAGCGAATACAAGGCACTCTACGAAGGACAGAACCCACTGGACTTCAACTTCTTCGAGGCCAGCAGCATCCGTCAGGTGGGCAATAAATATGTGATGGTGTTCTCGGGCTACAGCGGTAAGGAATATGGATTGGGCAATACAAACTCCGCCCTTCGCTATGCCTTTGGTGACTCTCCACTCGGTCCCTGGCGCTCAGGTGGCGTGCTTGTTGACTCACGTGGTGTCGTGGTAGGACAGGATGGTTCGCTCATTACCACCAACTACGGTCATAACACCCATGGATCCATTCAGGAAATCAACGGCCAGTGGTACGTTTTCTATCATCGTCCACCACGAGGCTTCGGCTATGCCCGACAAGCAATGGTAGCTCCTGTGAAGATTACTTGGGACAAGAAGCCTGTAGCCAAGGGCGGCGTGGTAAAGATTACAGGCTATGACCCCTATGTTAAGGATAATGTATGGATGGCTAAAGCCAACGACGGCAACGAATATACGGGCGCAGAGGTTACCAGTGAGGGTTTCCAGATCTTCGGTCTGCCACCTTATAATTATTATTCTGCCGGTTATGCCTGCTTCGTATATGGCGGCACCAACAGCAACGAGTGGATGCAGGACAACCACGACGTGTGGAACAACTCGATGGATCTTGTCGGCATTACCAATGGTGGTATCATCGGCTTTAAGTACTTTGGTTTCGGCGGCTTGGCTAAGGACACCAAGGGCGTGAAGGCTTTCGAGGGCACAAAGGTAGGTAATGGCACGAAACTCACTGTGAACCTTATACCTAGTGGACGTGGTGCCTTTAAGATTCGCGTGTTGCTCGACGACCCCTGGAAGGGTAAGGAGATTGCCTCTTTCGATATTCCCGCTGATGCCAAGGGCGTGATTGATTTGGTTGCAGATGTTCCAGCTGTCGAAGGACTTACGGGCAAGCATGCCATCTATCTTGTAACCGAAGGTCCTGAGGTAGAGGCTCCGCAACAGCCCCAGTGGGGTCGTCGCCCCCAGCAGCCCCAGCGTCCGCAAGGTCTCTACGACCTCCACGGCATCGGTTTCGGCAAGGCTGGCAGTCCCAGTGTGGCTCAAATTGTTCCTCAGGTAACAATCACCGCCGATGGCAAGAAGCTGAACATCCCCGAGCGTCCGATGGTGTCTACTAATGCCAGTGGCTACACAGAGTGCAACCATTACCAGCTCTACGCTCCGCTGAAGGCTGGCTCTAAATTAGAGGCCACTTGTGACAATGCTCAAGACGCTGTCAAGTTCGACATCAGTCCTATCGTTGAGGGTCGTGCCACCATCAAGGCCACCTATAATGGCAAGACAAAGGTTTTCCTTATAAATTAAGTATATTCCTAAACGCAATTTTACGGAAATTGCAAAGTAAGACAACTTGTTTTATAGACTAAAACAACTTAATTTGGTCGGTAAAACAAGTTGTTTTACTTTTTTGTAAGAGAAAAACAGATTATTCATTTGTTATTTAAATATAAATATTTATCTTTGTTGCGGATTATACGATTAATCTTTTGACTTTTAGAATTACATAACCAATAAAACAAAACACAATGAAAAAAACTTTATTAGCAATCATGATTTTTGTTTGCTGTTCATTAGCAGGCAAGGCACAGACATTGAGTGTCTTCAGTGTCGATTATGACGGACCGTACACCAACATACGTAATGCGCCGAAAGGTGCTATCGTGAGTAAGGTAAAAACAGGCGAGGACGCCATGTTCGAGGTGACGTCACCACGAAACGGATGGTGGAGAATAGTAGGCGACAGTTATGACCTGCCCGACAGGGAAGATATTAAGCTGAAAGGCTCAAGCAAGGGCTACTGGATTCATTACTCCACGATAGGCATCGGAACACGCAACTATGGCGGTCAGACACTTACATTGAGAAGCACGCCAGGCGGCAAGGTGGTCTATTCTTTCAAAAATGAGATAGTCCTCAGGCCCATTGACATCAGAAACGGATGGGTTAAGGTAAAGACCATGGACGGCAAGCACACGGGATGGATTGAGGAAGAATGGCTTTGCGGTAATCCTTTAACCAACTGTTGTTAAATCCTTAAAATATGAGAAGATACAACTATATCATTGCCTTGGCAATTGCGCTTGTAACATTGGCATTGCTAACGGCCAACAATAGCACGGCGGCAAGTCGTGTAGACAAGGACGTCTGGAAGGATGTCAGTCAGGAGAAGGCCATAGCGTTCATCGACGAGTTCTATAGTCATGCACCCAAAGAAGGGTCGTACGAATGGGACGAGGACGTTCTAAAGCGCTACCTCGCGCCGGAAGTGTTGCAGACCTTACGTGACAGCGTGAAGAACTCATACGACAAGGATACTCAGGCGAAATATGCCACATGGCTGCTCACGGGCATCGACAACTCGGAAATGATTTGGCTGAGCAAGACGGACTTCCCCGTGGAGCCGGTCGAGGACGGACGCTATTCGAAGACCTTCAAGGTGTTTTACTGGGCCGACCCGATGCTCTCCTTGTCGCAGACGCTCTTCTTCACCGTAAAGAGCAAAGGCGGAAGACTATACATCACAAAGATAGACAACCTCAACGGAGAGACGGCGTGCGTCGTGTGGAAAATGCTCGAAGAGCGCAACCGTTGGAACGAGGTGGAGCGCAAGGCACAACAGTTCGGCGGTGTGGAGAACCTGACCGAGGAACAGCTGGACAGCCTCTATGAGCACGCTTTTGACGAATAAAACAATAAAAATTATCAAACAAATAATGAAGACAAAACATTTTATAATCATCGCATGCGCGGCAATGACGGTATGTCTATGCTCATCATGCAACCCAAAAGAAATGCTTAGGAAGTGGCTATACGAAAAAGAAGAGACCACCGGCGAGGCAACGAAAGACAGCATCTGGGACGTAAAAGTCGTTAAGAATACGGAAGTTGAGAACACCCAAAATGATGCCGTTACAGACGAAGAGGCGATAGCATTCATCGAGGAGTTCTATGCTATGGACGGCTGGGAGGTAAGCGACCTGGAGAAGTATCTCAGTCCCGAGGTGTTGAAGGAACTTGAACTTGACCCCGACGATGATAACTTCCGCGACGTTGCCATCGGCGAGAAATACCGCGGCTGGGACCTCGTCTGCGGCGACCCTGTGGGCGACACCGATCTGCTCAACACCACCAAGGCGAAGGCCATCGGCAACAACCAGTACGAGAAAGTCTTCACCACGGCCCACTGGATGAACCACTCACGCAAGTATAACACCACCTATCGTTATAGCGTAGGGCGTATCAATGGTCAACTGAAGATTACGAAAGTGGAAAACGGCGATTGACAAACGTCTTCACTTGAAACAATAGCGGGAGCACAGATTCTGTGTTCCCGCATATTTTTATAATGATTCTATGTCTATGCTTAGTTCGCAGCCTCGAACTGACGGAGGAAGCGAGTATCGTTCTCAGAGAACATACGCAGGTCGCTCACCTGATACTTCAGGTTGGTGATGCGCTCCACGCCCAGACCGAAGGCATAGCCGCTATACACCTTGCTGTCTATGCCGCAAAGCTCAAGCACATTGGGGTCAACCATACCGCAGCCCAGAATCTCCACCCATCCGGTGTGCTTGCAGAAACCGCAGCCCACACCGCCGCAGATGTGGCACGAGATGTCCATCTCGGCACTTGGCTCGGTGAATGGGAAATAGCTTGGGCGAAGACGTATCTTGGTGTCTGCTCCGAACATCTCGCGTGCGAAGGAGAGGAGCACCTGCTTGAGGTCGGTGAACGACACGTTCTTGTCTATATAGAGTCCCTCCACCTGGTGGAAGAAGCAGTGTGCGCGTGCTGTGATTGCCTCGTTGCGATATACACGACCTGGGCAGATGACGCGGATAGGCGGCTGCTGAGTCTCCATCACGCGTGCCTGAACCGACGAGGTATGCGAGCGCAATATGATGTTCTTCGTCACGTCGTTAGGATTGGTCTCCACGAAGAAGGTGTCTTGCATGTCGCGTGCGGGATGGTCGGCGGCGAAGTTCATCTTGGTGAACACGTGCAGGTCGTCCTCTACCTCTGGTCCGTCAGCAAGCACGAAGCCCATGCGCGAGAAGATGTCTATAATCTCGTTCTCCACGATAGTCAGCGGGTGACGCGTTCCCAGAGGAATGGGGTAGGGTGAGCGTGTCAGGTCGATGTCGTCGGTACCGTCGTCACTTGTCGCCATCTGCTCACGCAGCCCGTTAATCTTCTCCATTGCCGTCTGCTTCAGCTCGTTAATCTTCATTCCCACCTCTTTCTTCTTTTCGGGGGCAACGTTGCGGAAGTCAGCCATGAGGGCGTTTATCTCACCTTTCTTACTGAGATATTTCAGTCTGAGAGCCTCTATTTCCTCAGCATTTGAGGCCTTCAGCTCGTTCACTTCTTTCAGAAGTTGTTCTATTCTTTCAAGTATCATTTCTTCAAATAGCTTATTCAGGGTGCAAAATTAGATAAAAAAAATGAATTATAAGTCAATCATATAAAGATTTTATTCATTTCCGAGTGAAAAGGACTCGAAACTTGTTCGTTCGGCCGTTGGTAGGACTCACAGATGTGTCTTTTTGGTACGTCAGATACCTACATGTGACACTCTCAGAAGACATCTCTGGCAATTGTATTAACGACGTTCTGATGACCATCTTGAATGCCTCGTAGAGGAAGGTCAAGATTAGATAAATAACCGGGACCGTCTCAACGTCTCAGCGTCTCAATCAAAAATAATGGTATTATCTACATCCCAATCTTCCATTATGATACTTATAACTTATTGATAATCAATAATATATATAAAATATATAGTATAGGAGACGAGTTGGGGGTACTTTTAAAAACAACTGAGACGCTGAGACGTTGAGATGGATAAATACAAGCAACATTCTAATCGCATGTAAATCAATAATATACAACATCTTCAATAGAAAGCTATGACTAATTCTGTCCTGAAATAGTCACAGAATCATGCATTTTTCTCCTCTAAAAGGCCTCAGAATAGGTGTCTGAGACGTTTGTTTCGATAGGAATTCCTGCATTTTTCGCTCATTTAACTGTTGTTAAATTCATGCATTGTGACATAAAAACTACGAATTCTGTGCTAAAATGGAAGAATTGATTCATTTATTTGCGTTATTGTAAAAGATTCACTATTTTTGCTCTCACTAATAACATAGTCACAAATCTAAATAAACAAGTAGGCGATGAACGAAACACGATATTCAAATACTGACATTCAACGTTTCGCAGAGAAATATATCCAGTTCTTCAATGAGAAGTTTGGACGAATCCCTGCTGCATATTATGAGTTTTTTTATTCGGAGACTTTCCCCAACGAATGTAGAGCATTTGGCTTTGACATGGATTGTGGCCAAAGTTTTATTGACACTTATGGTCAAGAAGCATGGAGTTCTAATGATGGATTATTATCAGTTATTGACAAAGCCAACGATATCAAAATTTTGGGCTCCGGCCTTTTCTCCCAATGGAGATACTTTAATCATTGGGCTTGTAGCTATGCGACTAAAGAAGACAAAAAATGGTTTCTCACAATCTTGCACCGTTTGCAAGAACTATCAGTAGATGGGAATAATCGAACACACAAAATGTAGATTTCTTATTATTTTTATATTTTGTCGAATTATAATTAAGTACTATTTGCGATAAATAACTAAAAACGATATATTATGAGCAAGAACAATGAAAAAATAGCAAGAATTTGTTGGAATACAAATGGATGGACAACACCTTCTGGTAAAGAAGGTAAGTCAAAATCCGAGAACTCTTATGAGAAAATTAGTGGTTTCGGCCATGAAGAGTGGTTGTTAGATATGTCAAAGATATATAAAGGTTATCATTATGGTTTTCTTCAGCCGATGAATGTAAAAAGCGGAAAACATTTTGGCCAAACATATGATATTCACCTTTTTACTATCTCACCCCAGAAGCAGAGAATATATGTAGGTTGTCTGTATAATGCTGAAGGTGTAGGACCAGATGAAAGCAAAGAGGTGTATGCCTATTATAAGAAAAATGGATGGATACAACAGATGGAAGAAGAAATTCGCTATGTTGATGGTGTTGTAAAAGATTTGGATCAGGAAATGATGTTTAATGTCAAGTTCAAAGTAAAAGATGCAATAATATATGAATCAAATCCTCCAATTTTAAAATCCGAATACATAACGAATCATTATGTATTGCAAAACAAAGACTTTTCTTTCGAGTTTGAAAAAGATGAAAATGGAAATGATTTGGTTTTTAATACAAAACCGATTGTTCATATCACAAAAGAAGGCAAGACAATAATTGACCCAAGACACAAAAAGATTCAAGAGGCTGTCTGTAAACTGATAAAAGGGGATTATAAAGACATTAAAGCTGAAATAAACCTCAGTGCCAACTTTGGTCAAAGAGTAGATATAAGTGGAGTTCATAAAGCAACAGGAGAACTACATTTCTTTGAAGTTAAGACAAGTTCAGCAAAGAAAAATATACGTGAGGCACTTGGGCAGATTCTTGAATATGCTCATTATCCATCAGAAGATAGGGCAAAAAAAATGTTTATAATTGGTGAAAAAGCTCCTGACCGAAAAGATAAAAAATATTTAATTCATTTACGCAAGTTATACAATATCCCTATTTGGTATAGATGGTATAATTTTGAGGATAATACATTGTCTGAAGAATACTAACAAGTGAGTGTTACAATATCAAACTACTAAATTTAAAACAGTAAGAATATGGCAATTTATATTGATTTAGACAGAGGCGATTTTTATAATGAAGGAATTTCTCCAAGACAAAGAAGAGTGTACCTAATGCGATGGAATCCTTCTATTTCTGGTTTTACAAGAAATGATTTTGAGGATTACTTCAACTACTATAAAGGTAAAATCGAAAAGATAGAAAACACAGATATCGTGTGGACTATCTGGGATTGGAAGGATGTGATGCATAGAGACCTGTTTGTAATGATGCAAGTAGGCCAGGAACAGAATGGGATTGTTTGGGGAGGCTTCCTAAATGGTGCTCCATACCAATATAAAGACGAGAATGGGAAACTGACTCGCAGTCGTTTTATTGAATGTACAGTAATGTATATGCAAAGAATAGAAAAGACCAACCTTTTGACAGCAGATCGACTGATGAAGGAAATACCAGAAGTTGATTGGCTTCATGGTCATGCAGGTGAACTGTTGTCTATAGAAGTCGCTGAAAAACTGGGGCTTTTACTGGTTGATGAACTTCGTAAGATAGATGAATGTGATGATGTCTATTTTGACACATATAATCAAAAGCAATATGTGCTTGCAGATATTCTTACTTTCATGTGTCCAGAATTGAAAAAGCGCCTTCTAGATATGGGTAAAAATGAAAGCCCCAAGATTAAAGACATTAATGAGCTAATGGTGCATGTTGATGATGAAGACTATTCAAATTGGGATAAGATTGAAGACCATCTGTCATTAGAGATGCTAAATGATTTGCTGCTGTAATGGGAACCAGCAGGAGTACTACGACGTGATAGCAAAATGCGATGCCATAGGCAACAGTACTGCTTTCATAGAGTTTATGCTACACTGCTTGCTTGACGCAATGAGCCGTATTGAGGAAGAACCAGAGGAAGTTCCTAATAAAGTTCCCAATAAAATTCCTAATAAGGTTCGGCATGCTGTTCTTGAAAAGTTGAAAAAGCAGCATCCTTTGATGTCTGATTCCGCATGGAGTGTGCTTGCCTTGCTTCATGACAACCCTCTGATGACGGCAAATGAGATTGGCTATGCCTTAGGCATTAGTGGCAGAATGGCAAGAAAGCATATTGCATCTCTTAAGGATGCTGGTATTATAGAGAGAAAGGGAAGTAATAAAAGTGGAATGTGGGTTATTAACAAGTAATCGAGGTCGTAATATAATCGGGCGAAAGTTTGTGTAATTGTATTTTTTTTATTTCCTTTGCAGGAAAATTTATTTAAGCATGAAAAGTCTTTATCTATCTATTGTATTCTTATGTAGTGTTTCATTGTCTGTTAACGCTCAGGAGGCGAAGTCTCCTAATGGCAAATTGACGGCAAAGACAATAGGCAATAAGTTAATAATCAGTTATGAGAAGAAGCAGGTGCTGGAACTGGCAGACATCCCGTTTGAAAAGCTGGATTTCGTCAGGAAGGTGGAGGATGACTATCGGATGCTGGAAGGAAAGCGCCTGCACTGTACTAACAAGGCCAATGAGTATAGCTCTCCGCTGAGAAACTTTGCAGTGTCGAAGATAGTGATGCGATTATACAACGATGGTATTGCTTTCCGTTATGAATATTCGCACCTGCGGGACAACAAGGTGCCCAGTGAGGATACCAACTACATCATCCCAGAGGGTACGAAGCGCTGGATGCAGCAATGGAGTGACGGCTACGAGGGTTTCTTCCCTATGACGACCACAGCCCAGGTGAAGACTTTAGGTGGTTTTGGCGGTTCTATGGTCCAAAATGATATCAACACTCATTGGGGGTATCCATTGTTGATGGAGCCTGCTGACGGTGTGTTTGCCCTTATCACCGAGGCAAATATCGAGCGTCGGCAGAGTGCTTCGAGTCTTTTTAACAAAGGCGAGGTGTTCAGCGTAGTGCAAGACCAGAACGACCTGCTGCTGACAGGCGACTGGCATACCCCTTGGCGTGTTGTCATCATCGGTCATTTGGCAGATATCGTGCAATCAACATTGGTGACCGATGTCAGCGAACCGTCGAAGCTCGACTATGTCAGTTGGATACACCCGGGAGTGGTGTCGTGGATATATTGGGCGAACAATCATGGCTCGAACGACTATAACATCATCAAGAAATATGTGGATATGGCTGTCACGCTTCATCTGCCATACGTGCTCATCGATGCCGAGTGGGACGAGATGGACAAGTTGGCCAGCAACGAGGGCAAGACCATAGAGGATGCCGTTGCCTACGCTAATTCCAAGGGCGTGAAGCCGCTGATATGGTACAATTCGTCAATTGGCTGGGTGAACGGTGCCCCGGGTCCTAAGTATCGTCTGAACAAGCCCGAAGACCGCGAGAAAGAGTTCGCATGGTGTGAGAAGATAGGTGTGGCTGGCGTGAAGATTGACTTCTTCAGTGGCGACAACCAGGCTAACATGGACTACTGTCAGGATTTGTTGGAGAGTGCTGCCCGTCATCATCTGCTGGTGAACTTCCACGGTGCGCCAATCCCTCGCGGATGGCAGCGCACTTATCCCAACCTGCTCTCTACGGAGGGCGTATATGGTGCCGAGTGGTATAACAATGTGCCTCACTTCACGAAGAAGGCTGCTTGCCACAACGCCACTCTGCCTTTTACACGAAACGTCATCGGTCCGATGGACTATACCCCGTGTGCCTTCAGCGACTCACAACACCCACATATCACCTCGCTTGCCCATGAGTTGGCGCTCACGGTGCTCTATGAGAGTGGATTGCAACACCTTGCCGACCGTCCCGAGAGTTTCCTGGCACAGCCCGATGAGGTGAAGGCGTTCCTGGGACAGTTGCCCACCGTATGGGATGAGACACGTTATGTTAGCGGCTATCCCGGCGAGAGTGCTGTACTTGCCCGTAGGAGTGGCGACATATGGTATGTGGCAGGCATCAATGGCTCCGACGAGGCGAAGACGCTGGATTGCAACCTCAGTTTCATAAAGGGCAAGAAAAAGAATGTTCGCCTGTTTGCTGACGATGCCAGTGGCAAATGGCAGATAAGCAATATCGGGAAACTGCCTTCAAAGATTGATTGCCAGCCACGTGGTGGTTTTGTGATTGTGGTTAATAAGAGATAAGAGGTAAGAAGTAAGGGAAAACCCAAATATTATTTGTTTTTCGCTCAACTTTCAGTAACTTTATGTCGCTTCGCTCCATGAAGTTAGGCTGCACCTTAACAATAAAAATAAACTCCCATTTATTTTGTATTGTCTTCGGTTTGCACTAACTTTGACTATCGTCGAAGTTACTACGTCTCGGCAAAAAAATGAATAATTCTTTTGTTTTGCCCTCAACTTTCAGTAACTTTGCAGGCGATAAACTAACCATATATTGTAAATATGATAAAAATTACTTTTCCAGACGGTTCGGTTCGCGAGTATGAACAGGGCGTGACTGGACTTCAGATTGCTGAAAGCATTTCGCCTGCTTTGGCACGCAACGTTGTAAGTTGCGGAGTGAACGGCGAGACAGTAGAACTTAACAGACCAATAAACGAAGACGCTACCATCGCCCTCTATAAGTTTGAGGACGAGGAGGGTAAGCACACCTTCTGGCACACCAGTGCCCACTTGCTTGCCGAGGCGTTACAGGAACTTTATCCCGGAATACAGTTTGGTTTCGGTCCTGCCATCGAGAACGGCTTCTTCTATGACGTGATGCCGCCAGAGGGCGTTGCCATCTCAGAGAACGACTTCCCGAAGATTGAGGCTAAGATGCAGGAACTGGCACGTAAGGATGAGCCCGTTGTACGTCGTGATGTCTCAAAGGCGGATGCCTTGAACGAGTTTAAGGCCGATGGTCAGGAGTATAAATGCGAGCATATCGACCAGGATCTTGAGGATGGAACAATCTCTACATATACCCAGGGAGCGTTTACCGACCTCTGTCGTGGTCCTCACCTCATGTCAACAGGTGATATCAAGGCGATAAAGATAACCAGCGTGGCAGGTGCTTTCTGGCGTGGCGATGCCAACCGTGAGCAGATGACACGTATCTATGGTATTTCCTTCCCGAAGAAGAAGATGCTTGACGAGTATCTCGTAATGCTGGAGGAGGCAAAGAAACGCGACCACCGCAAGATAGGTAAGGAGATGGAACTCTTTATGTTCTCCGACCGTGTAGGCAAGGGATTGCCTATCTGGTTGCCGAAGGGCACAGACCTGCGTCTGCGTCTTCAGGACATGCTTCGCAAGATTCAGAAGAACTACGGCTATCAGGAGGTTATCACACCGCACATCGGTTCGAAGAACCTCTATGTAACTAGTGGTCACTATGCTCACTATGGCAAGGACTCGTTCCAGCCTATCCACACTCCAGAGGAGGACGAGGAGTATATGCTGAAACCGATGAACTGCCCTCATCATTGCGAGATTTTCGCTAACAAGCCACGTAGTTACAAGGACCTGCCGCTTCGCATAGCAGAGTTCGGTACGGTATATCGCTATGAGAAGAGTGGTGAGTTGCACGGACTGACACGTGTGCGCTCGTTCACACAGGACGATGCTCACATCTTCTGCCGTCCCGACCAGATTAAGCAGGAGTTCATCCGTGTGATGGATATCATCAAAACCGTGTTCTCAACATTCAACTTCGACAACTACGAGGCACAGATCTCGCTTCGTGACCCTAACGACCATGAGAAGTATATCGGTTCCGACGAGGTATGGGCAGAGGCAGAGCAGGCAATCATCGACGCTTGCAAGGAGAAAGGCCTGAATGCGAAGATAGAGTATGGCGAGGCTGCTTTCTATGGTCCGAAGCTCGACTTCATGGTTAAGGACGCTATTGGTCGCCGCTGGCAGTTGGGTACCATTCAGGTTGACTATAACCTGCCGGTACGCTTCAAACTGGAATATACCGCAGAGGACAACACGAAGAAGACTCCAGTGATGATTCACCGTGCACCATTCGGTTCGATGGAGCGATTCACCGCCGTGCTCATAGAGCATACCGCAGGTAAGTTCCCGCTCTGGCTCACTCCTGAGCAGGTGGCAATACTTCCTATCTCAGAAAAGTTCGTGGACTATGCCAACAACGTGAAGCGCTATTTCGATAGCGTGGGCGTACGTGCTACCGTTGACGAGCGTAACGAGAAGATAGGTCGTAAGATCCGTGACAACGAGCTGAAGCGTATTCCTTACATGCTCATCGTGGGCGAGAAGGAAGAGGCTGAAGGTCTTGTCAGCGTGCGTAAGCAGGGACAGGGTGACCAAGGTCAGTTGAAGATGGAAGAGTTTGCTGCTCAACTCAATGCTGAAGTTGCAGAGATGTTGAAGGCAACAGACCTTCGTCCTAACGACTAAATAGATTTTGAGGCTATAAGGTTTTGAGGTTACATCACTTTTAGGTTTCAGGTGGTTTCACCTCAAAACCTATTACCTCAAAACCTTATACCTTTTTTATTATGACAATAAAGGATTTCTTTGAAAAAGACAAGTTTGCAAAGCTTGCCGGTGCCGAACTCGTTGAGGTGGGCGAGGGATATGCACGTGCGAAGATGGAAGTGGGCGATGAGCACCTCAACGGTGGGGGAGTGTGCCAAGGTGGCGCATTGTTCACGCTTGCTGACCTTGCTTTTGCGGCAGCCGTGAATAGTCATGGTACGTTGACGTTCAACACCACATCGAATATTGTCTTTGTGCGTTCGGCTAACAAAGGTACCATATATGCTGAGGCACACGAAATAGTCAATCATCATCGCATGCCATACGGAGAAGTGAAGGTCACCGATGCAGAAGGTAATCTGCTGGCAATCTTCACCTCAAGTGGCTATCGTAAGGAGGGACAGTTTATCGAGTTCGATAAACCAGAATGCCCTTGCCGTTGAGCAGGAAGGAATAGAGGTATGCGATGTCTGCTCCGCTATTGCTGATGGGAGTGAGAGCATCGGCTGCCTTTCCCGGTTGGTCGTCAAGTTCTATTGCATTCACCTCGGTGATGTTTACCGTCAGACCAGCATCACTAAGCATCAGGAAGGCACGTTCCGGCTCGTTGCAGATGATGCGATAGATACCGTTATCGAGGGTGTCTGCTACTGTGGAAGCTATTATTTGTATTCCCGCCTCCTTGAGGATTGAGAGCACTTTAATAAGTGTTCCCTGCTTGTTTTCAATGAATATAGATAATTGTTTGAAGGTCATATCTTGGGTTTTTAGTGGACTAGTATTTTAGTTGACAAGTTGCTTGATTTCAAGACTTGTTGGACAATTAACTCGTCAACAATTAACTTGTCAACTTGTTAACTTGTCAACTCGTCAACTGGATATTTAAAACTTCTTTCTAAGGTCTTTCACTCTCACGGCCTTTGACTCATCGGATGCTTTCAGGGCACCCTTTGGTACGAGTTTCACCTTTGGAGTGATGAGAATCTCATCGTGCAACTGGCGGGTTATCTCACGAGTGAGCAACTGCAGGTGCTGATAGTCGTCGGTCATCTCCTTCAGTTCCACCTCTATGGTCATGATGTCGCCGTTAGGTATTGTCTCAAGTGTGATGAGGAAGTCGGAAGACAGTTCCTTGAACTGCATCAATATCTTCTCTATCTGTATTGGGAAGATGTTCACACCCTTCAGGATTATCATGTCGTCGGAACGTCCCTGCAGACGGGCCAGACGGCGATGATGGCGACCGCATGGGCATTCGCCAGGGAGGATGTAAGTAAGGTCACGGGTACGGTAGCGCAACAGAGGCATTGCCTCGCGGTTGATTGTCGTCAGCACCAGTTCTCCCAGTTCACCATCCTTGGCAGGTTCAAGTGTCTCAGGATTAATAATCTCCACGATGAAATAGTCTTCCCAGATGTGCAGTCCGTTCTGTTCCTTGCATTCGAAGGCAACGCCAGGGCCCATCATCTCTGAAATACCGTATGAATTGTATGCCTTAACGCCGAGGTTGTCCTCAATGCGCTTGCGTTGTTCTTCACTATGAGGCTCTGCTCCGATGCAGAGAATGCGCAGGTTGGTATCCTTGCGAGGGTCAACGCCTTCGTCCTGCATAACCTCGTAGATACGCGATGCGTATGAAGGTATTGCATGCAGCACATTTGTTCCGAAGTCCTTGATGAACTTTATCTGGCGTTTGGTATTGCCAGCAGCAGCAGGAACGGTGAGCATTCCAACTTTCTCTGCACCGTACTGGAATCCGAGTCCTGCGGTGAACATTCCGTAGCCTGCCGAGTTCTGGAACACATCATCTGGTCGACTGCCCACCATCCATAGGCATCGTGCCACAGCATTAGCCCATTCTTCGAGGTCTTTCTTTGAGTGAAGCACCACGGTGGGATTACCTGTCGTTCCGCTTGAAGAGTGCAGGCGGGTGCATTCCTTCAATGGAATTGATGCCAGTCCGAACGGATAGTTGTCGCGCAGGTCTTCTTTCGTAGTGAAAGGCAGTTTCCTCACGTCGTCCAATGTCTTGATGTCGTCGGGAGTTATACCCATTTCCTCAAATTTCCTACGGTAGAAATCCGAGTTCATGCAATGCTGCACGGTTTTCTTAAGTCTTTCAAGTTGTAGTTTCTCGATGTCTTCTCTTGACATCGTTTCAAGTTCAGGATTAAAGTACTCTGAATAATTCATCGTTTGTATATTATTGTATTATGTTCTGAAAAGTTATGCAAAAGTACAATAAAAACATCACGATACAAAAAAATACGAAGAAAAACTTTTGTCCTTTATTCTAATTGTATTAAATTTGCAACATAATTCATATAAGAGAGTTTTTTACTAAACAAACAACTTGTCCGCTCGACCCAAAGGGGCGCTTTCATAGCGAAGCGGAGAAAGAACTCGTCAACTTGTCAACTTTATAAATATTATGATTAACAAGCAATTATTACAACCAGAGAGCATTGTGGTTATTGGTGGCTCAAACAACTGTCACAAGCCAGGTGGTGCGGTAGTTCGCAACCTTATCAGCGGTGGATTCCAGGGAACACTACGTATCGTCAACCCGAAGGAAGATGAGGTTCAGGGCATAAAGGTGTTTCACGATGTCAAGGAGGTGCCTCCCACCGACCTTGCAATCCTTGTTGTCGCTGCTCGTTTCTGTCCTGACTATGTGGAGTATCTTGCGGCCGAGAAGCAGGTGCGTGCCTTCATCATCATCTCTGCAGGTTTCGGTGAGGAGACAAAGGCGGGTGCAGAACTTGAGCAACGCATCCTCGACACTTGCGACCGTTATGGATGTGCACTTATAGGACCCAACTGCATAGGTCTGCTTACACGTTGCCATCATTCGGTTTTCACAAAGCCGATACCTCACCTCAACCCGAAGGGTGTGGACTTCATTTCCGGTTCAGGTGCAACAGCCGTGTTCATTCTTGAGAGTGCCGTTACAAAGGGACTGCCATTCAATTCCGTCTGGTCGGTGGGCAATGGTCATCAGATAGGTATCGAGACAGTTCTCGAATACATGGACAACAACTTCGATCCAGAGAAAGACTCGCTTGTTAAACTGCTTTACATAGAGAATATCGCCGACCCCGACAAGTTATTATATCATGCCACATCACTCATTCGCAAGGGATGTCGCATCGCTGCCATCAAGGCAGGCTCGTCAGAGAGTGGCAGTCGTGCCGCATCAAGTCATACGGGAGCCATTGCATCGAGCGACTCCGCCGTTGAGGCATTGTTCCGTAAGGCTGGTATCGTGCGTTGTTTCTCGCGTGACGAACTTACCACAGTGGGTTGCATATTCACCCTTCCGCGCTTCACGGGCAAGAACTTCGCTATTGTCACCCATGCTGGCGGACCAGGCGTGATGCTCACCGATGCCCTCTCCAAGGGTGGAATGAACGTGCCGCCGCTCACGGGAAAGAGTGCCGATGAACTGAAAGACAAACTCTTCCCAGGCTCTTCAGTCGCAAATCCTATAGACATCCTTGCTACGGGAACGGCAGAACAACTCGGAATAGCAGTAGATTTCTGTGAGAAGAAGTTCAAGGACATCGATGCCATAATGGTAATCTTCGGTACTCCGGGACTTGTTCAGCTATATGAGACCTACGATGTTCTTCACAAGAAGATACAGGAATGTAAGAAACCTATATTCCCGATATTGCCAAGTGTCAGCACCGCAGGTCCTGAAGTGCACGAGTTCTTGCAAAGAGGACACGTCAACTTCTCCGATGAGGTGGTGCTCGCAACGGCCCTGACACAGGTGATGAAGACTCCTGCACCTGCCGACGGACAGATAGAGATACATGGTGTTGACGTGCCGCGCATACGTCGCATCATAGATGGAATAGCAGATAACGGCTACATCGCGCCTAATCTTGTACACGACTTATTGCAGAGTGCGGGCATTCCCACCGTTCCAGAGATTGTCAGCAACGACAAGAACGAACTGCTGGCATTCGCCGAGAAGAGTGGTTATCCCGTTGTGGCAAAGGTCGTTGGACCAGTTCATAAGAGTGATGTGGGCGGCGTTGCACTTAATGTGCGTACCCCAGAGCACCTTGCCCTTGAGTTTGACCGCATGATGAAGATACCTGATGCCACTGCCGTGATGGTTCAGAAGATGATTAAGGGCACTGAACTGTTTATCGGCGCCAAATATGAGCCGCGTTTCGGTCATGTCGTTCTTTGTGGACTTGGCGGCATCTTTGTTGAGGTGTTGAAGGATGTTTCCAGTGGTCTTGCACCATTGTCTTATGAGGAAGCCTATAGTATGATTCATTCATTGCGAGGCTATAAAATAATAAAAGGAACACGCGGGCAGCAGGGCGTAAACGAGAAGAAGTATGCTGAGATAATCGTCCGTCTGTCAACTCTCCTCCGTTTCGCTACCGAAATCAAGGAAATGGACATCAATCCGCTACTTGCAGACGAGAACGATGTCATTGCCGTTGATGCCCGAATACTTGTTGAAAAGTAGTCTTTCGCAGGACATTTAACCACTAATTACCAATCAAAACATGCCCTTTTGCAATGCAATTGGGCATGTTTTTTATTGTAAATAATCATCGTTTTATTATTATACCATTGAGTCAGAGTCAGGTAATCAAAAAAAGTAAAGAGTGCGCACGTTTTTACCGATAATTATCATTATTTTTGTACCGATATAGATAAAGAAGGGATTATTAAAGTATTTGGTACTTTATCAAGTTTTAGGAAATGAAGACCTTATTTATGAAATCAGGAAAGACGGAATCAAAGACCTCGTTGCATTCCCTACTTCAGAAAGCGCTAATAGAAATAACTACTTTTGCGATTTTACGGGTATTCTTGCCATTATATGTCCGTTAATGCTTAGAAAATAGTCTTCTACTTTTATGGAGTAGCCGACTTGTTCTTCTATTCCGATATTTGGCTCTATTATCGTAAAGAAGAATGTGCTTGGCATAAAATCGCCCAAAGTACCATCATATATTCCAGACTCGGCAACCTCTATTTTTTCGGAATCCAAAAGTTTGAAGCCCAAATTACTAATGAAGAATTGTTCGTTGGAATTGTTCTTTATCCGTAACGTGAAAATCAAATTGAGACCGTTATTGGGTATGCGGTTTATCTTTATGTCCTTAAAGGCGATTTGCACATTGCTGTTATAGTAAGGAATGGTGATAACATCGCCAACGGCAAGAACTTTTACTTCGTTGGAGGTGCTGACTTTTTTTTCGTTGGGTGTTCCCTTTTGCAGAGAGTCTGTTTTTATGATGTCTTGTTTCGGTGTCTTTGCCTTAGGAGTTTCCAACTTTGGCTCTGTTTCCTTTGCGAATGATGCACCGAGAATACAACCTACGATAAACGTACTGGCAAAAATCAAAGCGACTTTGCTGCGTGATGAACACTTGACAGTTGAGGGACTGAACATTCCCACAACAAATGCCACAAGAGATAATGCGGCGATAATCATAAAGACTTGTTCCATTCTACATTTTATTTTTGTTAAACAATAATCTGTAAAACGGCAACGGTGTGACGTAATCGTGTAAACGGAAACGTAGAACCACTGCCACACCGCTATCAAGGTTCACCACAAACCCTACTCACTCGTGGAGCGGCTCTACGTTATACGTAGACACACTTCACCTTGTGAGTGAGTAGTACATAGCCCTTTTATCCGTTTTCGGAAGTGGTGATTCTGATAGCGGTTTTGGCTACAATGTATCATATTGGGAGTACACTAACTCCTTTATGTGGGTGCAAAGATAGTGTTTTTTCTGGAGATATCCCGCTTGTTCCTCAAAAATCATGTTCATTTTCCTTTTTTTTTTATTGTATCGACTTCGAGGTTACAAAAGATACAATAATATATCCTCGGCTAAGCCCGAAAAGTAGATGTCGAGGGTGCATTTCTAAACTTAGGTTGAGAGTTTTCGGGAAAATCGTGTTTTTTTGCGTCGATTATGGCCTGATGCGACAGATTTATGGGGGTGAAAAATGAGAGACGTAGAAAAACGCCATTTGTCGTAAAGAGTTAGAGTAAAAAACATGATTTATGTTGTAATCAGTATTTTCTCATCATATTTTTGCATCGTCAAAACCGAGAGGCAGCGAGAAAAGAGCTGAATAAACTCCCTCGATAAACTCTCAATGACAACTTCAAAAAGAATGAATAAACATTATTAATAATAAAACAAAACGACTTATGACAACAAAAAAGAATCTGGTAAAGACAATGTTCATGAACATGCTTACCGCAGGTATTTTCGCAACAGCAATGACAGCTTGTAGCGATGATCTTTATAATGAGGCTGATACCTACAAAGCTTCCGAGAGTACAGAGTTAATGAATCTTGAGCAGTACAGCTACTCAGTACCCGTAAAGGTGAACGTTGAGGGCGACTGGACTATCGACTTCAAGTTCAAAGACGAGAAAAACAGTTTCTGCTATGCGCTGCCCGACCACGGACATGGTCCTGCTACTATCAAACTCTGTATGCTCGACAACTGGACAGAGCAACGTAATGAGGCAAAGATGATTATCCTCGACATGAACGGTAACGAGGTACAGTCTTTCCCCATCTCACAGAAGTGCAATCTTGAGAATCCCAATTATGCTGGACGCACACGTGGCGGCGACGATGACAGCAAAGAGGCTCCTGAAGACAAAGACACGAAAGGTAACCGCAATGACGGTGTAGGATATGGTTACAACATCACAAAGGCTCCGGGAAAAAGCGCCATCTCGCGTAACCCAATCCTCAAAATCGAGGCTGTCAACGCTGCCAGTGACGAAGGTTGCGGCGTGACATATTCTGGAACCAACGCTGTAATCAGAGTGGAGCAGTATGGTGCTACCAGCATCGACGAACTCTCAAGAAAGATGGAGATACACGCTGAAATCAAGGGCTCGCGCGGAGGTTTCAAGGCTGAGGCAAACGCCACATTCAGCAGATCGCAGATGGAGAAGACGACCAACATGTTCGGTATGGGACTGGTCGACGTAAAGGTACGTGAGTCGTATGTAGAAGGCATCGACCGCAGCAACGTGCGCAAATTCATGACCCAGACAGCCCTGGACGCCGTTGATGGCAACAATGAATACTATCCCTCCACACCTGAAGGTTTCAAGGATCTCATCAAAAACTACGGCTCGCACCTCATTCTGAAGGCCGACCTCGGAGGCCGCCTGCGCTACGGCACCACCTGCGACAAGCAGTATTGCAAGAATGAGGATGAAATCAAGGCGATGGCAAGTTGCAGTTACAAAAACAAGATAGTTGAGACCAGTTGCAATGTCAGCGCTGAACAGAAGAAGACTTTCGAGAGCAACAAGAAGCACGTCAGCACCACCATCTCTGCCATCGGCGGTAGCACCCAGAGTACTGCGGCGCTCTACGGAGAGGGCAACGACACCGACGCGAATGTGCAGGCATGGATACAGTCGCTCAGTGAAAAGAACAATCTCGCCGTGGTGGGCTTCGGACAGGAAGACGCACTTGAACTGATGCCCCTTTACGACCTTATCGACCGCAAAAACAATCCAGAGCGCTACAAGGCACTGAAGGAGTACATGGAGACCGGCATGATGGAGGACGAGGCTTACGAGGGAACGGGAAACTACTCTAACGGTGACATCCTGAAAATCGACATCCCCAACGCCAACGAACTGATGAACAGATACGGCCAGGTGAGCAAAGACAGTTACAAAACACTCGTCTATGAGGTATGGAACAATAAAAAGGACGAAATGGTAGCCATGCTCTGCACAGAGTATCTCCCTGAAATCAGCAAGGCCGGAATGGTACAGACCATCTATCTCGTTGAGAACAACAAACCTAACTTCAAAGAAGGACGTTTCTTAGGCGACGCTGACAATCAGGCATGCAGTTTCGAGATGCTGGACAACGGCAAGATAAAAATCATCGAAAGAGCCAGCAACAAGGGTAGGGAGAATACACTTTACCTGCGCGGTTCAAAGTTCTTCACAGCCGCCCAGAGCACATTCTCACTGAACAATGCCGACATCACCGACTGCACCATCAAGGGCAAGTTCATGGTGGCTCAACGTTGCAAGGACGACGTATCGTGCACATTAGGACTGACACATGTCAACTTAAACACTTTGATTATTAATACTGATAATTATAAAATTGACGAGTCGTGGATCGGAAAACTGAAGTATGACAACAACTACCATTATCCTCTGGTGAAAATCGGCAATCACATCTGGACACGCGATAACTTCAGTGGCAACATCCCTCATGGCAAAAACTGGAAACATCGTAACGGTGTAAAAGTTGATAACGGTATGGTTTATTACACACTCGAAAGCATCAACAATTTGAAGACTCCTAACGGATGGCACGTTGCCACGATGACGGACTTTGAAAACCTGAAATCGGCAGTCACCGCCAAAATGGGCAGCAAGAGCATCTCTGAAATGATGGCACGCGGGGGAGTCACAGGATTCCAACTGAGATGGTTTGGATGGTACACTTTCAAGGCTGTAAATTATCATTATATGGTAGGAGATGATTTTGAACAGTACTACTACAACTACGAGTCACAATGCTGGGGCAAGCACCACATGGAATACTACACGAAGGAAGGCGGTCACGTCACTGTCACAGACGACAATATAAAGGTCCGCAAAGAAAAGGAAGAGCACGATTGGGCCATGCAGATCCGCCTCGTGATGGACTAAACATCTTTTCACTCACACAAAAGACTCCCCTGCTGGGGAGTTTTTTGTGTCTATACGACATATTTTTAAGGTGAAAAAATGGCAGTCGCAGAATAACGGTGTTTGTCGTATAGACTTGAAGAGAAAAACATGTAATTTGTTTGGGCCTGTTGAATTTCGATATACCTTCGCATCAGAAAACAAATAAAACAATAAAAATATGAAAAAGAATTTATTTTACACAGTGATGATGGCAATGGTGGTTATGATGACCGCTTGTAGTAGTGACGATGTTCTTGAGAGTGTTCAGCCGACACAGGAGAACGGGGAATCGGGAATAGCAGCTCAGGCAAAGACGGTGCTGGTTTACATAGCTGGCAGAAACGACCTGTCGGATTATGTACCAGTTGACCTTAACGAAATGAAGGAGGGCTCGAAGCACCTCGGTAATAAAGACAATCTGCTGGTGTTCGTACGCAAGTACAACGATGGTGCCCAGCCCTGGTTGGCAAGAATCCAGAATGGAGCGGTGACCGACTCGGTGAGTCTTAGCGACATGGGTATCACCAGCAGCGACGGAGAGAACCGTGCATCCGATCCTGTTGTGATGGATGGAGTGTTGCACTATGCCTTCAGTCACTATCCCGCCACAGGAGGCAACTATGGACTGGTGCTCTGGGGACACGGCAGTGGCTGGCTGATGGAGAACGAGGTTACTCCTCTCTGCAGTAGGGCATATGGTGTGGATCATGGCAAAAGCACTGACGACAAAAGTAGCGACGGACGCTGGATTAACATCCCTTCGCTGGCAAAGATTCTGTCGGATATGCCTCACTTGAAGTTCATTATGGCCGACTGTTGTAACTTCATGTGTTTGGAAAACCTCTATGAGCTCCGCAATGTCTGTGACTATATCATCGGTTCTCCAGCAGAGGTACCCGACCAGGGTGCTCCTTACGACCAGATAGTACCGGATATGTTTGCTGATGGTAATTTCTATACTCCCATCATCGACAAGTACTTTAAGAGCGTTTTTGAATACCTTCCACTGACCGCTGTCAAGACAAGTGAGATGGAGCATGTGGCTCAGGCCACCCGTCAGGCAATGCAGGCAGTGAATGAAAAGAAAGGCGAGGGTTATGCCGACATGACTGGAATGATACACTACTATCATACCGACGTTAGAGGGAAGTTCAATCCTGACTATAACATTTTCTACGATGCCGGCAACTTCTTCCTTACATATGCACCACAAGAGGTTTATCAGCAATGGAAACAAGTGCTCGACAAGGCTATTGTGGACTACCGCAAGTCGATGAAATGGAACACCGACAAGCCTTGGTTCAGCAAATACAGCGACTTTACAGCTACTGAAGAGAAGATGCACGGGGTGTCGATGTTCGTGGAGCAGGATCCTGTCAGAGGCAACTATGCCAAGTATAATGAGAATATAAAGAAAATGGCGTGGTGGAAAGCGGTGAACTGATGAGACCTGTGTCTAGCGAAAATAACACTGGAAGTTTTTGGACTTCCAGTTTTTTTATTTATCTTTGCGGCAATAATACTATTCACGACATGAAAAACTCCTTGTCGGCACGGCTCACTTACCGCATTATGGCGGTGGTGCTGGTAATGATGGCAGTCATTACCTGTCTGGTGTATTTCACGGTCAGGGAGTCTATGCTCACCGAGGCTCAGGGTCGATATCTGAACGTTCTGCGTAGGGTACAGGGCGAGTCACGCCGTATTTCCACAATGGTTGATATGGCAACCCTGAACAATGCCCACGACATAGAGGAAGACCTCGATGACCCGGAGAAGATGTTCGGTCATGTGGAGCGTATTGTCAATTTGAGTGATAATATCGTATGCTGCTATCTATTGTTTGAGCCAAACTATTATCCTGACAAAGGCAGGCTCTTCATTCCCTGTGCCCGCAGAGGTTCCGACGACAGCGTGAGGGTGTCGCGCATTGACGATGCCTATCACAGTTATTTCTCGGATGTCTGGTTCCAGGAGCAGATAAAGAAAGACCGTCAGGATTGGACAAAGCCTTACATCGAGAGCAAGTTCTTTGCAGGCAATGATGAACCGCGTGTGCTGAAAACCGTGGCCGTTCCCGTCCACAACCGCGAAGGGCGCCCGGTGGCTTTGCTCTGTTCTGACTTGTCGTTAGAGGATTTGCGCGACGGTATCATGAAGGAATTGGAACGTGCCCACCAGATGTACGAGAAGGGGTGCAGCCGCCATTCCTTCAGTATCTCGTTCTCCTATGATGGTGTTTATCTCACCCATCCCGACAAACAGCGCATCGTGAACAATAACTTTGTGGAGGAAGTGAAGGAGACACCCGACACGCTCGATGACCATGTATTGGCTGATATGATGAAAAACCAGGAGGGCTCAGCGATGATCAACATCGACGGGGTGCCTTCATGGATTTATTACCAGAATGTCAAGACAAGACGTATGATTGCTGCCATCGTCGTGCCTGAGGAGGCCATTTTCCACAGTGGTCGTCGGCTGAACGCCATTATCCTGCTGCTGATGCTGCTCGGTATGATTGCTTTATATTTTATCTGCCGCCATCAGATAAGGAAAACGACAACCCCTCTGCAGCACTTCGCCGATGCCGTTGACCAGATGGCATTGGGAAAATTCTCCACACCATTGCCAGAGATTAAGACACACGATGAGGTAAGACTCTTGCACGATGCCTTTGCGAATATGCAGACATCGCTGACCATCTATATCGATGAGCTTCAGAAGACCACCGCCCAGAAAGCCTTGCTTGAACGTGATCTCAAAATCGCTCACAACATTCAGATGGCCATGCTGCCCAAGACAATGGAATCAAATCCTTCTATTGATCTCTTTGCATCGCTTACTCCAGCGCGCGAAGTGGGCGGTGACCTATACGACTACTTCATGCACTCGGGTAGTCTTGTGTTCTGCATCGGCGACGTGAGCGGAAAGGGTGTGCCCGCTGCTCTGCTGATGGCTGTCATGAGGGCGATGTTCCGTAGCGAGGCACGTCGTGCCAACAGCGCCGCGGATATCGTTGAGACCATGAACCGCAACCTCTGCGAGGAATACAACGGTGGCGATTTCGTCACGATGTTCGTGGGAATCCTAAATCTTGCATCGGGCCATCTCGACTATTGCAATGCAGGCCATGAGGCACCGCTTCTCACAGGACAGCGACTTCCCGTCAAGCCAAACTTGCCTTTAGGCGCTTTGGCAGACTGGACGTATGAGGGTCAACAAGCGCAACTACAGCCTGGCGACATGCTGTTCCTTTATACCGATGGTCTCAGTGAGGCTAAGAATACAACCGAGGAGCAGTTCGGCAGAAAACATGTGCTTCATCTTGTCAGCGAGCACGCTAAAGATTCGGCTCAACAACTGGTGGAACTCATGGTAGGGGAGGTTGGCCGCCATGCTGGCGATATTCCTCAGAGCGACGATATTACGCTGTTGGCCATCAAATGGCTGGGTTATCAGTTGAAGCTGAAAGCATCGATGGATGACATCTCGCAACTGGAACCATTCGTCCGTAATGCCGCAGGGAAGGCTGGGCTGGAAGATAAGGAGGCAAAGCGCCTGCGACTGGCTGTTGAGGAAACTGTTGCCAATATCATCAACCACGGGCAGGCCACCAGTATCATGCTTCAGGCGACGGAAGAAGACAACCAATTGGTGCTGACCATCGACGATGACGGACAACCCTTCGACCCCACTGTCGGTTCTCCTACAGACCTGTCGATACCACCAGACCAGCGTCCTCCCGGAGGCTTGGGCATCATGTTGCTTCACGAGATGACCGACGGATTGAATTATCAGCGCATTGGCGGACACAACTTATTAAGAATTATAAAATTTAGAAATTAAAAACTTATAATATTATTATGAACATCAAGATTAGTGAATTGGACGGGAGACTCGTGGCTGCCCTTGAAGGTGACCTCGACAATGTGGCCAGTACTCAGGCAGAACGTGACCTGGCTCCGATATTTGAGCGTACAGACTGTGACGTCGTCATCGACTGTACAGAGCTGAATTATATCTCCAGTAGTGGGTTGCGCATCATGCTTAATGTTTACAAGCACACGCGTAGCAACAAACACAAGTCTATTCTGAAAGGCTTGAAGGAGGATGTGAAGGAAGTATTCCAGTTGAGTGGATTCCTCCAGTTGTTTATTGTGGAAGAGTAAAAAAAGAAGAAATGAAAGCAGAGGAAATAAAGAAACTACAAGACGAAGTGACCTTTCTGAGAGGGGAGGTGGAGCGGTTGACGGATGAATTGGTACGTATGGTAAGCCGTAACCTCGACTTGTCGGAGCGGTTGGAGTATGATGTCGATTTACGTCGTCGCACTCAGGCGGCACGTGAGATTATGGAGGCTCGCGTAGAACGTCAGCGTAATGCCGACTTGCAGGACGATGCACAGTTGATGGCCCTCGTAGAAATACATGTGGAGAAAGAACGTCCGCATCTGCGCCCCGATTTTAATCCGGCTGCTATGGCTGATATGTTGGGCATCTCGATGACAAGGCTTTATCAACTCTTCCGCCATCAGACCATCCACCGTACGCCAGAAGCCTATATCGACAACCTGCGCACGCTGGCAGCCCTGCGCCTGCTCCGCGAGAAACCCAACTACACCATTGCTGTCATAGCCGAGGAAGCGGGTTTTTCAAATGTTCGCACCCTCCAGCGTCGCATACAAGATGCCATTGGTATGAGTCCCGTTGATTATCGCTTGATGCTCAACCGTGACTTATGAGAAGATATCTTTTGTAATGCCAATTGCATATCTTTGACCCCGTCACTTATATCTTTTGAGATTGTAAAAAGCGTCTCCTTATACTCTCAGATGTGGTCTTTTATGCCTTAAAACAAGCAAAAGATGGACTGAAACGACCTAAAAGACCTCTATTTTAGGTCGTGAGACTGTTTTTTTGCAACACCCTAATGTGCGCAAAGTAGGTTGAAAAACATCGAAATAAGCGTCTCAAGCACTTATTTTGAGGCCTTTTAGAGGAGAAAAATGCATATATCTGTGACTGTTTTGGGGTTGTTTTTGTGATGGCTTAATATTGAAGATGTTGTATATCGTTGATTTACAGATGATTAGCCCAAAGCTAATATGAGCCAGTCTCAAATCTCAGTAGTCTCAGTTGTTTTTTAAGGTACCCCATTTTTCGTCTTCTTTACTATTTATATTATATATATTATTGATTATCAATAAGTTATAAGTGTTATATAGGGAGAATGCGATGTAAATGGTACCCTTGTTTTTTAACTGAGATTTGAGACTACTGAGACTGAGACTAGTGGGGATTTTATTTATAGCGACTTAAAGTCCTAAGAGTCCGTGGAAATAGAGGGAACACCGCTTTGTTCGTTGAAAAAGATTAAATCTTTCGGTTTTATTTTGTAGTCTCTCCACTTTGATGTACCTTTGCATTTATTATGATTTCAGTTGATGGATTGAAAGTGGAATTCGGTGTCAAGCCTCTCTTCTCGGATGCCAGTTTCGTGATAAACGACCGCGACCGCATTGCGCTCGTTGGTAAGAACGGGGCAGGGAAGAGCACGATGCTGAAGATTTTGTGTGGGGCACAGCGGCCTACTGGAGGCACGGTGAGTGTTCCCGCAGATACCACTATAGGCTATCTTCCGCAGGTGATGGTGCTGCAAGACGATACCACCGTGCGCGAGGAGGCCCGCAAGGCTTTTGCCGATAACACTCGCATGAAGGAAAGACTTGATGCGATGAACAATCAGTTGGCTGAGCGTACCGACTATGACAGTCAGGAATACATGGACCTCGTACAGCGGTACACGGAGGAGCATGAACGCTATATGATGATGGGCGCCGAGAATTATGAGTCGGAGATAGAACGCACTCTCGGCGGACTTGGTTTCCTTCGCACCGACCTTGAGAGACCGACAAGTGAGTTCAGCGGCGGCTGGCGAATGAGAATAGAGTTGGCAAAGATTCTGTTGCGCAAGCCTGACGTGTTGTTGCTCGATGAGCCCACCAACCATCTCGATATTGAGTCTATACAGTGGTTGGAGCAGTTTCTCGCTCAGAGCGCAAAGGCGGTGGTACTGGTCAGCCACGACCGTGCTTTCATCAATAACGTTACCAATCGCACTTTGGAGATAAGTTGCGGTAAGGTAATAGACTATAAGGTAAAATACGATGAGTATGTGGTGTTGCGCAGGGAGCGTCGTGAGCAACAGTTGCGTGCATATGAGAACCAGCAGAAGGAGATAGCCGATGCCAAGGCGTTTATTGAGCGGTTCCGCTATCAGGCGACGAAAGCCATTCAGGTGCAGCAGAAGATAAGGCAGTTGGAGAAGATAGAGCCAATAGAGATAGACGAAGTGGACAACTCGGCCATGCGCCTGAAGTTCCCTCCGTGCCTGCGAAGTGGCGATTATCCCGTGATATGTGATGAGGTAGCAAAGGCATACGGCGCGCATACGGTGTTCTCTAATGTCAATCTTACCATCAAGCGTGGTGAGAAGGTGGCATTTGTTGGCAAGAACGGTGAAGGAAAATCAACGCTTGTGAAGTGTATCATGGGTGAGATTCCCTTTGACGGCATGTTGAAGATAGGACATAACGTACAGATAGGCTATTTCGCCCAGAACCAGGCGCAGTTGCTCGACGAGTCACTCACGGTGTTCGAGACCATAGACCGCGTGGCACGTGGTGACATACGCTTGCGTATTAACGACATTCTCGGTGCTTTCATGTTCGGAGGAGAGGAGTCGGACAAAAGAGTGAAGGTGCTTAGCGGTGGAGAACGCAGCCGTCTGGCAATGATAAAACTTCTGATGGAACCCGTCAATCTGCTCATCCTCGACGAGCCCACCAACCACCTCGATATGCAGTCGAAGGATGTTCTGAAGGAAGCGATACGTGCATTTGATGGCACGGCTATCATAGTAAGTCACGACCGCGAGTTCCTCGACGGGCTGGTGAGCAAGGTTTATGAGTTCGGTGGCGGCAAGGTGAAGGAATATCTCGGTGGTATATATGACTGGATTAATAAAGCCCCCATCCAACTCCCAACCGCAGGGGTAGTGCGTGAAGCCCCACCGTCCCCAAATGTCCCCCCTGCAGGGAAGGGGAATTCCAATTCCTATCAGGAGCATAAGGAACTCATGCGCCGCATCTCACGCATGCAGAAAAGCGTAAAGGAGACAGAGGCTAAGATAGAAGTCCTTGAGAATCGCCTAAAAGAGCTTGACGCAATACTCTGTACGCCTGAAGGAGCAAGTGACATGACTATAGTAACAGAATATACATCAACAAAAAAGATACTTGACCAGGAGACTGACCGTTGGGCACAGTTGTCTCTGGAACTTGAAGAATTACAAGAACATTAATTATAAAACAAGAATAATATGAAACTAAAAACTATTATGACCACAATGCTAATTGCTGCGGTATCAACTGGTGCCAACGCCCAAGCACTGAAGACAGGAATATATCCTGAGAACCTTGACAAGAGTGTACGCCCTGCAGACGACTTCTATGAGTTTGCCTGCGGAGGATGGGCCAAGAAGAACCCTCTGCCCGCTGCATATTCGCGTTATGGCTCGTTCGACCGTTTGCAGGAAGATAACGACAAGCGCATAAACGGAATATTGAGTGAAATGGAGAAGGGTACGTTTGCTAAAGGTACTGTGGAGCAGAAACTCTCCGATTTCTATAAACTGGCGATGGACCAGAAACGTCGTAACAAAGAGGGCGTGAAGCCTGTGATGCCTATGATAGAGAAGATGGAGTCAGCAAAGACCAAGGAGCAACTCTTCGACATACAGAAGGAACTGATGGAGTATGGTGACCAGCAGTTCATAGCTATGTCGTTCGGTGCCGATGACAAGAATGCATCACAGAATATACTGAACATCTATCAGTCGGGACTTACCCTCGGTCAGAAGGAATACTATCTTGACGATGATGAGGCAACGACAAAGATACGTGAGGCATACAAGAATCACATTGTGAGAATGTTCCAGTTGTTCGGATTCAAGAAGGGTGAGGCTCAGCAGAAGATGGAGCAAGTGATGAAGATAGAGACTGCACTTGCCAAGGTGAGCAAGAGTCGCACCGAACTACGTGATGTTGAGGCCAATTACAACAAGATGACGCTGAAGGACTTTGAGCAGAAATATCCTAATGTACAACTCTCGGAACTGGCAAAGGCAGGAGGCGTTGACGTGAAACACATACAGGAGATGGTTGTGGGACAGCCTGACTTCATTGCTGGTGCCGACAAGGTGATAGCCGACATGACAGCCGACGAATTCCGTGCTTATATGGAATGGGGTCAGATTGTCGGTTCTGCAAGTTATCTCAGTGACAACGTGGTGGCAGCCAATTTCGACTTCTTCGGCAAGACGATGCGTGGACGTAAGGAAGACTACCCACTCTGGAAACGTGCAACAAACCAAACAGCAAGTCAGATGGGTGAGGTGCTCGGACGCATTTACTGCGAGCGCTATTTCCCTGCTTCGTCAAAAGAACGCATGGAACGTCTGGTTAAGAATCTTCAACTCTCTCTTGCAGAGCGTATCATGGCACAGGACTGGATGGAGACCGACACCAAACTTAATGCACTTGCCAAACTTTCCACATTCTATGTGAAGATAGGCTATCCTGACAAGTGGAAGGATTTCTCAGACCTTAACATCGACCCATCTAAGAGTTATTATGAGAATGTCCTGGAGTGCTACAGATATAAGATGAAGAAGCACATCGAGGAGAAAGCAGGCAAGCCTGTTGACCGTGATGAGTGGCACATGACACCACAGACGGTAAACGCATACTACAATCCTACCACAAACGAGATATGTTTCCCTGCTGGAATCTTGCAGTATCCTTTCTTTGACCCAGAAGCTGACGATGCTTTCAACTATGGTGCCATCGGCGTGGTTATAGGACACGAGATGACTCACGGCTTCGACGATCAGGGTCGCCACTATGATAAGGATGGTAACATGACTGACTGGTGGACAGAGAGTGACGGCAAGAACTTTGAGGCTCGCACAGGCAAGTATGCTGACTTCTTCTCAAACATAAAGGTGCTGCCCGACCTGAATGGAAACGGAAAGCTGACACTTGGAGAGAATCTTGCTGACCACGGTGGTCTGCAGGTGGCATACAACGCATATAAGAACGCCACGAAGAATGCTCCTTTGGAGGAAAAAGACGGTATGACTGCTGACCAGCGATTCTTCGTTGCCTATGCAGGAGTATGGGCAGGAAACATCACCGAGGCAGAGATTCGTAACCGTACCAAGAGTGACCCACACTCACTGGGACGCTGGCGCGTGAACGGTGCATTGCCTCATATTGATGCTTGGTATGATGCATTCGGAGTGAAGGAGGGCGACAAGATGTTTGTGCCCAAGGCAGAGCGTCTTCAACTTTGGTAATTGCTAAATGTATTTTAAGGTCTGTTTTGTTTTAAATGCAGACCTTGAAATACATAAAATAATCAGACATTCTAATGAAACTTTTAATAATAAGATTATGTAAATTGTTATTATTTTGTAGCTTTATATTCAATGATCTAACATCTTTATAATTGAAAATGAATAACAGAGATCCTTTTTTTGATAATGCAAAATTCATGCTAATTTTTTTAGTGATATTAGGGCACCTTCCTATGAGTGATCATATTGGAGGTGCTACTGTAAAATGGATATTTTCTTTCCATATGCCATTATTTATTTTTATCTCAGGGTATTTTACAAGGATTTCGGATAATTTAAAGTTCTGGAAGGGAATCATAAGGTTTATAGAGACTTTAGTAGTTTTTACTATTATTCATTTAATTATTTTTTTAATACAGGGGAAGTCAATAGGTCTATTATATGTTTTTATTAATCCCCGGTGGACACTTTGGTATCTTATGAGTCTTATATGGTGGAGGATCATGCTCTTTTTTACTCCCCATTATATACGTAATAATCATATTCTGTTGATTGTTATTAGTGTAGTCCTTTCTCTTGGTGCAGGGTGGATTCCGCTTAATTCTCAGTTATCTTTTCAGCGTACTTTCGCCTTCCTTCCTTTCTTTGTGATGGGATATATAGCAGGTACACGGAAAAAGGAATTTAAAAGAAAAATACCACTTGTGGTAGTCTTGGTAGTTTTGTCGGTAGTGTGGTGTGTATTTTACAATATAGGAGAAGTGCAATTATTATTCCAAGACACGAGCTATATGAATCAGAGTCTATCGCCTATTCAGGGCTTTATTTGGAGAGGAGGTTGGCTTTTCCTAGCTACTTTGATGTCCTATTGTTTCTTATGTGTTGTTCCACGTAGGAACTATTATTGGACGCAATTCGGCAGGTTGACACTGTTTATATATTTGTATCATTCAGTTATTCTTTCATGGCGTTTTATTATACGAGACGAGTTCAATCTGCCTACTACATTACTATGGTCCATATTATACACAGCAGTCGTTTTATGCACTATATTACTAATGAGCAAGATAAGATTATTTCATTTTATCTTAAACCCTGTAAGTTATATTGTAAATAAAAGCATTATCTTGAAAAAAAAGACATGTTTGATATTGTTTTGTTTTTTTACTATAGGAACAATTTCTTGTTCAGATAAACCAGAGGATGAAGTAGATGCCACGGAATCCTTGTTTTTTTTAGGTGACTCAATTATTGACTTTTGGAAAAATGTTGGTGATTATTTCCCGGAGTATATATGTTATAATTATGGTTGGTCTGCTAAAGGTATAGATACTTTTCTTGGCAGGGTGAATGTTAAGTCGCTCGAAGGAAAAGTCTGTGTATTGGAAATTGGTACTAATGATATGCGTAAGGTTATTAGTTCTGGAAATGTGGATGAATATGTAGAACATTATGTTGATGTTTTAATATCATTGAAGTCGAAGCAAATATATCTATTGTCTTTATTGCCTCGTAATCGTGCAAAAGATGGTGGTTTTGATTTCAATAGTCACTATCCTGAGATTAATAGGAAAATTCAAAAAAAAGTTGAGGAAAGAATGGACAATGTCATATATGTCCCAATATATGATTATTTTTTGAAAGATGATAAAATCAATAGTGATTATACATACGATGGACTTCATCCAAACGAGAAAGGATATGAGGTTATTGCTATGGTAATAAGAAAATATATTGTCTGCGATTGACTATGTTATTTTGCTCTTTTTAAAAACATTGTTTCCATATCGAATACACTTACTGTAGTAGGTCTTTTGTAATTTTGCTAATATATTAATAAATCTCTATTGGTGCAATATTTCAAAAATCGATATTCTTTTTTGTAATGTCGTATTTAATGATTACTTTTGCATCTGATTTGATAGTGTTATTTTAATATGCCATTAAGAATACCTGACAGATTGCCAGCGATAGATCTCCTGAAAGAGGAGAATATCTTCGTTATGAACGACTCGCGCGCTCATAATCAGGACATTCGTCCGCTGAGCATAGTGATACTGAACCTTATGCCACTGAAGATAACGACGGAGACAGACCTCATTCGCCTGCTCTCCAACACACCGTTGCAGATGGACATAACGTTCATGAAACTGAAAAGCCATACTCCCAAAAACACTCCTGTGGAGCACATGATGATGTTCTATAAGGACTTCGAGATACTGAAAACAAGAAAGTTTGACGGTATGATTATCACAGGTGCCCCAGTAGAAACCTATGAGTTTGAGGATGTGACTTATTGGGACGAGATGAAGGAGATATTCACATGGGCTAAGACACACGTACAGTCAACACTATTCATCTGTTGGGCAGCACAGGCAGGTCTGTATTTCCATTATGGCATTCCTAAATACCCGTTAAAGAAAAAGATGTTCGGTATCTTCGAGCAGAAGCCATTGGTGCCTCAGATGCCGATATTCCGGGGTTTCGATGATGTGTTTAATATGCCACACAGCCGACATACCGAGGTGCGTAGGGAGGATATAGAACAGAATCCATATCTTTCGGTGATTGCCGAGGGCGAGGAGAGTGGGGTAAGTATCGTTGTGGCACGCGGTGGTAGGGAGTTTTATGTGACAGGACACTTGGAATATGCTTTCAACACTCTTGACAATGAGTATCGTCGAGATGTAGGGAAGCGTGATGACGTGGAAAAGCCGAAGAACTACTATCGCGATGACAACCCCGAAAACGAGCCTCTGGTGAAATGGCGTGCTCATGCCAATTTGTTCTATAGCAATTGGATAAACTACTACGTTTACCAGGAGACTCCATACGATATCAATTTGATTGGGTAGCTCACTTTTATCCCCGTAAGGGAAAGAACATAAACTCATAACAGTGAGACGAAAAATAGAACTGCTTGCACCGGCAAAGGATTTGGAATGTGGCATCGCAGCCATCTCACATGGGGCTGATGCTGTATATATCGGGGCTCAACGCTTCGGTGCCCGCGCTGCTGCCGGCAATTCTATTGAGGATATAGAACAGTTGTGCCACTATGCTCACCAGTTTGCCGCTAAGGTGTACGTCACAGTTAATACCATAATCTATGACGATGAACTGGAGGCTACCGAACAGTTGCTCAACGACCTGCAACGTATAGGCGTGGATGCCATCCTTGTACAGGACATGTCTATTATATCGCGCACGTCAATCCCGCTTCATGCAAGTACTCAGACTGATAACCGCACCGTGGAAAAGGTGCGGTGGTTGCGTTCCCTAGGTTTCAAGCGTGTAGTCTTGGCACGAGAGTTGTCTGTATCAGAGATTTCGAAGATTCATAAGGAGGTGCCTGACGTAGAACTTGAGGTATTCGTGCATGGGGCTTTATGTGTCAGTTACAGTGGTCAATGCTATGCGTCACAGTATTGCTTCGGGCGCAGTGCCAACCGTGGCGAATGTGCTCAGTTCTGCCGTTTGAAATTCGGACTGGAGGATGCAGAAGGTAACAGGATTGACCGTGACAGATATCTGTTGTCGTTAAAGGACATGTGTCAGATAGACCGATTGGAGCAGTTGATAGACGCTGGTGCCACCTCATTCAAAATAGAGGGACGCCTGAAGGATGTCATATATGTTAAGAATGTGGTGGCGGCATATAGTGACCGACTCAATCAGATTGTACAGAAGAGTGGTGGACGACTCTCACGTGCATCACTTGGCACAGCAACCTATTCGTTCGTTTCTAATCTAAAGAAGACCTTCAACCGAGGCTTTACCAATTATTTCCTCGATGGGAGGAAACAAGACATATCCTCCCCCGATACTCCTAAAGCCATTGGTGAGTACGTGGGTAAGGTAAAGGAGATTAGTCACAAGTGGATAAAGGTGGCAGGTACTGCTTCTTTCGCAAATGGTGACGGATTGTGCTATATCAATGCCGACCACGAACTTGAAGGCTTCCGGGTGAACAGGGCAGATAAAAACTGTCTTTATCCAGCAAAGACTCCGCACACGCTGAAAGTGGGGATGTCGTTATATCGCAACAATGACCAGGCATTTGAACGTGAATTGCTCAAGCAGTCAGCATCTCGTAGAATAGCTTTGTCGATGGTATTGAGTGAGACTGATGAAGGCTTTAGTCTTGAAGCGAAAGTGATTGGTACAGAGGTAGATAAATGCATTAAGGCCACCTCGTCGTTGGCTATAGAGAAGCAGGAGGCTCGAACACCACAACGTGAGAATTATGAGCGTCAGTTAAAGCGTTTGGGAGATACTCAGTTCGAGTGTGATGACCTGAGTTTCAATCCGCCATCGTTCAATTTCTTCATACCGTCGAGTATGCTTTCCACCCTTCGCCGTGATGTATGTGCTCGTCTTTCTGAAGCCATTGCCGACAGTATCAAGGTTAAACCACAGGCTAATATGGAGAATGAGACTCACGATATGAAGTCTCCTCCCAGGGCGACATTACCTTATTTGTATAATATAAGCAACCACCTTGCACGTGAGTTCTATGAGTCGTGTGGCACAGAGAACATCGGTGAGGCATTCGAGATAAAGCCTCCTTCAAAGGGAGCCTTGTTGATGCAGTGCCGCCATTGCCTGCGTTACAGCTACGGCTATTGCGTGAAGAATGGTGGTGAGAAACCCTCTTGGCGTGAACCGTTGTGTCTGGTGCTTCCCGACGGTCGTCGTTTCCCGTTGCAGTTCGATTGTAAAAACTGTCAGATGTTGGTATATGCGGAATAGAAAGATATATTATTTTGCCGTCATATTGTCGGTTCTCATGTTCGCGCTCAGTTCTTGTGGAAAGAGAGTCTTGCCTAAGGGCGGAGATATGGATAGTATGCTTAATGAGAAGCAGAGAGACAGTCTGCGCTTTGCTCGTGAGCATCACTATTCAGAGAACTATAACTTCGTGGTCAGTGCCGACTCCTTGTTCCTCCTTAAGCAATTGCCTGAGGAGGTGGTGGTTGGAATGCCAACCGATACGTTACAGCTTTCTAAAGGAGACCACGTAGTTGTTGCCGAGATACACATGGTTCCTAATGACGAGATAGACAGCATCTGGGTACAGGTGGCACACGATCAGTTTACGTTTGGCTGGATTCATGAGTCAGAACTGTTGCCTGCGGTTGTGCCTGACGACCCTATCTCACAGTTCATCTCCATTTTCAGTGATATTCATTATACCATTTTCATCGTGGTCATAATACTCATTGCGGCAGCCTATATCGTGAGAACGATTTTGCGTCGTAATGATAAGATAGTGCATTTCAACGACATCGCCTCTTTCTATCCTACGTTGCTTACCCTTATAGTGGCAACTTCAGCCTCATTCTATGCCAGCATACAGAACTTTGCGCCTGACACATGGCGTGGGTTCTACTTCCATCCTACGCTCAACCCCTTTGTCGTTGAGCCTGTGCTTGCCATTTTCCTTGTCTCGGTGTGGGCGATGCTCATTGTAGGACTGGCAAGTGTCGATGTGGTGCGCCATCGTCTGCCCTTTGGTGAGGCGGTGCTTTATCTCTGCGGTCTTGCTGCTGTTTGTGCTGCCGACTACATCATATTCAGCGTCACTACACTATGGTACGTTGGCTACTTTTTGCTTGCTGCATACATAGTCTTTGCTCTTTGGCGCTATTACCGCCATTCCCGTGCGTTCTATGTCTGTGGCAACTGTGGTCAGCCGATGCACAGCAAGGGGCGTTGTTCTGCATGTGGAGCAATCAACGAGTAGTATATATCCTAAGAGACAGTCCAGGTGTTGATGCAAAATCCACATAAATAGGGATTGCATATGAAGGTTATTTTCATTACCTTTGCAGCCTGAAAAATGTTTCGTTATAAAAAATGAGAAATCCTATACTAATTGCAGCACTTTTTGCTGTTGTCACTGCCTCGGCAGACGTTAAAGACATAATCAATGAGACATCTCTTGCAGACAGCTCTCGTGTATATGACCTCGATGAGGTAGTCGTAGTGTCACAACCTAAAGAACAGTTTCGCTTACGCCTACAGCCTGTAAGTTCTTCCATGTTCTCGTTGGATGACATAGTTGCACTTGGAACACGTGACCTGCGAGAGGTCGCAACATACGTACCGTCACTTGCTATGCCTAACTATGGCTCGCGATATACCTCATCAATATATGTCAGAGGTATCGGTTCGCGTGTTAATAGTCCTGCTGTTGGCATATATGTTGACGGTATGCCGTTGGCAACGAAGAGTCAGTTCAATTTCCATACCTATTCCATCGACCGCATCGACGTTCTGCGTGGTCCACAGGGAACGCTCTACGGACTAAACACCGAGGGTGGAATGATACGTATGTATTCAAAGAACCCGTTTAACTATGAAGGCACTGACGTGTCGTTAGGGTGGGGCACACACTGGTACCGCAACGTTCAGATGGAACACTATGCACGTCTTGGCAAACGCCTTGCAATGTCAATTGCAGGATTCTATAACGGACAGAACGGCTTTTTCCGCAATCAGACGACAGGAGAGCGTGCAGACAAATATAATGAGGCAGGTGGAAAACTGCGCTTGGCATACAGTGACCACAAGCGATGGACCGCAGACCTCATTGCCGACTATCAGTATGTAAGACAGAACGGGTTCCCCTATGGTATAATGGATTTCAACACAGGTGAGACGGCAGATCCCACGACAAACCATCAGGGCAACTATCGTCGTAACATGCTCAATAGTGCTTTGAACCTGAAGTTTGCCGGCAACTATTTCGATTTCTTCTCCACAACATCATACCAGCATCTGAAAGACTATATGATGATGGATATCGACTATCTGCCTTCCGACTTGATGCATATGGAGCAGCGTCAGTTGCAGAATTCGATTAGTCAGGAACTTGCGCTGAAGAGTAACAAACCAGGTATTTGGCAGTGGACCACAGGTGCCTTCGGCTCATATCTTTGGCTGAAGACTTGTGCGCCAGTATTTTTTGACGCAGACTTCACTGCCCGCATAGCGAAGTCGATAGAAACACAGATGTACAACTCCATGCTTGCTTCGATGGCTGCAAGGATGGAGGCCCAGGGTATGTCTGCGGCAGCGGCACAAGCGGCAGCAGCGGCAGCGATAGAAAGAGCAGGAGGAGTGTCGATGACTGCAGACATGATAGTGCCGGGGCTCTTCCATACTCCGCAGTTCAACCTCGGTTTCTTCCATGAGAGCAATTTCATCATTGACCGACTGACACTTACGCTCGGTTTACGCTATGATTATACGCATGCGAAGGTTCACTATGACACCTCGGCAATGATGGCAATGACCGCAGATGTAATGGGACAGCATGCGACAAACATCCTTTCTTCTGTCTATGACGGGCGTGATACAAGCGATTTCAATCAGTTGCTTCCTAAATTCGGCATCAGCTATAGGCTTGACGAGACGGGTAGCAATATCTACGCCACCGTAAGCAAAGGCTATCGTGCTGGAGGTTTCAACATTCAGATGTTTTCTGATATTCTTCAGACAGAGTTAAATGCAAATAGCAGCATGGCAAATCGCTCAAGTTATGATATTCCGCACACTAGCGATGACTATGACAACGTGAATAACACCATAGCATTCAAGCCTGAGGTGAGTTGGAACTATGAGGCCGGTGCCCATCTTAATCTTTTCGGAAATAGTACGCAGTTGGACCTCTCGGCATTCTATATGCAGGTGCGCGACCAGCAATTGTCAGTAATGGCAGGCAACTATGGATTTGGACGAATGATGGTAAATGCAGGAAAGAGCTATAGTTGTGGCGTAGAGCTTACGTTGCGAGGCAAGGCATTTGATAATCGTCTTTCATGGTCGGCAGCCTATGGCTATACTCATGCGGCATTCAAGGAATATGATGATGCAGAGATTGTTGATGGCAAGGAAGTGACTATCAGTTACAAGGACAATCGCGTGCCCTTTGTTCCCGAGCATACACTAAGTTGTTTTGCCGACTACACTTTCCCAGTATCAGACAGTGGATTGCGTGCCATAACCATTGGAGCGAATGCCTATGCGCAGGGCAAGACGTATTGGGACGAGGCAAATACATACTCTCAGAAACTCTATTGCATACTTGGTGCTCATGCCGATGCGAACTTTGGTTTCATGACGCTCAGTCTCTGGGGACGAAACCTTACGGATACACGCTATAACACCTTTGCCTCATTGAACACTTCCACCGGCCAGTATTTTGCACAGCGCGGTAACCCTATTCAGATGGGTGTTGACTTAAAGTTCCATTTCTAGTAGTAAAGAATTATACTTTTAGATAGTGTTTAATCTAAGTTCCCAGGTTGCAAAACTTGGGAACATCTTTTTTATGGCCTTTGATGAATTTGTCTTTATGTTCATTACTATTTGTTTCGCATTTGCCCAAAGATACATATTGTGAAGAAATTGTTACATTGTGGCACGTATGTATCATGTTTTTTCCTTATCTTTGCAAACGTGACATGAAGGAATTGAAACAAGAGAAAATATAAATACTTAATCTTTAAATTTTTATCAAATAATATGAAAAAATTTCTTTTAACAGCATTATGTTTTGCTGCTATGGCTGTTAATGCCCAGCCATGGATGCAGCAGCAAAAAGAAGATTTGGGAAGTCTGAAGGATTCCTATAGCAAGTACTTCATGATTGGTGTTGCCGTGAATCAGCGCAATATCTCTGATGAGGCACAGATTGCTTTGGTGAAGAAGGAGTTCAACAGCATTACCGCTGAGAACGACATGAAACCGGCAATGGTGCATCCCGAGGAAGGAAAATGGACATGGGAGGCAGCCGACCGCATCGCAAACTTCTGCCGCCAGAACGGAATCAAACTTAGAGGACATAATCTGATGTGGCACTCACAAATGTGCGAGTGGATGTTCTATGACAGTAAACACAATCTTGTAAGCAAGGAGGTGCTCTTCAAGAGAATGAAGGAGCACATCACTACCGTGGTGAATCGCTACAAGGACGTGGTTTACTGCTGGGACGTTTTCAACGAGGCTATTGCTGACGGTCCGCGTCGTCCGCCATTCATGGGAAAAGACCAGCCGCTTCGCGAATCGACTTTCTACAAGATCTGCGGCAATGACGAGTACATACGCAAGGCTTTCGAATATGCCCGTGAGGCAGACCCCAATGCGCTGCTCTTCTACAACGACTATAACGAGTGTGACCCCGTTAAGCGCGACCGCATCTATAACATGGTAAAGGAGATGAAGGCTGCAGGTGTGCCTATCGATGGAATCGGAATGCAGGGACACTACAATATCTACGGTCCTACTGAGGCTGAAATCGATGAGGCAATCACAAAGTATTCTGAGATTGTTGACCATATCCATATGACTGAGCTTGACATTCGCGTCAATCAGGAGATGGGTGGACAGCTGCGCTTCAGCCGTAACGAGGGCGCAGTAATCACCAGTGATCAGAAACTGCTTCAGGAGGCTCAGTATGCCACACTTTTCAAGGTGCTTCGCAAGCATGCCGACAAGGTGGAGTGCGTTACATTCTGGAATCTTAGTGATGCTGACTCATGGCTTGGTCCGAACAACTATCCTCTGTTGTTTGACAAAGATCTGAAACCAAAGAACTCATACCGTGTAGTTCGTGATTTCAATCCTGAAGTTGACAATGCAGTTATCAAGGAAGATTTCGTGCCTTGTGCTACATGCCAGCCACGTCAGAAGTATCCACAGGTGAACTCTCAGGGTTATGTTCGTTTCCGTGTAGAGGCACCGCAGGCACGCTATGTCATCGCTTCCGCAGGTCATGGTGGTGGTATGGGCGGTACCGTGCTTCGCAAGCAGGAGGATGGCTCATGGATGGGCACCACATTGGTTCCGGAAGACGAGGGCTTCCATTATTACACACTTTCAATAGATGGTGCTACTGTTGTTGACCCAGGTACAAACAGCTACTATGGCGGTTCACGCTGGATGAGTGGTGTGGAGGTTCCTGCACACGACCAGGCATTCTATGAGGAGCGTACTAATATTGCGCATGGTAATGTGCAGAAGATTCTCTTCCCAAGCAAGGTAAATGGTGACCAGTTGCGTCCAGCATATGTTTATACTCCTGCTGGCTATGGCAAGGACAAGAAACGCTATCCTGTTCTGTATCTGCAGCACGGATGGGGTGAGAACGAGACCTCATGGCCAGAGCAGGGCAAGGCAGGCATCATCATGGACAACCTTATTGCTGAGGGTAAGGCACTGCCGTTCATCGTGGTTATGACCTACGGTATGACCAATGACATTGTTTTCGGACAGGGATTCGACCGCAATAAGATTGGTGATGACTTCGGCAAGGTACTCGTTGACGAGCTCATACCATACATCGACAGCCATTTCCAGACCAAGGCAGACAAGAAGAACCGTGCTATGGCAGGTCTTTCAATGGGAGGTATGGAGACTCATGCCATCACATTGGCACGTCCCGAGGTATTTGGAAGCTACTGTATCCTTAGTGGTGGCATCTATACTCCAGAGGAGTTGAATGGTCGCAAGGTGGACTATATCTTCATCAGCTGTGGTAGCAAGGAAGGTCCAGACCGTGTAAAATCGGCAGTTGACGCTCTTAAGGCTGCAGGATATAATGCAGAGAGCTACATCTCAGAGGGAACTGCTCATGAGTTCCTTACATGGCGTCGCAGTCTCTATCAGATGGCTCAGAAACTGTTCAAATAATCTGAATATTCTTTGATATTTAAAGTCAAGCACCGTCCTAGTGGCGGTGCTTTTTTGTTCCGTATGTTATAATAAAAACATGAGCATAACGTTTATAAAAGAAAACGTTTATTATGAATATCAAGAAGTTGTTTATCGCATTTGTTTTTTCTTTTGTTGTTGTTTCTGCATCTGCTCAGAAACCAGTAGGAACCCTCACGCTTTATCCCCGAGTGGGCATGACGCTCTCAAAGTTCACTGGCGACAAGGTGTTCTTTACTTCCAGTAGTATTATGGATGGCCGTGCCGATGCCAAGTACAAGGCAGGCATTGTGGCAGGTGCTGAGTTGCAGTATCAGATGAGTAATGCCGTTGCCCTTAGTGGCGGTGTGTTCTACAGTCAGCAAGGCACTAAGTTTGACGATGTGCCAGAACTCGACGAGAAACTGAAAATGGAGCATAACAACATCATTGTTCCGCTGATGTTTGTAGCTACCACAAAGTATGGATTATCGGCAAAGGTAGGTGTCCAGCCAGAAATACTTGTCGACAGTAAATATAAGGATTTGATGAATGGTTTTAACTTCTCTGTTCCCGTGGGCATTTCATACGAGTATAGGAATATTTGCTTTGACGTGCGTTACAACATCGGGCTAACCCACATCTATAAAGATCAGGGTGCTAACGACACATCACGTAACAGCACTTTCATGTTCACTCTTGGATACGGCATCGATATCTAAGTAAAAAAATAATTTGGAGTTGACAAATCTTTTTTATATCTTCGCACCCGAATAATACTCATACAATTATGATGAAACGTTTTATCAGCAGTTTTATGATTGTTGTCGCGGTGCTGATACTTGCGGCATGTACAGACAAGATGAAGGAGGTGAGTGCCCTTGACCTTGAACACTATCAGCCTGTGGACAAGTTTGTGCCTGCATACGAGGCACTTACTAACCGTACCGACCTTACAACCAACGAGGACTACGACATCGAGCAGACAGTTAGGGTTATCAATGCGCTCGAGATGGCGCAGGCTAACTCTAAGAACTTCAACGAGTATCTGAAACTCATGGCGCAGCAAGACTATACCGGCGTTGCACCTGATGTCATCGAGGCGAAGCAGAAACTGCTGCCCATACTGCAGTATATGTATAAACTGCAAGTAATGGACGAGCAGTTGAGCGACATGTGGATGCTGGCACGTAGTGCGGCGACAGGTGGCAGTAGTGCGCTCGACGGCAAGAGTGTGGCACAGATAGCACTTGCAACGATGGGCGATCCGATAGCCATCTTCAGTATACTGACATCAGAAGATGCCGACCGCGCCACAAACTCTGCTTTCAATCAATACGAGAAAGACAAGAAACTGAAGTCGGAGATTCGTCAGGACATAGAGAAACTGCGTGCATCATATATGCAGTATCTGTCGGATTATGCACCCATCTATCATAAGTATATGCGTGAGTACGACCGCATCTGCATGGAGAAAGACCGTGCATATATCGACCTTTATTCAGGGCAGCCGACGAGTGCGCTTTCCCATTCGCAGAAGATACTCGACCAGTATCCCAACAACGGCGAGGCGATGCTACTGAAGTCGTTCAGCCTTATCATGGGAGGTAACGGTACATCTGCCACATCATCGAACATCCAACGCCCACAGGTCAGCACGCAACAGTCTTCATCCGGCGCCCAAAGTGCCGACTCCACACTTGTTAGAAGTGGTGAAGTGATGATTCCCGACTCTATGCCAAAACGTGTCCAGGGAATGAATGGCGCCCAGTGGGAGGCAGATGTGATGCTCGACGACTACATGCAGCGTTACCCAGACCGCACGGCTCCGGCGCTGGTGTTGAAGGGAGTACTGAAGCAGCAGACGGGTAACATGCAGCAGGCAATGTCTTATTTCGATCAGGCAGCCATAGAGTATCCTCGTCAGGCAGACCATTTGAAGGATATGCTTGATTCTTATCGTGCACGTACCTATCTGAACAAGACTCCTGAAGGACAGTATCTCACTCGTCTCTATCGTTCGGAGATGGAAGGTTACGGACTCTTCAGCCCTAATTTGCTGAAAGCGAAATACCATGCTGACAAGGGTGACCTTGACCAGAGTAAGGACGAGATATTCAAGCATTTCTTCCGTCGTGGCAACCAGGGCGTTTATGACGGTCTGCTCTCTGACATGCAGTTCTGTGAGGATCATCTTTATGGCAGTTTCAAGCAACTGCTCATCGAGAGTTCGTTCATCGATGTGGAGGTTGAACCCGAGTCGAAATGGTTGTTCTGGAGTGACGATGAACTGCTTCGCGTGAAGATAAACAACCGCTCTGACCTAGACCTTGAGAATGTGCGTGTATTCCTGTGCATTCACTATACTGACATGTACAAGGACGAGTATGACGTGGTGCGCGTGCCGAAGACAATGAATATCATAGGCAAGCACTCCACTGCCGATCTTGACACCGTCAGGCTCAATTACAACGATAAGAAATACGGTGACATCACTCGCATACGAGCCATTGCCATCACCGACGACCGCATCTGCTGGGTTGATGACGCCAATTACAAGAAGAGCCATGCCATCTCTTTTGCTCGAAAGAACAATGGACGCAACACAAGGGTGGAGAAGGACAAGGAAGAGTTCCTGAAGCACTATTCCATAGAACCGCAGAAACTGAAGGAAACGCTGCTCTCGGGCATTACCGTATTGCAGCCGGAGGATGATCCGAAAGAGGGGAGAGGCTTCTGGGGCACTATCGGAGCATGGTTCAGTCGTCCTGACAACAACCTAAAGATAGAGTTACCGCGGGTACTTACAATGATAGACCCCGTATTCTCCGTGCACCAGATAGACTCTGAGGGTGCTCTGATGCCTAAAGACAACTATCTCTCAGGCACCGCCATACATTTGGTATTCGATTATGAGCCGAAGTATGAGGAGCAGTTACCGCTTTACATTTACAGCGACTATGCCAATTTTAAGGTTGACATAATCTATCGCGGCAAAGACTCGGAGATAACCAATGTGGAGATAAACTAATTTTTGGGTAGTTAAAGAATTTAAGGAGTTAAGACATTAGCACTATGCATTCGTCTTAACTCCTTAAATTCTTTAACTCCTTAACTTCATAATTTTAGAATACATGCAGTCCGAGGAATACCATCAGACCATTCATCAGTATCCAGAAGATGGCGAATGGCATGGTCTTTCTCATTATGTCACCATCCTGACCTTCCATGTCGCAGGCGGCGGTAGCGATTGCGATACTCTGGGGCGATAGTAGCTTACCTCCCTCGGAGCCGGCACAGTTGGCTGCTGCAAGCCAGTTTGTTTCGTTTCCGCTTACGCCGAAGAAGGTACTCTGGTTAACCAATCCAAGGTCGCTCGCTGCTGTCGCTTGAAGTTTACCGAAGAGGATGTTCGCATTGGTTGCACTACCTGTAACGAAGGTTCCGATAGAACCGATGAGCGGAGCAAAGAACGGGAATGCAGCACCGGTAAGGGCTACAAGACCCTTGGCGATGTCGTTGGTCATACCAGTATTGTTCATCAGCATTGCCATTGCAACAAGGCAGCAGATGGTAACGACGGTCTTCTGCAGGTTGATTGTCGTCTTTGCGAGAATCTTCATCAGTTTTCCGAAACTGAGTCCTTGTATGAGACCACCAATAACAGCACCAAGGAAAATCATTAGACCAGCATTGGAAATCCATCCGAACTTGAAGGTGTTGCCTATTACCGGCATGTCGAACTGTGTTACGAGATTGCTGTTCAGCAAGCCGTTGATGGCTGGAATAATCTTGCTTGATATGAGGATGAAGAAAATGATGAGTCCATAGACGCTCCATGCCTTTAATGTCTTGCTGAGACCGAATTTCTTCTTCTCAACTTTCACCTCGTCGGCAGGCGACTCGTCACGGATAAACAGTTTGTTGTATATCAGCATTGCTATGATGGCAGCCACACTACCAAGGATCGCAGGGGTCTCCGGACCGATGAAATGAGCGCAGCAGAACTGAACGATGATTGAGAAGGTACCCACGAACAAAGCCAGCGTGATGTTCTTTACAATCTTCTTGCGGTCGGTCATCATAAGGATGAGGAACGGTGTGATGTAGAACATCAGTGCCAACTGTATGATAATGAACGTTGCTACCTCGCAAAGCATTTCTGGCGATGCCACTCCCTCGGCTGCCACTTGGTTGGCAAGCGTGGTGGCAGGAAGACCTACGGCACCGAAACCCACGGCAACAGTGTTGGCAACAAGACAGATAACGGCGGAGAACATCGGCTTGAAGCCCAAGCCAATGAGGATAGCAGCAGGAATGGCCACTGCGGTTCCGAAACCAGCCATACCCTCGAGCACACCGCCAAGTCCCCATGTAAGGAGCAGAACGAGAAGACCCTTGTCGGAGGTCATCTGTATAAACTGGGTCTTGATCGTTTCAATCTCCTTTGTCTCACACAGGATGTTGTAACTGAAAATGGCGCAGATGATGATGAGGATAATCGGGAAGCAAGCCTTCAGGAAGCCCTCAATCACCGACCACAGTGTGATGCCAAAAATGGACACACCTGTGTATTTTTCAGGAATGATGCCCATTGCAGGAGCAGCAAACAGGGCGAGTAGAATCGTTACTACAAGTGTAATCATCGCACTCTTGTAACCAGACACCTTGAAACCCATCATCAGTACAATGAGCAGGACGATAGGAATTACAGAAATTAATGCTGACATAGAATTTGATTTTTAGTTATTATTATATAAGTATTCGTAATTTAAGGCTGGCCGCGTCGGTCCTCATCATTGTCAGATGAATACATTGACGCAGAAATTTTCGACAAATATACGAAAAAAAAATGAGATTGCAACCCTTTTGCCGTTATTTTTTGTCGATTTGCCTGAATTTATCACTCCCCATTTCTATCCTCAGAAAACATCCTTTGTAAATATCTAGTTTTCAAACTGATATAAATGGGCTAACAAAGTTAATAACTTTGTTGAACAATCTTATTAACTTTGTTCGACTATGTTATTAACTTTGTTCGGTCATTTGATATGAGTTGGATACCAAGAGATATGCAAGCGGATTATAAGGTCATACTTTCATCAGTTCTGACATTACGGTGTTGCTGACGAAAATGCCACTATGAGTAAGATGAACATGTGTGTCGGTGATGGAAAGCAGACCGCGTTCTGCCATCGGATAGGCTGCTATGAGTAGGTATTCGCGTTGCTCTGATGTTAGTCTTTCCAGTTCTATTCCCTCTCGTGTGCGTAGTGCGGTAGTCACGATATCGTTATAGTGAGTGTCGCTGTCAATGGTCTCAAAGTCCTCAATGGGCCGACTTCCAGTGTTCATGATGCGGATATACTCCCTGATGTCGGCTACGTTCCATGAGCGTTGTCGGATGTTGTAGGAATGGGCAGCAGCACCTAGTCCTATGTATGGCACGTCGTGCCAGTAGTTGCTGTTGTGGCGTGAACGGAAAGAGGTCTTGGCGAAGTTTGAAATCTCGTAATGCTCGTAGCCTGCGGCGGTTAGACCGGAGACGAGTGTCTCGAACATCTGTAGCGAAAGGTCTTCGTCGGTTTCTCTAATCTTGCCCTCGATGAGCATGCGGTGAAGTGGTGTGCCCGTCTCGTACATCAAACTATATGCTGAGATATGCTGCGGCTGGAGTGCTATGGCATGCTGGATGTCGCTTTCCCATTGGCTTAGTGTCTCGTCGGGGAAACCGAACATCAGGTCGATGCTGATGTTGTTGATTCCGGCTTTGCGTAATAGATTGACGGCATTGTCCACCTGTTTGGCATTGTGTCGTCGTTTTATTCTGCGCAACTGCTCGTCGGAGAATGTCTGTGCTCCGAGACTTACACGGTTGAAGCCTATATCTGCCAACTCCATAGCATATTCCTCGTCGATGTCGTCGGGGTTACATTCGATAGTAATCTCGGCATCTGGCATCACGTGATACACCTTATTAATATTATATAAGAGTGTACGCAACTGTCCTGTTGACAATTGCGACGGCGTGCCGCCACCCAGATAGATGGTGCAGATGTCGCTGCCAGGTTCACGCATTGTCATTTCACGTACCACGGCTGCTACATATTCGTCTCTCAGCGCCAGCAGGGTGGTGCTGTAGAAACCGCAGTATATGCATCGGCTCTGGCAGAATGGAATATGTATGTATAATGATTTCACCTATTCTAAAAACGTTAAACCTTGGCAAAGAATTATCTTTGGAATGTAAAATAACGTTAAACATTTTTCTTTTTTCTTTTCCCGCTTCTCATTTTTTAATTAAAAGCAGTAACTTTAACCCCCACTTAAGAAAAAGCAATCTAATATAAACCTAAATCTTACTGATATGAGAGTATATCAAACTAACGAAATCAAAAACATTGCGCTGCTTGGCAGTGCGGGTAGCGGCAAGACCACACTTGCCGAGAGTATGTTATTCGAAAGCGGAGTAATCAAGCGCCGTGGCTCAGTAGAAGCAAAGAACACAGTGAGCGATTATTTCCCCGTAGAGCAGGAATACGGATATAGCGTGTTCTCTACGGTATTCAATGTGGAGTGGAACAACAAGAAGCTGAACATCATCGACTGTCCTGGAAGCGACGACTTCGTGGGTGGCGCAATCACTGCCCTCAACGTTACCGACCAGGCATTGGTGCTTGTCAACGGACAGTATGGTCCTGAAGTTGGAACACAGAATATTTTCCGCTATACAGAAAAGTTAAAGAAACCAGTAATCTTCCTTGTAAACCAGCTCGATCGTGAGAACTGCGACTTCGACTCTGTGATGACACAGATGAAGGATATCTATGGTCCGAAGTGCGTACAGGTGCAGTATCCTATCGCTACTGGTCCTGGCTTCAACTCTCTTATCGACGTGCTGTTGATGAAGAAGTATTCTTGGAAGCCAGAGGGTGGTGCTCCAATCATTGAGGAGATCCCTGCAGAGGAGATGGATAAGGCAAAGGAGTTGCACGCTGCACTCGTAGAGGCTGCCGCAGAGAACGATGAGGCTCTGATGGAGAAGTTCTTCATGGAGGAGTCGCTGACAGAAGACGAGATGCGTGAGGGCATCCGCAAGGGTCTTGTTACACGTAGCATTTTCCCAGTATTCTGCGTATGCGGTGGAAGGTCTATGGGCGTACGCCGTCTGATGGAGTTCCTTGGCAACGTAGTTCCTTTTGTGAGCGACATGCCAAAGATTCATAATACACGTGGTGAGGAAGTAGCTGCTGACAGCACCGCTCCTACATCAATCTATTTCTTCAAGACAGGTATGGAACCACACATCGGTGAGGTTTCCTATTTCAAGGTAATGAGTGGTACACTCAAGGCAGGTGTTGACCTGACTAATGCTGACCGTGGCTCAAAGGAGCGCATAGCAAGTATCTATGTATGTGCAGGAGCAAACCGTCAGCCTGTTGACGAGCTTTGTGCAGGTGACATCGGCTGTACCGTTAAGCTGAAGGATGTGAAGACTGGCAATACCTTGAATGACAAGGACGTTGAGTATCGTTTCGATTTCATTAAGTATCCAAACTCGAAGTATTCTCGTGCTGTGAAGGCGATCAACGAAAGCGAGACTGAGAAGATGATGGCTGCCCTGACAAGAATGCGTCAGGAAGACCCGACATGGGTTGTTGAGCAGTCGAAGGAACTGAAGCAGATCATCGTTCACGGACAGGGCGAGTTCCACCTGCGCACTCTTAAGTGGCGTATGGAGAACAACGAGAAGATACAGATAAAGTATGATGAGCCAAAGATTCCTTATCGTGAGACTATCACCAAGTCAGCACGTGCCGACTATCGCCACAAGAAGCAGTCGGGTGGTGCCGGACAGTTTGGTGAGGTTCACCTTATCGTAGAGCCTTATGCAGAGGGCATGCCAGATCCTACCGTTTATAAGTTCGGTGGTCAGGAGTATCGCATGAACATCAAGAACAAGGAAGAGATTGACCTCGAATGGGGTGGTAAGCTCGTATTCCTTAACTCTGTTGTCGGTGGTGCTATTGATGCACGTTTCATGCCTGCAATCCTGAAGGGTATCATGGCTCGCATGGAGCAGGGACCACTCACCGGTTCATATGCTCGTGACGTTCGCGTTGTGGTATATGATGGTAAGATGCACCCGGTTGACTCTAATGAGCTCTCGTTCATGCTTGCAGCACGTCAGGCATTCGCTGAGGCATTCAAGAACGCTGGACCGAAGATTCTGGAGCCTATCTATGATCTCGAGGTATTCGTTCCTGCTGACTATATGGGCGATGTTATGAGTGACCTGCAAGGACGTCGTGCCCTCATCATGGGTATGGACAGCGAGGCTGGTTATCAGAAACTCTCTGCAAAGATTCCTTTGAAGGAACTTTCAAACTATTCTATTGCACTGAGTTCTCTCACTGGTGGTCGTGCTTCGTTCTCTACCAAGTTCGCAAGTTACGAACTCGTTCCAACAGACATCCAGAACGAACTCATCAAGCAGCACGAGGCAGAAGCTGCAGAAGAAGAATAATAATAAAAGAACCGCTCAAACGAGCGGTTCTTTTATTTGTTGAGGTATGAGGTAGGAAGCAAGAGGTAAGAGAATTGACTAGAGTTCACGACTCGCGAGTTTTCTCATACCTCTTGCTTCTTACCTCATACCTCTTACATTTCATTTGATTTCAATAATCTTGTATTTTTTACTTCCCAGTCCTATCTGCTCAGCATAGTCGGTGATATACGTGCCGTGCTGACGGTTGATGCGGGCAATGAGAGGCTTGTTGTCGTCGCCAGGTTTTCCGTTGTGGTTGAATACCTTGTCCAGACATGCCTGGTCGAGAGCAACGGGGTCGAGACTTGCCAATATTCCCATGTCAAGCAGTTCGGGCTTTGCAGGGTGTCCGTCGCAGTCGCAGTCAACGCTCATGTTGTTCATAACATCGATGTATATCACTTTACCCTGCATGTATTCATGCACCGCCTGTGCCGCCGCAGCCATCGACTCAAGGAAGTCGTCCTGTGGTGCTGTCACCCAATGGTCTTGAGACACGCCGGCAGAGTGAATATACCATTTGCCTGCTGTACTTGCCACGCCTATGCTGGCATTCTTCAGTACGCCTCCGAAACCACCCATTGTATGTCCCTTGAAGTGAGCGAGGTTGATCATGTAGTCGTAGTTTGCAAGATGACCGCCCACGATGTCATACTTCAGATGTTTCTTGTCTTTTATCGGAATGCGTATCTGGTCGTACTCGTCCATAATGTCAACAGCGAAGATGCTGTCGAAGCCATGTTCATGTATTGTTTGCCAATGCTTCTCTTTATCCTGACGTGTACCGCCATAAGCCGTACAGCATTCCACAATGGTACCATTCACCTCTTCCACGAGGTTCCTTATCAGTGTCGGCTTGAGGTAGTGCGGGTTCCCTCCTTCGCCGGTACTAATCTTTACGGCCACTCTTCCCTTTGCTTCCACACCCAGAGCCTTGTATATTTTAACGAGAGACTCGGGAGAGATGTCTCTGATAAAGTATACTTTACTTTGTGCTTGCGCGCCAATGCTCATCAGCACAATGGTGATTAATAATAGAATCTTTTTCATGTTTTGTTTTGTTAGTGGTTTATTGTTTTGTTTAAAATTTAATATTCACCCCACCCATGAATGTAGCGCGAGGCATAGGATAGCCACTGATAACCTCATACTTCTGTGCAAGCAGATTCTCTCCCTTTACCCATAGGCCTAAGTTCTTGAGTACCTGATAACCCACAGTAGCGTTGAGGAGGGTGAATGACTCTTTGTTCTCGTCTGCTCCGATGATGGTATAAAGTCCGCAAATCTGTTGTAGTCCTGCAGTTGCCGACCATTTGCAGCAATTCCAGTTGACACCAATATATCCCTTATATTGTGGTGCAGCCACAACAGGGTTGTTCATGTGAAGATAACTGTGGTTTGTATTCACGCTCCAGTTGCTGTTTATGCGGTATGAGAGTTCTGCCTCAATACCCTTGTTAAGCAGTTTTCCTGTGTTTACATTCTTCATCTCCACTGTCTGTATCAGGTTGTCAGCCTTGATGAGAAAGAGATTGATGCCATAGGTGAGATTACCTTCAAGCATTCGCTGCTTCCACGACAATTCGTAACTCATCATCCTCTCAGGCTTCAGTTCGTCATTAGCAGGTTTATAGAGATACATGTCCTTCATTGTTGGATTACGGAATCCCTTGCTTACCATGACCTTAAACTCTCCGTCGTCAATAGGACGTACCACGACACCTCCTTGTGGAATCCATTCAGTTCCTGATACAGAGTGGTGGTCGAGACGTATTCCTGCATCCACGGTGAGCCACGGGAGAATGTCCTGACGGAAATCAACATAACCTGCAATCTCATTCATGTGCTGACGTGTTGTTGCCATAGAAGGTGGCGTTTCCTCACCAGTCTCTCGGTCGGTATAGTAAGCGCGTCCATATATATGTTGGTAATCAACACCTGCCGTGATGCGGTTGCCCTCGAAAAGATTCACGCTCTGATACCATGATATGCCTGTAAGCGCGTCGTTAGAGCGGAACAGACTCTTCTGAGGCGACTTGCCCTCATCGTATCCGTCGTTTATCTTGTGACGTCCGAAGTTGTGATATACGCTCAGTCTTCCACTCGTGCGAGCATAGTGGTTCTCCACTGCTGCTGTTATTACACCACGAGTTATCCACTGGTCAGCCTCATATTTTGGTGTCGTCACTGGTCCGGGATAAGAGGAATTGAAGTGTGTGATGTCTGCATCGGCGAAAGTAGTCCAGTGGTCGTCGATGTCGTAACCAAGTTTTATGTAACCGCCATATTGCTCAAATCCCATTCTGGGACGGTGGTTGTCTGTTCGGCTATATTGAGCGGCAACCGTTGACGAGAACTTACCACTTCTGAATTGGTTGCTTGCTTCGGCCTGGAATGTTCCCCAGGAGCCAGCACCAAGGTTTATATGTGTGTGCACACCATCTCTTTTCATTCCACGTGTCACGATGTTTATGACACCGCCCAGGGCGTTTGAGCCGTAAAGTACCGATGCAGGACCGCGCAATACTTCAACACGCTCTGCCATCATCGTCTGATAACTGTCTGAGATGGAGTGCCCGTAGATTCCCTGATACTGAGGATGTCCATCGATAAGCACCAACAGTTGCCCCGTTCCTGATGCAATACCGCGAAGGTTAATACCACCAGCAGCACCTCCGCTGACGCCATAACCCATCATTGAGCGTGATGTTACGAATAGTCCGGGCACTTGCTCAGCTAGTGTGGGCAGCACATTTATACGTTGGTTCTCGGTAAGTTTCTCACGACTTACCACGGAAATTGTCATTGGCAGATGGCGCACGTCCGTAGCATTACGTGTTCCTGTTACTACAACATTGTCCAATGCGATGGAAGTGGTGTCAGCTAATTGGGCTGAAGCAGACATACCACACAACATCGTGGCTGCTACTAATAATACTTTTCTCATAGTTTTATAAATAATTGATTACGGTTCTGCTTACAAAAATAAGAAAAAAAACGCTGTTCATTTGTATAATACTATGGTTATTTCTTCTTTTTTTACATTATTAACAAATATGGTTGCGACTGATGTTACCATGCTTTACTATGTCTTACAGTCAGTTCCATATAAAAGAGTATCATTGAACTTATGTTCACTTGTCGTACATTGTGGAGACGACAATTTCTTGTATGATTGATATTTATTAAATAAAAAGCAGAAAAATGGTTAATTAAATCAAAGTTAACCAAAATAATTAACTTAAAAACTACAACAAAAGAGAAAAGATGTTACTTTTGCAATTGTAAACGACAAACGAATTCTCAGCGCCTCCAAGAGAGACGCATCACGATATGAAGAAAAGAACGATATGGACGATAGCGACTGTGATGGGGCTCAGCTTCCTGGCTTTGCTCTTCTTGCAGCTCAGTTACATCGAAGAGATGGTGAAGATGAAGAAGGAACAGTTTGACGAGTCTGTCAAGCGCTCACTCTATCAGGCTTCACGACACCTTGAACTCAATGAGACTTTACGCTATCTGGAGAAAGATGTGAACAGGACAGAGCGTCGGGCAATAAAGAAAGACTCAGTGGCCACCCAGCCCGATGGATCAACACAGCAGTCACATCAGTTTGCGGTGGCCGGTCAGGATGGCACAATCTATTCTTCTTTCCAGTTAAAGACCGTTACAAGGAAACCCGCGCAGATGCCTAAG